>CAKAIM010000012.1 GCA_916439285.1 uncultured Lachnoanaerobaculum sp. | reverse complement strand
TTGTATGTCAACGATTTTTGCTTACAAAAAAGCAGTTTTCCCTGCTCATTTTATATATAGCCATAGAGTCCACGTACACTGACCTCACCGCTGATAATTCTTTTTATTTTTCCTTCGGCATTTACAAGCAAGGCACCTGTTTCATCGATTCCAAGTGCGACGGCTTGATAACTACCTTTAGGGTCAAGAATCTTCACGTCTTTGCCGATATTTGCCAAATGCTTCTCATAATTTTCTTTAAGTCCGCTCATATCCTCTGTTTTTAAAAAAGTATTAAAGTTCTTATAGAAGTGATATATAATACCTGCAATTAATTTAGCTCTGTCCATTAAAATACCTGTTTCAAGCAAAAGAGATGATGCCATATCTTTTTATATCATCAGGGAAATTCCTTATTATTAACATTTATACCCATTCCCGAAATAATGTATTTTATACCGTCCATATCTGAGCTCATTTCCGTAAGTATACCTGATATTTTCTTTGAATTTATGACTATATCATTCGGCCATTTGATGGTGGCGTTTATAGGGTAAAGCTCTTCTATAGCATCACAAATGGAGATGGCGGTTACCAGAGTGATCATAGAAGCCTTTTCTACAGCAATCTCAGGCTTTATACAAAGGCTCATAAAGATACCGATTCCGGCAGGTGAACTCCAACTTCTTCCCATTCTGCCTTTTCCCAAAGTTTGCATATCGGCTACTACAAGGAAGTCGGAATTTATCTTGTCTGCCATCAGTCGGGCATAGTTATTGGTGGAGTCGACTTCATCCAGATATATTATCTGTGGTGCATTGGAGAGTTTATAAGAACTTATATTTTGCTCTATTTCCACTTGATTTAGAATATTACTTTTTGCCAAAAGAAGATAGCCTTTGTTATTGACGGATTCTATATTGTAGCCATCTTTTTTTAGTGCGGAAATAGCCTTCCATACGGCGGTCCTTGAGACACCTAGACTTTCTGAAATATCTTGACCGGATACGTGAATGTTATTTGATAATAAGATTTTTAAAACTTCATTCTTTAACATAGTTCTCCTTATATTTCATATAAAAAAATAATGTATCAAGTGGGATTCGAACCCACAGTCTTCAGAGTCGGAGTCTGATGCGTTATCCAATACGCTATTGATACAAACAAATATTACAAAATTATATCATTTTTTATAATAAATTGATAGGTGCTTTTTGCAATAATATTTGATAAAAATAATACCGGAATCAAAAGGTTATAAATTAATTATAAAGAGGCATTTATGAGAAATAAAAAAATAATAACAGGAATAGGTATGATGGCAGTGATGATGGCTGTTGCTACAGGCTGCAGCAATACAAGTAATACGGCAAGCACTGAGGAGACCACCACAGTTGCAGAGTCTACCATGTCTGAAGAGGAAAAAGTATTATCGGATTATAAAACATATGGTATGCAAAAGGATCCGATTCCGGGAATTATAGAGCTTGTGAAGGCATATCAGTATGCAAAAGTAAATGCGGATGCCAGAAGAATGTACAATGTCTTTGGAAGAAGCGATGAGGACGGACTTGCGGATTTACAGGCAAAACTTACAGATGAGGCAAAGGTATACGAATCATTTGATGATACTGTTACCTATGTGACAAAGGGATATGAGGATAATTCATATGTGGTATTTATCAGTTCAAATGTAAAGTTCCATGATATTGATACAAAGGCACCTATGCTTACATGGGCATATGTAAAAGAAGAGCCTAAGGATGCTTTTTATATGGTAGAGACTGACAAGCTGACTGCTGAAGAGAGGCAGTATGTGGATGAGGTGTCGAAGTCGGAAGATATTATTGCTCTTGATGCACAGATGAGGAAAGACCTTGCAACTGCATTAACAAGTGATATACAGCTTGGTACACTTTATTCTATTTGGGTGCAAAATGCTTCTACAAATGAGAGCAGTGCGCAGTGGAAACTTCAGAGCAACCTACAGAAACAACTGTAGAAGAAAGTACTGTAGAGAGTATTACAGAAACCGATAAAGAGGAAGCTAATGTGTCAATAGCCGAGACAAAGAGCGGAAACTGATATGGATGTAAGAGATTTTTGGTATGATCTGCCACAGGAACTTATAGCACAGGACCCTCTTGAAGACAGAGCATCTTCAAGACTTTTGGTACTTGATAAAGTAAGCGGAGATATCAGTCATAAGCATTTTTTTGATATTATAGATTATCTAAATGAGGGTGATTGTCTGGTACTTAATGAAACAAAGGTAATACCTGCAAGACTTATGGGTGTAAAAAAGGATACCGGAGCGGCGATAGAAATACTTCTTTTAAAGAGAAAGTCAAAGACCGCTTGGGAATGCCTTGTAAAGCCGGGAAAAAAATGTAAGGTCGGAGCGAAGATTGATTTTGGAGACGGATTACTTTTGGGAACAATAGTTGATATTGTGGAGGAAGGTAACAGGATTATAGAATTCGAGTTTGAAGGGATTTTTGAAGAGATCTTAGATAAGCTTGGAACTATGCCGCTTCCGCCATATATTACACATGTGCTGAAGGATAAAAACAGATATCAGACAGTATATGCAAAGAATGAGGGCTCTGCTGCGGCACCTACGGCCGGTTTGCATTTTACAAAGGAGCTGCTTGACAAAATTGAGAAAAAGGGTATCAGACTTGCAAAGGTTACTTTGCATGTGGGACTTGGTACTTTTAGGCCTGTAAAGGTTACGGATGTAAATGAACATCATATGCATTCCGAGTTTTTTCAAATATCAAAAGAGGCTGCGGATATAATCAACAGTACAAGGGAAAATGGAAAAAGGGTTATCTGTGTGGGAACCACAAGTACCAGAACCATAGAAAGTGCGGCGGATGAAAACGGACATCTTGAAGAAAAGTCGGGGTGGACAGATATTTTCATATATCCGGGATATAAGTTTAAGGTTTTGGATGCACTTATTACAAACTTTCATTTACCGGAGTCCACTTTAGTAATGCTTGTAAGTGCATTGGCAGGAAGAGAAAATATATTGCATGCCTATGAGGAGGCTGTAAAAGAGAAATACAGATTTTTCAGTTTTGGGGATGCGATGTTTATAAATTAAATGTATTTTTAGAAAGGGTTTTTATGAAGATGAGAAAAAGCATTGTGGCATTACTTGTTTTGTCAATTATTATAGGACTTATGAGCTTTAGTGTATATGCCGCAACAGTAAGAAAGGTAACTACAAGCAATTACACACCGCAGCAGACTGAGCCTGCTACAAGAATCTATGTAAGTAAGACAAGCAAGGAGCTTACACTTATAGCCGACAATAAGGTAGTAGGTAAATGGCCATGCAGTCTTGGAGAGTTTTCAGCAAACGGAACAAAGCAAAAGCAGGGTGACAGAACAACCCCGAATGGCGATTACTATATCTGTGTAAGAAATGATAAGAGTGCATATCATTTATCTCTTGGACTTTCTTACCCTGATAAGGCGGCAGCCGACAGAGGATTTGAACAGGGAATTATTACACAGGAAGAAAAAGATGCCATCTACACAGCTATTGATAAGAAGGTATGTCCTCCATGGAATACAGCACTTGGCGGTGCAATAATGATCCACGGAAATTATCAAAAAGGTGTACCTACAGCGGGTTGTGTTGCTGTAAGCAATGATGTAATGGATATTATCTGGCCATATGGACAGCTTGGAATCAAGGTTTCGGTAGGACCATAAAGATATAGGGCATGTTATAGGCTTTGTCTATAATATGCCTTTTTTAAATAGAGAGCAGTATATTATTACTGTTTATATTACAAACTTTGGGTAAAGGAAGTATAGGATGAATATTAGAAAAGCAATTCCTTCTGATTATAACAGGATAATGGAGATATATGCTATTGCAAGGGAATATATGAAAAATAGCGGCAATCCAAATCAGTGGAAGGACAGTTATCCCGAAAAAAATATCGTAAATAAGGATATAGAAGAAAAAATAGGCTATGTATTGGAAGATAATGGTCATATTTTTGCCTGTTTTGTATTTATAAAGGGCTATGAAAATAGTCAAGAACTTAAATTTTCTTCTGATAAGGAGTATGGGATAATACATAGAGTGGCAAGTGATGGAAGTAAAAGAAATATTGTAAGCCGTATAGTAGATTTTGCAAAGAAGGAAATATCTATTTTAAGAATAGAAACCCATGAGGATAACAAAACTATGCAAAAAGCTGTGGAAAAACTTGGGTTTAAAAGACTTGGAATAATACAGCTTGATGATAAAAGTTTTAGGATTTTATATGAATTAAAGGGGTATGTATGATTAGATATGTAAAAGCGGAGGATTTGGACAGACTGGCACAGATAGAGGCGGATTCTTATCCAAAGGCTGAGGCGGCAAGTAGGGAAAGCATAAGAAAGAGGATGGAAAGTTTTCCGGAGTGCTTTTGGATACTGGAAGAGGATGGGATTATAAAGAGTTTCATAAACGGTATGGCTACCGATGAAGAGGATCTTACCGATATTATGTATGACGATGCCTCTATGCATAAAAAAGACGGAGAGTGGCAGATGATATTCTCCGTAGTTACAGAAAAGCCTTACAGAGGTCAGGGGCTTGCAAATCAGGTGATGAAGAAGGTAATAGAGGATTGTAGGGGTAGAGGAAGAAAAGGAATAGTACTTACCTGTAAAGACGGACTCAGACTTTTTTATGCAGAATTTGGATATGAGGATGAGGGTATATCACAGTCAAATCATGGCGATACTATCTGGTATAAGATGAGAATGACATTGAAAACTTGATTTCCACGAGTACGTAAAAGAGCTTTGACAGGTAAAAACATATGTATGTAAAGAGCATTTGATAGAAAAATCATAACATCTTCAATAATATTATCGAGAAAGGAGGTACTAATTTTGGAACTTGGTAAAAGAATCAAATACTACAGAAATGAGAAGTCTTTTACACAGGATAATCTTGCTGAAAGAGTTTTTGTCTCAAGACAGACTATTTCCAATTGGGAGAATGACAAAAGTTATCCGGACATTAACAGTATAATCTTATTGAGTGAAGTATTAGAGGTATCTATTGATAATTTGATTAAAGGAGATGTTGATTTGATGAAGGTTGAAATCCATTCGGAAGAAGTTAAGAAAATGAAGTTGTATTCTCTAATGATGCTGATTTTATTTTTTCTATCGGTAGGGTCAATATTTCCGCTGTTTAAATTTATTGGTGTTTATGCGTTTATTCCATGCTTTATATTATGGATGACTGCAATGATTTTTGCGTTTAAAATAGAGAAAATCAAGAAAAACAATAATATTCAAAGCTATAAGGAAATTGTAGCATTTACAGAGGGAAAAGGATTGGATGAATTAAAGAAACTTGAAGAAAATGCAAAGCGTCCATATCAAAAAATCCTGTCAGTAATTGTTACTGTATTAATCACTGTATCGATTTGTGGAATCATGTACATAATTTTCAGATAAGATATAAGAGCCGGTGAGATCAAAACGATTTCATCGGCTCTTGTTTTATTTGTAAATACCTTCATCTACTAAGTTTTGCACATAGTCAAGGAAAAGCTTAATTGTCGGATGGGATTTCTTTATATTCATATAATGTAATGAAAAATGTCTCATATTTGCATTATCAAGCGGATATGTTATCACCTTGTCGCTATCCAATAAATTCTGAGTGGAAAATCTTGAGCAGATACTTATGCCCATACCGTGAACTATCATCTGCTGTATTGATTCAAGGTCATTTGTCTGTGCAATAACATTTAAGTCGCTTTTCTTTATGCCAAGCCCTTCGAGAAGCTTGCTGGCTACAAATTGTGTGCCGGATCCGTTGGATCTTAATATCATAGGATATTTTAATATATCCGATATTTTGGCATGGCTGTCCCTTAATTTTTTGTATTCCTCCGTTGCAGGTGTAACCAGCATAAGATGATCCGGACATACCTTAAGGCTCTCACAAAGCGGTGAGTTTATGTCTTTGCCGGTAAATGCTATATCAACGCTGTCGCTAAGTAAAAGCTCTGCTATTTCGTCACTGCTTCCCTGCCAGATACTGAAATGCATTTCAGGGTATTTCTCTTTAAAGCCTGCAATAATCTTAGGAAGAAGATAGCCTGAAGGTATGGAGGAAGCGCCTATATGTAACATGCTTTTAGATGACTGTTGCAATGAGAGTACAGCCTGATCCTTGGTTTCCACTATTTCTGGCATATGAGAGAAAGGTCTCACCTTCAGGTGTGAGAGTAATGGACTTTGTGGTTCTTAAAAGCAGCTTTCTGCCCAAGTCATCCTCTAAGTTTTGAACATGTGAGCTGATAGTAGATTGTGAAAGATATAAATATTTTGCTGCCTGTGAAAAACTCTTTAATTCGGCGGTGGCAACGAAAGCCTCCAATTGTCTAAATTCCATAAATTATCTCCTTTAATGCTTGTATGCAGTGTTTTATTTCTTCCAAATTATTATTATGTCCAAAGGAAAATCTTATACTTCCTTTCGGGTAGCTTCCAAGACTTTGGTGCGCTGTCGGTGCACAATGAAGTCCTACTCTTGTCTGTATGCCGTATGTATCTTCAAGAATATATGCAATATCGGACGGATCCCTTTCTTTTATATCAATTGACACAACAGCCGCTCTGTTTTTAGTATCGGTTTTACCGTATATCCTGATTTCAGGTATATCTGATATTCCGTCTAAAAAGGCTCCGGTAAGACTAAGTTCCTTTTTTATTATATTGTCCATACCGATTTCATTAATATATTTTAAAGAGGCATTCAGTCCGTATATTCCCGGTATATTTAATGTACCGGATTCAAATCTGTCAGGCATAAAGTCAGGGATATCCAAAGTGTGTGATATACTGCCTGTACCTCCAAGGATAAGCGGTTCTATAATATCTATCATATGTTCTTTTAATATAAAGCCTCCGATACCCTGAGGACCGAGTAATGCCTTATGGCCTGTAAAGGTAAGCACATCTATATTCATGGTTTCCATATCAATGGGGAAAAGACCTGCAGTTTGTGCCGAGTCGACTATAAAATAGAGCTTGTTTTCTCTGCAAAATTTTCCTACTTCAGCTATAGGGCATCAAAGTACCACAGATATTTGATGCATGAGTCATTACAACCGCTTTAGTATTTGACTTCAGCATTGAATTAAGTGAGGAGGTATCAAGTGAGCCGTCGCTAAAGCAAGGGATATTGTCATATGAAATACCCGATGAGGAGAGCTGTTTTAGAGGTCTCATTACGGCATTATGCTCCATAGATGATGTCAATATATGATCCCCGCTCTTTAAGAGTCCCTTTTAGTACAATATTCAATGATGTAGTAATATTTGCGGTAAAAATAACATTTTTACAATCCCCTCCATTAAACATTGAGCATAGGAGCTGTCTGGTCTCATACAAAATATCTTCTGCCTTATATGCATCTTTATATCCCGAACGATTTACATTGGATCCGACATTTTGTATATAATCAAGCATGGATTCACTAACCTTTGCAGGCTTGGGATATGAAGTTGCGGCATTGTCAAAATAAATTCTTTTCAAAAAGCCACCTCACGAAATATTTGAAGCACAAATAATTATATCTCAATTATAGTTTTATTTATAGACAAAGTCAATAAATGGTTGTGTAAGATTAGTTAATCATATAAATAATATTTAGATTACATGTTATAATTATAAAAAAATATTTAGTTTTTTTATTTAGAAAAACATTAAGGAGGAGAAATGAAGAACGAAAAAAAGTTGTGATTGGAGGAACGGGAATTATTATCGGAATAATTGCCGTAGTTCTGGTAAAGCTGGGTAATCCTGCCAACATGGGATTTTGTCTTGCTTGTTTTATAAGGGATACAGCAGGCGGACTTGGACTTCACAGAGCGGAGCCTGTACAGTATATCAGACCGGAGATAATGGGACTTATCCTTGGAGCCTTCGGAGTGGCATTTGCCAGAAAGGAATTCAGTGTAAAGGGCGGTTCAAGTCCTTTGCTCAGATTTAGTGCTTGGATTTTTTGTAATGATAGGATGCCTTATGTTTTTGGGATGTCCTTTTAGAATGATCCTTCGTATTGCAGGCGGAGATCTAAATGCAATTGTAGGTCTTTTGGGATTTGTCTGTGGAATAGTAGCGGGAATAGTATTTTTAAACAAGGGATATTCACTTGGAAGAACTTATAAACAGGAGCAGGTACAGGGATTTGTAATGCCGATAGTACAGATAGTTTTAATTGTTTTGGTTATTGCGGCACCTGCATTTATCTTCTTTACACCTGCTGACGGAGGTCCGGGAGCAAAGCATGCGGCAGTTATCGTTTCACTTGTTGCAGGTCTTATCGTTGGTGGTATTGCACAGTATACAAGACTTTGCATGGTTGGAGGAATAAGAGATTTTATCCTCTTTAGAGAAACAAGACTTTTGATCGGATTTGTGGCAATACTTGTAGTGGCTCTGGTAGGAAATCTCGTACTTGGAAAGTTTAATTTGGGATTTTTGGAGCAGCCTGTAGCACATAATGACGGACTTTGGAATTTCCTTGGAATGTTGCTTGCAGGATATGGATGCTGCCTTCTTGGTGGATGCCCTCTCAGACAGCTTGTACTTACAGGTGAGGGAAATACAGATTCAGCTTTTACATTCCTTGGATTGTTTGCAGGTGCGGCATTTGCACATAACTTTGCACTTGCGGCATCAGGCAAAGGACCGAGTGCAAACGGAAAAATAGCCGTTATTATAGGACTTGTTGTAGTAACAATAATTGCGGTAGCAAATACGATGAAAAAGGAGAATGCATAATGGTAGATGCAAGAGGATGCTCATGCCCTGAGCCTGTAATAATGATAAAGAAAGCTCTGGCAAGCAAAGAGAGCAGATATGAAATGATGGTCGACAGCAAGAATGCCCTGGAAAATGTCACAAGATTTGTAAAGGGTGAGGGATATAATGTAGAAGTCACAGAGGAAAACGGTGAGTACAAGCTGGTGATCATCAAATGATCAAAAAATATATAGCCACTTTCTTTTCACACTTTGGAGCTATAAGATTTGAAAGAGGACTTAGGGAGTACGGTATTAAGGGTATCGTGAAGCCGGTGCCAAGAAGCCTGAGTTCATCTTGCGGAACCTGTGTGGAGTTTGAAATTGATATGAGTTTAAGTGAAAAGTTCTGGGATGAAAAAGATGTCTTTTATTTAAAAGATAATGAACTTAAGATCAATGATAAGCATAATGAAATAGAGCAGGTGGCTGAAATATCGGAAGAGGGATATAGGAGAATATATACAGCGAAAGAATAGTTATACAGTATTTGTTTTACAATCCCCGAAGCGTTCCGGCGACGACGGGAATTGTAAAATAAATATACTATAGATTATATAATAATAAAATAAAAAAATAATTTTCAATCTTTTTTTAAAAAAATATGTTGACAACAACTTTTTATATATTGTATTATATCGAAGTGTTCAAAAAACAGGAATGCAAAAAAATAAAAAAAGCGCCTTTAGCTCAGTTGGTAGAGCAGTAGACTCTTAATCTATTTGTCCAGGGTTCGAGTCCCTGAAGGCGCATGAAGGTCCTACTTGATAGACAGTGAGCTATTGGGAAGGGCTTTTTTTGTTGTATAATGAATAAAATTAGGTTATAATTAAAGACAATGCTTAAATGCAAAAGCAGTGAATTTGTTTCGACTTTGTGCAAAGGAGTTTAATATGCTGAGAGTTGGTATGCTAACAAGTGGAGGAGATTGTCAGGCCTTAAACGCAACAATGCGCGGTGTGGCAAAGAGTCTTTACAAATCTGATAAAGAGGTGGAAATAATAGGTTTTCTTGAAGGCTACAAGGGGCTTATGTATGAGGAATACAGAGTAATGAAACCTTCAGATTTTTCGGGTATATTGACAACGGGCGGAACTATGCTCGGAACCAGCCGTCAGCCTTTCAAACTTATGAGAGAGCCCGATGCAAACGGTATGGATAAAGTGGAGGCAATGAAATCAACTTATAAGAAGTTAAAACTTGATTGCCTTGTGGTGCTTGGCGGAAACGGTTCACAAAAAACTGCAAATCTCTTAAGTGAAGAGGGATTAAATGTCATAGGTCTGCCAAAGACCATAGATAATGATCTTTACGGTACGGATATGACATTCGGTTTCAAAGTGCAATGGAAATAGCTACAAATGCTATTGATTGCATTCATACTACAGCAGCCTCTCACAGCAGAGTCTTTATTGTAGAAGTAATGGGGCATAAGGTGGGATGGCTTACACTGTACGCAGGTCTTGCAGGCGGTGCGGACATCATTTTGATACCTGAGATACCTTATGATATAAAAAAAATAGCCGAGGCTATAAAGACAAGAGAGAAGGAAGGCAAGAAGTTTACCATACTTGCAGTGGCAGAGGGTGCAATATCAAAGGAAGATGCGGCCCTTTCAAAAAAAGAATTAAAAAAGAAGAAGTTAAAAGATGCAGGCAGATATCCTTCCATAAGTTATGAAATAGGAGATATGCTGAGTGCCGAAACAGATGTGGATGTAAGAGTTACGGTTCCGGGACATACTCAAAGAGGCGGAGACCCGAATCCTTATGACAGAGCTCTTTCTACAAGGCTTGGTGCGCATGGAGCCGAACTTATACTTGGAAAAAAGTTTGGTCGTCTTGTGGTATTAAAGGGCACAGAGGTTACGGATATTGCTTTAAATGAGTCTGCCGGCAAGTTAAAATATGTAGATCCCGAGTCTTCACTTGTAAGAGAGGCAAGACTTGTTGGAATAAGTTTTGGCGACAAATAGAAAGGAAGCAGATGGCTTATACAGCATTATATAGGAAGTTTCGACCTTCAAATTTTGATGAGGTAGTAGGTCAGGAAGCTATAACAAGAACTTTAAAAAATCAGTTAAAGACCGGAAGAATATCACATGCATATCTTTTTTGCGGAACAAGAGGTACAGGAAAAACAAGTATAGCCAAGATAATGGCAAGGGCACTCAATTGTGAAAATCCTACAGATGCCGGACCGTGTAATGAATGCCCTACCTGTAAATCAATACTCAGTGAGGCTTCTATAAATGTAGTGGAAATAGATGCGGCTTCCAATAACGGTGTGGATAATATAAGGGATATAAAGGAACAGGTACAATATCCGCCAACTTTCGGAAAGTACAAAGTGTTTATTATAGATGAGGTGCATATGCTTTCTACAGGAGCGTTTAATGCACTTTTAAAAACTCTTGAAGAACCGCCGCAATATGTTATATTTATTCTGGCAACCACAGAGGTACATAAGCTGCCGGTTACAGTGCTGTCAAGATGCCAAAGATATGATTTTAAAAGAATAGGTATCGATACCATATCGGAAAGGCTAAAGATCCTGTGTAAGAGTGAAGGCGTTGATATAGAAGACAGGGCGATTGAGTATATTGCAAAAACTGCGGACGGAGCTATGAGAGATGCACTTAGCCTTTTGGATGAATGTATTTCGTTTTTACAAAATGAAAAGATAAGCTATGAAGCGGTACTGGATATACTGGGTGCTTCAGATATAAGTGTATTTAATGAGCTTTTGGACGGAGTACTTGAGGGCAATACTATAGAAGTGTTGAATCTTTTGAATAATTCCATAATAGACGGAAAAGAGATAGGGCAGTTCGTGACGGATTTTCTATGGTATCTGAGAAATATTCTGATACTTAAGTCCACACAAAATGACAGTTCGTTGGTTGACATGTCGGAACAGAACTTACAAAATTTAAAAGAAAAAGCAAATATTGTTTCCAAAGAAACGCTTATGCGGTATATTAGAAATTTGTCGGAACTGTCCAATAAATTAAAGACGGCCACACAAAAAAGAGTTGTGGCGGAACTTGAATTTATAAGACTTATGACTCCTGAGATGGAGGATAATCTGGACAGTGTACTGGATAGACTCTCAAGGCTTGAGTCCGGAGTAAGACCGGTAAATACGGTGCAAAGAAATGTGGAAGTAACAGAAGATATTCCCGTAGCTGAGGAAGTGATAGAACTTCCAAAGGCAACCTATGATGATTTCATGGCAATAAGAAGGAATGGAACAGCATAGTGGAACATCTTGGCGGCAAGGCGGGCAGTGTATATAAGGAAGCTGAGATAGAGCCGGTGAAAGAAGGCGGTATAGATGTTATTTTCTTTAATAAGATGTTTTACGATATGGGAAATAAGGAGACGACAATCTTAGATTTGCGTACATTTTTAAGAGAAAAATACGGAAAAGATATTGCAATCCAGATTTCTTTAAGAGAAAATAAGGTTGTAAGAAACACAAGATATGTTTCGATAGACGAGATAAAATCTGTTATAAACGCAGACATTATTATAGAACAGTAAGGAGATATTTATGGCAAAGCGTGGCGGTTTCGGTGGAGGCATGATGCCCGGTAATATAAATCAGTTGATGAAGCAGGCTCAGAAGATGCAAAGCAGATGGAGGAGCAAAGTGCCGCTTTTGAAGGTAAGGAGTTTAGCGCAAGCGCCGGAGGCGGTGCGGTAAGTATTACCGTTTCAGGTAAAAAGGAAGTCACAAAGGTATCTATAGATAAAGAAGTGGTAGATCCTGACGATGTGGAAATGTTAGAAGATTTGATAATGGCGGCTACAAATGAGGCTCTCAGAAAGATGGAAGAAGAGCATTCCGCACTGATGGGCGGCATTGCAGGTGGAGCAGGAAAGTTGCCATTCTAATGGATTATTACAGCAGTCATATCAGCAAGCTTATAGAGGAACTTTCAAAGCTGCCGGGGGTGGGAGCAAAGTCCGCACAAAGGCTTGCTTTTCACATAATTGGAATGTCAAGTGAACAGGTAGAGTCATTGTCAAAGGCTATAAAAGATGCCAAGGGCAATGTGAATTATTGCAAAGAATGCTATACCTTGACAGACGGAGAAGTCTGTCCTATATGTGCCAGTGAGAAAAGAGATCATAAGACTATAATGGTCGTGGAAAACACAAGGGATTTGGCGGCATATGAAAAGACCGGAAAGTATAATGGAGTATATCATGTTTTGCATGGGGCAATTTCGCCAATGCTTGGAATAGGTCCGGCGGATATTAAGCTGAAGGAACTGATAAAAAGACTTGAGGGTGATGTAAATGAAGTTATAATTGCCACAAACTCCACACTTGAGGGTGAGACTACGGCAATGTATATAGCAAAACTTGTAAAACCCACAGGTATAGAGGTTAGCAGGATAGCAAGCGGAGTCCCTGTAGGTGGGGATTTGGAATATATTGACGAAGTGACTCTTTTGAGGGCACTTGAGGGAAGAAGAGCACTCTAGGGTGCAAAAGTAAAAAATCTTGAGGTTTGGTGCAAGTATGGATAAATATGAATTTAATTTAAAGGTTGAACAACTGAATAAATTGGTGAAAAGCGGTGACTACAAGGCTGCTATGAGAATCACCGATACAATCGACTGGAGTAGAGTTCATAATGCAGGCTTATTGACAACCGTTTCAGAAGTCTATGAAAAAAACGATGAGTATAAGGAAGCCAGAGAAGTATTGCTTTTGGCCTATGACAGAGCACCGGTCGGCAAAAGAGCTTTGTACAGGCTTACCATGCTTGCGATAAAAGAGGGAGATATAGCGGAGGCTGAAGCTTACTACAGAGAATATATCGAGATATCACCTCAAGACAGCAGAAAATATCTTATGGAATATCATATTGCTGTGGCAAAGGGTGAAGACATACATAAGAAGATAAGAATTCTTGAGAAGTACAGTGATATCGAGAAGATGGATGAGCAGTGGAAATATGAACTTGCACAGCTTTATGCTCAAGCAGGAAGAATAGATGACTGTATAAAGACATGTGATGAAATAATGCTTTTATTCGGAGTCGGTGAGTACGTGGAAAAGGCCGCGGCTTTGAAGGAGTCAACAGGCTGTCCTTTGAGCTCAAAGCAGCAGGAGCAGGTTGATAACAAGGAGTTCTATGAGGACAGATTAAATGCGCTTGCAAAACAGTATGAAAGTGAGAATTATCCGAATCTTAATCTGGATGATATGAGTGCATATAAACCCAGAGAGGAAAAAGAACTACTATAAGTTTGATTGATGAGGAAGAAAGTCCAAATGAGGATGCTTCCATAAATACTGAGCTTTTTCCAAAGACTGTCGGTGTAAACGAAATAAGGATATCAGAAACAACATTTAAGGGGGAAAACGTGAACCCGGAATTTGAAATAGAACTCAAGAGGGCCATAGCAATCACAAATGAAAATTTGAATAAGATGAAGACTGAAGGCGATCATGCATCTATGAGAGAGATAGATGAAGAAGTCAGAGCACATATGGAAAGAGTGGAGAGAATCAAACAGGGAAGATTTAATGCTCCACCGGTCGTGGGTGAAAGAAGAAAAAGCAGAATCAGTAATCATTTTGACAGTATGGGACTTCCAAAAACTCACGGAAGCAGAGATGAACGTGAGGGAATGGATAAAGTACAAAATACATGGATAAGAGATGAAGAGGAAAGAAAGTCTTCAGACAATGACGATACATCTGAAGATTCACACCTTGCGGAGCCTGTTTTAGAAGATACGGTTACTAAAGCCGAACAGGCCAAAGACAGTGAAAATATAAAAGAGCAGGCTGATGAAGTAGTCAAAGCTGATGTAGACGAGGCTGATGTTGCGGATGAGTCGGATATCGAAGAAGAAAAAAATGATAAGATTGATTTGATAAATATCAATACAAATAAGAGTGATGTACTTCAAAGTAATACGGATCAAAGTGATGAGGATGATGATTTCATAGAGGAGATACCTGATGAACCGCCTGTAGAGAATATCACGGTTACAGAAACGGCTTCAACAAAGGTATTGGAAAACTATGTCCCGGAAAAGAAGAATCCTATATTTGATAAGGATGATTTAATAAACAGCTATTTTGACGATGAAATAGACATGGGTGTACCTACAGTTTCATCTGTTATGGCCAAAAGAAAAGAACAAAAGGATGTAGTCCAAAGCAGTATAAAAAGTGAAACAACAATGGAAGTGGTAGATGATGAAGAAATCTATTACACAAAGGAAGAGAGAACTTTGTAACAAAGGTAAAGAAGGGTGAAGAACCTGAGGAAATCTTTATAGAGCCTGAGTATAAAGAAGTGGAAGCCGAGGATGAAGGTACCGTTATGATAGAAGAAACCGATATTCAAGAGGATACAACAAAAGAAACAGATATCCAAGGGGAAGAAAAAAAGGGAACTGAAGAGATTGCAAAATCCGATTCACCTGAAGATGAAGAAGAGGGCGATACCGTTGTTATTGAAGAGAGTGTGGAAGAGGCTGCAAATGATGAAAGTAGGGAGGTTGATTTACCTGTGCACGGAAAGGTAATGAAAGCAAAAGCGCCAAAATCAAGAGATCCGAAGGAATATTTGATGAGAAGACCGGGCTCCATAATGGTAGAGGGTATAACAGGACAAAAGGCTCTTGAAAATGCTATAGAGGTGTTGAGAGATGTAAATGAACTTACGAAGATAAAGCATACAGTATTAAAAATCAAGGCAAAGAGCCTTAATGCAAAAGGAGTGATGAACTCTATTGATAAGATTAAAGGTAAAGATCTTATTATAGTTGATGCGGGATACCTTGATGATAATACTATTGCGGAACTCATAGAGTTTATCAGAGACGGTAAGGAGACTGTAGTATTTGCGGATACTATAGAAGGCATTGCAAACCTTATAGAAGCAAACGATCTTTTGCATGGAATGAGTCTTGTTATGAGAGAGGAAGAGGTTCCTGTAAAGAGAAAGAATATTGTGGCAAATATTGAGCTGAAGGATAAAGCAAAGGAGCCTGAGAAGGAAGAAAGCAAGGAGGCACAGGAGAAAGCTGTTGAGGAAGACGATACGGAAAAAGAGCCACAGAGTACTGAAGAATTATCGGACCTTGAAATCATAGCGAATATTTTAAAGAAGGAATATGGCGAGGATTTTCAGTTTGAAATGCAGGAAATAGGAAGCTCGGACAGCATTACCTTACATGCAAACAACAATCTAAAGTCTGATGTGAAAGAGGAAGAAAAAGAGGCCATTAAGATTGAGCCTGTTATATCACAGCCTGTAAAGGAAGAAGATAAAGAAGTGGAAAAAGATGAGATACCGGATGAAGAGCCTGTTCAGATTGAAGAGAAGGAAGAAGCCGATATAGCGGATGAGGAAGAAGACGGTGAGGATAACGCTCCTATGGATGTGGACGATTTTATTAACTATGCACTCAGTTATGCAAAGGAGATAGAATGCGTGCTTTACAACAAGGCAAAGTATGCTGTTGAAGAAAGAGCGGATTATATGAAGGAGGATAAAACTCCATTGACCAGAAAGAATGCCAGAAATCTTATAGATCACGCAGCAGACCTTGCTGAAAGGCCGGGGGTTGTGAAGGCTATATTCGGATTTATGAATCCTAAGTATGATAAAGAAGGCAGATTGATTCTAAGAGAGGAGCATTTTAGGATATAATGTGTTTTAATGTTCTGGAGGTCTGTATATTACTGTTTTTTATAGGTATGATAGCGCGAGGGTATATGAAGGGCCTTTTAAAAATATCCATTACAATGCTGGCGCTCATATCAAGTGTAATTGCTTTGAATTTTGTGAATCCATATCTTAGAAATGAGTTGCAGCAAAACACCAAACTAAACCAACTTGTTTTGACCACAATTTATGAAAAAATAGGACTTAATGAGATGCATGAAGACTCATCAAATGCCGATGGAAGAAGAGAGGCGATTGATAAACTGAATGTACCCACAAAGGTCAAAGATGTTTTGAAGAAAAATGATGACAGAGTATTTTATGAAAAGCTCGGAGTATATACTTTTTCAGACTATATTGCAAGCTATGTTACTCAGATGACTGTCAATTCTATAAGT
Source organism: uncultured Lachnoanaerobaculum sp. (assembly GCA_916439285.1). Next base: position 13,989 of record CAKAIM010000012.1, on the reverse strand, counting down.
TTTATCGGTTCATTTGTACTGGTTTGGCTGGTGCTTGGAATATTGTTTAAGGGTAACAAGATTCTAAGCAAGATACCGGTTTTGGGCGGAGTCAATCAGCTGCTTGGAGCTTTTACAGGTTTTATTTTTGCATTGATAATATTCTGGGTCGGATGTATTTTTATCATCGCCCTTTCTACAACAAAGATGGGGGCGAATCTTTCTGAAATGTTGGAATGCAGCCCGATTTTGGTATTTTTATCAAGAATGAACCCTATAGCGGTATTTTTAGGACTGTAGATATGGAGGTTATATGAAATCTAAAAGAAAGCTGATGAATGCATCAAATGTTATAGTCGGACTTTGGGTTATGGCTATGTTTACCATCTTCCCTTTGATCTACAATGATTTTTATTTTGACATCTTGCAGACAAAATATTATACGGTATTGACTCTTTCAATAATAATGATTTTGGCTTTGATTGTAATATGCGGTTTTGCAGGCGGATTTAAAAATTTCTTTGAGAATCTGAATAAAAAAGGGTTTGTCGTATGGTTCAAAGAAGAATTCAGCATATGGGATATATGTATAATGGTATTCTGGCTGATGAGTGCACTTTCTACAGCATTTGCAGGAAGATTTATAATGGAATCTATTACAGGAGATAAGGGAAGATATTCGGGACTCTTACTTATTTCTATCTATGTGATACTTTATTTTACAGTAAGTCGCATGTTTTCATTTGGCAAGGTCTACTTTACAGTTTTCCTTGCAGTAAGTATTCCTGTATGTTTGTTTGGATACACCGATTATTTCAATATGGACATATTGGGATTTAAGGAGAAAATAAGCCCTGAGCAGTGGCCTATATTCACTTCAACCATCGGAAATATAAATACATATACCGCTGTTTTGGCATTTTATATTGCAATTGCCGGAACATTGTTCATCACTACTCCATTTAAAAGTGATAACGGAAGAGGTGAGAGCATTGGAAAAATAGTTTTCTACTATGTAATAATGCTTATGAACTTTATTGCACTTACAATGGGTACCTCTGATAACGGATATCTTACACTTGCAGCATTTTTCGGAATTGTACCTTTTGTGGCATTCAGAACTATGGAGGGTGTAAGAAGATTCTTACTGACAATTTACTTATCTTCTTGGAATAAAGATAATACAGCTGATAAATATAAGCTATGCGGGCAAAGTGCTCGGTATTTCAGGTTTGTACGATTTTATAAGTGATTTTAAATATCTAAATTTAATTATTGCAGTTTTAGCTGTAACAGTTATTATCATGTATGTACTTGAATACAGAAAGAAAGAAAAAAGAAGAGAGGGCGAAGCGCTTTTAAGAAGCTTAAGATATATCTGGCTTGCAATACTTGTTATAGTATTTGCGGCAATAGTATTTATAGGAATGAAGATAAACTCGGATGTAACTGCGGCTAAAGAAAAGTACGGTGCTCTTGCAGATTATTTTGTATTTAATGATTCATGGGGTACTTTCAGAGGTTATATCTGGAGAGCCGCCGTGGAAGAGTATATGAAATTCCCGCTGCTTCATAAGATTTTCGGAAGCGGACCTGATACTTTCGGTTTATATATCGGCTTACTTAGAAACGAAGAAATGACAAGTGTAACCGGTCAGTTCTTTGATGCAACACATAATGAGTATATACAATTTTTATTTACGCTTGGACCTATAGCTACAATAGCCTATATTCTTGCACTTATACTTCCAAGTGTTGAAGCGCTAAGAACAAGACTGTTTTATCTTAGAGACAATACAATGCTGCCATATTTGTATGCATGTGCTATTGCGGTAATTTGTTATGCCACTCAGGCTGTCGTAAATTTGAACTTACCTGTGGTAACACCATTTTTATGGATATTCCTAAGTATCATGGTGGCAATACTTAGAGACAAAGGAGAAGTTATAAATGGATAAGATAATCCTTACAGGAGATCGTCCTACAGGAAAGTTACATGTAGGACATTATATCGGCTCTTTAAAAAGAAGAGTTGAATTGCAAAATTCAGGAGAATTTAAAAAGATTTTTATAATGGTGGCGGATGCTCAGGCACTCACCGACAATATGGAAAATCCTGAAAAAGTAAGACAAAATATTATAGAGGTAGTACTTGATTATCTGGCATGCGGTATCGACCCTAAGAAGTCTAATATATTTATACAGTCAATGGTACCGGAGCTCACAGAGCTGGCATTTTATTATATGAATCTTGTTACAGTTTCAAGACTTCAAAGAAATCCTACAGTAAAGGCTGAGATAGGACTTAGAAATTTTGAAAACAGTATTCCGGTAGGATTTTTCACATATCCTATATCACAGGCATCGGATATTACAGCGTTTAAAGCAACTACAGTACCTGTAGGTGAGGATCAGTTGCCTATGATTGAGCAGACCAGAGAGATAGTAAGAAAATTCAATTCAGTATACGGTGAAACTTTGGTGGAGCCTGAAGCGCTTATACCACAGGAAGATGCGGCTAAGAGACTTCCGGGTACAGACGGTAAGGCAAAGATGAGTAAGTCACTTGGAAACTGTATCTATCTTGCAGATGATGCGGATACTGTTGCAGCAGCTATAAAGACTATGTATACGGATCCTTTACATATAAAGGTAAGCTATCCGGGACATCTTGAAGGAAATACCGTATTTACATATCTGGACGCTTTCTCAAGACCGGAGCATTTTGCAGAATACCTTCCGGATTATAATTCACTTGATGAGCTAAAAGAGCATTATACACGTGGCGGTTTGGGAGATATGAAGGTAAAGAAGTTCCTTGCAAGCATAATGGAAGAAACCTTGGCACCGATTAGAGCAAGAAGAGCGGAATTTGAAAAAGATATTCCGGCAATCTATGAGATGCTTAAGGAAAGCTGTGAGGTGGCAAGAAATGAAGCCGCGAATACACTTTCAGAAGTAAAGAACGCTATGAGAATAAATTACTTTGATGATATCGAGCTTATAAAGTCACAGGCGGAGAGATTTCACAATAAATAATAAATTTTTAAATCCGAGCTTTATTTTATGATCCTATATGAGACTGTAAAATTTAAGGCTTGGATTTTTGATTAAATTTTCTATATAAATTTAAAAACAGCACTTGACAGTTGAATAAGCATTCAACTATAATAGCAACATAACAGTTGAACAAGTATTCAACTAAGGGAGGTGTATTTAAGTAGAGAGTTTAAGCAGAGACAAGGCACTGGAAAGAGCAAAGACAAATATGCTTGAAGCTGAAACAATAGATTCACTGTCAAAGCTTTTTAAAGTATTTGGAGATCCGACAAGGATAAAGATACTTTGGGCATTAAATGTACATGAGTTATGTGTACTTGATATTTGTGATGTGCTGGGAATGACAAAGTCGGCGGTATCACATCAGCTTGGTACACTTAAGGAAGCCCGGCTTGTTAAAGCAAGAAGAGAAGGTAAGGAAGTATATTATTCACTTGATGACGAACATGTAAAGGAGATATTTGAAACAGGTATCGTACATGTCTCTCATAGATGTAAAGCAGATTTTTAAAGGAGAAAGAAATGAAGAGAGTTTATAAATTAGAAGGTTTGGATTGTGCGGATTGTGCTGCAAAGCTTGAGAAAAAGCTTGCCGCCATTGACGGTATTACAAGTGCAAATATCAACTTTATGACTTTAAAATGTACTTTGGAGGCAGAGGCTGACAAGTTAAATGATGTTATTGAAAAGGCTATGGAGATAATAAAGATTGAAGAGCCTGATGTAGAGGTAAAGAGAGCGTAATTTAATTAATGCAGGTGTATTCATTAGATAGAAGGATGATATGAACAATAAGCAAAAGAAGATGTTAAGTAAAATAATTATGGGGGCATGTCTTTATATAATTGCCGTCATAGTTTCAAAAATAAGCTTTTCCATGTCAAATATAATCAGTTTCGGACTGTTCATAGCGGCATATATAATAGTGGGAAAGGATGTATTACTAAAAGCCTTCTCAAATATAAAAAGAGGTAAGGTATTTGATGAAAACTTCCTTATGACTATTGCTACTGTAGGTGCAGTTATAATAGGTGAATATCCGGAAGCTGTCGGAGTTATGCTCTTTTATATGGTGGGTGAATTTTTACAGTCGCTGGCTGTAGATAAATCCAGAAAATCCATATCGGATATGATGAATATAAGACCTGATTATGCAAATCTTGTAAAAGAAGACGGCAGTGTGGAAACTGTAGATCCTTATGATGTGGAAGTGGGAAATATCATAATGGTAAAAGCCGGAGAGATTATTCCTTTAGACGGAATCGTAGTTTCAGGGAAGGCAATGCTTGATACTTCGGCACTTACAGGAGAGTCGGTTCCAAGAAGTGTAAATGAGGGTGCCAATGTATATAGCGGAAGTATAAATAAGGACGGTCTTTTAAAGCTTGAGGTTACAAAAGAGTTTAGTGATTCTACAGCAAGTAAAATTCTTGACCTCGTGGAAAATGCCGCAGCAAAGAAATCGAAGACAGAAAACTTTATCTCAAAGTTTGCAGGAATATATACTCCTATAGTTGTTTTTGCAGCTATAGCACTGGCAGTGATTCCGCCTTTTATATTTCCGGGAACAGGATTTGCTACATGGATTTACAGGGCACTTACATTCTTAGTTGTATCATGTCCTTGTGCATTTGTTATAGCGATTCCTTTAAGCTTTTTCAGCGGTATAGGTGCATCGTCAAAAATAGGTGTGCTCATAAAGGGAAGCAATTATCTTGAACTTTTAGCCGGAGTAAGGACTTTTGTGTTTGATAAAACCGGTACCTTAACAAAGGGAGTTTTTGAGGTGGTAAGCTTACATCCAAATAATGTAAGTGAAGAAGAATTGTTAAGTAAGGCAGCAATGGCGGAAGAGTATTCTTCACATCCTATAGCAATATCTATCAAAAAGGCATATGAAGAACTGAAAACAGAATCGGAAGAAAATACAAATATTTCCGACAGATTAAGTGACTTAAAAGAGATTGCAGGACATGGTATCAGTATAAAAGTTGACGACAAAGAGGTTCTTGTAGGTAATGACAAGCTTATGACTTCAAACAGTATAGATTTTGAAAAAAGTGAAGAATTCGGAAGTGTTGTCTATGTGGCTGAGGAAGGCAAATTCTTAGGCTCTATCGTAATAAATGATCGAATAAAGGAAGATGCAGGTGAAAGCCTGATTGCACTAAAGAGTGTCGGAGTTGAAAAGTCTGTAATGCTTACAGGCGATATAAAAGAGGTCGCGGATGTAGTGGCAAATGAGCTGGGAATTGACTATGCATACTCTGAACTTTTACCACAGGATAAGGTTGAAAAGGTGGAAGAGGAACTTGATGACAATAAAATACTGGCATTTGTAGGTGACGGATTAAACGATGCTCCGGTTTTGGCAAGAGCCGATATAGGTATTGCAATGGGAGGTATAGGTTCCGACGCAGCTATTGAAGCGGCGGATGTGGTTATAATGGATGATAAGCTTTACAATATAGTAAGAGGTATCAAACTTGCAAAAAGAACTATGAGCATTGCAAAGCAAAATATTATATTTGCTTTGGGTGTTAAGCTTATTTTCCTATTGCTTGCGGCCATAGGTTTTGGTACTATGTGGGAAGCGGTATTCGCTGATGTAGGTGTAACTGTACTTTGTGTAATCAATGCTATGAGAAACCTGCAGACAAAAAATCATATAATGGAGATTTTATGGAAAAGATAACAAGCTTTACAATAGACCATCTAAAGCTTCTGCCGGGAGTTTATGTGTCAAGAAAAGATAATGTCGGTGAAGAGATTGTTACAACATTTGATATAAGAATGACCAGACCGAATTTTGAGCCGGTAATAAATACAGCGGAGCTTCATGCTATAGAGCATCTGGGGGCAACATTTTTAAGAAACCACAAAGATTACGGAGAGAGTATTCTCTATTTCGGACCTATGGGATGTAGAACAGGATTTTACCTGCTTTTAAAGGGCAATCATGAGTCAAATGAGATTATACCTTTGCTTAAGGAGATGTTTCGAGTTTATAAAGGACTTTGAGGGAGAGGTTCCCGGGAGCCTGTGCAAAGGACTGTGGCAACTATCTGGATATAAATTTGCCTATGGCAAGATATATTTCGGCTAAGTATCTTGATGAAGTGTTGGAAAATATTTCAGAAGATAGGCTGGTGTATCCCAAATAAATAATTTAAAGAAAATTTAAAATATACAGACAAATATATTGAAAAAAATATATTTCCTGACTTCCGTCGTTTCTCTCAAAAACCTAGTACTCTAGGTATCCAAGAGCATGCAGTTTTGAAAGAAATTGTCGACTTCAGCTTTGGTTAAATAGAGGGCATCAAGGTTACTAAAACCAACCAGTTTTTTTAACCTTTTCGTTAACGGCCTGGTCTCTTGATATATTTATATATGTATTATCACCTTTATTTACCACCCTAAAAATCACGCATAAAGTTAATCAAGTCATAAGAGTTTATTTTTATTTTTTTGAAGCACTTGATTTCTAATACTCTTAAAAAGAAACAAGCTAAGGTAGCATATCAAAAAAATGCCCATAGATTGTTTCTTTTTTTCTGTAAATAAACAGGCCTAGCATCCAGGTATGATTTTGTAAGTCTAAAAGATTCCTCGATTTTCCATAGGCTATGGTATGTTTTTATATACCTGTAATGGCTCCATATCTATCTCGGATGTCACTAAAAGATTATATCCTGCATATTTAAGATCTTCATCAATCTTAGATTTATTTAAATCTATTATAGGCTTTATTGTCTTGCCTGTACTATCTTTTAGTTATAATGTCTACATATTTAGCACAATCTCCAAGTTCATCTTTTAGCGATATTTTTTTGTATGTAGAAAAACTTTTGAAGCTTTATCGACCATTTTCATTATTTCAAGCCTTTGTTTCTTTTGCAAGGTTAGGATTATAAGAGACGATACGCTTTTTCTTTTTACAGAAAAACCTTGTAACACTCTCTTTTCTTGTTTCCGGATCAATCTCTTTAAAACTGTAATCAAAGCTGTCAATACAGGATTTAAGACGAAAAGATATATTACCTCTTTCATCAGTGTAATTAGAAAAAGATATTTGTATCATTCTCAAGTAGAACCCATTTCTTTTCCTTTTTCACTTAGATTCTTACCATGTATTGATTTTTGAAAAATATATAGCCGTCACTAGCTTCTTTTAACTGCAGAGATAAATATTTCTTGCACAATTAAGTCCTTTATCAGCTACCTGAATAGTCTTACCTGATACGTTGTGTCGTTGCTTCATTTCTTCAATAACTTTTTCTAATATATGGCTTTTTCCGATTCATTTCCGGGATACATTTGCATGGAGACAGGTACTAGATCAGCATCTAAAAAGTAAAGCCTGTCCTATTATCGGAGAGTGCCTATTCTCTTTTGAAGGTCCCTTTTGCTTGTCATCGCTAGGAAGATCAATTTCAAAGTAATAATTAGTACAATCGAAAAAAATACATTGCTTAAATCTCTTTTTAAAAATACTTTTCATAAGAGTGATTAAACAAATCAATGTACTTCTTATAAGACTCTCCTATGAAAGAACACCCGTCATATACTTGGTCTTCAGAGATTGTAGAGCTGCCGTAAATGTATGGAAAGACATGAGAGGCTGTCTTTGACTTAGAGCATGGTGATATAACCCTTGCATAAATAAGTTGTGTAATTAAGTCAAATACAGAGAACTGAAAAACGCATTTGAGAAGCAAGTATATCAATAGTTTCCTTAACATCAAGCTCATCAATCAATGAGTAGAGCAAGAAGTGTCCTATATTAAGTTCAACAGGAGTGGAAAATGCACGAGGACGGGATTCTTCAGAAAGAACTTTTGTTCTATTCTCATTTTGCTCTTTTACATAGTCGCTGTAAAATTTAACAGGATCCGGAATCTCACCTGAAATCAAATCCTCAACATAACCAAAAAGATTTTACATTTTTTTGTTCTTGGTTGCTTTTTTTATCCTTATCCCAAAAATGATTCATACATCTGAAGATAAGTACCTTTTTTTCTTCTTTTTCTTTTCTCAAAAAAATAAGCCATAAACACCTCTAAAAAGTAAAGTACTATGAAGTACTATGATTATAATATACTTAAAAAAATATTTCAAATTTTTTTGAAATATTTTTTTATGTAAGAAAAAGCCTTTAAAAATAAGGGATTTAAAAAGAATTGCATAAAAACTAAATAGCTTATTAGAAATTTAAAACGTCGGAACTTTCATAGTACTTCGACGGAAGACGGGTTTCAGAAGATAGGCTGGTGTATCCCAAATAAATAATTTAAAGAAAAATTTAAAAATATACAGACAAATATATTGAAAAAAATATATTTTTGTATTATAATTTTAATATAAAGAAAAATTCCTGAGGTGAGCGATAACTTTGCCAATTTTGAACCTACATTTTTGATTTATGGGATTCCAAATAACCTTCGATGGATGTCAAGCTTCTATAGGTAGAAGGCAGATATCAAGGTGAGGTAACCCACCTAGCTTCGCTAGGCGTCAATAAAGCAGAGCCGTCACTTTGGGGTTTAAAAAAGAGTAGTTTTTACTACTCTTTTGTTTTATATAAAAAAGTATATGGATGGTTTTATGGCAGAGACGCTTACAAGAGATGATATTAAAAAGATAGAGGCTGAGATAGAAGAAAGAAAACTGGTGCTTAGACCGAAACTTATAGAGGCTGTAAAGGAAGCCAGAGCACATGGAGATTTGTCTGAAAATTTTGAATATTATGCCGCAAAAAGAGAGAAAAACAAGAATGAGAGCAGAATCAATTATTTAGAGAGAATGCTTAGATTCTGTCATGTATATGAAGATAAGACAAAAGAAGATCAGGTCGGAATTGACAAGGTTGTAGAACTCTATTTTGAAGATGATGACGAGTGTGAAAAGTTCAAGATAGTTACTTCAATCAGAGGAGATTCACTGGAAGGCAGACTCAGTATAGAGTCACCGATAGGTAAGGCCATAATAGGTAAGAAAAAAGGTGACAGAGTACTTGTGCCTGTAGGTGACGGAGGATATTATGTAAAAATAATGTCCATAGAAATAAGCAATGAAGAAGACGAGATAAGATCGTTTTAGGAGGAAATATGAAGCTTGTAATACAAAGAGTAAATCATGCAAATGTAAAAATAGACGGTGAAGAAGTAGGAAAGATAAATAAAGGTCTTTTGGTTTTGGTAGGTGTAGCGGCAGATGATGATGAAAGAATCGTTGAAAAGTATTTTAATAAGCTTATCAAACTTAGAATATTTGAAGATGAAAACGGAAAACAAACCTTTCATTAAAAGATGTGGGCGGTGAGCTTTTACTTGTATCACAGTTTACGCTGCTGGCAAATTGCAAAGAGGGAAACAGACCGAGCTTTATAGGTGCAGGCTCACCGGATGAGGCAAAGAGACTTTATGAGTATATGGTGGAACTTGGCAAGAAGTCGGATATTCATACAGAATGCGGAGTATTCGGTGCGGATATGAAGGTAAGCCTTGAAAATGACGGACCTTCACTATAGTATTGGAACTTTAATATGAGAGAACTTTACAAAATTTTACTTGTGGATGACGAAGAAGAAGTCAGAAAAAGTATTATAAAAAAAATCAACTGGGAAGAAGAAGGTTTTTTAGTTGTTGGAGATGCCGAAAACGGTGTTGAAGCACTGGAGAAAATAGAAAATTTAAATCCGGACCTGGTATTTACCGATATCAGAATGCCATATATGGACGGACTTGAGCTGATAAATGAAATAAATATAAGATATCCTCTTATAAAGTCCATTATTTTTTCGGGATTTGATGATTTTGACTATGCAAAAGAAGCCATTAAGATGGGCGTAATAGAGTATGTGCTTAAGCCTGTTTCCGCCGTTGAGCTTACGGAGATCCTCAGAAAAGTACATAAAAGTATGGATGAGGAACTTGATAAAAAGAGAGATATTGAAAGACTCAGAAGAGGATACCAAGCCAGTATTCCTATACTCAGGGAGCAGTTTTTAAACGGTATTATACATGGAAGTATAAGTGCTTCGGAGATAGATTATGCTATGTCCGAATATGATATAAATTTAAACAATGCAGACAGATATATAGTTGCCGCCGTTCACATAGATGATATGGACAGCAGCATAGTGGATAAAGAACTTATACCTATATCTGTAAAGGTCAACCTCCTTGAAAACCTGAAATATAAATTACAGGCGGAGGTCTTTTCCATGTATTCGGAAACAAGTATAGTTATATTGACAGGACTTCCTGAGAAGATGTCAAAAAACTATATAATGTCCATACTTACAGAGGCGATACGAGATGTAAACAGAGCCATAGGTGTAAACCTTACCATAGGTCTGGGTATCAGTGTAAAGGATATCACAGATCTCCACAGGTCATATACTCTTGCAAAGGAGGCTCTCGGATACAGAGGTATTGTAGGAAGCGGCGAAGTTATTTATATAAAAGATATGGAGCCTGTAAAGTCTGATAAGCTGAAGTTTGAAGATATTGAAGCAAAGGAATATATCAATATATTAAAGTTCGGAAGTGATGAAAGTATAGCAGAATATGTGGAAAAAATAGCATCAAAGCTTAAGGAATCAAAGGTACATTCAAGTCAGTATCAGTCCTATATGATAAATGTTATAAATATTATTATAAGTCTGGTACAGGATTACGGACTTGAGCTTTCAGTACTTACAAAGACGGCTACAGATTATATAGATCTTTTGGATAAGATAAAGGATACAGGCGGTTTCAGAGAGTGGCTGCTTGAGGCAAGCATAAATATCGCTCATAAGATAAGAGAAGATCGAGCTTTCACATCAAAAAAGGTACTTGAAGAGGCTAAGGCCTATATAGAAGAGAACTTTGCGGATATGGATTTGTCGCTTGAAAAACTTTGTAAACATTTACATGTCTCCGTTGCCAGGTTTTCCACAAACTTTAAAGGATATGGGGATATCCTATGTAAATTTCCTGACCAATGTAAGATTGCAAAAGGCTGTGGAGCTTTTAAAGACTACAGATGAAAAGACATATATTATAGCGGAAATGGTGGGTTATGCGGATCAGAATTATTTCAGCTATGTGTTTAAGAAAAAGTATGGGGTTTCACCTTCAAAGTACAGACAGCAAGGTTAGTATATGGAAAAAGGGAAATTCAGTTTAAAAAACTTGAGTATAAAAAATTTGAGCATACAAAGCTCTATTTTCATGTACTTTACAGTTACAGCGATTATAGCCATAGCACTTATAAGCCTTATAATATTTCAAAGATTTACAAACAGCTTAAATGCTACCATTATTGAGGAAAACTCAGGTATTGTAGGACAGCTTGGAGAGTCTGTGGATTCATATCTTAGAAATGCCATGAAGGTATCCGATTCCATTTATTATAATGTTATCAAAAATACAGATATATCAAATGATGATATAAAAAAGGGTATGAACCTTATCTATGTCAACAATGACAATATGATAGATGATATAGCTTTGATATCCGGAAAGGGCGAGCTTATAGAGTCCATGCCTGCATTACGACTTAAAGATAACAGCAATGTTTTGGAAAAGGATTTTTTTAAAAAAAGTATGGCGGAAAGTGAATATATCAACTTTTCCATGCCACATATCAGAGATCTCTTTGACAGGAATGAAAGCAGCTATTCATGGGTGATTTCTCTTTCAAGAGCGGTGGAGGTGACTGATGAGGGTAAGGCCACACAGGCACTTCTTCTTATCAACTTAAACTATATGTATTTTGAGGAGATATTTTCAAATGTAAATTTGGGAAACGGAGGTTATGTGTATCTGACCAATGATAGTGGTGATATCATATGGCATCCGAAACAAAATGAGATATATTCGGGACGATTTAAGGAAGACAATAAATATGCCGCCACTTTAAAAGACGGAATAACAGTTGAAAATCTTGGCGGTAAAAATATTACACTCAATGTAAGGACAATAGGATATACAGGTTGGAAGCTTGTGGGGGTGACACCAAGTGCGGCACTTGGCGTAGACGGAATAAAATTCAGATTCTTTGTACTCTTCGTTGCCGATCTTTTCTTATTTTTACTGGCTATGATAAATGCCTTTATTTCCGATAAGATATCAAATCCTATAAAGAGTCTTGACGGCAGTGTAAGAGAGATTGAGAGCGGAAATCTGAATGTGGAGATAGTACCTAGCGGTTCTTATGAGGTGGAACATCTCGGCAAGTCAATTAAAAATATGCTTGGCAGGATAAAGGTATTGATGTCGGATCTTGTGGCTGAGCACAATGCCAAGAGAAAGAGCGAGTTTGATACATTGCAGTCTCAGATAAATCCGCATTTCTTATACAATACTTTGGACATTATCGTTTGGATGATTGAAAACGAGAACTCCGACAAGGCTGTAAATATTGTGACGGCACTTGCAAAGTTTTTCAGGATTTCATTAAGCAAGGGAAAGAATATAATCACTGTAAAAGATGAGGTGGAGCATGTAAGAAACTATCTGATGATACAGAATATGCGTTTCAAAAACAGGTTTGAATATAGCATAGATGTGGATGAGGAAGTGCTTTCTTATTCATCTTTAAAGCTTATGCTTCAGCCATTGGTGGAAAATGCGATATATCACGGAATGGAGTTTATGGACGGTGACGGTGAGATAGACGTAAAAGTATTTAAAGAGGATGACAGTCTTTATTTTACGATAACGGACAACGGACTTGGAATGAGTGAAGATATGGTTGAAACTTTACTGAGTAAAGACTTTGTTCCAAGTAAAAAAGGATCCGGTATCGGTGTAAAAAATGTAAATGAAAGAATAAAGCTGTATTTTGGAAGTGAATACGGGTTGAAAGTTGAATCGGAACCTGATGAAGGTACAAAGATTACAATTCATTTGCCTGCTGTAGTATATGGAGAGAATGATGAAGACAGATAAAATATATATATGGATAATATGGTTTGTATCAATTATCTTACTCTTTGTAATTTCGCAGACAAATTTGATATTAAAAGAAGAAACACCGAGAGTTTATCAGGTATCTTTGATACTTGACGGTGAGGATGAAAGTAAATACGCCAATCTTAAAAAAAGGGTGTGGATGATGCTGCAAAGAAATACAATATAGATATAAACCTGATTACATTAAATAATATAAATCAGAAGACGCTTATAGAATCCGAGGAGGAAAACGGTGCCGACGGTATTATTGTGCTGGCAAAAAATGATTTAAAAATCAATCTTATAAAGTCACCGGTGGTTGTATTAAAGTCAAAGGATACGGATGTATTTGATACGACTAAGATAGGAAGTGCAAATCCAAGTATAAATATCTCAAAGAGGACTATAAATATTGACTATACAGATATGATTGAAAGGCTTTATACGGCATTTGAAGAAAAGTATGACGGAAGTTCACCGGTTTATGTATTTGTAAATGATTTGAATCTTGCAGGTGTGTCAAAGGAAACAGATTTCTTGAAATCAAAACAATCTTCTAATATAATTCTTGTAGAGGGAGATGAAAAGGAGTTTCGGACGGCAATAGAAGATTTGGTGCACAGTAAGAAAAGCGCTTTTATATTCTCACTTGATAAGAAAAGCACTGAGAATATATGTAAGATACTTGGAGGCAGCAGCGTTTATAAGGAACATATACACGGGTTTTATTGCATAGGAGCCACCACATTCTTTTTAAATAAATTAAGTGAGGGCAGTATAGATGCAATAGCTACTTTAAATGAGTATGAAGAAGGATATTCGGCAGTGGAGATGCTTATGGCGGATTTAAAAAAGACAAATTATATGTCAAATATCGATATGGAAAATATGCTGGTGGATAAGGAAAGCCTGGAAAATGAGGATATAATAAAACAGCTTTTCCCTATTGACTAGCACTGTGGGAGGAAGATGAAAAAACATGGTTTTATAATAAGCATGGCGA
>CAKAIM010000011.1 GCA_916439285.1 uncultured Lachnoanaerobaculum sp. | reverse complement strand
GATTAGAAAACGGTACAAGGAATCCAACGGTAAATCTTTTAAAAAGATTGGCGGAAGTGATGGGAATGGAGCTTAGGATACAATTTATTTCTAAAAAAATAATGTTTCAGTATAATGGTATTAAGGTGTTGTAAAAATCTTAATATCAGAGAGAAATCATTCTATGAAGATAATTATAAGAGAGTTATTGCTTGTATTTGTAATTTTAGTTGTACAAATGTTGTTTTTATGTATTTTAATAAAAGCAGGGATGGACTCTAAAAAGAACTTGTAACTGGAGATGCATTTAAAATGTTTTTGGATAATACATGTGGTATGTAGAATATTTGTTAATATAGTAATAATAAAATATGGTAAGAATAAGAAAGATCAGTAATTCTAATATCTATTAAAATTACAGCAGCAAACACTCTATATAAAAACATAGGGTGTTTTTTCTTCTACAAAAGTTTTTCAGTATTAATTTCATTAACAAATTTTTATACTAATTTTCAGCAGTGCCATATCCCTCTAATATGCTATACTATGAAGATGTAAAAACACTTAGGGAGGTTATGATGGATGCAGCTTTTCCACATTTAGGGATATATATAAAACATTTGGTAAATCATATTGATGTATTCGGTTTAGGATTGCATTTTATGGAATAATAATAGGAGCTTGGAATGCTTGCAGGAATAAATATTGCCTGTGCCGGATGCAAAAAGAAGAGGACAAAATCCTGATCTGTATCTGGATTTTTGCCATGTCTCTAATAGTACTTTCAATAATAGGTGCAAGAATCTACTATGTAGTATTTGAATGGGATATGTATAAAGACGACCTGCTTCAGATATTCAATTTGCGTGGTGGCGGTCTGGCAATATACGGCGGTGTAATAACCCGCAGTAATCACACTTACAGTATACTGCAAAGTAAAACAGTCGTCAATGGCTGATACGGAGTTTTGGGACTGATACTGGGGACAGGCTATAGGAAGATGGAAATTTCTTTCAATGCCGAGGGCTTTTTGGAGGATATACGGATTCACTTTTTGCACTGAGGTATAAACTGGATTTAGTAGGTGCCGGAATGTTAAATGAGGATGTATTAAGTCATGCTATGGAGATTGACGGAGTGAAGTATATTCAGGTTCATCCTACATTTCTTTATGAGAGTTGTTGGAACTTGATGGTACTTGCTTTCATGTTGTGGTACAGAAAGAGAAAGAAATTTGACGGAGAGGTATTCTTTATTTATCTTGGAGGATACGGTCTTGGAAGAATGATAATAGAAAGCCTAAGAACAGACAGCCTGCTTTTGCAAACACCAATATTGCCGTATCACAATTATTGGCAGGACTTTGTTTTGTAGTTTCTATGAGTATGTATAGCAGTTGGAAGAAAGAGAGTAAAGAATGCGACTAAATAAATTTCATAGCAAGTATAGGTATCTGCTCCAGAAGGAGAAGCGGACAAAGCTATAGAAGCCGGCAGAGTTATGATAAACGGGCAGGTGGTAGAGCTTGGAGCTACAGTGGGTGATGAGGACCTTGTAGCTTGACGGCAGATATATAGGTATGGGCAAGGATGTAGAGAAGATAGAGCCTATAATAGCGTTTAACAAGCCTGAGGGGCCTGGTATGTACCACATCCGATAATGACGGTGCAATGAATGTGAGTGGACTATATAGGAATGAAGGAGAGGATATATCGGTGGGAAGACTTGATAAAGATTCAAGCGGATTATTGCTGACAAATCAGGGAAGTCTTACAAACTCTCTGCTGAGAGCAGCAAACTATCATGAAAAAGAATATATAGTAAAAGTTAATAAGGATATAGACGATGCCTTTATCAATAAAAATGGCAAACGGTATATATCTGTATGAGTTAAAGACCAAGACAAGAAAAATGCAAGGTTAAAAAGTTGAATAAAAATACTTTTCAGCATTGTTTTTGACGCGGGGTTAAACAGACAGATAAGACAGATATGTCTTGCCTGCGGTATGAAGGTTCAAAAAGCTGAACAGAGTAAGAATAGTAAATATAAAACTGACGGACTCGCCCTAGGTGATTACAGAAACCTAAGTGATGAGAGTAAAGAAATTATACAAGAACTTGGGATAAGGGAAAATGGATAAGAAAAAGAGATTAAGGAACTGGTTGAAATACTTAATAAGGCCTCAAAAAGCTACTATGTGGATGCGGTTGAGATAATGCCGAATATAGAATATGACAAACTCTATGATGAGCTTTTAGAATTAGAAAAAGAAACAAATGTGGTTTTATCTAATTCACCCACTCAGAATGTAGGATACGAAATAGCCGGTGAACTCCCAAAGAAAGCCCATGAAAGCCCTATGCTTTCACTGGATAAGACTAAAAGTGTGGAAGATCTTAGAGAATGGCTTGGTGATAATAAGGCATTACTTTCTTGGAAGATGGACGGACTGACTGTAGTACTTACCTACAGAGACGGTGAGCTGGTTGAAGCCGTCACAAGAGGTAACGGAACTATAGGAGAGGTTATTACAAATAATGCCAAAAACTTCCAAAATATACCTCTAAAGATAGAGTTTAAGGGTGAGCTGATGCTTAGAGGTGAGGCAATTATAAAATATTCCGACTTTAAGAGAATTAATGATGCTATAGAAGATGCAGCTGCCAAGTACAAGAATCCGAGAAATCTTTGCTCAGGTTCTGTAAGACAGCTTAATCCTGCAATTACAAAGGCAAGGATGGTATATTGCAATATTTTCAATGTGGTAAAAAGCCGACGGTGTGAGACTTTCGAAAATTCAAAAGGCAAAAGCAGTTTGAATGGGCTAAAAAAATGAAGGCTTTGATGTAGTGGAATATAAATTTACGGACAGCAAAAAGTATTGCAGATGATATAGCAGAGTTTGAGTCAAAGATGAGAGAGCAATGATATTCCTTCAGACGGATTGGTACTTTTACTTGATGATATAGCACTTGGAGAAAGACTTGGAAGTACTTCAAAAATTCCCAAGAAATGCTATGGCGTTTAAATGGAGTGATGAAAGGCAGGTAACAAAACTTAAATATATAGAGTGGAGTCCGTCAAGAACAGGACTTATAAATCCGGTGGCTGTATTTGAGCCTGTGGAACTTGAGGGAACTACAGTTTCAAGAGCCAGCCTTCACAATGTAAGCATTTTTGAAGATTTGATGCTTGGAGTCGGTGATGAAATTTCTGTATACAAGGCCAATATGATAATTCCGCAGGTATATGAGAATCTCACAAAATCAAATACTGAAAAAGTTCCGGATACCTGTCCGGCATGTGGAAATCATGCAGTATAAAAGCAGGATAATGAGTCAAAGGTACTTTTTATGTACAAACCCTGACTGTCAGATAAAGCATATAAAACAGTATGCTCTTATGGCATCCAGAGATGCGTTAAATATTGACGGTCTTTCAGAGTCTACATTGGAGAAATTTCTCTCAAAAGGCTTTATAAAAAATGACAGTGATATATTTAAGCTGGACAGATATAAAGATGAGATTGTAAATATGGAGGGCTTTGGAAAGAGAAGCTATGAGAAAGCTTATGGCGGCACTTGAAGAAGCAAAACATACAAATGTGGCAAGATTTTTTTATATTCACTAGGAATAAACGGAATAGGAAGTGCCAATGCCAAGATGATTTGCAAAAGTATTTTTGACAATGATATTGACAAAAATTATTACCGCCAGGAAAGATGAACTGCTTGAAATAGGGGAATCGGTGAAGTGCTGGCAAATTCCATAGTTGATTTTTTTAAAGGATTCTAAGAATATAGAAAATGTAAAGAGCCTTAGAAGTCCTTATATTTGGAAGCGGAAGAGTCTGCGGGAAGTGATTCATTTGCCGGAAAAAGTATTTGTTATCACAGGCTCGCTGGAACATTTTACAAATAGAAATGAGTTGAAAGAACTTATAGAAAAGAATGGAGGAAAGGTATCAGGAAGTGTATCAAGCAAGACAAATTTCTTGATAAATAATGATACCACATCAAATTCTTCTAAAAAAATAAAAAAAGCTAAAGAACTTGGAGTTGAGATAATCTCGGAGGAGGATTTTTTTAAAACTTTTAGAAGAATAAATAATATGTTTAGTTTGTAGACAGCTTTGTCTACAGGAAAAGAGTATTATGCCAATAAAAATACAAAAGGGACTACCTGCAAAAGCAATACTTGAATCTGAGAATATATTTGTGATGGATGAGGAAAGGGCTGTAGCCCAGGATATTCGTCCATTGCAGATATTGATATTAAATCTGATGCCTATAAAGGAGGATACGGAGACACAGATTCTTAGAGCTTTGTCAAATACTCCATTGCAGGTGGACTGTTCATTTTTGATGATGAAGAGTCATCAGTCAAAGAATACAAGCCAAAGTCATCTGAATAAATTTTATACATTCTTTGAAGATATAAAAAATGATAAATATGACGGAATGATAATTACAGGTGCTCCGGTGGAATGTATGGACTATGACAAGGTCAATTACTGGGATGAACTGTGTGAGATAATGGAATGGTCAAAGACTCATGTCACATCACTCTTCATATATGTTGGGCTGCACAGGCAGGGCTTTACTATCATTTCGGAATACCCAAATATGAGAGAAAAGAAAAGCTGGCAGGAGTGTTTGTGCACGAGATTTTAAAGAAAAAAGTTCCATTGGTCAGAAGTATGGATGATTTTGTAAACTGCCCACATTCAAGAAATACGGAAGTTAAATTGGAAGATGTATTAAAAATATCCTGAACTTCAGGTTTTTGGCCAAGTCTGACGAAGCAGGGAGTACTCCTTGTGCTTAATGAGTATGGCAGCGGTTCTCAAAAGTATTTATACAGGGGACATCCTGAATATGACAGAATGACTCTAAAGCAATGAGTACCACAGAGACGTTGCAAAGGGTTTGAATCCTGCATTGCCAAAGAATTATTTTAGTGATAATGATCCTTTTTCAAGACCTGTTTTAAGCTGGAGAAATTTTTCCAATACATTATACGGAAACTGGTTAAACTTCTATGTATATCAGAATACACCATATGAGCTTTCCAATAATTTTGATTGGGTAATTTAAAACTCAAAAGGTGTCAAAATATTTTTTTGAATACAACATTATTTTGAGTAAATAAGTTCAAAAAATACGGATTTTATGATAGAATTGAGCTATATAAGTTTAAAGGAGTATGTTTATGAGCGGAAAATATGTTGCCTATGTGGGATCTTATTCATATACAGGAAAAGCAAAGGGAATCACAATATATGATGTGGATACCGAGAAGGGCTGTTTTGTCAAAAAAGATGAAGTGGATGTAGACAACTCTTCCTATGTCATCAAGTCAAGAGACCAGAAGACATTGTATTCCATTGCCGATGAAGGAATCGTTTCATTCAGAATTCTGCCTGACGGAGGTCTTGAAAGATTAAACTCTGTAAAGATAAACGGAATGAGAGGTTGTCATCTTTCAACAGATGTAAAAGATAAATTTATATTTGTATCCGGATATCATGACGGAAAAATTACAGTATTGAGGTTGAATAAAGACGGAAGTGTGGGAGAGATTGTAGATGAAGTTTATCACAAAGGACTTGGTTCCATAGCAGAGAGAAATTTCAGACCTCATGTAAGCTGTACAAGAACAACTCCTGACGGACATTTTGTTATGGCAGCCGACCTTGGAATAGATCAGGTGAAAATATATCATTTTGACAATAAAGATGAGAGACTCTCACTTGTCGATATGATTCCATGTGATATAAATTCCGCACCGAGATTTTTTTGAATTTTTCGAGGGATGGAAAGTTCTTATATCTGATGTATGAGATGAAAAAAATGTGGTGGATGTATTTACATATGAAGCCAAGCCGGGGTGTAGGGATGCCTCAGATTGAGAAGATTCAAACAGTACCTACAACGGGAAGCGATAAGCTCTCGGAACTTACAGTCCACAACTACATTGACACTTAATGCTGATGAGAAATTCCTGTTTACAACAAATGCCGGTGACAATTCGGTATGTTTATATGAAAGAGATGCCGAGACCGGGCTTTTTAAAAGAAAAGATGTGTCTTCAATAAGCGGTGAGTATCCGAAGGATGTGGCGATTTTTCCCTGACAATCATCACATTGCATCCATAAATCATGAGAGCGGAAGTATTACATTCTTTAAGATAGATTATTCAACAGGTTTGATTGTGATGTGCTCAAATACAATAAGAGTTAATCAGCCTAATTGCTGTGTCATAGTGGAGGTATAATGGCAGGTTCAAGTTTTGGAAAAAAAGCTTTGTAGTTACAACTTTCGGAGAGTCTCATGGAGTAGCCTTGGGTGCTATTGTGGACGGAGTACCTGCAGGTATAGAACTAAGTGAAGAGGATATCCAAAAAGTTTCTGGACAGAAGAAAACCCGGGACAGAGCAGCGTTACCACATCGAGAAATGAAAACGACAAATGTCGTATTTATTCCGAGTGTTTGGCGAGTAAAACAACAGGTACACCTATTATGGTAATGCTTGAAAATCAGTCTCAAAGGTCACAGGACTACGATGAACTGGCCATTACTTACAGACCCGGACATGCTGATTTCTCTTTCGATTCAAAGTTCGGATTCAGAGATTACCGCGGTGGAGGAAGAAGTTCGGGCAGAGAAACAATTGGCAGAGTAATAGGTGGGGCCATAGCTATAAAGGCACTTGAAATGCTGGGTATCAAGGTACAGGCGTTCACTCAAAGTATCGGAAATATATATGCCGAAAACTTTAATCTTGAAGAGTGCAGTGAAAATGATGTATATATGCGGATAATGAAGCTGCCAGTCAGGCGATAGAGCTTATAAAAAGAGCCAAGGAAGAGAAAGATTCTTTGGGCGGTATCATAGGATGTATAGCAACAGGTGTAATGCCGGGACTTGGAGAACCGGTATTTGATAAAACTTGATGCAAGGCTTTCAGCAGCTGTCATGAGTATCAGTGCTATAAAAGGGGCGTGGAGTTTGGTGCAGGTTTTCATGTAAGCACTATGAAAGGCTCACAAAATAATGATCCTTTCTTTGTAGATGAGGATGATACCGGACTTCATATCAGAAAAAAGACAAATATGTCAGGCGGTATACTTGGGGGAATCAGTGACGGTTCACCTATTATTATCAATGCGGCAGTAAAGCCTACACCTTCCATTGCAAGAGAACAGGAAACTGTGAATGCGATAAATGAAGAGGTGGAACTTGAGATAAAAGGCAGACATGACCCCGTTATAGTTCCAAGAGCTGTAGTGGTGGTAGAGAGCATGGTTGCAATTACCTTGTTTGATATGGTACTCGAGAATATGAAATCCAAAAATGGATAATGTTTTGAAGGTTTACAAAAAAATTAAAATATAAGGTTAAGTATAGGGAGCTTTTTAATTCACGATGGATTGTGGAGTTAAAAAGCCTTGTTTTCAGGAGATACTATGAAGTGGTATGACAGTGCGGTGTTTTATCATATTTATCCTATCGGAATGACAGGAGCACCGAGAACAAACTCATTTGAAATAAGCGAGCACAGATTAAATAAAGCTTTATGCCTTGGATAGGGGCATATAAAAAAAGCTTGGCTGTAATGCGATATATATCGGTCCGCTGTTTGAGTCTGTAGGACATGGTTATGAGACTGTTGATTATAAAAAGCTTGATTCAAGACTTGGAGACAATGAGGACTTAAAAGCTTTTATAAATACCTGCCATGAAAATGATATAAAAGTTATAGTGGACGGTGTTTTCAATCATGTGGGCAGAGAATTCTTTGCATTTAAAGATGTAAAGAGAAAAAGAAAAACAGTGCATACAAGGACTGGTTTAAAAATCTGCATTTTGATTGGAATAATGATTATAATGACGGATTATATTATGACAGCTGGGACGGGCACGGTACTCTTGTAAATCTCAATCATCAAAATCCGGCAGTAAGAGAGTATATGCTGGATGTGGTAAGATTTTGGATAAGTGAATTTAATATAGACGGTATAAGACTTGATGCTGCAGACGTACTTGACTTTACCTTTATGAGTGAGCTGAGGTCTGTGACGGATTCTTGCAAGCAGAATTTTTGGCTTATGGGTGAAGTGATTCACGGAATTACACCAGATGGGTAAATGAAAATATGCTTCAGTCGGTAACCAATTATTGGTTGCACTAAGGCTCTTTATTCAGGACACAATGATCACAACTACTTTGAGATAGCACATACCGTAAAAGCGCTGCACAGATATGGGAATGCATATCGCCAATGCTTTTTATAACTTTGTTGACAACCATGATGTGGCGAGAATCTATACAAAAGCTGAATAACAAAAAAATCATTTTGCACCTGTACATGTTCTTTTTATATACATTGCCGGGAAAAGCCTTCCATATACTACGGCTCAGGTTTGCTATTGAGGGCGAGAAGAAACCTTATGCGGATGAAATACTTAGACCTGAGTTAAATTTTTGAGGATTATAAGACTGCCTTAGAATCAAATGAAAATACCAAAACTGATTGCAGACCTTGGGAAATATGAAATTTCAAATCCATGGGTTGGAGAGGCAGGTTATAGAAAGCTTTTGCTTACAAACAGACAGTATGCATTTTTAAGAGAATATGGAGATAAAAGACTTGTTGCCATAGTAAATAATGATGACAATAATGCAGATATTCATTTAAATATCGGTGGTGAATTTACAGAAATATTTTCAGGCGAAAAAAGGAATTTCGACGGGAATATGCATGTAAATATCCCCGGAAATTCGGACAGGTATGGATAGAGGTAAAAACCTATCCTATTTCTTTAATTTCAGATAATCAACCACTATCAATCCTATATCCAAAATAGACAAAAGAAAGTATTAACTGTGTTGTAATATATGCCGGCATAAATGCCGAATCACTGTAGTTGTTATCTGCATAATTATAAAGGAATATACGTGGTGAAATTTTATCTGCATTAAATATTAATATCAACAGTACAAGCAGTATTGCAACCTTGTAAGCTATATAGGTTATGCTGTTATCATCATTTTTATTCATAAATTACCTCCTGTAGTGTGCAGTTAAGTAGGTATTACTAACATAAATATATATTATTTGAAGTTAAAGTTCAATAGTACATATATTATATACATATTATAGCACTAACAATAGGTAAAAGACCAAAAATAATCTAAAAAAAGGTCTGATATTGTTCTAAGCTTTGTCGTATTATTGTCGTTGTTATTATCTACATTATCAGTGAGGCTGATTCAAATTATTATCAGTATTTGAATTGTCTGAGTTCTCTTTATTATTTAAATTTTTATTAGATAAATTTTTTTCCATTTCCATACTCCTCCTATTATATATCTGTCCTCAGAACAATTCAGAATGACTTCCCACTCTATTTAACATCAGTACAAGTATATCTTCACGAATTTCATATATAAGTAACCAATCCGGTTCTACATGACATTCTCTGGTATCTTTATAATTACCTGTAAGTTCGTGATCTCTATACTTTTGCCGGCAACTGGTTTCCGTTTGCCAAAAATCTCAATTATCTCAAACAGTTTATCGATATTCTTATTTTTGCTTTTTTTGCAAGTTTCAAATCTCTTTTAAACTGAGTAGTAAATTTTATAGTGTACTTCATACATCCAAAGCATCTCTTAGTTCTTTAATGCTTTTTATATCCCTTGATAGAATCGTCATTAAAGAGCTTACGATCCTTCTTCAATAGCAGCCTTTGTATTATTGTTAGGTGTGTCAAGCTTCAGCTCAAACGGGATGCCGTTTTCTCTGACTGCCGTTCTCAAAAAAACATATTTATAGCTGTTGTCATATTGAGACCAAGTTGGTTGAAAATTTCTTCAGCCTGATCCTTTATATTTTTTTATCTGTTCTTATATTTTAGATTTGTAGTCATACATCTACCTCCAATATCTAAAATATAGTTTAAAAATTCGTGCAATGTCAATACATTGTAATAATGATAAACAGTTTATTATAAGCCATATTTATAAGCATATATTTTATATTGAAAACAGAATAAAAAAACTTGATAGATACAATTGAAATGTTTATACTGTTAGCGATTGATTTTTAGTTTTTGTATTTATAGAAAGGTGATATAAATTAGATGAAAAAATAATAATTGCGATTGCAATAATAATTGTACTGGTTGCAATCGGATGGTATTACAGATTTATTCTGGGGCTTGCATCTCAAATAGCAACACCTGAGGTATCCACACTTGATAAAGAGATATCTTGGGAAAAGGAACATGGACTTTGGGAAATTATGACTCCTATGAAAAGGAAGAATATACAGTAAAGGGGTATAAAGACTATGAGCTCCATGTGACTCTTGTAAAAATCCTGTAGAGACCGATAAATATGTGATTATAAGCCACGGTTTTAAGTCAAACAGATATGGTGCTGTAAAATATGTGGATACATATATGGACCTTGGATTTAACTGCATTATTTATGATTTAAGGGATCATGGTGAGAATGCAAAAAAACAGCCTTAAGCCTCGGACAGTTTGAGTCTGAAGATCTTGAAAAAGCTTATCGAAGACAGTTATAGTAGATACAGCAATATTAAGCTTGGACTTCACGGTGAATCTATGGGTGCAGACCACTTCTTTGATGGTACTTGCAAAAAAAGCCGAAGGTGGATTTTGTTGTGGCAGATTGCGGATTTTCAAACTTGTATGATCTGCTTCATGCAGCCTATGATGTGGCAAAGGTAGGCTGAGTACTTCGAGCGTAAATATAGCAATGAAATTAAGATATGGCTATGATATGAAAAAGACATCGCCAAAAGGATGCTCTTGTCGGAAATGAGTACCTATATGCTTTATACACGGTGAGGCGGATACCTTTATTTTGCCTGAGAATTCGCAGGGTAAATAAAGTACTTCTAACAGAGTATTCAGAGCTTCATTTGGTACCTGATGCCGCACATGCAAGGTCAGAGAAGTTTTGGGTGAAGCTGAGTACAGAAGCATAATAAGTAATTTTTTTAGACAATATAGATTTTTAAATAAAGATTTTTGAGATTAAAAAAACATCCTGATAAGTACAAGGCATTAGCTTTGTAGCTTGTCAGGATATTTCTATTTTATTCTGTGTGGATAAAAATCAGTATTTCCCGACAGCCCTTCTGATTTTTAGTTTTTAGAGCTTCACTTAATAAAAAAACATACTGTTGAGATAATGTTTATACTCCGGCCCTTTTTATTAAAGTCATCTTCGTTTATTCCTCTATAAACATAAATTGCAATTTCAAAAAGGATGAATTAGACATAAAAATAATCTTTATCCGGTATATAAACCAATATAATCTTAGGAGAATCTCCGATTTTTACAAATCTCTCATAAAAATCCTTATAAAAGCGGGAAGTCGCTAAATTTTGTGGAAGTTGCCAAATATCATGAGTATGAATATTCCGGGTATTTTCAGGTTTGTTATAATTAATCAATGAGATAGCTGAGTCTGCTGTCATCCTGTCAAGTTCACTATATAATACTTTATTCAGTCCATATTCTTTTGCCAAAGCAGTAAAATTATATCATCCTGTGATTTTTGGTATAATGATATCATTTTTATAAAAAGTTATAAACCGATGGCAAAAAAACTGCTATCTGTAGTAGATATATCTCTGATAGTACGATAATTACAAATGTATTGGTCCATAAAGTTCTCCGGTATTAATCCAAAAAATCTCTGTCATAGAAGATTTAATAGGTTGTACATTATTAGTTCCATTCCAAAAATATCACCCATACAGTCTATATACACCCGTTATATTTATAAATACATAATCTATGAAGTTTTTGAAATTTTTGTAATAATCCACAGCTATCAACAATGCATCAAGGATTGATAAAAATACTTAGGATGATTTGTACCGATATATATGTTCTCATTCCCTCAGATTCACTAAAAGCCTTCGGTATTTAGGGAATAAATAAAATCGGAGATTTTACTTCCGTTAAATATACATATAACCAATAATATCAGTGCAACGACTTTTTACAGACAGGCTTAAATTAAAGGTTAAAATTATCAGTATTATTCATATAATATAAATCCCCCTTTACAATGATATAAAATAAATTATGCATTACTGACTTCAATATATCATAGCAAGTATCAAAATACAATTTACAAAATATTATGATAGTAAAAAGCTGAAATAATAAATAAAAAAATAAAGTCCTTGACAGCAGTTCCAGATGATGTATAATGTTTTTGTTTAATAACACTAAACTTTTTACTTAGAAATAGTGTGCAACACAAAGAAGGCTTTTATGGAGATCGGTTCAAAAACTAAAAAAAGACTCAGAGTGCTTGCAGGGCTTACACAAGAAGAGCTTGCTGATAGAGCGGAATTGTCAAAGGTTTATTTCGCATGACTGGAGAATGATATTACTTCACCGTCTATAGCAACTCTTCTTGATATTTTTGCAATGCCTTGGGTGGAAATAAAGGACTTCTTTGATGAGAAACCGAAACGCAGGTGGTTTTTACAGAAGAAGATTACTTTATTAAAGAGGACAAAAGAACTAAATAATACCATCAAATGGATAATACCGAATGCACAAAAATATGATGGAGCCTATACTTCAAATTATCGAGCCGGGAGGACAGACATATCCTGACAATCCTCATGACGGTGAGGAGTTCGGATATATTCTTTCCGGAACTGTGGAGATACATAGGGAAATGATGTGTATTCGGCAAAAAAAGGTGAGAGCTTTTTATTTTACATCCGATAAAAAGCATTATATCAGCTCAAAGCAGGTGCAAGACTTATTTGGGTCAGCACACCGCCTAATTTTTTTAAAAATTGGAGGAAAGTATGTCGACATCCCTTATTGATTTGGAACATATCTCAAAGAGTTTTGACGGAGAGATTGTTTTTAGATGATTTAAATTTATCAATTAAAGAAAAACTCATTTGTAACTTTACTCAGTCCTTCGGGTTTGCGGTAAGACTACCACCCTTAGAATAATAGAGAGTTTGCACGAGGCGGATACCGGAAGAGTAATTTTTGACGGTAAGGATATATCTAATCTGCTGCCGAATAAAGAAATTTAAATACTGTATTTCAAAAGTATGCATTATTTCCTCATATGAACATTGCGGAAAATATAGCCTTCGGTTTGAAGATAAAGAATAAATCCAAGGCATATATTGACGACAAGATAAAATATGCGCTTAAGCTGGTAAACCTTTCCGGATAGAAAATAGAAATATAAACCTGCTCTCAGGCGGACAGCGACAAAGAATTGCAATTGCCAGAGCTATAGTAAATGAGCCGAAGGTACTCTTACTTGATGAGCACTTGGAGCACTTGATCTTAAGCTGCGTCAGGATATGCAATATGAGCTTATCAGACTTAAAAATGAGCTGGGTATCACTTTTCGTTTATGTTACACATGATCAGGAAGAGGCGCTTACAATGTCCGATACCATCGTGGTTATGAATCAAGGGGATATATACAGCAGATGGGTACACGAACAGATATATAATGAGCCTGAAAATGCCTTTGTAGCGGACTTTATAGGGTGAATCAAATATAATCAGCGGAACCATGATACAGGATAAACTTGTAGATATCTTCAGACAAAAATTTGCCTGTGTGGATGTGGGATTTGGAACAAATAAGCCTGTTGACGTTGTAATAAGACCTGAGGGATATTGATCTTGTAGAGCCTGATAAAGGGAACCTTGGTAGGCAGGGTTACTCATTTGATATTTAAGGGGTGCATTATGAGATGGAAGTCACAACTCGAACGGATATGAGTGGCTGGTACATTCTACAGATATGTTCCCGGTAGGCAAGGAAGTCAGCATCAGTGTGGATCCTTTTTGATATACAGATAATGAACAAGCCTGAGTCTGAGGGATGAGGAGGCTGTGGGTGTAAATGAATAAGGATTTAAGAAAAGTACTTGCATTCCCGTATATTCTTTGGATGATAGGTTTTACAATAATACCCCTGTCGCTGATTTTTTTATATGGACTGACTGATAGGAGCGGAGCTTTACAGTGGCAAATGTGCTTTCAATATTTGCAAAGATCATTTTAAAGGCACTTTTTATTGTCAATAATATTATCAATTGTAAGTACGGCTATTTGCCTTGTAATGGCATTTCCGCTGGCACTTACTCTTAAAAGCAAAAAGCTTAACAAGGGAAGCCTTATAGTATTTATATTTATTTTGCCTATGTGGATGAATTTCTTGCTTAGAACTCTTGCATGGCTTTCACTTTTGGAGAAAAACGGAATTATAAATACGATTTTAAACTTCTTGCATCTGCCGAATTTAAATATCATCAATACACCGGCAGCTATTATCCTAGGTATGGTTTACAACTATCTGCCTTTTATGGTACTTCCTATATACAATGTACTTGAAAAGATAGATGACAATACAATAAATGCCGCAAGAGATCTTGGTGCAAATACAATGCAAACACTTACTAGGGTAATAATACCTCTTAGCATTCCGGGTATTGTTAGCGGTATAACTATGGTATTTGTGCCGGCACTGACAACATTTGTTATCAGCAATATCCTTGGCGGAAGCAAGGTGCTTTTGATAGGAAATGTAATAGAGCAGGAGTTTACAAAGGGAAGCAATTGGAATCTGGGTTCCGGACTTTCACTGGTAATGATGATCTTTATACTTATCAGTATGGCATTTATTGCCAAGTATGATAAAGACAGGGGAGGGCATGAGCGTTTGATCTATTCAAAGATAAAGAAAAAGTACTGGGAGATTTTTACCTGGTATTTATATTGATTTTTTTATATGCCCCTATAGCAACCCTTATGATACTAAGCTTTAATGCTTCAAAGTCAAGGAACAGGTGGGGTGGATTTACTTTTGACTGGTATGGCGAGCTTTTTAAAAGTGCCACAATAATGTCCGCCTTTAGAAACACATTGGTGATAGCGTTTTTGTCAGCACTTATCGCCACGCTGATAGGAACCGTAGCGGCACTAGGTATCAACAATATGAGAAAGGTACCTAAAACTGTGGTAATGGCAGTCAACAATATTCCTATGCTGAATGCGGATATTGTAACAGGTATCTCTTTGATGCTTGGATTTATAGCTTTTGGAATAAGCCTTGGATTTAAGACTATTCTCATAAGCCATATAACCTTCAATATTCCATATGTCATACTTTCTGTAATGCCTAAGCTTAAGCAGACTGAGAGAGTTACATATGAGGCGGCGCTGGATCTTGGAGCCACACCGATTGTAGCCTTTTTTAAGGTAGTATTTCCGGATATATTTCCGGGAGTAATATCGGGATTTTTACTGGCATTTACAATGTCGCTGGATGATTTTATAATAACACATTTTACAAAGGGAGCAGGTATAAACACTATATCAACTTTGGTATATTCAGAAGTTAGAAGAGGTATAAAGCCTAGTCTGTATGCCCTTTCTACAATTATTTTTGCTACCGTTTTGATACTGCTTATAGTATCAAATATTGCACAAAATAAAATAAAGAAAAAATAAATAGAAGATAAGAGGAAATAAGCGTGAAAAAGAAATTTGTAAGTATAATGACATTGATGAGTATGCTTTCCGTGGCTGTATTATCAGGATGCGGAAAAAGTGATGCAGGTGCCAAGGCAGGCAGTGCAGGCGAGCTTTATGTATATAACTGGGGTGAGTATATTGACGAGAGTGTTGTGGAGGAGTTTGAAAAAGAAACAGGTATCAAGGTCGTTTATGATATGTTTGAGACCAATGAGGAAATGTATCCGGTACTTGAGGCCGGCGGTGTGGTATATGATGTAGTATGCCCTTCAGATTATATGATCGAGAAGATGATACAAAATGATATGCTTGCGGAGATTAACTTTGATAATGTTCCTAATATCAAGAATATTGATACAAAGTATATGGATATGGCAAAGTCATTTGATCCTGAGAATAAATATGCTGTACCATATGCTTGGGGTACTATAGGGTATTCTTTATAATACTTCAATGGTGAATGATGAAATCACAAGCTGGAGCGATCTTTGGAATCCTAAGTATCAGGAAATATCCTTATGCAGGATTCTGTAAGAGATGCCTTTATGGTTGGTGAGAAGATGCTTGGATACTCTATGAATACAACAGATAAGGCTGAGCTTGAGAAGGTAAAAGAAAAACTTATAGAACAAAAGCCGCTCGTGCAGGCCTATGTAATAGATCAGGTAAGAGATAAGATGATTGGTGGAGAGGCAGCTATAGGGTGTTATTTACTCAGGCGAGATGCTCTATGTTCAAAATGAAGTTGCAAATTCAGGAGAAGATTTTTGAACTTAAGTATGTAATACCGAAAGAGGGTACAAACCTTTGGATTGATGCATGGGTAATTCAAAGAATGCAAAGAACAAGGAGAATGCGGAGAAGTGGATAGACTTCTTAAACAGACCTGAGATTGCAAGAAGAACTTTGAATACATTACATATCCTACTCCAAATAAAGCGAGCTTTCGAGCTTTTGGATAAAGGAGCTTCAGGAAAAATACAGCACTCTTCCCGACAGATGATATGTTAAAGAACAGCGAAATATTTAAATATCTCGGAGATGAGGGCGACAGCCTTCTAATGACCTTTGGAAAGAAGTGAAGGGAAACTAGAAAAGTACTACCGTGGACTTAGTCCATGGCAGTTTTTCTGTGTTTACTTATAACCAAATTTAGTATATAATTTAGTCATAATTTGGAGGTGATATTATGCAGATTGTGCCTATAGAGGATTTGAAAGATACTGTGCAGATTGAGAAGAAATGTCAAAACAGCCCGGTTTTGTGACTAAAAACAGTTACGGAAAAGCTTGTAGTTATGAATATGGAATACTATGAGTCTAAGATTGCTAAAAATTGCAGAGGCTGATTTTTATTAATGAAGGTATTGTGGATTTTGCAAATGAGAAAAATAAATGATGGAAAAAAGTAATAAAAAAATTGAAGGATAAATATGGAATACAGTAATTTTTCATATTATCTTACTAATTGTGCACAAAATGATTTAGCTAATATAGTTGAATATATTGATAGAGAATTATGTAATAGAGATGCTGCAATCTCATTTTATTCAGCATTTTGAAAAAGAAATGGAAAATTTATATAAATTTCCAAACATAGGTTCAAGATTAAACAATATATATTTGAAAAGAAATGATATATGTAAAGGTAACGGTTAAAAATTATATAGTGTATTATTTTGTTGAAAAAAAGAAAGAACATGATAGTAGTAGTAAGAATAGGACATTCTTTGCAAAATCAGGATAACTTGTTAAAATGATAGAAAACATCCCACAGGCTTAGTGTAGTCTGTGGGATATTTTTACTCAAATATAAAGTTTCATTTGGTTTTAAACAAATCTTACTCTGTCAGCGATATTCTCTTTCTCTTTAGAATCAGGGTTCTGTTACAATTCCGCCAAAAAGGCATTTGTGCGATTAATTTCCATGACTTGGGAATTTCAAACATTTCTTGAACAAGGCTGTCAATTACAGGATTATAGTGCTGTAAGTTTTGCACCGATTCAAGCTCTCTAAGACCTGTCAGATATTTATTTGCAACATACCGTTTGCTTGATTTTGCCCAAAACAGGAAAGTTATCTGCATATGTCAGGGAACTTTTTCTTGCAGTGTGCTACAACTTCTTCATCATAAAAAAATAAAGTATTGTACCTGCTGCAGCCTTAAATCCGTCGATTTTTCACGAGGAACCTTGCTTTTAAAAAGTATCAAATATTCTATCCCAAAAGCTCATCCTGTTTCTCATCTGTAACTACAAGTACACGAGCACTCTTCATATTAAAGGCATCAGGTATCAGTTCGGTAATCTCTTCAATAAGCTTTTTAACTTCTGCATTTTGATACCGGAAGTGTTTTGTTTAGATTATAGTAAGTTCTTCTTTGTTTTAAAATTATCTATAAGTTTCATAAATTCTCCAATCTATAATAAATGTGTATACTATATCTGATTATTATAGTATAATTTTTGCTATTTAAAAAGTATATGGATTTTTTTAATATATAGAAGACTATGTTTTTGTTACCGGTTTGATATATAATATACTTAATATTATATATGTTGTTTATCGGGAATAAGGAGGCAGTATGGAGTTTATAAAAAGGCATAAAATGTTTCTTATAAAGACACTTATTATATCATTTGCTTTTTGTTACAATTGCTATTCCGATGAATATGTGGTTATATAAGAAATTAGACTTGTATAGAATAGGCAAAAGTGCAGTTTACGTTTTTCGGAATATGGTTCAGTGTATCTGCAATAGATTTGCTGCTATAAAATATTATGTAAAATAAGGACAATATTTGAAGGCGAAGAGTTTATGTTCAGACTCACAGAAGAAGAAAAGCATGACTTGAGGGTGCAAAATTTTTCACCTCAAGATGAGGGGTACAAGATACCTTCATTACACCTTTACTGAACAGGGAATCTATATGCTTATGACTGTATTAAAGGGTGACCTTGCAGTAAAGGTAAAAGTGAGAGCTTTAGTTCATGCTTTCTAAACAAATGAAAGACTACATTGTAGAAAATTAAGAAATGTATAACAAGCTAACATACGTAAAATTGACAAGTTCATTTATCTGAACATATAAAAGCTTATATTAGAAAATATGTAATTTTAATTAGGGGAGAATTTTTGGTGGAAAAATTTGGAGAATAAAAATATACAAATTTAAAAAGTTTAGGATTCTTGGAAGCATTGTTAGGGTTTTTAGGTTTTTAGGATTTGTATTTGATTATGTAGCATTTTTCATTTTGGTTTTATTGTTTTTTTCATGTAGAATGATGCACAGAGTATTAAGAATAAAGATGACAAAAGACATACTTTATACAGAGGTGTTTTGGCAGCTATAGTTTACAGTAATATAGTTATAACTAACGGTGGATATATCCATGATAAATACTCAGCCATGACTATTTTAATCAGCGTAGCTTTTGCTATAGCATAATAGTGAATACTATTATTGAAAAAGTTGAATGTAGTTGAAGTTGATTTAGTGTTTATTGAGTTCGTAATTATACGATAAAGACACCGGTATGTCGGTGTTTTATTATATTTAGCTAGAAACCACATCAGTGCCATCATCACTGTAAATCCGAAGGCAAATAATATAACTCCTATATTTGAATGTTTCCCCTTCA
Source organism: uncultured Lachnoanaerobaculum sp. (assembly GCA_916439285.1). The sequence goes on along the minus strand of CAKAIM010000011.1, from coordinate 327,242 downwards.
CTCATTTCAGGGATAAGTTCCTCTACTACAACATACATCATAGCTCCCTGCTGAAAAGCTTAGAAGATATGGCATCACGGGGATAAAAAAATATTTGATGCCCAAAAGCATTATCAGTGCTGCAATAGGTTCTACGCACCTGAGTACACCGTAGAATAGTGCTTTCATTTTGCTCTGTCCTTCCGCATGAAGAGGCATTGATATAATGGCTCCCTCAGGAAGTTTTGAATAGCGATACCGAGAGAGTGCAGGCAGCTCCTGCAGATATACCGAGGTTACCGTTTAAAAATCCTGCATATACTATACCGACTGCCATTCCCTCAGGTATGTTGTGAAGAGTAACTGCAAAGTACCATCATAGTTGTTCTTGCAAAGCTTGCTTTTTCTACCCTCAGCTTTGTTGCATACATATGTAAATGAGGAATTATATGGTCAAGACTAAGTAAGAATAAGGTTCCGAGCCAAAAGCAATAAATGCAGGAAGAAAAGCTGAGCCTGCCTGCACGGATTCTTCCATCTGTTCAATAGCAGGAATTATAAGACTCCAGACGGATGCAGCCACCATAACACCTGCGAGCAAAAGCCTGTCAGTGCTCTTTGAACACTTCTGCTCAGTCCGTTTTCATAAAAAGTACACCTGCAGCACCTAATGATGTACCTACAAAAGGAATAAATATTCCTTGTATTGCTTTATATAACATAAATTCACCTCCTATATTAGATTTATATAAATTTGATTGTACGCTATTAATATATCCATATGATAACATTTATAAATACAAATGGCAATATATAAACCTAAAGAATGTATTACTGTATAAATTTTTTTGTAATAGCTTATCTCACTTGAAATACTAAATCCCAAGTCTTTGTATATTTTATATGCAGGTGTATTTTCCAAAAGCAGTTGCAAATGAATCTTGGTTTTTCCATGTCCTTTAAAAATAAAAGTATTGCTTTCATGAGACAGTTTTTCAAGTCCTTTATACAGAAACTCTTCATATATATTAAAACTGTGGAAATAGATATCACAGACATCAAAGCTGAAAGTATAAAAACTGAATGATCCTATCTCTTCGTCTTTATAATAGATATAGAAAATGTCATTATCTTCCTCATAAATGTCGATATCAGGTAACTCATTGCCCGAATATGTGGACAAGTCAAGTTCCATCATAGTTTCCGTGCACTCATAGTCAAATGAAAGTCTTTTTGCACATTCAATTTGCAGGTGAAAAGTTTTTCACATATAAAAAGAAAGCTCTGTACGGTTTTCAAATCAGTATATAGGTAGTCTAGGAGAGCTTTGAAATAACCTTTTTCTGTTAGCTGTATCTGTAAAAGCTATTATCTCGTAAATAATATCATCTATTTCAAATAAAAGCCAAAACGGACATTAGATTTTTCACCTTTATAACAGAGATAATATACACATCTCTCATCATTAAAATCAAAAATAAAAGCGGAAGATGATACTCCCTATCCTGGGCTTCAACTATGGAATTTATTTGATTTATCATATCTTCGGATAAATCTCTTGTTTTTATTATATTCATGGCAATCTCCAGCCTCTCATTTATTGAAATAATACGGGTATATGTGTTATACTTTTAAAAACATAATTATACCCAAAAGGGCTCTTAGGAGAAAATATGATTGCAAAAACTTATTGAAAAATCAAGCAAACAAATGCCCCTATATGTGTAGGTTTAGATCCCTTATTTCACATATACGGATTATATACTAGATGAGAAGATAAAAGAAATACGGAAAAAACCACAAAGGCTATAGGGAGGCTTTCTTTGAGTTCAACAAAGAGATAATTGACAAGACCTATGATCTTATTCCGTCCATAAAAACCTCAGATAGCTATGTATGAGGAGTTTGGAATAGAGGAATGATTGCTTACCAAAAAAAGTGTCAGTATGCCAAGGAAAAGGGGTTGCTGGTAATCGGTGATGCAAAAGAGGAATATAGGTTCAACTTCACTTGCTTATGCAAAGGCACATATCGGAGTAAGTGATGTGTTGGGCGAAAAATAGTAGGGATTTGATACGGATTTTTGTGACTGTAAATCCATATCTCAGTACAGACAGTGTGAAAGCCTTTTTATAGATGTATGTAACAGTGAGAATAAAGGGTATGTTGTACTTGTAAAGACTTCAAAATCCATCAAGCGGTGAATTCAGGATCAGCTTATAGACGGAACACCTCTTTATGAGCTTGTAGCTAAGAAGACCTGTGAATGAGATTGCTATGAGCATGGATGGAAACTATTCAAATGTAGGTGCCGTAGTCGGTGCTACATATCCTAAGATGAGTGCAATACTCAGAGAAAAGATGCCGAATACTTTCTTCCTTGTGCGGGGCTATGGTGCACAGGGTGCAACAGCCGAGGATTTAAAGCCATGCTTTAATAAAGACGGACTTGGTGCCGTAGTCAACTCCTCAAGAGGAATTATAGCCGCATATAAGCAGGAAAAGTATTCTTCACTTGAGTTTGGAGATGCGGCAAGAGCGGCTGTAAAGGATATGATAGTAGATATAAACAGAGTTTTATAAAGAGAGTGAAATGACAAAGATAATGGATAACGGGAAGGTACTTTCCCAGGACGAACTGAGTAAAGATATATATTCGATTTGGATAAAGACAGATATAGCAAAGACCACAAAGCCGGGACAATTTGTAAATGTATACACAAAAGACCCTTCAAAGCTTTTGCCAAGACCTATAAGTATATGTGAGGTAGGCAAAGACTCTATAAGGCTTGTGTACAGAGTTACGGGTGAAAATGCCGGAACAAAGGGAATTTTCAAACTTAAAAACCGGAGATGATATCAAAGTTTTGGGACCTCTTGAAACAGCTTTCCTACGGATTCAAGTCTACTATCATATAGGAGGAGTATAGAATACCTCCGATGCTTGAGCTCACAAAGCAATCAGACGGTGAGAAGATCATAGTGCTTGGATTTAGAGACGAGTAATACCTTCCTTGCCAGAAGAACTTGAGAGTTATGGGAAAGTGTATATTGCCAGTGAAGACGGAAGCATAGGCACAAAAGGGTAATGTATTGGACGCAATAAGAGAAAACAAATTAAGTGCCGAAAAGAATTCTTGCTTGCGGTCCTACTCCAATGCTTAGAGCTATAAAAATTATGCAGCTGAAAATAATATAGAATGTTTCCTGTCATTGGAAGAGAAGATGGCATGCGGAATAGGCGCATGCTTAAACTATACATGTAAATCAAGTGATATTGACAGCCACTCCAGGTAAAAACAAAAGAGTTTGTACTGAAGGACCGATATTTAATGCTTCGGAGGTGGAACTATGATAAATACAAAAAGTAAAGATTGCAGGAGTAGAGTTTAAAAATCCTGTGACAGGTTTGCAAAGCGGAACCTTCGGACATAGTGAGAAGAATTTGCAGACCTTGTAGATATCAACAGGCTTGGTGCGGTAACTACAAAGGGTGTTACCAAAATATTCCGTGGGAAGGAAATCCCACACCCAGAATTGCTGGGAAGTCTATGGCGGTATGTTAAATGCTATGGGACTTCAAAACCCGGGGAGTTGATACCTTTATTGAAAGGATTTTGAAATTCCTAAAGAAAAAGGATACAAAGATAATAGTAAATGTCTGCGGAAGAAGTGTTGGGGACTATATTGAAACCGTTGAAAGACTATCAGACGAGGATGTGGATATGTTTTGAAATCAATATATCACTGCAATGTATCACATGGAGGTATTGCTTTCAGGTACAAATGTTGATAGTGTAAGATTGAGATCCTACAAAAGCAGATGAAGGCTCATTCAAAGAAGCCTATTATCATGAAACTTTCACCGAATGTTTACGGATATAACCGAGATTGCAAGGGGCTGCCGAGGCCGCAGGAAGCGATGCGCTCACTTATAAATACCATCACCGGTATGAAGATAGATATCAATAAAGAGATGTTTTGCAATAGCAAATGGGACAGGCGGAATGTCAGGTCCTGCCATTAAAGCCGGTAGCTTTAAGAATGGTGTATCAGGTGGCAAATGCTGTTAATATACCTATAATAGGGTATGGGAGGTATAGCCACTTTTGAGGATCTGGTAGAATTTATGCTTGCAGGTGCGACAATGGTAGAGTGTGGAACCGCAAATTTTATAAATCCAGGTGCAAGCATAGAAGTAGCAAATGGTATTGAAAAGTATCTTGAAAACAACGGATTCAAAGATGTAAACGAGATTATAGGCTTGGTAAAATAAGCCTTTGAATGGAGAATTTATGGAGAACTACAAAAAAGAATTTATTGATTTTATGATAGAGTGTGAAGTTTTAAAGTTCAGTGACTTTGTGACAAAGAGCGGAAGAAAGACTCCGTTCTTTGTTAATACAGGAGTTTTACAGAAGCGGAGCACAGCTGAAAGCTTGGAAGAGTACTATGCAAAAGGCTATAAGAGGCACTTTCGGTGATAAATTCGATATCCTTTTCGGACCTGCGTACAAGGGTATTCCTCTTAGTGTTGCAACATCAATGGCTCTTAGTGAAGATGGTGTGGATGTAAAATATTGTTCAAACAGAAAAGAAGTAAAAGATCATGGAGATACAGGTATTTTACTTGGTTCACCTATTAAGGACGGAGATAAGATCGTTATAATAGAGGATGTTACTACAGCAGGAACATCTATTGAGGAGACTCTGCCTATTATAAAAGCGCAGGGAAATGTAGATGTACTCGGTCTTGTAGTAAGTGTGGACAGATGTGAAAGAGGTCAAGGCGAGAAGTCGGCACTTGTAGAGATAAGTGAAAAGTACGGTATAAAGACTACAGCCATTGTTACAATGAATGAAGTGGTAGAGTATCTTTATAATAAAGAAGTAGGTGGCAGAGTTATTATCGATGATAAATTAAAGGCTGCTATCGATGATTACTACAAGATTTACGGGGCGAAATAAAATCCGACGGAGGAAAGATGGAAAAGGCATATAAACTTATGAAATTCTGCGGCATAGCAGGAATCGTTATCGGTGTAGTAATGATAACTGTAGGAGTTGCCACAGGTGTTATGTCCATTTGTAAACGGGGCAAGATTGCTTGTAGGTAAGAATAATATAGAGTTTTGATATGAATAAACTTGGAACGAAGTTTAGATTCACAGGGATAGTTTTATTTATAATATATCTTTTGGTATTATGCTATTTTCTCTTTTTTGCAGAAGCATTTGGAAGAGGAATATCTCTTGAAGCACATGGTTACAATACAATACCATTTTTCGAGATAAGAAGATATATTGATAATTTTGATAAGCTTGGTATGATAACGGTGATGAATCTGGGGGGCAATGTGCTTGCTTTTATGCCCTTCGGATTTTTCAGACCGATAATCGGCAGAAGAAAAAATGCATTATTAAGAACTTTGATTCAGGGCTGTTTGTTTTCATGTGTGGTGGAGGTTATACAGCTTTTGACCAATGTTGGAAGCTTTGATGTAGAACGATATTATATTGAATACATTGGGAGTTTTTCTGGGCTATATTATTTTTATTCTGTTTTAAACTTATCATATGGAGACAGGAATGAGTTTTTTAAAAAAGAGAATAGGAATTCCTTTTTAGAAGAGAAGAAAAATATTTTTGGACTCTGACAGATTTTTATCGGCAGAGGACAAGATAAAGATTGCCACCAGTAGAAAAGATATGGTTGACTATGAGGACGACCATTTTGCAAAAGGATGCAAAATTTGCATTGTTTATGGATATAGTTGCTGTGGTACTGCTTGTTTTTGCGGTAAGAAAAGTGATGAGAAAAACCAGGGTGCACCAAGTACTCAGGTATCGGCTTTTTGCACTTTGTTCATTTCTGTTTTGCGGCGGCGGGATTTTATTATTCGCTAAAATCTTTTAAACAGGGAACAGCTAGAAAATCACTTTCAGTGGTTACTACAATACTTGGAGGTTTTATTTTTACTATGGTTTATGATATTTATTCTTGGGATAACAGGCTGATAGTAGAGAGAATAAATCTGGCAATGGAAGAATCTCTCAGATAAAAACAGAGAGAGAGATCAGATTTGGTGAATTTTTCTTTAGACTTTCAAGCTTTTTGGAACAAGTAAATGATTTGAGAATAAAAAGAGATACCGGGGAGTTTGAAAAGCAAAGCTTTGAAGAACTTAATATATCTCAAGATGAACTTTTTATGATTTAAAAGAAGAAAACTATGAAGAATCCGTATACAATCCGGATGTATTGGAGAAGCTGTGTAACAAGGAGTTTGTGTCACCGCTTTTAAGTCTTTCTTTTGAGGTGAGGGCTGCACTTGTGGCAGTATTTGAAGGAGACCTTGAAGGATTTGTCAATATTTTGGAGCTGTTTTTACAGGTGTATGGTATATGCCTTGATGGAGGAGATGCCAAAAGGAAATCTCTGAGGCTATTTGTTAGGTACGCTTCCGACTACCTTGATATCACAGCAAGAAAAAAAGATAATGAAAAGCTTCACTACTTCCAACAGATTTTTTTATAATATAATTATGAATGATGATCTGTCTGATCTAAGATATCTTTTTAAATTCGGAGAATACATCGGTGAAAATGAGATAAAAAAACTGCAGAATACCTTAATTCGCTTGATATGGAGACTGTCAGACTATGTGCAAAAAACTTTTGTAGAACGGATATAGGGACGGTTTTATTGCAATGCAAAAGGATATCTCAAAGAGAAGTGTTGTATCTTTAATATATCGTATAGGATTTGAGAGAATCGTAAAAAGAAGCTGTTATACTCTTTGAAGATATGGGATTTGAGGTGGTGCTTGACAGAAAGCCTTACAGACTTGCCGATATGTCACATATCAGAAATCGAGGGTATTTGCAGTGGTGGTGTAAACAGACAGTTTGAGTACGATCATAAGTATGATATGAATATCTTTACAAAGAAGGCATATCTTGACAGAAAAATTTGAGATAAGTAAGCAGACATTTGAAGAGATAAAAGGAGAAATATGGCTCGTTACGGCGGTCCTGCATTGATGGATGCATTTGGTGACACTGAATTTTTGCCTGTAAAGAAAAAAATTCCGACAATACTTTTTCTGAAAAGCAAAATAATTTGATGAACAATTACAGAAATGATATGATGCTTTTGCAGGATGAGTATATAGATACTTCAGGTACGGCATTTTGTATTATTGCATGGCCTCTTCCAAGTATTGCAAAGGAGCCTGAGGGTTTATTCAAATATATTTGATGATATTATAAGAATAAATACTTTGGATGCGGAAAAATACAAAACTGCACAGCAAAAGATTATAGATGCACTCGATAAGGCTGATACTGTAAGAGTTATCGGAGGTAAGAACAATAAGACAGATCTTACTATAAAGCTTCATGAGTTAAAGGATCCTTCCAAGGAGACAAATTTTGAAAACTGTGGAGCTGATGTAAATATTCCTGTAGGTGAGGGTGTTCACATCTCCTGTACTTGAAGGAACTAACGGGATACTTTTTGTTAAGGATGTCTTTTTGGCAGGATATCATTTAAAGAATCTCTGTATAACTGTAAAGAACGGTATGATTGAGGACTATATCTGCGAGAACTTTGAGACAAGAGAAGATAACAGAAGAATGGTTGAAGATTCCATCTTAAAGGGACATAAGTCTTTACCTATGGGCGAGTTTGCCATAGGAACAAATGTGGTTGCTTATAATGTAGCTAGAAGTATGACATTTTTGAGAAAATGCCTATTTTGATTGCTGAAAAAATGGGGCCTCATTTTGCGTTCGGAGATACATGTTATTCACATGATGAAGAAAATGTTTCTTACAATCCTGACGGTAAAGCTATTATAGCCAGAGATAATGAATGCTCTATAAAGAGAAAGACAGATATCAAGAGCGCATATTTTAATTGTCACACAGACATTACAATCCCTTTAGTTGAACTGGGGGATATCTATACAAATGAGCCTGACGGTACAAATACTTATATCATCAAGGATGGTAGATTTGTGCTTGAGGGCAGCGAAATATTGAATGAATAAAGAAGTTCATAGGCTTTGTTTTACAAATTATTTTGTAAAACAAAGCCTATGGTTGATATACAATAAATATTATTTTTCAAGGTGGAGGCAAGTATACTTGGGAATGATTGACACAGTAGTTTGTATTTGTTAGACTAATGAGAAAAAGTAATAGAAACTGCATTGAACCGTTCAATTTGGTCAATGTGTATCCGGCAAAAAGGAGAAAAGCCATGGCAAGAATCATAGGTGAAGGCATCACATTTGATGATGTACTATTGCAACCCGGCATATTCAGAAGTTATAGGAAATCAAATCGATATTTCTACATATTTAACAAAGAATATTAAATTAAATATCCCTTTGATGAGTGCAGGAATGGATACAGTTACAGAACATAGAATGGCTATAGCTATGGCCAGACAGGGTGGAATCGGAATAATTCATAAAAATATGAGTATTGAAGAGCAGGCAGAAGAAGTAGATAAGGTAAAGCGTTCGGAAAAAACGGTGTTATTACAGATCCTTTTCTATCTTTCCTTAAAGCATACGCTTTTAGATGCCAATGAGCTGATGGCAAAGTACAGAATCTCAGGAGTTCCTATAACCGAGGGAATAAAACTTGTAGGTATTATTACGAACCGAGACCTGAAATTTGAAGAGGATTATACAAAGAAAATATCAGAGTGTATGACAAAAGACCATCTGGTTACAGCGCTTGAAGGTACTACTTTGGATGAAGCCAAGAAGATATTGGCACGTGCCCGTGTAGAGAAGCTTCCTATAGTGGATAAGGACGGCAATCTTAAAGGGCTTATTACAATAAAAGATATAGAAAAGCAAATAAAAGTATCCGAATTCAGCCAAGGATTCTCAAGGGAGACTCCTTTGTGGAGCCGCACTTGGAATTACAGGAAATGTACTTGAAAGATGTGAAGCTCTTGTAAATGCAAAGGTTGATGTTGTGGTACTGGATTCCGCACATGGACATTCCAAAAATGTAATTGACTGTATAAAGGCAATTAAGGAAAAAATATCCTGAAATTCCTGTTATAGCGGCAATGTAGCAACAGGTGAAGCTACAAGAACACTTATTGAAGCGGGAGCTGACTGTATAAGGTCGGCATAGGGACCCGGATCTATTTGTACCACCAGAGTGGTGGCAGGGTATAGGTGTACCGCAAATTAGTGCAATAATGAATTGCTATGCTGTGGCAAAGGAGTATAATATACCTATAATAGCAGATGGAGGAATTAAATTTTCAGGTGATATTACAAAGGCATTGGCAGCAGGTGGAAACGTATGTATGATGGGTTCACTTTTTGCAGGATGTGATGAATCACCGGGAGACTTTGAATTGTATCAGGGTAGGAAGTATAAAGTATACCGTGGTATGGGATCTCTTGCAGCCATGGAAAAAGGCAGCAAGGACAGATATTTCCAGACAGATGCAAAAACTTGTACCTGAGGGAGTAGAAGGAAGAGTGGCATATAGGGGATTGGTGGAAGATACCGTATTCCAGTTACTTGGAGGACTCAGATCAGGGTATGGGATATTGTGGTGCAGAAGGATATAAAGACACTTCAGGAGACTTCGGAATTCATAAAGATAAGTGCCGCATCCTTAAAGGAGAGTCATCCTCATGATATCCATATAACAAAAGAAGCACCGAACTATTCATCAGAAGATAATTAAAAAAACAAACATAAGGGGATACAAGATGAATGCAACATTAGTGGTTATGGCAGCCGGTATCGGCTCAAGATTTGGTGGAGGTATAAAGCAATTGGCACCGGTAGGACCAAATGGTGAGATAATTATGGACTATTCCATATATGATGCCAAGGAGGCCGGATTTAACAAGGTTGTATTTATAATCCGTAAAGATCTCGAGAAAAGATTTTTAAAAGAGATCATCGAGGGACAGAGTAAAGAAATATATAGATGTGGACTATGCTTATCAAGATCTTAACGATCTTCCGAAAGGATTTGAATGTCCGAAAGAAAGAAGTAAGCCGTGGGGAACCGGTCAGGCATTGCTCTCTGTGAAAGGTATTGTAAATGAGCCTTTTGCGGTAATAAATGCAGATGATTATTACGGAAAAGAAGGCTTCAAAGTAATATATGACTATATGACAAATAAGATGGATAAAGACAGTAAAAAACTTGATTTATGTATGGCGGGATTTGTACTTAAGAATACTCTTTCAGATAATGGCGGAGCAACAAGAGGGTATGTAGGTTGACTCAAACAATAAACTGGCTGATGTGACAGAAACCTTTGAGATAGAAATAAAGGACGGAGTACTTAATGCCGCTGATGAAAAACGGTAATAAAAGAGATGTAGATCTTGATGATATCGTATCAATGAATATGTGGGGACTGACACCTGAATTTCTGGATATTTTGGAAGAAGGTTTCCCGAAATTCTTAGCGGCATGACAAATGAGTTGAAAAACGAATACTGTGCCGTCAGTAATAGATGAAACAATCAAATCGGACAGAATAAGCGTAGAAGTATTAAAAAGCCATGACAAAATGGTTCGGAGTAACATATAAAGAGGACAAGGAGATAGTTGTTAATTCAATAAGAGCCTTGATAGATAAGGGAGTTTACCCTGAGAAAATTTTTAATTAAGAGGAATTTAGTGACAAAGCTTAGAACAGTGATAATGGGACATAAAAATCCGGATACAGATTCAATCTGTGCGGCTATAAGTTATGCCGATCTAAAGTCAAAAACTGAAGAGGAGAGTTTTCACCAAGGCGTGCCGGCAGAAATCAATGAGGAAACCAAGTTTGTACTGAATTGCTTCAAGGTTAAACCGCCTAAGCTTACTGAAAGTGTAAAAAACTCAAGTAAAAGACGTTGAGATAAAACATACAAAGGGTGTTGATAAGAACATATCATTTAAAAAGGCGTGGTCACTTATGCAGGAGCTTGATGTTGTGACATTGCCTACAGTAAATGCTGATGGTGACCTTGAGGGAATAATATCGGTCAGTGATATAGCAAACTCATATATGAATATATATGACAGCAGAATTCTTGCAAAGGCGAATACAAGATATTCAAATATTATAGAGACAATAGAAGGAACTTTGGTAGTCGGTGATGACAAGGCTTACTTTAATGCAGGCAAGGTAGTTGTTGCGGCGGCAAATCCGGATATGATGGAATACTATATAGAAAAGGATGATCTTGTAATACTGGGAAATAGATATGAGATGCAGCTTTGCGCCATTGAGATGGGAGCCGCATGTATTGTGGTATGTGAGGGTGCCGGTGCATCCATGACTATAAAAAAGCTGGCAAAGGAAAACGGAACCACTATTATTACAACAGCCTATGATACATTTACTGTAGCAAGACTTATAAATCAGTCCATGCCTATAAACTACTTTATGAAGACAGAGAATCTGATAACATTTGAAAATGAGGACTATCTGGATGAAATAAAGGAAGTGATGGCCACTGTAAGACATAGAGACTTCCCTATTCTTGATAAAAACGGAAAATATCTTGGAATGTTTTCAAGAAGAAACCTGCTTGGTGCCAAGGGTAAAAGAGTAATTATGGTGGATCACAATGAAAAGAGTCAGGCAGTAGACGGTATAGAGCATGCTAATGTTATTGAAATAATAGATCATCACAGACTTGGTACTGTGGAGACCATAGGACCTGTATATTTCAGAAATCAGCCGCTTGGATGTACATCTACAATTATTTATCAGATGTATCATGAAAAGGGAGTGGAGATTCCAAAGCATATTGCGGGACTTCTTTGTTCAGCTATTATTTCAGATACCTTGCTGTTTAGATCACCTACATGTACTGAAGTAGACAAGGCTGCGGGACTTGACCTTGCAAGAATTGCAGAAATCGATATAGAAAAGTATGCAAACCAGATGTTTTGCTTCAGCAAAGTAATCTTACAGGCAAGACTGACGAGCAGATTTTCCATCAGGATTATAAGACATTTTCACTTGGAAAAATCAGCATAGGAATAGGACAGATAAGTTCTTTAAACGAGGAAGAGCTGAGCGATATTGAAAACAGACTGCTGCCATTCCTTGTAAAGCTTCATGAAAAACAGTTTGGAGGATATGATGTTCTTTATGCTTACAAATATATTGGAGCAGTCAACAAGGCTTATATGTGTGGGTCCGGGAGCTATGGCTCTTGTAATGAAATCTTTCAGAATAGAAGAAGGACTTTATGAGATAAGTGATTCGGGTGTTATAGAGCTTGCTTCAGTGGTATCCAGAAAGAAACAGCTCGTACCAAGTCTGGTACTGGGAATACAGATGTGGGAGATATATGGGAAAAAGACTAATATTACATTAATCGGTATGCCTGCATCAGGTAAATCTTCAGTTGGAGTGGTTTTTGGCAAAGAGGCTTGGAAAAAGTTTGTAGATACTGATATTGTCATTCAAGAAAAATACGGAAAAATTTAAAAAGAGCTTATAGAAGAGCATGGAGATGAGGGCTTTAGAAATTGAGGATGAGGTAAATGCTACCCTTGATGTAAACAATAGTATCATATCTCCGGGTGGAAGTGTGGTATATGGTGAGAAAGCCATGAAGCATTTGAAAGAAATCAGTGTTATAATATATTTGGAACTTTCATATACCGCAATAAAGTCAAGACTTGGAGATTTAAGAGAGGAATTACATTAAAGAAGGACAAAGCTTAAAGGATCTATATCTTGAAAGAGTTCCTCTCTATGAAAAAATATGCAGATATCACAGTCAATGAAATGAAAAAATCATTGTCAAAGACTATTGAAGAGATCTGTGAAAGACTGGGAGAAAAATCTAAAAAGAAAAAGAAACTTTAAAGCTAAGAGATTTCCATTTGCTCCTAAAGATAAGCAGGAAAAAGATCAGTCACAAAAGAGCAGAATAGCGAAAAACATCAGAGAAAAAGAACTTTAAAGATAAAAGCGTCAAAGATAATAACAGCAAAGATAAAAAACTTTAAGGACTTTAAGTACAGATTCAGTAAAGAAAAAAATCTGATATAGCAAATAACAATAAAGCCAAAACAAATAATAATCAAAAGAAAAAAATATAAAGAAATACTTTAAGAAAAAAATGAGAAATTGATTTTAAACCCGAAATATACTTTTACCCCATGTACCGGTGGTAATGGTAAGCTATGCAGACTCTGAAGGTAGAAGTGATATAGTTACCGTGGCATGGACAGGTACAATATGTACAAATCCACCAATGGTATATATTTCTCTTAGACCAAGTAGATATTCATATGATATAATAAAAAATCAGGAGAATTTGTTATAAATCTCACCAATGAAAAACTGGCAAGAATAGCGGATGAATGTGGCGTAAAAATCAGGCAGAGATATTGATAAAGTGGAAAGTATTAAAGATAGAGCAGTTGCCATCAAAGGTGGTAGCTGCTTCATCTATAAAGAAAGTCGGTTTGCATAGAATGTAAGGTAAAAGATATCATAGAGCTTGGTTCACATCATATGTTTTATAGCAAAAAGTAGTGGCTGTAAATGTAGATGCAAAAATATATGGATAGAAAAAACAAATTTGACCTAACAAAAAGCTGACATGGTAGTATATAATCATGGAGAGTATATTGGGCTTTCAAAGGTACTGGGTACCTTTGGTTATAGTGTAAAAAGAAAAAGAAAGTAATCCGGGAGGCATCTTTTTGAAAGAGATGAATTTTTAATGAGCTGAATCATATATACTTTTGCGGTATAGGTGGTATCAGCATGAGCGGACTTACAAGAGTTCTTTTGGAAAAAGACTTTAAAGTCAGCGGATCAGATGCAAAAGAAAAAGTAATATAACAGATGATTTGGAAAAATAGAGGGTAAATATATTTATAGGACAGGCGGCAGCCAATATAACGGATGATATTGATCTGTTTGTATATACAGCTGCAATACATGAGGACAATCCTGAGTTTGCCGCTGTAAAAGAAAAAAATATTCCTATGATGTCAAGAGCTGAGTTGCTTGGATATGTAATGTCAAAGTTTAAAGAAGGTATTGCTATAAGCGGTACTCACGGAAAGGACTACAACAACTTCCATGCTGTCATGTATATTACTTGATTCAGGTGTTGATCCTACTATATCTGTAGGCGGAGTATTAAAAAAGATAGGTGGCAATATTCACATAGGCAAGGGTGAGACTTTTCTAACAGAAGCTTGTGAGTATACAAACAGTTTCCTCGAACTCTATCCTACTATAAGTGTAATACTTAATGTTGAAGAAGATCATTTGGATTTCTTTAAAGATATTGATGATATCAGAAACTCTTTTAAGAAATTTGTAAACAATACAAGCTCTGAGGGTTGTATAATAATAAATGATAAAATTGAAAAATGAAGAAATCACAAAGGATTTCCAAGGCAAGGTAGTAAGATTCGGAACAAAAATCCGATTGCTTTGCCGATAATATAAGATATGATGACTTTGGATATCCTACTTTTGATTTGTTGTATAAGGGCAGTACATATAATGATGTAAAGCTTTGTGTAGGTGGAAACCACAATATAGACAATGCTTTGGCATCTATTTGTGTTGCTCTTGAACTTGGTGTGGACATAGAGCATATAAAGAAGGGACTCTTAGAGTTTACGGGAGCGGACAGAAGATTTGAACTTAAGGGAAAGATGGGAAATATAACCATAGTTGATGATTATGCCCATCATCCCAGTGAGATTACCGCTACTTTAAATATAAGCGGCAAGATATCCACATGACAGACTTGTAGTTGCATTCCAGCCACATACATTCACAAGAACAAAAGGCGTTTTTGAAGAGTTTGCGGAGGCTTTAAAATCTGTGGATCATTGTATTATTGCCAAGATTTATGCGGCAAGAGAAACTGATGATTTGGGTATGAGCGCAAAGCTTTTATCTGAAAGAATCAATGAACTTGGTGGAGATTCCATAGACTTTGATACTTTTGATGAAATCGAAAACTATCTTTTGGAAAATCTGTGTGATGGAGATTTATTCATTACAATGGGTGCAGGAGACATCGTAAGAGTAGGTGAAGTTTTACTCGGGGAAATAAACATGAGTATATAGTACTCAAGTATTATAAATTTTAAGACAAAGGGAGAGCTATGAAGTACAATTTTTAAAGGCAGATATAACAAGCATTGTAAGTTTGCCATCAGAATTTATAGATAAATACATGCTAAAAGGCAAATGGGTGATTATATAAAGGTATACCTTTTTATGTTTAGAAATGCTGACAGACTGATAAATCCGAAATCATAGCTGATGCCCTGGAACTTACTATAAAGGATGTGGAAAGAGCCACTAGCATACTGGTGCAAGAGCGGTGTGCTGATAGAAAAGGCTGAAAATATCGGAAAACTTGGAAGCGGTGATGACTTTGAAGAAATACTTATTACAAAGGGTATGCCTTCAAAGGAAGAACTTGAAGAAGCAAGGCGTATTCTTACAGCGGCAAAAGAAGTATATAAAAGAAGAGAAATGCTTGAAGCAGGTATGGAAGCCGAGGCTTTAAAAAAGGAGAATGTTAAAGCTAAAAAAGTCAGGATGAGGCGGAAAATACCAAAAGAAAACATTCAGGAAACAGTTGATTCCCCAAAAAGATAACGAGATAGAGACCGGGTCTGAGAGTGAAACAAAACCGGAGAAAGAGGAAGTAAAGGAAGAAGCTCCTAAGCTTCCTGACAGAAGCTTGGTTGATCTCACTAAGCTAAGAGGTGATGAGGATTTTCAGGAACTGGTATTTTGTGTGCAGACATATACGGAAAAAGATATTTACACCTACAGATACCGAAAAGTTGGCATATCTTTATGATGTTTTTGGGTATGTCAAAGGACTTACTTGAATATATAGCGGAAGTTTCAGTACAAAAAGGTAAAAAGAGCATAAATTATATTGAAAGAGTGAGCTCTTTCATTACATGAAAAAAAGGAATTACCACAGTTGAGGAAGCCAAAAGAAGACAATGTGAAATATTTCAATGAGAATAAAAGCGGTACTAAAGGCTTTCGGAATATATGACAGAGTTTTGGCACCGGTTGAACTGAGATTTGTAAAGAAGTGGTTTGATGAGTATGGATTCAGCACTGAAATAGTGGTGGAAGCCATAAAGTAGAACAGTAGCTAACACATCATCACAGAGTTTTTCTTATGCCGACGGTATACTTACAAGATGGCATAATGAGAATGTGCGTACACTCTCAGATATAAAAAGCTCAGGATGAAAAAGCATGATGAGAGAGCAAAGAGTGCTCGAAAACTTCAAACATAGTTTCCACATCAAAGTTCAATAATTTTGAACAGAGAAATGACAATATCGACTCTGATATGCAGGATAAGTTTTTTAAATGAGCTGAACAATTTATAGTTTGGCTTAAAGGAGATATATGGCTATAGATAATTCCTCATATAATGCAATAATGAGAGAATATGAGAATATAAGAGCAAAATAACAGAGCCGCACAGGTCAGAAGAATTGAAGAGGTATATGAAAAGATACCTGAAATGAAGGAATTAAACAATTCCACAGGAAGTGTGGCTGTTTCCAGATATAAAGAAAGCTTGAAATCGGGAAGATTGTCAATAAATGATTTAAAAAAACGATATTGACGGTATAAAAATAAAAAGAAGAACTTTTGTGCTCTGCCGGCTTTCCGAAGGATTATATGGAAATAACCTATGATTGCAAAGACTGTAAAGATACAGGATATATTGATGGAAGAAAATGCCATTGTCTTCAGTTAAAGATAAGGAAACTTCTGTATGCGCAATCTAATCTGGAAAATATATTAAACAAAAGAAAAATTTTTGATAATTTCTCATTTGATTATTATGATAATAAAACAATACTTCGGGGCAGAACATAACAAATGCCGCCTATATGGAGGGTGTAAAAAGATTTTGTGAGAAATTTGCAGACAAGTATTTTAAAATGAACAGAAGCGAAAAATGAAAAATATTTCAGCTTCAGAAGAAAATGACAGAAGAAATATCATATTTAGCGGTAATACCGGAGTGGGCAAGACATATCTTAGCAATTGTATAGCGAAGGTATTGCTAGACAGATATTATTCTGTAATATATCTCAGTGCAAAAGAACTTTTTGAAGCACTGGTAAAAGGTAAAGATGGAAAAGAGTGAGGATCAAAAATATTTGCTTCTTATTGAAGAAGTTTATGAAAGTGATATGCTGATAATTGATGATTTGGGCACGGAACTTTCCAATCACTTTACAACTACTGAATTTTTCCATATAATAAACCGTAGGGTAAATACCGATAAATCTACTATAATATCGACTAATCTCAGTCTCGATGAAATGAGAGACATATACAGTGAGAGAGTTACTTCTCGAATAAGGAAGAGTTTCATGTATATCAGATTATTTGGAAATGATATTCGAGCAAAGCTATAATGGAGGGAAAATGCTGTACGAAGATAAAAAAATCGATTCTATTCCTGTAGGTCCTTTGGGGCTTATACCTCTTAAGGGAATGGAGGAGTTTACAAAAAAGGTAAATAATTACCTTGTAGAATGGCGTAAGGAGAGAGAAAGTGAGCATAAGGATACTCTTTTATTCTCCGAGTATGAAAAAGATGATTATATTGTAAAATCAAGCATCTCAAGATTCGGTTCGGGAGAAGCTAAGGGAACTATAGAGCAATCTGTAAGAGGTGATGATTTATACTTACTTGTGGATGTATGTAATTATTCCATGACTTATTCATTGTCGGGAAAAATAAATCATATGTCACCGGATGATCATTTCCAGGACCTTAAAAGAATTATTGCGGCAATAGCAGGAAAGGCAAGAAGAATAACAGTTATAATGCCTTTCTTATATGAGAGTCGTCAGCATAAAAAGACAGGAAGAGAGTCTTTGGACTGTGCACTGGCATTACAGGAACTCACAAATATGGGTGTTGACAATATTATTACATTTGATGCACATGATCCAAGAGTACAAAATGCTATTCCTTTAAAGGGATTTGAGACTGTACAGCCGATTTATCAGTATACAAAGGGACTTTTAAGACATTTCCCGGATTTACAGGTTGACTCCGATCATATGATGATCATTTCACCTGATGAAGGCGGAATGAGAAGAGCAATATATTTCGCAAACATGCTAAAAACTGGATGTAGGTATGTTCTATAAGAGAAGAGATTATACCAAGGTGGTTGACGGAAGAAATCCTATTATCGCACACGAATTTTTGGGTGCTGATGTTGAGGGTAAAGATCTTGTAATTATTGATGATATGATATCTTCAGGTGAGAGTGTTCAGGAAGTTGCAAAGGAATTGAAGAAGAGGAATGCAAGAAGAGTCTTTGTCTGTGCTACTTTCGGACTGTTTACCAACAGTTTTGCAAAATTTGATAAATATTATGAGAATGGTATTATCGACGGTATATTTACTACAAATTTAGTATACCAATCACCTAATCTCTTAAGCAAACCTTATTATTACAATGTTGAGATGAGTAAGTATGTAGCACTTATCATTGACAATTTGAATCACGATTCTACTATAAGCGGTCTTTTGACACCTACAAACAGAATCAATAATTTACTTGAGAAGGTAAAAAAATAAAAAAATAAGATATAAGGGTTTTGGGTTATGAGAATAGTTATATGTGATGATAATCCAATAGAACGAAAAAGAATTTGTTAGAAGTCACCACACATATATCAAAGTCCGAAGGCTATGATACAGAATTTGAGGTTTTCGAAAGCGCCAAACAGATGTTATTTGAAGTGGAAGATAAACTTGAACTTATTGATGTTATGTTTCTGGATATAAATATGCCGGGGAATTGATGGTATGGAGGCTGCATCAAAACTTCGTTCCAATGGATACATTGGGGAGATAGTATTTACCACTGTTTCAAAAGAATCATATGTTGGGAGCGTTTGACGTTAGAGCTTTCAATTATATTGTGAAGGGTGAAACTGATGGTGCCAAGACAGTAAAGATAATAAAGGGTGTTTTTGAAAGCAGCATCTGAAAAATCAAAAGAGTATATGCTTTTTACGGTATTGGTGAATATAGGAATATCGCGATAAATGATATAAAATATTTTGAAGTTAGAGGAAAAATAATAACCGTGTACTACGGCCGTAAAAGTTTTGAGTTTATTTCAACTATAGGAAAACTTGAAAATCTGCTGTTTACAAAAGGTTTTATAAGAGTACATAGATCATTTTTAGTTTCATTGCAATATATAAAGAATTTCACTTATGAGGAAATCACACTGATAGACAATACGGAAATTCCGGTGGGAAGAAAAGTACCACAGTGGACTGAAGGAAGCAATGAAAGAAAAATGCAATAGGGTGATTAAATGAAGAAAAAAATATAAAAGCAATGAGAGTCGTGTCAGTGGCATTGACTACAGCTTTTATATCAGTAAACGGAGTTGGCATTATAAAAAGTAATGCCACAACTACCGGTGGCACATATGATGGTGCTACCACACAATATGACAGAGGCAACACAAGAGTAGTACTGACAGAAACCTCAGAAAGTATAGATGAAAAGTAATTATGGTGAATGGATCATTGAAAGAGAGCCTACATATGAAGAGGACGGTTTAAAGAAAAGAGTATACTGCCCCTGACGGCACATTTTATGTGCAGTATGAGACTATTCCAAAAGTTACAGGTTGCACCTGTGCCACGGATTCCATAGATCCAATGCTTCCGGTTCGGGTGTTGTACCTACTCCACCACTTGATCCGACACCTTTGCCGGACAATCAAAATACCGCTACAAAGATCAAATTCAAGTAAATCGTTCGAGGCACAAAAAGCTTAGGTAAAAAGAAAAAGAATTGAAAAATTTTTGATATTGTAAAAAAAGACGGTACGACTTATCAGGGAAAGTAATAATAATTCAGGGTTCAAAAATCCGATAGGAAAACTGATGAGGAAGGCACTAAATCTGAAGTTTCAAAATCTGAGAACACAAGGCAGTATGAAAGTCAGACAAGCAGTGTATCGGCAAGAAAAAATCCGCAGCACCTGAGAATAGGAAAATACTTCTCATAATGAAAATGAAGGAGAAAGCGGATTCAGGACAATAATATTACTGATAGTACAGCTGAAAACAATGTAGAGACAAGTCTTTTGAAACGACTGAAAATACGACTGAAACAAATAACAAGAATGAAATTCAAAAATGAGAATATTGAAGCGTCACAAAATTCGGTGAGAATACAGAAACAAATACATCTAGATTAGACGTATCGGATAAAAGCTTTAACAGATATGACGGAGCTACACTTTTTAGCTGCGGGTGCATATGCATGGTGGATTGCCATTGTATTATTACCTATGATAAATGCAGTTAAATGGATAAATAAAAAAGAGAAAAAATTGAGGGGACAATGTTAATAAGAAATATAATTGAGATTGCATTAATTATTATATTACTCATTGTAGGCATCGTATTGTACTTTTATTTAAAAAGAAGAATTAACGATGCCGAATCTGATTTAGTGATCAGAAAGAAAAAGAAATAAAAGAAGATACAGAGGATTAAATAAAAATGGCTAAAGAGCATAGAAGAAATTACTTCCATGGAGAAGGACTTTGCGCAATGGTATACAGATATTAGTGCTTAAAGGCGGAACTTATTGATTATACAAGTGTAAAGGGTTGCCTTATAGTCAAGACCTGCGGTTATGCTATATGGGAAAAATATGAAAAAAATGAGATAGACAGAAGATTTAAAGAGACAGGAATTCAAAACTGTTATCTGCCTATGTTCATACCTGAGAGCCTTTTTACAAAAAGAGGCAGACCATGTAGAAGGTTTTGCACCTGAGGTGGCATGGGTAACTCATGGTGGATTGGAGGAGCTGAGGAGAGACTCTGTGTCAGACCTACATCAGAAACATTATTCTGTGATTACTATTCAAAGGTTGTAAAAAGTTATAGAGATCTTCCACAGCTTTTGAATCAGTGGTGTTCTGTAGTAAGATGGGAAAAGACAACCAGACCTTTCCTTCGTTCAAGAGAGTTTTTATGGCAGGAGGGACATACAGTTCATGCCACAGCAAAGGAAGCTCATGACAGAACTGTACAGATGCTTGAAGTATATGCAGACTTCTTTGAGAAGGACTTGGCTATACCTGTTATAAGAGGGTATAAAGACAGATAAGGAGAAATTTTGCGGAGCTGAGGCAACCTATACCATAGAGGCACTTATGCATGACGGTAAGGCTTTACAGTCCGGTACCAGCCACTACTTCGGAGACGGTTTCGCAAAGGCTTTTGATGTAACATTTACAGATAAAGACAATCAAATCAAGCCGGTTTTTGAGACCTCATTCGGTATGACTACAAGAATAATTGGTGCTGTTATAATGGTACATGGTGATGACTCAGGTCTTAAGTTACCACCTCATATAGCACCTGTTCAAGTAAATATAATACCTGTAGCTGCGCATAAGGAAGGTGTTCTTGAGGCGGCTAATGCGCTTAAAGACAGACTGCACGCAACAGGTGTAAGAGTAAAGCTTGATGACAGCGAGAAGAGTCCGGGATTTAAGTTTGCAGAATCGGAGATGAGAGGTATACCTCTTAGAATTGAAATAGGACCGAAGGATATTGAAAATAATCAATGTGTATTTGTCAGAAGAGATACAGTGTGAAAAGCTCTTTATTTCACTTGAAAATGTTGAGAATGAAGCTAAAGAATGCCTTGAAAAGATTCAGACAAATATGTAGAAACAGCCCTTGCACATAGAAGCTCATACTTATGAGGCGAGAACTATGGAAGAGTTTAAGGACATTGCAGATAACAAGCCGGGATTTATCAGAGGCTATGTGGTGCGGTGACAGAGCTTGCGAGGATAAGATAAAGGAAGAGGCAGGAGCTACATCAAGATGTATGCGGAAGCACAGGAGCAACTAGCGATGTATGCGTTTGCTGTGGCAAGAAGGCTACAAGATGGTTTACTGGGGAAAAAGCATATTAAAAATAATAAAGAGACCGCAGTCAATAAGAATGAGAATAGATTTGCCAAAAATGTTGAAAAATATTATAGAAAAACTGGAGAGAACGGTTTTGAAGAGATTTGCGGTAGGGGGTGTGTAAGAGATTCCATGCTTCAAAAGGAACCGATGGACTGGGATATCACCACAAATGCTCTTCGGAAGAGATGAAGAAGATATTTAAAAAGACTTTTGATACAGGCATTGCACATGGAACTATAACAGTACTTATAGATGGCGAGGGTTATGAGCTGACTACATACAGAATAGACGGAAATTACTCGGACGGAAGGCATCCGGACAGTGTGTCATTCAGTAAAAACCTCTCAGAGGATCTTTGCAGAAGAGATTTTACAATTAATGCAATGGCTTATTCACATAAAAGAGGTATAGTGGATTTATATAAAGGTCAGGAGGATTTAAAAAAAGGAATTATAAGAGCCGTGGGGGAAGCTGATAAGAGGTTCAATGAGGATGCTCTTAGAATGCTTAGAGCAATCAGGTTCTCTGCACAGCTCGGATTTGAAATAGAGAAAGCCACATTTGATGCAATAAATAAGAAAGCTTCGCTTTTATCAAATGTAAGTAAGGAGAGGATATTTTGTAGAACTGAATAAGTCTCTGTCCGGTAAATTTGCCGGAAATATAAAGTATATATACAGCAGCGGACTTTATAAATATATAGGCAAAGAATTTGCAAAACTTGATGAAAGCTTTTATGAGTTTTACAAAAGAGATCTTGGCAATGAAAAGCATATGTACTGGACTGTATTTTTACAAAATGTAAGAGATATAAATTCGGTAAAGAAGATACTTTCCGAATTGAAGTCTGATAATGCGACAAAGATAAATACATGTCTGCTTATAGAGGAGCTGAAATTGTCATTACCAAAAAGAGTGACGAGGATATAAGATGGTCATTGCACAGGCTTGGTACAAAGCTTTTTGAGGACTATATAAAGATCTCTAAATCGGACAGGAAAAATGCTGATATATTGGAAGAGATAAATGATATAGAAAAGAGATATGAGAAGATAAAAGAAGAAAAATCATGCTTTTGATATCAGTATGCTTGATATTACCGGTAAAGATCTGATGGATCTTGGAATACCCTAAGGGACCGGAGGTTGGAGCAGTTTTGGAAGAGCTGTTAAAAAGAGTAATCAAAGATCCTAAACTAAACAGCAAAGAGTTGCTTATAGATATAGTAGAGTAGAGAATAACAAAAAGCTACGGATTGCAGACCGTAGCTTTCTAACTTTATTTATTTCTTTTTCTTACTTCGCTAAGTTCTTTTAACTGATCCAGATATTTTTATTAAGTCCGGGGTTACCCTTTATCATATTTCTGATAAAAAATGACATGATTTTTCCGGTTTTCGGTAAGCTTAAGGATACTTTTTCTCTTGCGACTTCATATTTTATCTTAAGCTCGACATAGGCAGGGGCTTTTTGAAGCAACAGTATTTGAAAGAGAAGAGTACATTTTCAATATCTGATTTTTAGAGCAGAGAAACTTACTCTTCCGGTTGTTATATATTCATTTGCTTGACTGACACGTTCGGCTACACTGTCGCTTTATACCCACAAGTTTGTTTTTGAGTTTCACTTACAAGATCATCAGCTATTAAAGCCAATTTTTCTTTAACCTCCGATAATTCCGACTTAGCCCTCTCAAGTGCAGCATAGGCTTTTTGCAAGATTGAATGCGCCTTGATTGAAAGTATCAGATCCGAGAAGAATATAATACTTACAACTATTATAGAGTTTTTAAATTTTGATCGCTTATCTTGGATACAAAATTATAGACATTTACCTGTAAAAATTTGTAAGCAGGAGTGATAAAAAATCCCCATGCTATAGAGGTGGAGAGCGATATATATCCGCTCAAATTAAATTGTGATCGCTATAGTCCCAGTATTTGACTTTGAAAAGTCTTTCCATCACATATCCTGTGATATACTCAAGTATTGTAGCCGCAATCATTCCTGAGAAGTAAACTTCAAAAAAATATTTCCCTGAAAATTGTCCGTAATAATAAGAACAAATATAGCGCCGAAGGCATATATAGGAATATAGGGACCTCGAAGGAAACCTCTGTTTGTAAGTTTTCTCTCCTTGATACTTGCATATCCGGATTCAAAACACCAGCCGAAAAAAAAAAATATATATAGAAAAAATGCAATCCATTGTAATAGAGTATACCTGGTCATAATTACCTCCAATGAGAACAATAATACCACAGTAGTAGATTATCCACAAGTTTTGAAGCATTATAAAGATAATAAAAACTCACCTTAAATCAACTTTTATGTTATAGTATGATATTGAGTAGAAGTAAAAATCGTATGCGGCCGTGCATGCAAATATTATAAAAAAGAGTAAAAAAATATGAAAAGTAAGTATATGCTGTATTACCTATAATCATAGCAAATATATCAAAAAGCAATTGATTCATTTTTGGCACAGAAAAAGAGACTTTGATATAGAAATTTTGATAAATGATGATGCATCAACAGATGATACTGCAGATATTATAAGAGAATATGAAAAAGATATCCGGATATTATAAAGCCGTTATTTCATGAGGAGAATATGTACTCACCAGGGGTTACCAATCCAAGCGGAAAATATAACTTTCCAAGAGCAAGCGGAGAATATATAGCCATGTGTGAGGGTGATGATTACTGGTGTGATGAGAATAAACTTCAAATGCAGGTGGATTATATGGATGCACATCCTGAAATAAGCTTTTGCTTTCATGCTGCGAAGGTTGAAAATCTGGATGCCACATTTTCTCCAAACCTTATAAGACCTTATATAGGAGATTCTGTAATCAGTGCACAAGAGGTTATAAATAAAAGAGCACATTATCCCACGGCTTCATTGCTACTTAGAACAGAGTATATGAAAAGTTTGCCAAAGTATTATTTTGACTGTAAGGTGGGAGATATACCGATGCAGATAATATCTGTAAAATACGGTGATGCTTATTATATTGACAAGGTTATGAGTGTGTACAGAATGGGAGTACCGACTTCATGGACAGCCTCACAGTTTAGCGGTGATTACAAAAGAAAGCAGGAAGAGTACTATCAAAACATGGAGGCGATGTATAAGGCATATAGGATGAGGACTCCGGATACAGATTTCATGAAGAGGTTGTAAGTGCAGCAAAGAGACTGCGTTTTCTTACTTATGTAAATACAAGGGATTTTAAAAAATATATTGTCAAAAGGTTTTAAAAAGAATATAATGAGCTGGATTTTAGAGAAAGATTTTTATAAAAGTTTGAATATTTCTTACCTGCAGTATATAAGCTGGTAAGGAAGACAGCATTATATTTTAAAAAGATAATGGAGGGCTATGGCATATTTTAAGAATATAAATCTTATAAAAGGTAATAAAAATAGCTGTAGGAACAGGACTTGCAATATTTATCGCCGATACTTTCGGGTTAAACTACAGTGTATCAGCAGGTATGATAACCTTGCTAAGTATACAGGATACAAAAAAATCCACGATAAAGATTGCATTAAAAAGAATTGCCGCATTTGTGTTGTCTATGTTAATTTCCTTTGCTGTGTTTGGCTTGTTCGGATATGATATATTGGCACTTGTATGCTGTTTATTGGTATTTGTAGCGGCTTGTATGGTCTTTGATTTAAATGAGGGACTTTCGCCTTGCGCTGTTTTGGTAACTCATATTATAGCGGAAAAGTATATGAGTTTTGATGTTGTAAAAAATGAGGGCGGCTTTGATGCTAATAGGAACTTCTGTTGGAATATTATTAAATATGTATATGCCAAGAAACTTGAAGCATATAAGGGAATATCAGGTAAAGATAGAAAAAGAAATAAAGTACATACTGGATACTTTAGTTGGATTTTTAAGTGATGAGAATGACAGAGTAAAGCTTGAATATGATTTTGATGCACTTGATAAGTTGATAGACAGTGCCATTTCAAAATCATATATTGATAAAGACAATATACTAAGCTATGATTTGGAGTACTTTATAAACTATATGGAAAGATGAGAAAGTCTCAAATCATGACGCTTAGATATATTTTTGATCAGGGAAAGGGAATGAAAACAAGACCGAGTCAGGCAAGAGATTTGGCTGAACTTATTTTTAATCTTGTGCCCAAACTGCATGAGTCATATAATGCGGTAAATGCCTTGATGGACTTATATTTTGTAAAAGAAAAGATGAAAAAAATTCAGAGCTTCAAAGAGCCGAGAGGAATTTGAAGACAGAGCAATACTTCATTCAATTGTAGTGAATTTTGAGCAGTTCCTTGAAATAAAAAGGGAATTTGCTGCAAATTTGAGTGAAGAAGAGAAAAATATATTTTGGAACAGGTAATTATGGCAAAGAAATATTACGCGGTAAAAAAAGGAAGAAAGACGGGAGTCTTTGAGACATGGGATGAATGTAAGCAGTCTGTAAGCGGTTTTTCGGGAGCAGCTTATAAAAGCTTTACAACCAGAGAAGAAGCTTTGAGCTTTGTAAACGGAACAAAGAGTATTGAGGATAAAGACAAAAGTGAAGAAAGGCAGTCTGAGGCATTTGCATATGTGGATGGAAGCTATGACGATACTACAAAAATCATATTCATATGGAATGGTTATGATGCATAATGATGAAGAACTTTACTTTTCAAAAAAGTTTGATAAAGATGATATGAGTGATATGAGAAATGTTGCAGGCGAGATACAGGGATCTATGGCGGCCATGCAATATTGCTTGGATCATGATATAAAGAGCATCAGTATTTTTTATGATTATGAGGGTATAGAGAAGTGGTGCAACGGAGATTGGAAGGCAAAAAAGCCGGGAACCATGCATTATGTTGAATTTTACAAAAATGCTTCAAAGTATGTGGATGTTGATTTTATAAAGGTAAAAGGACATTCAGGGAGATAAGTATAACGATATGGCGGATGAACTTGCAAAAAGCACTTGGACTTATAAAAAAATGCGGAGTATAAACTCCGGCAAAATTATTTTTCCTTATTATTTTCAAATAAACCAAGCCTGTTAAAAACAAGGTCATATCCGTCATTTCCATAGTTTAATGAACGGTTTACTCTGGAGATGGTAGCTGTAGAAGCGCCGGTCTCTTCGGCAATCTCAAATATGTTTTCTTTTTCACGTAGCATCTTGGCTACTTCATATCTTTGAGAGATAGAGAGCAACTCATTTACAGTGCAAAACATCCTCAAAAGAAAAATATAAAAATTCCTCTTTATCTTTTAGTGTAAGGATGGCGTCAAATAGATGGTCTACTGCGTCAGTCCTGATCTTATTATTCATAAATATTGCTCCAATCAAATAATATTTATATTTTAGCATTTTAACTTGTAAAAAGTAAAGCCGAGATAAAATAATATTTTTAGTGAATTATATTAAAAAGATGGTATTATATTCTATTGTATAAAGCCAAAATAACCCTAGGAGGGAATTTAGATGACAGATACTATACTAAGTCTGGAAAATATAAAGAAGAGTTTTGATGGTGAGAATGTTTTAAAGAACATTTCCCTTGATATAGGTAGAGGAGAGTTTATCACTCTTTTGGGTTCAAGTGGTTGCGGAAAAACCACTACTATAAGAATAATTGCAGGGGCTAGAGAGTCCGGACAGCGGCAAGGGTGATACTTAACGGAAAGGATATCACAGGACTGGCACCGGAAAAGAGAGATGTAAATACAGTATTTCAAAATTATGCTCTCTTTCCACATATGAATGTTGAAAAAAATATAGGCTATGGATTAAGACTAAAAAAGAAGCCGGCCAATGAAATAAAAAAAGAGGTGGAAAAAGCACTTTCTTTGGTACAGCTGGAGGGCTTTGAAAAAGGAATCCTACACAGCTTTCAGGTGGCCAAAGGCAAAGAGTTGCAATAGCGAGAGCTATTGTAAAATAAACCGAGTGTATTACTTTTGGATGAGCCTCTTGGAGCACTGGATCTGATGCTTAGAAGACAGATGCAGATGGAGTTAAAAAGCTTCAAAAAGCTCTTGGTATCACATTTATATATATAACTCACGACCAGGAAGAGGCTTTAAACATGTCATCAAGAATAGTTGTGATGAAAGACGGCAAGATAGAGCAGATAGGGAACTCCGAGCGAAGTATATGATACCCCTGCAACAGCCTTTGTTGCGGAGTTTGTAGGAGGTGCAAACCTTTATAAAAGAAGGAGAAAAAGATCTATGCCATTCGATCAGAGTATGTAAGACTCGGAGCAGGCGATTATGACGGCATAGTAATAGAAAAACAGCTTTACGGCAGGTCTTTCAAAGGTAAAGGTAAGACTAAAAAGATAATCAGGAGATAACTTCATCACATATGGGCATGAACATCAATTTAAATCTTGGTGATACGATAAGTATCGGCTGGGATAAAAAAAGATATGGTGGAGGTTCAAGGTGAAAAATAAGAAACTTAATAAGTATCTGCTTAGAATACCGATATATCTTTTTACAATGCTTTTTGTAATATTACCTTTGGCCTATATGGTTCTTATAAGCTTTTTGACAAAGGCAAAAGACCTGGGGATTTGATTTTACATTTACTTTGGAAAATTATAAAAAAAGTATTTGATCCTTTTTATTTGAATATATTTTTGGAATCCGTTAAACTTGCATTGGCATCAACTGTTTTGGTTACTCTGATAGGATATCCTTTCGGATATTTTATGGGAAGGCTCAGTGAGAGATGGAAGAGAAGAATGATGATGCTTCTTATGATTCCCTTTTTGGACCAGTGGTCTTATCAGACTGAACGGTTGGATAATAATATTTAGAAGTAACGGAGTACTCGACAAGCTTTTAATGTTTTTAGGCATTACAAAGACTCCGCTTAAACTGTTGTATACATATCCTGCGGTACTTGTAGGTATGGTATATTTTTTTACTGCCCTTTATGATACTTTCGTATATTCCAGTGTGGAAAAATGGATTGAGTCTTATAGAGGCTTCCAGAGATTTGAGGGGCAAGCAGGCTGGAATCATTCCTCACAATAACACTCAGACTTACAATGCCGGGACTTTTAAGTGGTGTGGTACTTACATTTTGTACCCAGTATGGGACTGTTCTATATTTCCGATATACTAGGCGGAAATAAAAATAGTACTTATTGAAGTGTTATTGTGGGGCAGCTTACAAAGCTTAGAAATATACCGTTTGCGGCTGCACTAAGTGTGATTTTAATGTTACTTACCATATTATTCTTGAGACTTTATAAGAAGGTTTCGGGTACAGGAGAATTGGAGGGTTATTTTTGAAAAAGGTATCAAAGGCAGCCATTATATTTTTGGGGCTGGTAACTGTTTTAAACTATCTTCCTATAATACTTACTGTAGTGTATTCCTTTAATAAATCCAAGCTTACAAGCGTATGGGAAGGTTTTTCTCTAGACTGGTATAAGATGCTTTTTAATGACGGTGATATAAAGAAGGCATTATTAAACAGTATAATACTGGCAGTTTTGACATGTATACTTTCACTTGTAATAGGTGTAAGTGCGGCTCTTGCCATGAGAGGGAAAAAAAGTTTATTTTCGATGATTTCATCAGTGGTTTTGCATCTCTGCCAATAATGATTCGGAGATTATTCTCGGAATGGTTTTTATAGCTATATTTTCATATATGAATTTGCCCTTCGGCTTTGTAACAATGACTATTGCACATAGTTCATTCTGTGTACCTTATATATTTTTTTGATTGTAAGAGCGAGGGCTTATGGGAATGGATCTTTTCCTTGAGGAGGCGGCAAGAGACCTTGGGGCAAGTGAGTTTGAAACATTCAGAGATGTAACATTACCATATATTTTTGCGGGAATTGCATCCGGATTATTATTATCATTTGCAATGTCCTTTTGATGATGTGGTAATATCTATATTTACGACCGGTCCTTCAGTAAATACTCTTGCAATAAAGATATATACAAAGATGAAGACAGGTATTACTCCTGAAATAAATGCACTCGCAACCATTATACTGGTGATTACGGTGTTGGTGATATTTATTTCGGAAAAAACAAGAAAAGATTGATTTTGGAGGTAAATTAAATGAGATCTAAAGTATTAGGTTTACTTGGTTTGGGAGCGGCGGTTGCTCTTACAGCATGTGGAGGAGGCTCTAAAGATGCTTCTCAGCAAAGTACAGGAGCTGTCGCTGACAGCAGTCTTAAGGGTACTACTTTAAATCTGTACACATGGGACGGAATGTTCCCACAGGAGGTGTTGGACGGATTTACGGAAAAGACCGGAGTTAAGGTAAATTATTCAAATTTCGACCTTGACGAGACAATGCTTGCAAAGCTTGAAGAGACTAAGGGTGGAGATTATGATATAGTAGTAGCTGACGATTATATTATACAGCTTTGCAATAGGAGAAGGACTTGTTAAAGAACTTGATAAATCAAAGATATCTACATATGACAATATAAATCCTTTGTTCCAAAGCAAGTTCTATGATCCTGAAAATAAGTATACAATGCCTTACGGTGCAGGTATACCTTTGATAGTATATAATCCTGAGACTGTGAAAGTGGATATTCAAAGGTTATAACGATCTTTGGAATCCTGAGCTTGCAGGTAATGTAGGTATTATCGGAAACTACAGAGTAATAGACGGTATTACTTTGAAATCACTCGGATATTCATTTAATACAAATGATCTTACTCAGATACAGGAAGCAGGAGATAAGTTAAAGACTTTGGCGCCAAATATCCGCCTTATAAATGACAATAATCTTCAGGATTATCTCTTAAGCGGTGAAGTCGAGGCGGCATTTATGTATACATCACAGGTAACTCAGGCAATCAAGGCAAATCCTGATTTAAAGGTTGTATATCCTAAAGAAGGACTTGGATTTGGGGTAATGGGAAGCTTTATTCTGTCAAATGCACCGAATGCTGAGGCTGCTTATAAATTCCTTGAGTATATCAATGAGCCTGAAGTAGCTGCAAAATGCTTTGAGTACGTAGGATATTTCGTTACTAACAAGGCTGCTGAAAGTTATGTATCAGATGAATGGAAGGATTTGATAGTATTCCCTGAAGATAAGATTTCACTTATAGAAAACGGAGAGTTGATCGAGAATATCAGTGATGAGGCAAATGAGCTTCACAATAAGCTTTGGGAAGAGTTCAGACAGGAAACAAATTAGGAAATAGATAAGGGGATGCCGTATTTTGATATGCCCCCTGTCAAGTGAGACATGTTAAATATCTAAAAATAAGTATTTAGTGAATGACCATACTTTGTAAGAGGTATGGTCATTCTTCTACTACACCATTTTTCTTTGTATTTTTTTCTTCGTTTGTTTTATGGAATAGGGTATTCCATAGGAACTTCAGCGGTTAAAACTTCTGTTCTTATTTCAAGTGAAGTTTTACACTCGTATCGTTCTTGTATACGTTCTTCAGCATAAATCCTTAGATAATCTTTAATTGCAAACCTAAAGGGACTCTTCATCTTTTATTTCGTACATTGCATACATTTCTGACTTAATGATTCCCCAGAAACCTTCTGTCGGGCCGTTATCAATACAGTGTCCAAGTCGAGACATTGATTGCTGCATTTCTTGATCCATAAGCTTTCTTTGAAATACTTTGCTAGTATACTGGAAGCCTCTATCACTATGAAAGATGGGTTTTGCATCAGGATTAGATATGATAGCTTTATCAAATGTTTTAAATACCAGTCGATTATCATTCCTACAACTTATTACATATGAAACGGGATAGCGATCATATAAGTCGATGATGGCACTTAAATATAGTTTTTTCTTTTCGCCCGGCACTTTGAACTCTGTTACATCTGTTGCCCACTTTTGATTAGGTGCTGTTGCATAGAAATCTCTTTGAAGAATGTTTTCAGCAACAACTTGTGGTGTTGAAGATAAATATTTTTTTCTTTTCTTTCTAATAACAGAATGAATATTTAACTTCTTCATTATCCTATGAATACGCTTCTTCTTATAGTTTTGTATGATTGAAGTGGTTAATCCAAGAGGTCATTCTACGATAACCCAATATATGATTAAAGCGCTCATCATACTCTTTAATAAGATTAGCTAATTCAATATTTTCTTGTTCTTGAATAGGTACTTCTCTATGCAACCATTTATAATAAGCAGCTCTTGAAACAGATAACTGCTTGCACATCCAGTTAATACTCCAACTATTGTTTTCATAAAAGTATTTGATAGTCATATACTCTGACTCATAGCGTTGCTTGCCAAACCTCACATCCCTTCGAATTCTTTCACTTTTTTTAACAGTTGTACCAACATATCGTTTTCTTCTAACCGACGTTTGAGACGTTTGTTTTCTCTTCGGAGCCGTTCCAGTTCATCTACTTCGTCATCAGTTTTATGACGGCCACGTTTATCAAACAATCCCTCATCGCCAGCCACATCATGTTTTCTAACCCATGAATACACTTGGCTGTATGAAACAGCATATAAGCTAGCAGTACCTTTATAATCTCTGTTGTGTGATAAGCAGTATTCAACGATTTCTTTGCGTTCTTCAATAGTGGTTTTTCTTCTTGCTTCTGCCATATAGACCTCCCGATTAGGATTATAATCCCTAAGTTCTACATTAGCATTATACAATTTTACCCACTTTAATAAAATAGATGCATTACTAATTTTATACTTGGCAGCAAGATCTGTAGCTGAAGCAATTCCAGCAATATACTCTTCAACGACCATTATCTTAAACTCTTTTTGAATAGCATGAATTTCCGCTATGATAAAAATACAGATTCACCATGCTCTTTGTAT
The DNA here is from genome assembly GCA_916439285.1 of uncultured Lachnoanaerobaculum sp. The sequence goes on along the minus strand of CAKAIM010000011.1, from coordinate 294,403 downwards.
AAAGTTATCCATAGTTCAAAAATATCCCGGATATCCTTTTTATTAATATATCCATATCTTGAGCCTATTTCCCTTAACGAAGATTGACCTGAAAGATACTCCTTAACTATTTTTATCTTTTCTTTGGGTGAATATTTTCTTCCTTTGGACATAAAAATCCTCCTAAAGTAGATTTGGTTATTTGCCTTGTCTACTTTAGGAGGATCATATCAAAATCAACCCACCCCAACATTTTGACAAAAGAACCAAATATCCTTGCCTAAGATACATTTCACAATAAACTGACGCAAAGTTTTACAACCGGAGAGTCTATATTTTTTTCTCCAAAACCTTCAGTTCATCATCTGAAAGCATTAAATAAATGCCATGAGTTCTTACTCTGTTTGCCATGTCAAAACCTCCAAATCCCAAAAATAGCAAAAAGAAAAACCTGTAGAATCAAGTGCTAAGCTTGATTTACAGGTTTTAACTATAGTATATTTCCAAATCAGAAATCTCCTGTGAGAGATAAAAATAGTTATATAAGTTACAAGAGGATTATAACATTTTTGAAAGTAAGCTTCAATGAAAGAAGTGAAAACTTTTTCAAAAACTACTTAGGTGATGAAATCAAAGAAGTAACTTATGCAGGGGTTTTGGGGATATTCCCCAACAAGCAAAAATTGACTGAAAAGAGTCCGATGCGAAAGCGAGGCTTAGAGTCAAATTTTTCGTAAGTGCATATGCACTTACTGTGCTTACTAAAATTATCCGAAAATCCAGATAATATGACTTCTAAATGAAATCCCTAGAGAATTTTCACAAAGAAAATTAGGTATAACTATTAATATTATTATATTTATAAAAATATAAAAACTCAATATCTAAATATTTTTGATATTGGATTTTACTCAAAAGATATGATATACTCATATTGAAAATAAAACGAAATATTAATAAGGAGAAAAGTAAAAATGGAGCTTTCACATGGAGAACTAATGGTAATGGAGATGTTGTGGGATGGAGAATGCTTGGATGATAATGGAGAAATTCAGGCGTTGGAACTCTCAAAGCTGTTATATAAAAAAATATGGAATGGGAAAAACTTCCTGTTATACCTTTTTCGGCAGGCTACTTGAAAAAGGGGCTATTACAAGGCGTTACCCAAAATACACATTGAAACCTATTGTTTCAAGGGAGGAGGCGTTAAAAACAAATAGAAGAAGCGATAGAAATGTTATTTTCAAGGTTCTATAATTAATGTTTGTCGTGCTTTTCTAAGTGAGAAAAAAGTTACTAAAAAGATATACAGGAGATGAGAGATTTTATAGATAACTTTGAAGTAGAGGAATAGTGATGTGATGGTAGAATTCGTAATAGTTTCGACTTTGGAAAGAAGTATTAAGAGTACTTTTATTATAATGTTGGTACTTTTTGACCAGAAAGACATTAAATGTTAAGAGTATTAAATGGGCAGACATTATTTTATGGTCAATACTTTTTATTTATTTGCTTTTTCCATTTTCTATTTTAATTCAAATTGAAGAATTAGAGAAATATGTAAGCTTCAATATTTACTGGAACCATTTGTGTTGATAAGTAATTATATAAAAAAATGTTTGTACAAGAAGTTGGATATATCTTATCTAATTTGAATCAACTAATTGTTGCAAGTATACTTTTGATATATACAGTAATCCAAGTAACAAAGAGAAACAAGGCACTAAGGAACTCAGTACGGATAGAACCGGATAGTAGAATAGAGGAACTTGTTAATAGTTTCAGATTGAAAAAGACAGGTACAGATATACATAAATGATGAGATTAAAGTTCCTATCACCTATGGAGTGATTTGTCCTAAAATAATAATACAGAGCCAAGTATTGGAAGATAATAATTTATTAAAAATATGTGATAATACATGAAATGGTTCATATTAAAAATTTGATATAGTGCTTACCCATATAAAAAAATGTGATTACTTGCTTATTTTGGTATAATCCATTTATTCTTGTGGCATCAAGATATATGGAGGATGACTTAGAGCTGCTTTGTGATAAGCTGGTTATTCAAAAGTGGGTGATACTGTTAAAAAAATAGAAAAGAATACTGTTTATCTATGCTGCGGCTTGTAGAATTAAAAAGAAATACAGGAAAAATCGGTTTTAAAAATTACACCCGACAAAAAGAAAGGATGATTATTATGAAAAAAAGTGGAAAAGAGGATTGTCAGGGAATTTGTACTTTGATTTTAATGATTGCTTTATCTATGATGGTATTTGCTGATATAGGTGTGAATGAAAAATAACCAGGTTATTGAAAAGGGAGATTTCAAGAAGAAGTATTAGAAGGTGATATGGTAAGGGCAATAACAGAGGAGGAATATGAGCAATTAACTTTAGAAGAGATAGCCCCTATTGAGTTAAACTCTGCTAATATAGATGACAATGCAACTTTAGAAGGTTTAGCACATAAATCTTATAAGCTTAATATGGCATCTTGGACACAACCGAATCACAATGGCTTTACAGTGAAGATAAGTAATGCATCGTCTTATGGTGGAGTGAGGTACAACATTATAATAAATCAAAATGGTAATGCTATTTATAATAGAGCGTATTATGGAACTGCGACACTGGTATTTGACGCACAAAATAATAGCAGGTATGAGGTTATTATACTCAATGCGTCAACAAATTCATTGAAATATAGAGCTAAAATAAATAGTTATATAAGGTAAGGTGTATATCAAGGAGATGGGAAACATGATGAAAATCAATCCTATGAGGTATAAAAACGGAGATTGATTATGAAGGGCTATACCAGCCACACTACATTCAACATAGCGTGTTTGATACATTGATAGATGTAAAAATTAAGATAATATTAAGGAGAAGTGTATGTTTAAGATATTAAAAGGTGTTGCTATATGCAGTGTACTTGCACTGTCATTATTCTGGGGGTTGAAGGCTGTTCAAGCTTCAACAAACAGTAAAGGAATAGAAGCAACTGATAATACTTTTGTAGTAAATGGAGAAGTTCTTACAGAAGATGAATACTGGGCAAAGATAGAAGCACTGGGAGTTGAAGTGTCTGATTCTTCACAGCGTGATAAATTTATACACGAAGATGAGGCTTTGTGCAGACATGAATGCAGAAGAATTTTATAATTATATAAGTGCTTTGGCGGCAGAACCTGATGAAATATATGTACTAGGGATTTACAGAGGTTTCGGAAGAAGAATTTAATAAAGCTTTGGATGAAGACAGTGACAAGTATTCAACCTTGGAAACAGATAATTTTGCTTATTAAGCTGCATCTTCAAAAGCAAAGTTGTAGCCAGCAGGCGTGTAGGAAAAGGAAGAATTAGTTCAAGTATATTCAGAAACAAATTCTGAGGGCATTCGCTTGGAACTTGCATATGTATCAGGCAGTGATCCAATATATAGCTTAGCTTTCAAAAAGCAAGATACAAATACCGTAATTATTTAAATTATGCTGATTTAAATTCTGAAGCAAGTGATAACAGTGATGACCTTGAAAAATATTGATATAAAGGTTGAACCGAATTGCTATTTTGGATATTGGCTTGATTCAGAAGACAGGTTGTGTTTAAGTATATGTAATATTGAAGGTAATGATTCGATAAAAGTTATGATAGATGGATTAGAATATACTTTTTCACTCAACAGAGAAAAACAAGAAGAAAAGAGTTCTTAATAAGAGTATTGAAGTTAATGGCGAGTCTGTATTAATAGAAAAAAAGCTGTTTTCTATCCGGAATATATTGCACTATATTTATCAGAAGATACCGGTAATGTATATGAAAACATGTTTTTTTGGTAGTAGACAGTGAAGGAAAGAGGACAGGTCCGGGAGTTTACTGGCAGGAAGATAATAAAAGTATTGATATATAGAAAGAGAATATTATTAATAATGATACATTACATCTTCAAGTAGGTCAGCAGAATGAATTTGAAGACATCAATGTGGAATTAAAAATAAAATTTAGTTAAAGTCAGTACATTTTCATAAGATAGTTGTCATAGTTAATTTTATGTACTGACTTTATATAATTTCAGGATAAGTATAAACGGATATTTAGAAAATATTGATGATAATAACCTAAGAAAAAGTTTGTAAATTTTTAGTTGTAGTAAGTACATTTTTGATCAATTTTAAAAATGTGAGATTCGATATGAAAAACAAATTATAGCACTTGCGACTTGTATATTTATGGGGATTTAGCAGCATTACCTCTTGTGCAACTTGAAGATGCCCAAAAGAATAATGCGGTTATTATTGAAAAATCTATGAATAGACAGTAATCTAAGCAATGCAATAATAAACAATTATGCTTTATTGGAAACCGAAATAAAAGAAGATGGTTCTGATGGAGAAGAAAATAATATAGGTGTTGTTTCTACATATCAGCAACAATATAGGGGTATTCCACTTGAGGACAACTTTTTACAGTGTGTTCAGATTCAGATGGTGTGTTTTCTGTAATGAGACAGATGGTCAGAGATAAGTGAAATTGATGGCAGTCAGATTATTGAACCTATAACCATTCGTAAAGCAGAAGAAATTTTTAGATAGTAAATTAAATTTTTAAGGCACCTGAAATAGACAGTTGTGAGTATGTGTACAAAAAAACAGAAAATGGGACATACCGTTTTGAGTGTAAAACTTGTTTTCAGAAAATAATCAACAATATTATGTTGATGCAGTTTCGAGAGATTTAGAAACATTAGAAATAGAATAATTATATTAAATCTCTGAGGATAAATGAATATTTTTCTGCGGAGATTTTTACAGGGAGGTACTATACGATGAAGTCATTTTCGCTTTATACCTTAATAATTATAGTTTTTATTGACTGCATGTTCTAAAAAGAGATTTTTGGGAAATACCCAAAAGTTCTACCGTTATAAATGTTGATGAATCAAAAAGCCTTAGTTTATGATTTTACGGATAATCAACTTACTGACATAGAAGTAAAGGAATTGGAAAGTCTTATATTCCCGATGGAGATGGAAACTCCTGAAATAAACTATACAGATATGGAACAGGATCTTTTATCAGTCTATACGGAACCTATAAAAATGATTATAAGTTTTGGGGTCGCCTTTCAAATGACGGATATTGCTACATTCTCGGCATATCAAAACAGGAAGAACCTGTTTTTAAAAAGATTTAGATTATAGACTTGATGAAAAGTACGGATATATTCAGTTGGGACATTGGATCGTTGAAGGGGAAATATTTGAAAAAGTAGTGGATCTTTTAAAGGTGCGTTCTTTTTGGAAAAGCAAAGACGGAAGACTTTTATACTTAGGTATTAAGCAGTATTCTGATTTGGATGATATAAAAATATTCCGATTTGGGAGAGGTTTTTGATGCAATAGTTAACAAAGACAGATTGGAATATATTAACCAATTACACGAAAAAAACATTTTTAGGGCTATTGAGCCATTCGGGACTTCGTACATAGCTATGTATAAATGGAAGCATGGAGAAGAATTTTATGCATATAAGCCGATTTCACCTGATGAGCTTGGTATAATTACAAGTGATAAGACCCCGGTTCCCCCGGAAATAATAGATGGTCAATATGTACACTTGTGTAATGATGAGGGAGAAGGTATACCCTTTATCCATATGAATCAATCTCTTTATAAAATGGTTAAAGATTTTTACGAGGTTCGTTCTTTAAATGAAATTACAGATATTTCTTCTATAAAACGGATTCGAAAAAACCCGGAAAAATGGCAGAACAAGGTTCTAAACATAGAAGATGCGGATTCTGTTAATGAAATAGTAAAGGTTTTAAAAAATTCCGAGGTATATTATTTAGGGGCAACATCTTATGAGGATTTGTTGATTCTTACAAAAAGATGGAAGTGAAATAGAATTGCAGATCCCGCCGTACTACCCTGAATTATTTACCGGAGAAGGGTTTATTTTGGGAGATGCCGTTTATTACAGCCCGGAAGGGAAGAATGGCTTGAATTAATGGATAAATATTTTAATAGTGATATTTTGCAAAATTTACAGCTCAACTTCTACTGTTGATAGAATCTACCTATTAAGAGTTACGAGGGATATTATAGTTATATTGTTATTTCGGGTATGCATTATTAAACAATAACAAAAGGTAATTATAAAAAAATATAAAAAAAGAAGATTCGGAAAAATAGCTATTTGAACGATTCATTGTTTAATGTATTAGCTGTGAAAAACATATAATACAAAAGCTTTTTGAAGAAATAAAAGAGTAGAGTAAATAGAGTATTAAGCGGTTATATTTTTCAGTTATGTAACTATTAAATTTTATGAATGTAATTGTGGAAATTTATAGAACTATCCTAAACTGAAAAATAGAATATGTATTATTCATTAGAGAGTTTCGCATGCCAAAAATGCAGGAGTCCTCCTTTTTGATTCAAAAATCGGATTTGAAATTTTTGGATAAAAAGGATTTCACAAATGACAGATGATAGAAAAATATATCTATGTAAAAGGTGAAAAGATATATGTATCCGATGAAATATATAAAGCATATAAGAAGCAAGTCAATCATGAGGCTTATTTAAATAAATCAGATAAAAAAACATAAGGTTTACGGTTATGAGGGATTACAAGATTGACTTGAATTCCATTGTAGATGAAGATGTGGATATTGAAAAAATCATTGAAACTAAAATGAGAATCAAGGATCTATATCAGGCACTGCGAAAGCTAAATGATGAAGGGCTAAAGGTGATAGATTCTTTTGTATTTCAAAAAATGACCATTCGTGATTTAGTAAAAGAGCAACAGGTATCTTCTAAGAAGATTTTCAGTTTTAGAAATAAGATTTTTAAAAAAAGCTAAGAGAGATGCTTAAATAGTAACTAATTAAGTGAGGAGCAGACCGAATTTGCAGTTTGTTCCCTACTTTTTGTTAGAACAAGGCCCTGTTCTCGCAAGAGAACAAATAAACCACCTGCTATGCGGGTGGTTGAAAAAGCTTTTAGCGTTATGTAAAAACCCCCAAATTTGATATAATATTAAAGGTTCGCCAACCAATAAATATATCAAAGGGGGTATCCAAATGGATAATAGTAGTTTATCACATACATCATGGAATTGCACTTACCATATTGTTTTTATACCAAAAATACAGAAGAAAAAAATCATGTATGGAGAAACAAAAAGATTTGGTGGAAATAATAAAAAAAGTTGTGTGAGATGAAACAGATAAAGTTGATAGATGGAAGAGTATGTATAGATCATATTCATATGTATATAGCAATTCCACCTAAAAATAAGTGTATCGGAATTCATGTCATATTTAAAAAGGTAAAAAGTGCATTAATGCTATTTGATAGACATCCTGAGTATAGAAATAAATGGGGCGATCGTCATTTTTGGGCAAGAGAATATTATGTATCATCAGTAGGAAATGTAAATGAAGAAACAATCTTGAAATATATTAAGGAACAAGAAGAAAATGATAAGTTAGCGGACGGAAGAAAGTAGAAGAGCCTTCTTTAGGAGGCTACCAATAAAAAATGGTACTGCGAAACCCTCGCCCTTGGCGGAACCTGAGAAATACCCGGAGGGTTAAAATTAAACCTCCATTTGAAATGGGGGTTGTTAACTTAGATTAAAAACATAAATATTTCAATCAGACTACATTTATTAGGAAGATTAACATAATTATTATTTAATATATAGGATAAAGGAATTGATAAAATGAATAATAAAAGCGTTGAAAGTATTTTTGGAAATAGGATATATTGGAGTAATGGGTATTTTTGATTCTTACTTCATATCATAAATTAAGCAGTGGACACTATATCATTATGTATTTTTTTAATGTTTGTTGTATACAGTTAATGGAAATGTTTGAAACAAGAATGAGTAATTTTTTTGATATATAAATTCAGGATTTCAAGTTTTATATTATTATTTGTTTTCTTTTTATTTATCTACAAGATGTAGATAGCTATTTCGCACATATTCTATTATTAATAATGGTTTTATTGCTACTAAGCAATTGGCATTTTTATATTGGATAATAAGATTTATCGTACTTACAATATAGTTATCTCTATAGTGGTTACAATTTATTCTGCTGGTGGGGTATATTATATTCTCATCAAAAAAATGAATTATTAGAGTGGTATTTGTTTATAACTGTTTTAGCTGTAATGTTTATTCCGATTATATATTTTATGATACATTACAGAAGAATAACAAACTACATGGAATACAAAAAAGAACATAATAACATTTCTGATTGTATCGTGGCTTTTTTTCTGGAGTCTTGTATATAAAAAATGGGATTATTAGATAGTAGCTATTCGGCAGTAAGACTATTTTTAATTATCAGTTGTTTCAGTATTCTATTCAAAAATATTTTTGAGTTATTACGTTGGAATAGTTTTTTTAGAATAAAAAAATATTTGGGTGGGTTTATTGGTTGCTGGCATCTTAGTATTTCTTACAAATTTTTTTATTATCTTCAGATATTGCTCTTATTAACAGTTAATTTTGTTTATGTTATTGTGAACTATACGAAATTTGGAATACATTCAAAAGAAAAAAATTAAAAATACATATTTGATGAGGATTAGTCATCTGAGTAATGAATTAAAAATATAATAAGGACATAGCAGATTATCTACATGATTCGATCCTACAAGATATTATTTATTTGAAGAAATCTATGGATGATGAGAATGTATCCAAAGAAGAAGTTTCTGAGATATTATCTAATATCATAAAATGAGTTAAGATTAAAGCTTGATAATTTGACGCCTTCTATATATTTAGATAAATCGTTATATGAAAATTTATGTTTAAATATTGAGCAGATAAAAAAATCGTCATTTTGATAAAAAATTGTTTTAGATCTATTTTGTGATGAGAAAGCTTATTTAGAAAAACCCATATGATGAATTGCTGCTAAGAGTGGTTAAGGAACTGGTAAATAACATCTATAAGCATACGGAATCTAATTTTGCCGAAATAAAAATATGTATAGAAAATTCTATTCTTAGCATTGAAGCGTTCAATGATGAGGGATTCTTGGATGAAGACTTGTTATATGAAAAATAACAGATTTTCCGGATTGATTGGAATTCATAAGACAGTTCAAATGATAGGAGGAAAGATTATGGTAGAGAACAATGAAGGGTTACTATAATAATAAATATTCCATTAAAGGGGGAGATATCATTGAAAATTCTATTAATAGAAGATCATAGGCTTTTTGTCTGAAAGCTTAAAAAAACTCTTTGATGAGATATTCCGATATTCAATGTGTTGAAACGGTTGATTATAAGACTACTGAAAGAGATATAATTAGCAAGATATTGAGTAATAGTTTTGATTTGCTCTTAATAGACATCAATATAAAAATACTGGATATAGATGGTCTTGAATTGTGCAGAAATATTTTGAAGGAAAAACCCGATTGTAAAATTATAATTTTGACCGGATATGATTATTATGCATTTGAAAAGGAGGCTAAAAAGAGCGGAGCGGTTGGATTTCTTAATAAGGATATTGAAACAGATAAGTTATACAACATTATAAAAGAAATAATAAAAGGCAAAAGACATTTTAAAAATAAGTGAAGATAAGTTAACTGATTTAACTGACAAGGAATTAGAGATTATAAACTTATATGCCCAAGGTTTTACAAGGAATGAAGTTGCTTCAGAATTATTTATTTCACTAAGAACTTTAGCGAATCATTTGAATATAATTTACGATAAGCTTGATGTGAAAAATTATCAGGAAATGCTTAGAAAAGCAACTCTGCTTGGCTACATCAAAAATATCTTTTAAACTTTGCACATTAGTACCAATACTTTTGATTTATACAAAGATATACTGTTATTAGCCTGAAAACAGTATAACGAATAGATCGAAATATGGTTACTGAGTGAATATGATGATTTATTAAACCATCTTCGAATCGAAGGTGGTTTTTTATGTATTTAATTGATTTCTTTATTTTACGGAAATCAAAGACTTAAATACTAGGAGGAGATTAAGATGGAGCTAATTTTAACAAATATAACTAAAAAGTATGGGGAATTATGAGGCGATTAGCAATCAGAGCCTTATTTTTGAAAAAAATGGCGTGTATGGACTATTAGGAGTTAATGGTGCAGGCAAAACAACATTAATGAATATGATTTGTACTCTAAGTAGACCGAGTGGTGGAAGCATTATGTTTAATGGAAAAGGTATGTTGAGTAATGATATTATGTCTGCAGTATGTATAGCCTGTTCTAAGGCATGTTCGGGCTCTTGTAGTGGACTATAGAATCATATTTTATATAATATAATAAGTTTTTGCAGAAGAAGAGGAATTATGCTATACACATTAATATTAAAAAAATATGAAATCAAAGTATAAAGATTATATATTCTATTTGGTAAGTTCGGTGATAGCAGTAGCAGGATATATCATTATATCAAGTTATTTTGAATGCTATGAGAGAAGTTGTAAAAAAATAGAAAATATTAAAAATTATGAACAGTGAGATTAGCACACTCAAATGGATTTCTTATGTGTTCATGCTTATTTCGTTATGCTTTATTATTTATACATTTTTAAACTACACAAAAAGAAAAGCAGAGATTATGCTATTTTTTTATTATTTTTAGGACAGAAAAAAATCAAATTTATTCAAATGTATAATAATTGAACTTCTTGCCACATATATTGTATCCATGATTTTTGGGGAGCATGATTGGGGCGTCTTTTTACCATGGAAGTATATACTTTTTAGAAAAGTGTTTTTATATGAATTTCCGATGGTTATATATCCAATAAAAAGCTATATTTTCACTTATATGATATATTTTGCTTTTTATATTTTATATCTGCTCTTTGTATTTATATTAAGATAAGAAAAATGAAATTAAATGATTTGCTTATAGAGGAACAAAGAGCAGATACATTAGCTAAAAAAGGCTGGTATAGATTTGTATTTGGAATTATTTTTGTCTATACTTTCTTTGTATGTTATTTTTAATTCAACAAGGAGATATAATTTTACGAACATTTTTCTTCCATATTGTTAATTTCTATAGGGCTATATTTTATTTTTGTATCTATGGCATTTCCTATACTACAATTATTAAGAGGAGAAACAAAGTTATATTATAAAAATTTTTATTTATAAATAATTTTGTCTTTCAGTTCAATAAATTTAGTAAAAATCATATATTTTTTTCATTATTAAGTGGAATGATCCTACTCATTTTTCATAGGAGCAAATATTTATAATAACATATATGCAAATACAGTAGAAAAACTATCAAATGATGTACCCGAATGACTTCTGTTATAGAGAGCTATTCTGTGCCAAATACCTTTGATTGAAAGCCTGAAAAAAATTCAAAAATTCCTATGGATATATCTACACTGGAGGTTTCGGAAATAAAAATAACCAAAAATATAGGTAATATAAGATGTGTAGATATTGAACGCTATAATACCTTTCGCAATAAAAATTGGACTCTAAAGAGTGGAGAGATAATAGGGATTGAATTGAAATTGGAGGAAGATTTTGAGGCGTTAAATGGAGACAGTTTTATATCGATTTACACTATAAACGGACAACAATTTGACTATAGTATTAAAAAGCAGATATTGGGAAAAATATATTTGGAGTATTTGAAAAATTATGGAAATGAATATATGTTTTTGATGAATCACAGAGACTATGAGGATATCAGCAGACATGGACAGAATAAACATATTATATTTGTAAATGCAAAAAGAGCATGGAGATCAAAAATCGTATTAAACAAGTACTGAATGATTACGAACAAAAAAAGATGAAATGAAAGTAAGAATATATGAAAAAGGATAAATATGTAGAAATAAATAGAAATGTAATACTTTGTATGCTTATTGTCTTTGTATTGGTAGCCATTGTAATCACTATCTTTAAGAATAGTGCAATCTATATAAATACATTTAGTCAGATAGATTATTTGTCGGAAAAAAATACAAGGCGTATTATATTATGGGCATGAACAAGAAGACTATTGCTAATACTGCCACAAGAGAACTTCAATTGCCTTTTCTGATTCCTGTGATATTAGCATGTATATTATCCATGATGTATCTTTATATACTATCCGGTGTCAATAGGGTAGAGCAGAGAAGTCAGATTTACACTTTTTTGCAATATTTATAGTTGGATATTTAACATTGGAATATATTTACTATAAAAATACTTAAAAAACAATTTATTTCTTATATTTTAAGGCGATTAGGATAGGTGGGATATATGAATGAAGTTATAAAGGCTGTTGATTTAACCAAAATATATAATAAGAGATAAGAAGAAAAGGGGAAAAATATCTGTTAATTTAAAATCAAGTCTTAAATGGTGTCAGTTTAGAGATATATCAGGGGACTTTATTAGCATTATGGGAAAAATCAGGTTGCGGAAAAAAACTACTTTATTAAAAAATACTTGGAGGGATTGAAGAGGCAACTACCGGAAGAGCAATTGTTGGAGATATTAATTTAAGTAGTTGTTCTGATGAAAAAAATTATCGGATGTTAGACAAAAAAATAGTTGGATTTGTGTTTCAAGAATTTTTATCTGGTAGATAGTCTGACTCTAAAAGAGAATATTCTATTACCTTTATACATAAGTAATAAGCCATATAGAGATTGAATCATTAATATTAGAAAATGCAAAAAGGTTTGAGATTGAGAAAAATTTTAGACAAATATCCAACAGAAGTATCAGGTGGTGAAAAAAACAAAAGAACTGCAATATGTAGAGCAATTATAAACGAACCTAAGATAATATTAGCAGATGAACCTACCGGGAATTTAGATAGCATTAATTCTGAAATAGTAATAAAATATTTTGAAAGATTAAACTTAGAAGAAAAATCGTACTATTTTAATGGTAACACATGATCCGACAATAGCAAGTTATAGTAAAAAAAGTGTTATTAATGAAAGATGGGGCTATAGTAAAAACAAATTGAAAAAGAAAATGGAGAAGATAAAAATTTTATACAGAGAATTGTAGAGATAATGGACTATTGATGATATTCATCGATGATGAATTAAGTTCATTATTTAAAACAATAGATAAATCGGTTTTAATTTTTATTTTGGAATATTCTGCTTCATTAGGATTTAAAGCTCATAACAGATATTAACTATAAATGTAATGTTGCAGCTAACAGCCTAACATTTACACAGAGCGTGTATGCCTGTAACTTTTCTTTTGTTCCATCAAGTATTTGGAAGGTCAAGTCAGCATACTGTATCTTTAAATGGCATAGGGTATAAACTTTGAAATATAAGGAGAATGTAATGAATCTTACATTAAATAATGTAGAAATGCAATATAGGGAATAAAAAGTTTTTGAATGGAATAGACATGGACTTAGCTCCTGGAATTTATGGACTATTAGGAGCAAATGGAGCTGGAAAAAAACAACTTTATTTAAAGTAATTAGTGGGTATGCAACGAAATATAAAGGGAAATATACTACCCGGCTAGTAGAAAAAGAGCAAAAGAGGTATTGCTTGGAATATTACCACAAGTTTTTGTGGGGTATCCTTTGATGACTGTCTATGAATTTTTTTGATGTATATGGGACGAATAAAATCTGGATTTAATAGAGCTGGCATAGAGGAAGATGTTTTGAACAATATGGAGGTTTTTGGACTTAAGGAACTTCAAAAATAAAAAAAGCTGAAATCACTTTCAGGTGGACAGTTAAGAAGAGTAGGACTGGCTCAGGCTTTTTACTGAATCCTAAAATTATACTTTTAGATGAGCCTACAACAGGATTAGATCCGATTGAGAGGATTAGGCTAAAAAAATTATTTGTCTAATATTAGCAAGACTCAGATTATTATTATATCAACACATATTGTTAGTGACTTAGAGAATCTAGCGAATAAGATATTTATAATTAAAAGTGGATATATTATTGCTAGTGGCAATGAGAGTGAATTAATCAATGATTGTGAAGGAAGTGTTTGGGAAGTTCCAATACATGACAGGGATACGGAGTACAGTATTAAAAAATGAGCTGGTATCTATGATACATGAGGATAGAGGAGTTACTGTAGCTAGAGTGATAAACAGAAAAAGATTTCAAAAAGAAGCTCGTTTAGTTAAACCCACACTTAATGATGCATATTTATATTATTTTTAATGGAGACCAGCTATGAAAAGTCAACCATAAATTAGCAAAAATTTCTTTTTATATCGGTGGTAAAAAGGTAACTTTAATAGAGCTCCCTTAGGGTGCTTTTTCAAAAATCTATCGATATTAGCATACAGACCTCTTATTCGAGGTTAAATTCTACTTTGTCAGTGAGCATCTTCCAGATGACCCTGACAAGTTTACTGACACAGTGCCCAAGTGCATTGTAGTGAGATCGGCCTTCAGCCCTCTTGGAATCATAATAAGCCTTGAAGGTTGTGTTGTTTCTGGCAACATTCCAAACTGCATTTACAAGAGCGTATCGTAAAACACGAGAGCCACGTTTGGACATCCTTGTTGTTTTTAGCCTGAAAGTTACCGGACTGATAAACAGAAGGATCCAGACCTACAAAAGCAAGCAGCTTATTTGGATTGAAGAAACGGTGAATATCACCTATTTCACCAAGGATCATTTCACCATTGATATAACCGATACCGGGAATGGTCATGATGACAGAATCGTTAAAATTCATGATATTTGTCATCTCAGCTTCAATCTTATCTAATGGGCTATCCAGTAACTCGATTTGTTGAATTGTCTGATTTATTTGAATAGATATAGCACTGTCGTTAGCACCGACAGACTTCTGTGCGAGAACTCTTAATTCTTTGACCTGTTCTTTGGTAAAGTGTCCGTGCGAGTTCACTTTGAGCAGATTTGCCAGATGAGTCATATGCATGAAAGCAATCTCATTTGGAGAAGGTGCTTCTTTTAAAAGAACATAGACAGAATTCTGATGCAGACCGGATTAAAAAAAGTATTGAATTTCCGGAAAAAAACCCTGATCAACATAGGGTTGTCAGCTGGATTTTCAAACAGGGTTCGTTGCTTTATAGTTTTCTGACGAAACCGCCCCAAAGCCTTAAGATCCATCATATCAAGATCATAGAAACTGACGAATCTGAGGTCATTCTGCATCATAAGAGTTTTAGCAATAACATAAGTGTCGACTTTATCCGTCTTTGTTTTGCGAATGTTGTTTTTGTGCAATTGAGACGTCTTAATAGGGTTTAATATATACACTTTGTAAAGCTCGGCAACAAGGTATAGTACGAGGTTGCTACCGTAGTGTGCTGTTGACTCAAGACCAATGATGGTGCTGGCCTTATCAAATGAATCGAGTTTGGAAGCCAGCATATGGAAGCCATCAGCATCGTTTGTGAATTTAAACGGCTCAATGAGTATTTCACCTTCCGAAGAAATAGCAGAGACAAAATGGTTAAGTTTGGCAATATCAATGCCTACGTAAATCATGAGGTAATCCTCCCTTTCGTAAGATCTGATACTGCGACATCCTCAAACGGTTATCATCGTAGACTTGATTGAAATAAGTACTCATTAGAACAAAAGCTACGGTACATCCAGCATATAAACAATTCAGATAAAGGTAGCGGCAATACACTCCTGTTAAGTAGTCAAAGCTACAAGACAAAATCAAAAGTCCACAGTATCTGAATGTATTATAACCACAATATTAAAAGAAAGGAATATGTGATAATTACCTTCCTAATTATCATACAATGGCAATATGGGAATAAAGGAAGAATATAAGAAAATAATCACCCTTTATATGTAAAGATATTCAGCTGCTTGATTGTGATCATGTCAGTAGCTATGAGCTTTACATCGTTAAACAGTATTACAATATTAGATAAGCCTGACTCCACATCCTATTTAAGAGGACTGAAAGCAAGGGAATCTATAGAATTAAGATTTGAATCAATTGACGGAGAAATGACGACTGAAAAATTGAACCAAGTATTAAGCTATTATAAAACTTTTAGTAATGTTGATGAAGCAGAGAACAATACAAACTTTAAATATCCTGGAATCGTAAACTTACTATCAAAGGCTTATATTTTTTTGAGGGCGAAGGAGGATTTAAATCATTATATGATGTAGAATCAGCAGATGATTTTTACAGACAGAGAGTATATGCCATAAAAAATCAGCTGATTACTTCGGAAAGCCGATATAGTCAATGGGAAATAGATGGCATCATCAGTGAAGCTGAAAAAACTGCAATTCCATTCAGATATGGCTTTTCAAGACATTGGGTTAACTTTTGGAAGTCAGTCGACATTGTGAATATTATGGTTATAATTCTAGGCTTATTTATGGCTTCTGAATTATTTTCTTTTTGAAAAAGATGTAATATGGATTTGATCTTAGTCACAGGTAAGATTCGTGATATAAGTAAGATGGCTGTTAATAAGCTGTTGGCATTATTGACAATGGTTATGCAGGTTTATCTTCTTTCAGTTGTATTGATGGCATTGATTATATTCGTTGGTATGGGTATTCAAGGGCTGGGACAGCAGTATTCAAATTATATATTTTACATCAATATATAACCTTAATTTTTAGAGGCAACAATAATATGGTTTATAACAACTATTTTAGGGATCATAGTAATTATTTACGGAGCTGCATTTTTTTGAACTTATTGCTTAGAAATAGATTTAGCACTCTTGTCATATCAATTATTACAGCATTTTTACCATTGGTTCTGCTTAGATTTCCGCTGCCACACGGGATTATTAAAGTATTAAAAATTATTTCCAGTCAACATGAGCAATGTTATTTTGATACTGAATAGTTTAGAACAATTCAGATTTGGTTTTTAAATTTATCTGTTACAAATATGTTTGTAATAGTCAGTATGATAATAATAATACTACTTATAAAGGTTATTCCTGATTTATTCTTTAAGTTTTTATCTAGAGAATAGTATGTGTTTTGTGTGGCTTTTAAAATGATTTGCAGGGCAACATAATGTGTTTTATTGATTTTTATTAGTAATATAGATGATGCTGTGTTTTTGAGAAGGAGGTATATATGGTATATGAATTGGAAAAACTATTAGGCATCAAAGGTGTCAGGTGGATAATATTTTTTTGTCTTTTGCAGTAGCTATTTTACTTCCTCTTTATTTTATTTTTGATTATGAAACGGTACAAATGATTGACAATAAGGCGGAAGTATATAAAGGCTATGTTGGATTAAATGCTAGAAAAGAATATTTTTCAAAAAATTGGCGGATTTGTAAACTCGAAGAAAAATATAAAAGATGAAATTACAAGATATAGAATCACTAATATACCTGATATTACATTAGATGAATCGAGTACTATAGAATTATAAATGAAGCCTATTCATCATATAAAGATAACAGCTTAGATATAAAGAGAGTAAATAATATACCTTTTTATTCCAGATGGAAGGAGAAGATATATGAAAAATTGACTTTAAATATAAAAGCTTTATGATGATGATGAAATACAGCAAGTAAGAGTTGCTTTGGATAATTTTTGCAGTTCCATTTTATCTTGAATTTTTATGAACATTGGGTAATTTTTAAATCATCATTTGTTTTTGCTGTATATTGCTGTTAGGAGCTATATTTTGTTCCAGCCAATTGTTTCTTATGAAAAAAGTAACTCATATGGATCTTGTGTTAGGGTACGCTAAATCCTAAAATACTACGAAAAATGGCTCGGGATAAGATGCTGGCAGTGTCTGTATGCTTTTATAGTTTTATTTTTAATATGTAATTTGATTATAATTTCTTTGACAATTCTTCCTTTCTATAATGAAGGCTGGAATATGCAGATTCAATTATTGCCAGATTTTTACTGTGATTTATGCATGGACAATCAAAGACATGTTTTTGGTATATGATTGTCTCCATAGGTTCTATTTTGAGCATGAGTTTTATAACTTTTTTTATTGGCAATATCATGAAAGAGATGTATTTGACAATTTTTATTAAGTTTACTTGTGGTATCTGCTAATTTTTCAATGGCTTATCTTCCGGATGCATTTAAAATTGTGAAAAGATATATGGAAATATCACCTGTAAACGGAATAAATTTGTTTAGTATTATTACTTCCATGCATAATTTTAGAGTTTTAGGGAAGACTTTTTAAGTGGAGAAATAATAATAGCAGTGATTTTACTGACCATATTATTTAGTTTTTACTGAATTTAATATTGTTTCCACGCAGACTAAAGAATAATTAAGCATAGAAATGGTTGAAGATTTTTACGAGGTTCGTTCTTTAAATGAAATTACAGATATTTCTTCCATAAAACTGATTCGAAAAAAATCCGGAAAAAAATGGCAGAGTAAATTCTAAAACATAGAAGATGCCGATACTGTTAATGAAATAGTAAAGGTTTTAAAAAAATTCGAGGTATATTATTTAGGGGCAACATCTTATGAGGATTTGTTGATTCTTACAAAAAAGATGGAAGTGAAATAGAGTTGCAGATTCCACCGTATTATCCTGAATTATTTACCGGAGAAGTGTCTATTTTGGGAGATGCCGTTTATTACAGCCCTGGAAGGGAAGAATGGCTTGAATTAATGGATAAATATTTTAATAAGTGATATTTTTGCAAAAATTTTTATATGCTCTATTATTTAATGGATATGCTGCTTTTTGGTAGAAAAGACAGATAATATAAAAGCGTTTTTGAAGAAGCAAAGAGTAGAGGCAATAGAGTATTAAGCGGTTATAATTTTCAGTCATGTAACTATTAAATTTTATGAATGTAATTGTGGAGCTTTATAGAACTATCCTAAACTGAAAAATAGAATATATATTATTCATTGGAGGATTTCGCATGCCAAAATGCAGGAGTCCTCCTTTTTGTTCAAAAAAATCGGATTTGAAATTTTGGATAAAAAAAGGAGGAGGATTTCACAAATGACAGATGATAGAAAAAATATATCTATGTAAAAGGTGAAAAGATATATGTATCCGATGAAATATATAAAGCATATAAGAAACAAGTCAATCATGAGGCTTATTTAAATAAATCAGATAAAGAACATAAGGTTTTACGGGTATGAGGATTACAAGATTGATTTGAATTCCGTTGTAGATGAAGATGTGGATATCGAAAAAATCATTGAAACTAAAAATGAGAATCAAGGATCTATATCAGGCACTGCGAAAGCTAAATGATGAAGAGCTAAAGGTGATAGATTCTTTGTATTTCAAAAAATGACCATTCGTGATTTAGCAAAGAGCAACAGGTATCTTCTAAGAAGATTTTCAGTTTTAGAAATAAGATTTTAAAAAGCTAAGAGAGATGCTTAAATAGTAACTAATTAAGTAGGGAGCAGACCGGATTTGTAGTTTGTTCCCTACTTTTTGTTAGGGCAAGGCCCTGTTCTCGCAAGAGAACAAATAAACCACCTGTTATGCGGGTGGTTGAAAAAGCTTTAGCGTTATGTAAAAAACACCCAAATTTGATATAATATTAAAGGTTCGCCAACCAATAAATATATCAAAGGGGGTATCCAAATGGATAATAGTAGTTTATCACATACATCATGGAATTGTAAGTATCATATAGTATTTGCGCCAAAATACAGGAAAAAGTACATTAATGATATTTGAAAGACACGCAAACTTAAAATATAAGTATGGAAATAGGCATTTTTGCTGTGGGGGATATTGCGTAGATACAGTAGAAAAAAATGCAAAAAAGATAGAAGAGTATATAAGGAACCAGCTAAATGAAGATATGGTGTATGATCAGATGAGTATGAAAGAATATATAGACCCGTTTACGGGTGAGCCGGTAATAAAAAGACAATAAGAAAAAAATAAGCCTAAGGAGCTAAGTAAGTAAATGACGTGCGGTTGGCGAACTTTCGATGAGCCTTTAGACTCTAGCGCAGGTAAAGAGCCCTTATAGGGGCGAAACAACAAACCACCGGCTTAGCCGGTGGTACTGATTAATATATTAAATTATCTTCCCTGCATTATAGGATCTGTAGGATCGTATGTCTGGTTTGCAGGAATTGGCTGCTCTATAGCATCCTTCTCAACAGGACCCTTATTTGTAGGATCGTTGTAAACTGTAACAGGTGTGTTCATCTTGGTGTTGTAATATACCCAAGCCGCATCACCTGCACGGAGTCTTAAACATCCGTCAGATCTTGCATCATCAATATAATTGTATGTAGATGCGTCAAGTCTGTTTGAATCCGCCTTATCATAGTAGATAAGTGAGTGAATGATATATCCGTCCTTAAATCTTGAAAGGAACTGACAATAGATATTGTCATGCATTATTTTCCATCTGTACTTAACATATGTCTTGAATGTACCTATAGGTGTAGCAGGTCCGTCAGTTGACATGAAAGTCTTGTAAGGAATTATATATCCGTTTGCACCGTCTTTAGCCATGATATACATGGTCATTGTTGCTTTATTGTACTTAATCTCATAAGAATCCTGTAATCCCATAACAGGCTCAAGATCTCTTACAACGGCACCTGTATTCTCATCAAGATAATACTTATATCCGTCTATATACTGCCATCCCTTTTGAGTTGCACCGTCTTTAAAATAGTACTGGTCATTATTATAAAATCCCCATCCGGTATAGGCATCTTTTGATGAATACTGAACCTGACCGTTGGCATCTACATAAGTTCCTTCATAAACAGGAGCTTCCATAAGTACCTTTGTAGGCTCTGTGAATGCTGTCTGCTTGTCCCAGAGTGTAAGCTTAAGAGCTACGATATATCTGTCTGTACCGATAGTACCGAGAGTCTGACCGTTCTTAGCCCAGTCAAGTACGGTTCCGTCATTTAAAACGGCCTTGTAATAGAGGTCGCTTCTTACACCTGTATATCCTTTTACTCTTATTTGAACAGCCTGAACCTTGTTTGCAGGATCTGTAATAGGTGCAGTCTCCTTAGAGTTCATCCATGTTGACCAACCTGAGCTCATATTGTAGGTTCTGTAGTAATATCTACCTATACCTGAATGATTGAGATAAAGCTTGTTAAAACCGTCTTTTGCATAAGCATAAGCACTTGTATTTGTCTCGGCACCTGAGATCTCCTGATCTGCAGTATTCCAAAGTCCGAAGTGAACCATCTGAGTTTCACCAAGTACAGGCTCGGGATTTGTATTTCCGTTGCCTACATTACCAAGACCTGCATTGGCAACTACGCTGTCAAGGTCAAGGTTTTCAGGCATATTTACATTGTTGATGGTGGAAGGTATATAATCGTTTGTAGATACCACCTCACCTTTAGCTGCAGTAGTTGCAGCCTCTGTACTTTCAGCTGTTTCGGTCTGTGCTGATGTTTCTACAGCTACCGAGCCGGCTGTGACATTTCTTCTTATTGTTGCTGCAAATACGTTAGATGATAATACTGAAGAAATCATCAATGCTGACGCAAATACAGCTGAAATTCTTTTTAAATGCATATTTCCTCCTAAAAAAGAATACATTAGTAAACTAAAGTCACTATGGTTTAAAATTATAACATATAAATAAATTTTGTTCAATTGATTTAAATATTACATAAATCTTTCATTTGTTAACGAATGTTACATTATATAAAATCTTTGCCTGATTTGATTGCGAAAATCAATATAAAGGGGTTATAATAGTCATTAGTTTATATATTGACGATATAGATAAGTTATATATTAGGAGGCAATATGGAAAAACTTTACTGTAAAGGCGGAGGTTGTACCGCAAAACTGGGAGCGGGAATACTCAGCCATATACTCGAGAGATTGCCAAAGCAAAATTTTGACAAAAATTTAATGGTGGGTTTTGATGCAAAGGATGATGCGGCGGTTTATAAGCTTACTGATGACATTGCATTTGTTCAAACACTTGATTTTTTTCCGCCTATGGTGGAAGATCCTTACACTTTCGGTCAGATAGCGGCAGCAAATGCTTTAAGTGATATATATGCCATGGGCGGTGAGGTAAAGACAGCACTCAATATAGTATGTTTTCCGCAAAGCAGTGATTTAAATATCCTTGGAGAGATAATGCGAGGCGGACTTGAAAAGGTAAAAGAAGCAGGCGGTGTACTTGCAGGCGGACATTCGATAGATGATACTGATGTAAAATACGGTCTCAGTGTTACAGGGATAGTAAATCCTAAGAAGATTTATTCAAATAATACCGGAAAACCGGGAGACAGACTGATACTTACCAAAAGACTTGGAGTAGGAATCATATGTACTGCAGCAAGAATAGGTGAAGCGGATGAGAATACCTTAAATGAAGCTGTTGATTCTATGAGGACATTAAATAAATATGCCTGTGAAATATCAAAAAAGTATGATATTCATGCATGCACCGATATAACAGGTTTCGGATTTTTGGGGCATCTTATGGAAATGATGGGTGATGATAAGTCCTGTGAAATTTATGCAAAACAGATTCCGGTATTTGAAGCCGCAAAAGCTTTGGCGGATGAATTCCTCATCACTGCCGGAGGACAGAGAAACAGAAATCATGTCGGTGAAAATGTGATTTTTGAGGATGTTCCTTTTGCTATGGAAGAGATACTGTTTGATCCTCAAACTTCAGGCGGACTTTTGCTTGCTGTTGGAGAAGAGGAGGCGGATGCACTTTTAAATGAATTAAAAAAGGCAGGTATGCCTGCTGCAATAGTAGGAGAAATAAAAGAAAAAGAAAATACAGCTATAAAAGTAGCTTATAAATAGGAGGAAAATATGATTAAAGTAAATGCGATAGGTGATGCATGTCCGATACCGGTGGTTAAGACAAAGAATGCGATAAGAGAACTCGGCGGAAGCGGAGTGGTAGAGGTAAGTGTTGACAATGAGATTGCGGTACAAAACCTTTTAAAGATGGCAAAGCAAAAAGAGTATGAGGCATCTTTTGAGAAAAAGTCAAATACTGAGTATATCGTTACAATCAATGTAAACGGTGGAGAAGCTTACGAGGCTAAGCCTGTTACAAAGACAGCAGTAAACTCTGATGAAATAAAATTAAAAGAAACAATTGTGGTAATAGATTCCGATAAGATGGGTGACGGTGATGAAGAGTTCAGTAAGACTCTTTTAAAGGGCTTTATCTATGCTCTCAGCTCACAGGATATACCGCCTGCAAAAATCCTGTTCTACAATACAGGTGTAAGAATTACTACAGAGGGTTCTGCAAGTATTGAAGATTTGAAGGTTTTGGAGAATGCAGGTGCAAAAATCTATTCATGTGGTGCATGTCTTAACAATTACGGACTTACTGAGAAGCTTTTAGTAGGTGAGGTGACAAATATGTATGATATTGTAAGTTATCTCATGGAAGCTGATCTTGTAATCAGACCATAATGATTTATTTAGATAATGCCGCCACTACATTCAAAAAACCGATAAATGTAATAGAAGCTATAAACCATGCGCTTACATCCTATGGAAACAGCGGAAGAGGCGCATACAGGGCCGCACTTGATTCGGGTAGAATGGTCTATGAAACAAGAGAAAAAATTTCAAGATTTTTCGGAAGCGGCGACCCTTCAAAAGTGATTTTTACATCCAATGCTACAGAGAGTTTAAATATCGTATTGTTCGGACTTTTCGGCAGTGGAGATCATGTAATAAGTACGGTAACGGAGCATAACAGCGTGCTCAGACCGCTCTATAAGCTTGAAAAAACCGGGAATATAGGCATTGATTTTATTGGAACAGATGAAAGCGGAAAATTAAAATATGATGAATTTGAAAAGCATATAAAAGAAAATACAAAGGCTATAATTGTAAACCATGTATCAAATGTGTCCGGTGAAATAGCGGATATAGAGTATATCGGGGAAAATAGCAAAAAAGAATAATCTGTATTTTATAGTGGATGTATCTCAAAGTGCCGGAAATATCAAGATAGATATGAATAAAACGGGTATAGATATCCTCTGCTTTACAGGTCATAAGGGACTGTTCGGACCGGGAGGTACAGGCGGTATAGTTATAAATTCCGATATTTTGATAGATACCTTTAAGGTAGGGGGAAGCGGTGTTCAATCCTTTAATAAGGAGCAGCCTGATGAGTATCCTACAAGGCTTGAAGCAGGTACATTAAATGTTATGGGGATTGCGGGACTTGGTGCCGGAATTGATTTTATAAATGAAGTCGGAATAACAAATATACATAAAAAAGAGATGTATCTGTTAAAAAGGCTTTATAAGGGTATAAAGGATATAAAGGGAATAAAGTTCTACACTGACTGTTCTGAATTTGAAAAAGAACCGGAGTTTATAAGGCATGGGAGTATTTTACCGTTAAACATAGACGGAATCCATTCGGGAGACCTGGCTGATTATCTTGGTGAAGACTATGATATAGCGATAAGGGCAGGTGCTCACTGTGCGCCCTTGATGCATAAGGCATTTGGAACAGTGGACGAGGGAATAGCAAGATTTTCGTTCTCATATTTTAATACTGAGGAAGAAATAGATGCTGTTATAAAAGCGATAAAAGAAATAGTGGAAGAATAATGAGAGAAAAAAAGTTGGAAATATATAGTGACATTTCAAACCACCACAGCCGCAATGGCATTTGAAAGTCTGTGTACAAAAGAAAAATGTACCGGGAAGGCTGATACCCGTTCCGAAAGAACTTTCCTCAGGTTGCGGTTTGGCATGGTGTGTTCCTTTTGAGTCGGCGGATTTGATAGATAATTTGATTAAGAAAGAAAATCCTCTGTATGATAAGGCAAGTAAGGTTTGGCATTAAAACTATATAATAAACAGTGTTAAACAAATATGTAAATTATTAACATGTTTAGTCTGAAAAAAATAGTATGATTTGCTCATAAAAAAATAATATTTAGATTGATTTTTGCAAGAAAAAAATGATAGTATAAAAAAAATAAAAAGCTATAACGATATTTTTTTATTAAATATACCAAAGGAAAGTTTACAATTAAACAGTTAATATGTAGATATTTGACGCATCAGAGAATATCTGATGCGTATTTAAATTCCTTCTATTGATATCTTTTTAACAATAAGAAATTTAAATATTGATCCTTAGTACATTTCATCTCTAAGAGATGTAAAAATAAATGTCTTTTTTAAGGAGGATTAAAATGAGTGAAAAGACAAAGTAGTTCAAATGTAAGTATTGAAAATATTTACAAATTGGACGGAAGAGTTCCTGTGGCAAAAGCTATACCTTTCGGACTGCAACATGTTATGGCCATGTTCGTTTCAAACCTGGCTCCGATAGCTATGGTATGCGGCGTTGCAAAGTTGCTTGGAAGCGATGTACCCGGTATCAGCGGAGTTGACCTTGCAAGACTTTTACAAAGTGCTATGTTTATAGCAGGTCTGGGTACATTGATTCAGCTGTATCCAGTATGGAGAATAGGTGCAAGACTGCCGGTAGTAATGGGTGTAAGCTTTACATTTGTTGCAACTTTGACCTACATTGCCTCGAACTTTAATTACCAGACGATGATAGGTGCGGTAATAGTCGGAGGATGTGTAGAGGGTACTCTGGGTTTGACCTACAAATATTGGAAGAAGATAATCTCACCTATAGTTTCGGCAAGTGTTGTTACTACAATCGGATTTTCATTGCTTGGAGTAGGAGCAAAAAGTTTCGGAGGCGGATATGTTGATGATTTCGGTGCTCCGAAATATATGCTTGTAGGACTTATAACACTTATATCATGTATAATATTCAGTTCACTTGCAAAGGGATTTTGGAAGCAGCTTAATGTAATGTTCGGACTTATAGTCGGATATATAGCTTCTTTTATATTTGGAATCGTAGATTTTTCACATTTTGCGGAAACAATAAATGAAGTAGGCTTCATAGCATTACCGAGAATATTACCATATAAGCCTATATTCAATATAAGTGCAATTTTATCTATAGTGGTGGTTTTCCTTGTATCCGCGGCAGAAACTATCGGTGATACAACTGCAGTAGTTGCAGGAGGACTTGACAGAGAT
Source organism: uncultured Lachnoanaerobaculum sp. (assembly GCA_916439285.1). Next base: position 268,399 of record CAKAIM010000011.1, on the reverse strand, counting down.
ATTACAGAGAAGGAAGTATCGGGATCGCTTGCATGTGACGGATTCTTGAGTGCCGTATCGGGATTGTTCGGTTGTACTCCTATAACATCATTCTCACAGAATGTAGGGCTTATAGCAATGACAAAGGTGGTAAACAGATTTACTATCATGTTCGGTGCACTTACACTTATTCTTGCAGGTTTGTTCCCACCTATAGGAGCATTTCTCAACATTGCCGCAACCTGTACTTGGCGGATGTACGATAATGATGTTCGGTACTATCGTAGTAAGCGGTATGAACATGATCGGAAAATGCGGATTTAACCAAAGAAATACTGTAATTGTAGCATTGGCTATAAGTATAGGGATAGGTTTTACTCAGACACCGGGTATATTTGATTATTTCCCAAAGGTTATAGGAGATATTTTTGCAGGTAACTCCGTAGCGGGAGTATTCGTACTTTCAATGTTGTTAAACTTCGTATTGCCGAAGGATATGGATGTAAAGAAATTGGTAGGTATGCAATAAATGATAATTTCATTAGTTGGTGGTGGTGGAAAAACCACCACCATGTTTTATATAGGGAGATATTTTGCCAAAAAAGGCAAAAAAGTAGTTATCACCACAACAACTCATATAGTAAAGCCGGATGTATATACTCTGATTGATTCCGCAAAAGAGCTTGAAAAAATTGATTTTAAAGAAGAACCTGTAGTTATAGGAAAAGATGCAGGTGAAAAATTATCATCTCTTGATATAATAGAGGTGAGGGAGCTCAATAAATATGCCGATATAGTATTGGTTGAGGCTGACGGAGCAAAAGCGCTTACCGATAAAAAAATCCCAAGAGAAGGGGAGCCGGTAATACCTGAAAAATACCGATATTTGTATAGTATGTATGGGTATTGACGCTGTCGGAAAAAAGATAAGTGAAAAATGTTTCAGGTATGAAAGGGCTGCCAATCTTTTCGGATGGGACGAGAATCATGTTCTCGGTACAAAAGATGCCGCAAGGATCTTGACAGATAAGAGGGCGGAATTTAAAGATATAAATAACAGAAAAAAACTTTATTTATTATAAATAAGGCCGACACTGAAGAAGATATGAGAAAGGCTTTAGAGACAGAAAAAAATATAAAGATTTTTCTGTGAAGAAAAACGGTTTTAAAAAAATTTTCAAGGTTTCAATAACTTCATATAATAATAACAGAGAGTTTTGTGAGTTTGATTTTTTAGCTGAGAGAGAAGATTTATGATGAATAAAAAAGTTTGGATAAGAGGTGCCGGAGATTTGGCAACAGGAATTGCTTTAAGATTGTACAGATCGGGATTTGATATAGTGATGTCGGATATTGCCGTACCTACTACAGTAAGAAGAACAGTTGCATTTCTCACCTGCAGTTTATACAGATGAGACAAGTGTTGAAGGTATAACAGGCAAGCTCTGTGAAAATATTTCAATGATTGATAGTGTGATTGAGTCGGGATGTATACCTGTAATAGTGGATCCAAGCGGTGAAATTATGAAGGAATACAAGCCGGATGTGATAGTGGATGCAATTATTGCAAAGACAAATATCGGTACCAAAATAAGTGATGCCGGTATTGTAATAGGTGTCGGACCGGGATTTGAAGCAGGAGTTGACTGTCATGCTGTAGTTGAAACTAAGAGAGGGCATAATCTAGGCAGAGTAATATGGAGCGGAAGTGCTTATCCAAATACAGGAGTGCCGGGAAATATAGGCGGATACACTGTGGAAAGAATCATAAGGGCAACTGCGGACGGAATATTCAGTGCAAGGGTAAGTATCGGAGATTTTGTAAAGGCGGGAGATTTGCTGGCATACTGTGATGAAACACCGGTATATGCAAACATTGACGGTATTGTAAGAGGACTTTTACAAGACGGTGTAAAGGTAAAGAAAGGTATGAAATCCGGAGATGTGGATCCGAGAGCCGAAAAAGAATATTGTTTTAGTGTATCCGATAAGGCAAGCGCCATAGGTGGAGGTGTACTTGAGGCAATACTTACTATGATAAGTGGCAGGAGAGCTTAATGGATCTGGTGATTTTAGCTGCAGGAGAAGGTAAAAGATTTGGCGGAGACAAGCTCTTGGCAGATATCAAAGGTGTGAAGCTTTATCAATATATGGAAAATATATATAAAAAAGCATATGACTTTGATAATAAGATAATAGTCGGTAAGGACACTGAGATTTTAGATTATTATAAAAAAAGAACGGATTTATAACCATATATAATGACAAGCCTGAGCTTGGAAAATCAAGGTCAATAAAGCTTGCGGTAGAAAAACTAAAAAATATTGAGAATTCAGGCAGTGTATTATTCGGTGTATGCGATCAGCCTTTTCTTAGGTCCGAGACGATATCAAAGATAATAGATGAATTTCAAAAAAATCGAATAAAAACTATAAGTAGTGTAAGATGTAAAAACAGGCTTGGAAATCCATGTATATTTTCAAGTGAATACTTTGATGAACTCCTCTTACTTGGAGAAGAAGAAGGCGGTAAAAAGCTTATAAAAGCGCATATTTGTGAGGTTTTATTCGTGGATATAGAAAATGAGGACGAACTTTTGGATATTGATACAAAAGGAAGCGTATTCTTATGTACTTAAGAAAAATACATTGAAAAAAATATAATAGTACAATTTCTTTATATATATATTGATAATTCAAATAAATATAGGGCATAATTCATATAAAAAAACACTAAAAAAAGTTTGACTAAAAAAATTAATTAGGTGATATCCTTTATATATAAATTGATACTTGAGTTATATTTGAATGTGTTATTTTTAGAAGAAATACATAAAAAAATATTGAATTTAGAGGCCTAATATAAGCTCATAATCGGTTGAGCGTCTCTACCAATTACCGTAATAATTGACTATAGGCCCACAGAAATTGTGGGTGGAGTGAGGTGTGTTCCATGCACAATGGAAAGCACCTCATATTTTTATTAGGGGAGAATATGATAGTTAAGGGGAATTTGGTGGATTGTACAAAAGAAGGTACAATCAGGATAAGAGAAAAAAGTTATGTAGTAGTTGAAGACGGTATTATATCAAAAATATATTCGGAAAGATGAATTTCCCGGATTCTCTAAAGAATGAAGAGATAGAAGACTACGGAGATTCTTTGATATTACCGGGACTTATAGATATGCATCTTCATGCTCCGCAATTTGCTTTCAGAGGGCTTGGAATGGATATGGAACTTTTGGATTGGCTGAATACATATACATTTCCGGAGGAAGCAAAATATAAGGATATTGAATATGCAAAAAAAGCTTATAAAAAATTTGTTGATGCATTGACTGAAAGCTATTCTACAAGAGCGATAGTATTTGCGACCTTGCATACGGATGCCACAATACTGTTGATGGATATGCTTGAAGAGAGCGGATTGAAATGTTTTGTAGGTAAGGTAAATATGGACAGGAATTCTACAGATGAACTTATTGAGACTACAAAGTCATCTATAGATTCTACAGTTAAATGGCTTGATATCTGTAAAGACAGATATAAGAATATAAAGCCGATAATTACTCCGAGATTTATTCCAAGTTGCAGTGATGAACTTATGAAAGAACTTGGTAAGATTAGAGGTGATACTTACGGTTTACAGTCACATCTATCGGAAAATCCGAAAGAAGTGGAATGGGTGAGAGAACTTTGTCCGGATTCGGACGGATATCTGGATGCTTACAATAAAAGAGGTAATCTGAATAAAAGTAAGGTAGACACGGTTATGGCACATTGTGTATACTCTGATGAAAAGGAGATTGAACTTTTAAAGGAGAAAAATGTGTATGTCGCTCATTGTCCGCAGTCAAATATATGTCTGTCGTCGGGAATAGCACCTATAAGGAAGTTCCTTGATAAAGGTATTAAGGTGGGACTTGGAAGTGATATAGCGGCGGGATTCTCACTGAATATATTTAACCAGGCGGTAGAAGCAATAGGGCTTTCAAAGCTTTATTGGAGATATATAGATAAAAATTCAAAACCTTTGGAGCTTGCCGAGGCATTTGCCATAGCAACAAGAATCCCCGGAAGTTACTTCGGAAAGGTGGGAGCCTTTGAAGAAGGATTTGAAGCGGATATGTTAGTAATAAATGATGAGGAATTGAATAAGGATATTGATGATATAAGAAAGAGATTTGAAAGATTCCTATATCTGTCGGATGAATGCTCATTGAGAGCAAAATATGTATCCGGACAAAAAACAGTTACTTTTTAATTTTATATTTTTATCATCTTACAAAGACGCACAGCCAATCGCTACAAGAGGATAAAGGTATATAAATTAAATAATATAAAAAAATAATAATTTAGAGAGGAAATAATATGGAGGTTGGAAAAAAAGTATCACCAGAGTGGATGCGTTTGACAAGGTCACAGGTAGAACAAAAATATACCGACGATTTATGTGATGCAGGAGCATATGTGGCAAAAATAGTGCATTCCACAATAGCTCACGGAAAAAGTTCTTTCCGTTGACACAAGTGAGGCTGAGAAGATTGAGGGAGTTGTTAAGATTGTTACCTGTTTTGACCTTGGACAGTATAGAAATTACTTCCCTACAGCAGGACACCCATGGTCTACAGATGTAAGTCATCAGGACGTTGCGGACAGATTGCTTCTCACTGATGAAGTTAAATTTTACGGTGATGATGTTGCTGCGGTTATAGCTGAAAATGAAGTGGCGGCAAATCAGGCGCTCAGAGCTATAAAAGTGGAATATGAAGAGTATCCTGTGGTTACAGATGTTTTGGAAGCCATGAAGGACGGCGCACCACAGATTCATAAGGATTACCCTAATAATATATTAAAGCACACAAGTCTTAGCAGAGGCAATTATGCCGAGGCAATTAAAGAAGAGGGTCTTACGGTAGTTGACAGATGGTATACTACAGAACCTGTACAGCATTGCCATATTGAAAACTTTATCTGCTATGCTTATGCTGAAGGCAAAAGAATTACCGTAGTTGCTTCTACACAGATTCCTCATATTGCAAGAAGAGTTGTAGGTCAGGCTCTCGGTATTCCTTGGGGAGATGTAAGAGTTATCAAGCCTTATATCGGTGGTGGCTTCGGAAATAAGCAGGATATACTATATGAGCCGCTTTGTGCATTCCTTTCATTACAGGTGGGAGGACATCTTGTAAAGCTTGATTGCAGCAGAGAGGAAACTTTCTTTGCAAACAGAACGAGACATGGTATAAAGTTCCATATAATTTCACATGTAAGAAAAGACGGTACATATGCCGCAAGAAAGATAGAAGCATTCTCAAATCAGGGTGCATATGCTTCACACGGACATTCAATTGCAGCAAAGGGACTCGGTGCTTTCCCACAGCTTTATCCATGTGATAATGTTGAAGGCGATGCATATACTGTATTTACAAACAGACCCGTAGCCGGAGCCATGAGAGGATACGGAATTCCACAGGCTATGTTTGCGGTAGAGTCTCATACGGAAGATGTTGCGAAGATAATGGGTATTCCACCTATCGACTTCAGACTCAAGAACCTTATGCCACAGGGATATAAGGACGCTTTTTCAAAGAATGAAAACTACTATGATACATTCAGACAATGTATCGAAAAAGGTAAAGCTTATATGGACTATGACAACAGAGTCAAAGAGCTTGCAAAACAGACAGGCAGAGTAAGAACCGGTATAGGAATGGCAACATTCTGGTACAATACCGCAGTTTGGCCTATATCACTTGAGTCATCATCATCAAGAATGGTACTCAATCAGGACGGTTCTGTAACATTACAGCTCGGTGAGACAGAAATCGGTCAGGGAGCTGATACGGCATTCTCACAGATGGCTGCAGAAGTTCTTGGAATCAGAGCTGATGAAGTACATGTTGTTTCAAACCAGGATACCGATATTACACCTTTCGGTACAGGTTCATACGCTTCAAGACAGACTTATGTAGGAGGTTTCTCCATTGCAAAGACTGCAGGACTTTTGAAGCAGAAGATTCTTGACTATGCTTATATTTTGACAAATATGCCGCCTTCAATTACAGATATCAAGAATTCTATGATAATAAGAACTACAGACAACAGAGAGCTTATTTCATTGAGTGATTTGGCAACGGAAGCACTTTATTCTCTCAGCGACAGCAGACATATTACAGCGGAGTCTACAGCACAGATTAAGTCAAATGCATATTCATTCGGATGCTGCTTTGCGGAAGTTGAAGTTGATATAGATATGTGTAAAGCAAAGCTCACAAAGATTATAAATGTACATGACTGCGGTAAGCTTATCAACCCTGCACTTGCAAAGGCACAGGTTGAGGGCGGTATGAGTATGGGTATAGGATATGCGCTCTCGGAGGTACAGCTTGTAGATAAGAAGACAGGAAAAGTGCTCAATGACAACTTACTCGATTATAAATTATCTACATGTATGGATCATCCGCATCTTGAGACGGCATTTGTTGAGAATCCTGAGCCTACATCACCTTTCGGTACAAAATCATTGGGTGAGCCACCGGTTTGTCCTGTGGCACCGGCTATAAGAAATGCTATTATGAATGCTACAGGTGTAGGTGTTAATGAATTACCTTTACGTCCGGAAAAACTGTATGAATATTTTGATAAAGCAGGTTTACTTAAGTAGGAGGAAGAAATGTACGATATAAAAGCTTTATACGAGGCGACAAGCGTAGATGATGCTTGCAGACTTTTAAAAGAACATCCGGGCTCACAGGTTATTGCCGGCGGAAGTGATGTTTTGGTACAGATAAGAGAAGGAAAGAGAGCGGGTAAGGAGCTTGTAAGTATCTATATGCTTGATGAGCTTAGAGGAATCTGCCTTGATGCCGATGAAAATATAAGAATAGGATCTTTGACAAGCTTCTCACATATTACAAAGAATCCTATTATACAAAAATACATCAATGTACTTGGTGAAGCTGTGGATCAGATAGGTGGACCGCAGATCAGAAATATAGGAACTATCGGCGGAAATACATGTAACGGTGTTACATCAGCCGACTCCGCATCTACACTTTTTGCATGGGATGCACAGGTTGAGATAGCCGGAGAAGGCTACAGAAGATTAGTACCTATAAATGAATTCTATATAAAGGCCGGTACAGTGGATTTAAAAGAGGGAGAGATACAGACAGCTATTATTATCCCGAAGAAGGCTTATGAAGGTTATAAAGGTCATTATATAAAGTATGCCATGAGAGAGGCTATGGATATCGCTACTACAGGATGTTCGGTAAATGTAAAACTCTCAGAGGATAAAAAGAGCTTTGAGGATGTAAGAATAGCTTACGGTGTAGCCGGTCCGATTCCTATGAGAGTTCCTTCAGCGGAAAACTTTATAAGAGGAAAAGAAGTTAATGAGGAGAATATAGAGGCTTTTGCGCAGAAAGTTTTGGAAGATATCAATCCTCGTGATTCATGGAGAGCAAGTAAAGCTTTCAGATGTCATATCGGTGTTGTTATGGCAAGAAAAGCTTGTGAAAAGGCTGTAAAGCAGGCAGGAGGTAAGGTCGATGACAGGACAGAGTTATAAATTAGTCAGTTGTACCATCAACGGCAAGAAATGTGAGAAAATGGTAGATGTAAGAAGTTCACTTACAGATATGCTCAGAAATGACTATAGACTTACTTCCGTAAAAAAAGGATGCGAAGTAGGAGAGTGCGGAGCATGTAATGTTCTTATAAACGGAGAGGCATTCAACTCATGTATCTACCTGGCAGTTTGGGCTGAGGGCAAGGATATTCTTACATTGGAAGGTCTTATGGGACCAAACGGTGAGATATCGGATTTGCAGCAGGCATTTATAGATGAGGCTGCTATCCAATGCGGTTTTTGTACACCGGGATTTGTAATGTCGGCTACAGAGATTCTTAACAGCGGAAAACTCTATTCAAAAGAAGAACTCAGAAAGTTGCTCTCAGGACATCTTTGCAGATGTACAGGATATGAGAATATCCTTGTTGCAGTTGAAAAGACAATGAAAAAGAGACTTGGCGTTGACTGATCGATAGGAGCTTGACTTTTGGAGGGAGTATGAATAAAGATAGTTTAAAGCGACTGATTGATGTGGCAAATGGTAAGAAAAAAGCTGATCTTGTATTAAAAAACGGATCTATAGTGGATGTCTGCAGCGGAAAAATATTTAAAGCGGACCTTGCTGTAGCGGAAGGTTATATTGCAGGATTTGGAGAATATGATGGTGAAGTTGAGGTGGATATAGAAGGGAAATATATCTCACCGGGTCTTATGGATGCACATATTCATATAGAGTCATCATACTGTACTCCTGAAGAATTCGGCAGAATGGTGGTACCTCACGGTACTACCACTGTCATAGCGGATCCTCATGAAATAGTGAATGTATGTGGTATAAAGGGTTTTCACTATATGCAGGAGGCTGCAAAAAACACCTGCCTTTCAGTTAAATATATGATGCCGTCCTGTGTACCTGCAACAAAGATGGAGGATGCGGGATATGTAATATCGGCTGAAGATATGGCAGATGATATAGTGGATATTCCGGGACTCGGCGAGTTTATGGATTACAATGCAATCATTGAAAATGATGATATTGCACTTGATAAACTTGTTTTAGCAAAGAATCACGGGAAAATTGTAGACGGACACAGTCCGAATCTGTCCGGTAAGGCATTAAATGCATATGCCTGTGCCGGAATTGACACGGACCATGAGTGCTCCACACTCGAAGAGATGGAAGACAGACTTGAAAGAGGCATCTATGTACAGCTAAGACAGGGATCAGCCTGTCACAATCTTGGTGCACTTATACCGGGTATAAATGAGTTTAATTTCAGAAGATGCTTATTATGTTCGGATGACAGACAACCGAAGACTATATTTGAGGACGGACATCTTGAATATCATCTGAAAACTTTGGTAAATGCCGGAATCTCACCTGTTATGGCTTTGGCAATGGCTACTGTGAATGTGAGTGATTGCTATGGACTCAAAGACAGGGGAATGATAGTACCGGGAAAGAGAGCGGATCTTGTGATTTTTGAAGATTTGAAAGATTTCAAAGTATCATCGGTATACATTCTCGGTGAGGAAGCGGCAAGAGACGGAGAGTATCTCAAGGAGTTAAAAAAGCATGATTTTACAGATGTATCAAACACTGTACATCTGGATAACTTCAAAAAGGAAATGCTACAAATGTGGCTGAAATCCGATGAGGTTTATGCAATCGAAATGATTGCCGGAGGAGTGCTTTCAAAGAAAACAAAGATAAAGATAAAAAGAGATGAAAACGGACTTTTTGTCTTTGATAAAAATATAGATGCCTGCAAATGTGCGGTTATAGAGAGGCATCACAATACCGGAAAAGTCGGACTTGGAATAATAAAAGGTTATGGCATACAAAGCGGTGCCATAGCGGCATCTGTAGCACATGATTCACATAATATCATCTGTGTAGGTGTAAATGATGATGAGATGAATCTTGCTGTTGAGAATGTAAAACAAAACGGTGGAGGTTTTGCGCTGGTAAAGGACGGAAAGGTGATTGAAAGCCTGTCTTTACCTGTAGCGGGACTTATGAGTGATTTAAGCGGTGAAGAGGTTTCAAAGAAACTTTTAAGTCTTCACAAAAAGGCTGTAGTTGAATTAGGGGTTAACGAAAGCCTTGAGCCTGTTATGTCACTCACATTTATGTCACTTATTGTTATTCCCGAGTTGAAACTCACTGCCGGAGGATTTATTCGATATTTTTGAGAATAGGTTCATAGACATTGAGGCGGATTAGATTTTTAAAATATATTGAATGGCAGTGATATATAGACTTAAATATCTTGAATTAAATTTGACTTATAATGAAACTAATAAACTCCGGGCCGAGTATCACCGGAGTATAATAAAAAAAAGGAGACTATATATGGAAAAGTTTTTTAAACTGAAAGAAAACGGAACCGATGTAAAAACCGAGATTATTGCCGGTATAACAACATTTATGACAATGGCATATATACTGGCGGTTAATCCGAATATCTTAAGTGCTGCAGGTATGGACAGAGGTGCCGTATTTACAGCAACCGCAATTGCTTCATTTTTAGGTACCGCACTTATGGCATTGTTTGCAAACTATCCTTTTGCACTTGCACCTGGTATGGGACTTAATGCATATTTTACTTATAGTGTAGTTTTAGGTAAGGGATATAGCTGGCAGACAGCTCTTACAGCGGTATTTGTAGAAGGTATTATATTTATAGCACTCTCAGTTACAAACGTGCGTGAGGCTATCTTTAATGCGGTTCCAAGAAACTTAAAATCAGCTGTAAGTGTGGGTATCGGACTTTTTATCGCATTTATCGGACTTCAAAATGCTAAGATCGTTATAGGCGCTGGTAAAACACTTGTACAATTATTCTCACTTGGAGAATACAACAAGGTACATGGCGTTGAAGGTGTAATAGCTACAGGAAATGATGCAGGTATTACAGTTATCATTGCCATCATCGGTGTTCTTATTACAGCATTCCTTGTTGTAAAAGAAGTAAAGGGAAATATCTTACTTGGTATATTGGCAACATGGGTTCTCGGTATAATCGCTCAGGTTACAGGTCTGTATGTTCCAAACCCTGCACTCGGTTTTTACAGTGTATTGCCTGATTTTTCAAACGGATTAAGCATACCAAGTATCGGACCTGTTTTATTCAAGCTTGAGTTCCACAAGATTGCAACATTGGAGTTTGTAGTAGTTATGTTTGCATTCTTATTCGTAGATATGTTTGATACTATCGGTACATTGATAGGTGTATCTACAAAGGCCGGAATGCTTGACAAAGACGGTAAGCTTCCAAATATAAAGGGTGCTTTACTTGCGGATGCTGTAGCTACTACAGCAGGTGCAGTGCTTGGTACAACAACAGTTACAACATTCGTTGAGTCTGCTTCAGGTGTTTCTGAGGGTGGAAGAACAGGTCTTACAGCAATGACAACAGCAGTTCTTTTTGCGGCTTCATTGTTATTGTCACCTATATTCCTTGCAATACCTTCTTTTGCAACGGCACCGGCACTTATAGTGGTAGGATTCTATATGTTCTCAAATGTTGTACATATTGATTTCTCAGATATGACAGAGGCTATACCTTGCTATATCTGTATAGTTGCAATGCCGCTCTTCTACAGTATTTCAGAGGGTATTTCAATGGGAATTATATCTTATGTAATTATCAATGCCTTTACAGGAAGAACAAAGAAGGTTACACCGCTTATGTATATACTTTCTTTATTGTTTATATTAAAGTATATATTACTCTAGGTTTTACCGATATTTTCACTGCCTTGAATAGTTTTTAATAAATGAAGAGATATGGGGAGACCCGTATCTCTTTTTAGTGACATGAAAGGGGCTTTAATTTTCAATCCTGAAAGTGTGGGATAAATATGTATATTAGTACTTTGTGCACAAATAAATACAATTTAAAATGTTTACTTTTAATAACAGCTTGGCAAGTGCGGGAAAGTAGAAACAGAATGTAACAGGAGTATTGAAATTTATTTTCATAAATGGTAAGATACTTTCAGATGGAGGTAGTAAAAATGAATGACAGAATCAAAAACCTAAAAGGGAAACTGATCGTTTCATGCCAGGCACTGGAAAATGAACCGTTACATTCAGACTTCATTATGGGGAGAATGGCTCTCGCGGCAAAGATGGGCGGAGCTTGCGGCATCAGAGCAAACTACTGTTGTGGATATCAAAGAGATACAAAAACAGGTGGATTTGCCGATAATCGGAATTATTAAAAAAGATTATGATGACAGTGAGATTTATATCACACCTACAATGGACGAGGTAGATGCTTTGGTAGAAGCGGGGGTTGATATAATAGCACTGGATGCGACAAACAGACTCAGACCGAATAAAAAAAGCTTAAAGGAATTCTTTGGAGAAGTTAGAGCAAAGTATCCGGATAAGCTGTTTATGGCGGATTGTTCTACAGAAGAGGAAGCAATCTTTGCAGACGAATTAGGTTTTGACTTCATCGGTACTACTATGGTCGGATATACAAAGGAGAGTGAAGGGCTAAGGATTGAGGAGAACGATTTTGAGATATTGAGAAATATCCTCGCTAAAGTAAAGCATAAAGTGATAGCTGAGGGTAATATCAATACACCTGAGAAATGTAGGAGAGTAATAGAACTTGGAGCGTTCAGCGTAGTGGTAGGTTCAATTATTACCAGACCGCAACTTATAACAAAAGAATTTTCAAAGGCGCTTGAACAGGTTGTATAAAGGAATAATCTTGAGTGTAAGACTCATTAAGGAGGAAATATGAAGAAATTATTGTTAACAGGTTTGACAGTTACAGCGGCGGGTATGCTCGCGGCATGTGGAGGAGGAAAAGCGGCAGATCAAACAAGTGCAGCGGCTGATTCAAAGGCGGATACAAAGCAGGAGGGAGCTAGTGAAGCGGCAGGAGATGCGGCCGAGGTATCACTTTGGACATATCCTGTAGGTAAATGGGGAGACTCAGCAACAGTTGACGGAATTATCAAAAAGTTCAATGAGAAGTATCCAAACATTAAGGTAACTGTAGAGTATCTTGATTATCAAAACGGTGATGACCAGATCAACACAGCTATAGAAGGAAAGCAGGCACCGGATATCGTACTTGAAGGACCTGAGAGACTTGTAGCAAACTGGGGTGCAAAGGGACTCATGGTTGATTTAAAGGATATGTTTGAGAAGGATGCGGCATCAGATATCTATGATCCTGTAAAGGCTGCATGTAAGAGTCCTACAGGTGAGTTTTATGAGTATCCTGCATTTATGGTTGCACATTGTATGGCTATAAACAAGACAATGTTTGAGAAGGCTGATGCATTACAGTATCTTGATTTGGATACACATACATGGACAACAGACAACTTCCTTAAGGCTGTTCAGGCGGTATATGATTCAGGACAGCAGAATGTAGGTGCTATCTACTGTGTTTCACAGGGTGGAGATCAGGGAACAAGAGCTTTGGTAAACAATCTTTACTCAGGTACATTTACAGATAAGGATCATACAAAGTATACAGTTGATTCTGAAGAGAACAAGAAAGCTTTACAGGCAATTGTCGATCAGGCAGGTTTAAACTTCGATCCGTCTATAGCAGGTGGTGATGAGATTACACTTTTCAGAAACGGTACTTTGGCAATGTCACTTTGCTGGAATGCATCACAGCAGACAAATTCAGATAACGGCCCTGCAGGAAAGACAAATGCAGGTGATGAGATTATACCTATGTTATTCCCAAGTGATGACGGCGTTACAGAGCTTTGCGGCGGTATCTGGGGATATGGAATCTTTGACAACGGAGATGCAGGTAAGATAGAAGCTGCAAAGACATTTATCGACTTCGTATGTAATGATGAGGCACAGGTTAAGGAAAGTGTTAAGGCTTCAGGATTCTTCCCTGTAAGACCTTCTGTAACAGGTGTATATGAGGGAACAGAGACAGCTGATGCAATGAAGCTTTTTGAAGAGAAGTTCATGCCTTCAATGGGTGACTACTATCAGGTAACAAAGGGATGGACTACAGCTCGTACAGAGTGGTGGAACATGCTTCAGAGAATAGGTGCAGGCGGCGATGTGGCAACAGAGGTCGCAACATTTACAACTAACGCAAATGCGGCAGCAGCTCAATAATAACAGTAGTAAAATACTGATCTTTAAAAAATAGTTAGGTGATCTAACATGTTATAAAATGTTGCTAGAGAGTTTCTTTAGCAACATTTTTTAGAAAGGGGAAACATGGCAAAGGGTGTTTATACAACCAGGTCAAAGGAATTGGTAAGAAGAGAAACCGCTTCAGCTTATATGTTTTTATTACCAAGCCTTGTATTCTTTATCGGTTTTGTAATAATACCGATGATTATATGTATATATACCAGCTTCTTTGATTCTACAATGGGCAAGGATGCTAAGGATGTATTTATCGGATTTGGAAATTATATAGAACTGTTTCAAGACGGAATTTTTCTAAAGGCACTTAAAAATACCTTTGTTATTGTTATCGTTTCAGTTCCTGTGGTTTGTATATTTTCATTGTGGGTTTCATCTGTAATATACAATCTAAATGATAAAGTGCTTTCAGTTTTCAGATGTATCTTTTATCTCCCTGTAGTTACCGGTTCGGTAGCCGTTACAGTGGTTTGGAAGTGGATGTACAATAATTATTACGGTATCTTCAATTATATCGGAAAAGGTACAGGCGTTTTAAAAACAAATATCAACTGGCTTGGAGACGAGAGATTTGCTCTGGCATGTATCATACTTATCCTGCTTACCACATCTGTAGGTCAGCCTATAGTATTATATGTATCCGCACTTGGAAATGTGGATAATTCATTGGTTGAGGCCGCACAGGTGGACGGAGCGAATGAGTTGCAATTATTCTGGAAAATCAAATGGCCGCAGATTATGCCTACAACATTATATATTCTTGTTATAACAACTATTAACAGTTTCCAGTGTTTCGCTCTTATACAGCTTTTAACATCAGGCGGACCGAATCATTCAACAGATACTGTAATGTATTATATCTATTATATGGCATTTAAGATGTTCAGATACGGATATGGAAATGCAATGGGCGTGGTACTTGCAATATTTATAGCGGTATTGTCTGCAATTCAGTTTAGAGTGGCAAAGGAGAGATAATATGAAAACTTCAAATACACTAAAAAAACTGTATAATGTTGTATCGATAATTGTACTGATAGCTTTGGCGCTTTGCTTTGTTTTTCCGCTGTATTGGATAGTTACAGGTGCATTTAAAACACCTGTTTCAATAAATTCACCGGTACCTGATTGGATACCTAAGGAGCTTGTACTTGATAACTTTAAAAAGCTGTTCTCAAGACAGACGGCACCTATATTTGAATTGGGATTCATAAAGGGGCCTATGGCGCCTGCAGCAGTAAGATGGATGATAAATACGGTATTTATGGCGGTTATGGCCATGGTACTTACATGCCTTACAGCATCTATGGCGGGATATGCACTTGCAAAAAAGAGATTTCACGGAAGAATTATACTTTTTACACTTATAGTATGTGCCATGGCATTACCTAAGCAGGTTATTCTTATACCTCTTATCAGAGAAATGTCCGCACTTAAGCTTTATAACACTATATGGGCGGTTATACTTCCTACCGTAGGATGGCCTTTCGGTGTATTCCTTATGAAGCAGTTCTCCGAGGGTATACCTACAGAAATGCTTGAAGCTGCAAGAATTGACGGTGCAAGTGAATTTAAAACATTTACTGATATAGTTTTCCAGATGGTAAAGCCGGGAGTTGGTGCTTTGGCAATATTCACATTTATTAACAGCTGGAATGATTATTTCATGCAACTTATTATGCTAAGTTCAACTTCTAATTTGACAATTTCTCTAGGAATTGCTAAACTACAAGCAGAAAACTCGACAGATTTCGGACTTATAATGGCGGGAGCTACACTGGCCGCAGCACCTATACTGATAGTGTTTATTGCACTTCAAAAATACTTTACAAAAGGTATTACTCTGGGTGCTGTAAAGGGTTAGTAAGTAGCGGAAAGAGGGGAAAATGATATACGAAAAATCAGTGATTCCGATAATAGAATCAAAATATACGCTTTTTACAAATACTGAAAAAAAGATAGCGGATTATTTTTTACAATGTGATGCAAATATGGATATAAATATCCAGAATGTGGCTGAACAGCTCTATGTGTCACAGGCATCTATTTCAAGATTTGCAAAAAAGTGCGGCTTTGTAGGTTTCAGAGAATTTATATTTGCCTACCTGGACAGTGCAAGAGTGAAAAAGCCGAACGGTAACAGCACTACACAAAATGTATTTAATACATATCAGGATCTTTTGAATAAGGCATATTCACTGCTTGATAACGATCAGGTACAAAGAATAGTGAAGATGCTTGTAAATTCAAAGAAAGTTATAGCTGTAGGCAAGGGAAGTTCAGGATATGCGGCAAGTGAAATGGAGAGCCGTTTTGTGAGAGTGGGACTTGATATAGACTCTCTTACGGATTCAGACAGAATAAGAATGCAGTCGGTATTTTTAAAAGACGGAGATACAGTGGTCGCATTCAGTATAAGCGGTAAGACTGAGGATATTATTTTCCTTTTAAAGCATGCACATGACAGAGGCAAGAAGACCGTATTTTTCACAGCGGCGGACAACCCTCATTTACATGAATTCTGTGATGAGGTTGTATTGGTGGCTTCACTTGAATATCTGGAGAACGGAAATCTTATTTCTCCACAGTTCCCGATGTTACTTGTACTTGACCTTATATACAGTGAGTACATAAATATCGATCCTGTTTTTAAGAGTGCAATCTTGGAGGATACCGTTACTACCTTAAATAAGAAAGAAGATGACAGAAGATTTTATCTGTCAAGACCGACCAGATAGTTATTATATGAAAATTCGCTAAAGAGCTTGTATTATACTCGACAAAGGAGTTTACAGGCTCTTTTTAGTATAAAAAAATAAGATTATTTTGACAGTATTTTCAATTTTACTGTATAAATATCCGCTTGAAAAAATATATTAAAAGCATTATAATGTCAATGCAAATGATAGAAGTAAATACAATGGCTACTTATATTCATTTTAAGAACGTGCATTTATTTTGGATTGTTTGCAGATAAAATAAAAATAGATATGTCAATTATCGGCATCTATTTGTGAAGGGATGATCTTAGTGGCTAAAGAAAACCGAAATACTACAGGAAGTAAGGCATCAAAAGGCAGTGAAAGTGCAAATAAGAAAAAGATGTCACCGCAGGAGTTCTTACAGAAAACTGGAGGAACTTGTAAATAAGGGCATGGCTTCTGACATGAAACTTAATATAGGTGAGATAAATGATTTTTTTGCGGGTACGGAGCTGAATGCCGACAGCGTAGAGCAGATTTATTCTTACCTTGAGAACAAGGGTATTGAGATCAATGAAAACATCTCGGATGATATTAATATTGATATTGACAATATTGATAATATAGACAGTATTGCAGATGATGACTCACTACTCTTAGACGATGATGATGAGTTTGACAAGGACTCTGAGGAGGACATAGATCTCAGTGCGATTGACCTGCTTGAAGGGTGTAGGTACTGAGGACCCTGTAAGAATGTATCTTAAAGAAATAGGTACTGTACCTCTTTTGACAGCAAATGAAGAGCTTGAATTGGCGAAAAGAAAACAGGATGGCGATGAATACGCAAAGCAGCGTCTTATAGAAGCTAACCTTCGTTTGGTTGTAAGTATTGCAAAGAGATATACAGGAAGAGGAATGAGTTTCCTTGACCTGGTACAGGAGGGTAATTTAGGTCTTATAAAAGGGTGTAGAGAAGTTTGACTACACAAAGGGCTTTAAGCTTTCAACATATGCTACATGGTGGATCAGACAGTCTGTAACAAGAGCACTTGCAGATCAGGCAAGAACCATAAGAGTTCCGGTACATATGGTAGAGACCATAAACAAGATGAGCAAGATGCAAAGAAAACTTACTTTGGAACTGGGTTATGAGCCAAGTGTTACAGAACTTGCAAATGCACTTGATATGACAGAAGAAAAGGTCATGGAAATAATGCAGATTGCAAGGGAGCCGGCATCTTTGGAGACTCCTATAGGTGAGGAAGATGATTCAAACCTTGGAGATTTTGTAGCCGATGCAAATGTTTTGACACCTGAGGGAAATGTTGAATCGGTAATGCTCAGAGAGCATATCGATACATTGCTTGGAGACTTGAAAGAAAGAGAAAGACAGGTTATTGTGCTTAGATTCGGTCTTGAGGATGGACATCCGAGAACCTTGGAGGAAGTAGGAAAAGAGTTCAAGGTAACAAGAGAGAGAATAAGACAGATTGAGGCTAAGGCTTTGAGAAAACTCAGAAATCCTGTCAGATCAAAGAGGATCAGGGACTTTTTGTCATGATGAAGAGAAATTTACAAAAAGAATTGGAAGATATTATAAAGAAAGAGGAAGCTTTGGGCAATCGCCCAAGGCTTCTTCTGCATGCCTGTTGCGGACCGTGCTCATCATATTGTATGGAATATTTGGAAAAGCATTTTGATTTGACTGTGTTTTTTTACAACCCGAATATTGATGACACCAAAGAGTATAAGCTCAGGGTGGAAGAAGCAAAAAGGCTGATAGAAGAGATGGATTTTACATCAGAGGTAAAAATTTCATTGAAGGAGATTATGATCCCGAGTATTTTTCACAGCAGAATAAAGGGCTATGAAAATGAAAAAAAGAAGGGCGGAAAAGAGATGCAATATCTGCTTTGAGTTAAGACTGCATGAGGTCGCAAAAGCAGCATCAGATTACGGTTTTGACTATTTTACAACTTCTCTTACCATTTCACCTATGAAGAATGCTGATAAGCTTTGTGAAATAGGCGAAGAGGTAGCTAAAAGAATATAATGTAAAGTATTTGCCAAGCGACTTTTAAGAAGAAAAAAATGGATATAAAGAGATCTGTGGATTTGTCTAAAGGAACATGACCTTTACAGGCAGGATTATTGTGGATGCTCATTTTTCAAAAAGAGAGTCGATTGAAAGAGCCAAAGGCAAGAGAGAATATCGTTTGACGATTGGTATACTTTGATTTATAATTAAAACAGTAATGTTGTATATCAATGATCATAAAGATCTTGAAATATGAAAGGAAAGATTATTATGTTAAGTAGAAAAAAATTACTATCAAGAATCCTTCAGGTTTGCACCTGCGTCCCGGCAGGAGTTCTGTCACAGACAGCAATGAAGTTTAAATCAGATATAATAATTGAGTACTGGTGAGAAGAAGATAGTTGCAAAGAGCGTGCTTAATGTTATGGCTGCAGGTATCAAGTCAGGTACAGAGGTAAACTCTGATAGTTGAAGGTGATGACGAAGAGGAAGCAATGAAGACTCTGGTAGAGGCTATCGAGTCAGGCCTTGGTGAAAAAAATAATAAATAATTTTTTTCTATTTTGTAAACATATCATACTTGACAAATGCCTCTGTTTGGTGGTTTAATATTGCAATATATTTTGGATTGTCCCAAAAATATGATATTATAAAAATGAGGTATAGATATGATAGAAAGAAAAAAATCCGCCTTCTATCAGTTGAAGACGCTAAAGAACTTTGTTAAAAGTTACTACCGGGTGCGATTTTGATGTGGATTTGTATGATAACAGTATTATGATTGACGCAAAATCTATTATTGGAGTGCTGAGCATGGATCTTAGACATGTTTTGACAGTTAGATATTCAGGCGAGAACGAAGAATTGGAAGCTTTTTTAGATGACCATATGAAGGGAATAGAAAAAATAGCTTAATGTATTTATGATCATAACGTAAATAGTTTCAATAGTAAACCGGGCTTGACCGGTAGTTGTTTAACATACAGGCAGGTCTTTGACTTGCCTGTTTTTTCATATAGAAGAGACGGAAAGGTAATTATGAGAATAGGACATGGATATGATGTTCACAGACTTGTAGAAGGCAGAAAGCTAATAATCGGAGGAGTGGAGATAGATCATACTCTGGGACTTCTCGAGCATTCAGATGCGGATGTACTTTTACATGCGATAATGGACTCTTTACTTGGGGCTGCAGGACTTGGAGATATAGGAAAACATTTTCCGGATACAAAAGCGGAATATAAGGATGTAAGCAGTGTTGTGCTTTTGAAAAAAGTTGCTAATATACTTGACGAGAATGCATATATAATAGAAAATATAGATGCGACTGTTATTGCACAAAAGCCTAAAATTGCTCCTCAT
Organism: uncultured Lachnoanaerobaculum sp.; assembly: GCA_916439285.1. The sequence continues at coordinate 248,578 of CAKAIM010000011.1, read as the reverse complement.
ATTGATAGGATGAAGGAAGTGATATGTGATACGCTGAGTATATTACCGAGCCAATTGAATATAAAGGCGACCACGGAAGAGGGGCTTGGCTTTACAGGAAATGAAAGCGGTATATCTGCGCACAGTGTCTGTCTGTTGAATTCGGTAAGAGATGCTTTTTATGTATCTACAGATTCAAAGGATTGTAGCACCTGCAACGGATGCCCAAGTAAAGGATAAAAGGAATTTTATGAAGATTTTTAATACACTTTCTAAAAGGAAAGAAGAGTTTGTACCTATTGAAGAGGGAAAAGTAAGAATGTATGTCTGCGGACCTACAGTCTACAATTTGATACATATCGGAAATGCCAGACCGATGATTTTCTTTGATACGGTAAGAAGATATTTTGAATACAGAGGATATGATGTAAACTATGTTTCAAACTTTACGGATGTTGATGATAAGATAATCAATAAGGCGATAGAAGAGGGTGTTGATGCCTCTGTAATTTCCACAAGATATATAAATGAATGTAAGAAAGATATGGAATCAATGAATGTGCTTCCTGCAACAAAAAATCCTCTGGCAACAGAAGAGATAGGCGGTATGGAGGAGATGATATCAACTCTTATCGAAAACGGACATGCATATGTGGCAAAGGACGGTACGGTATATTTCAGAGTAAAAAGCTTTGACGGATACGGTAAGCTGTCACATAAGAATATTGATGAACTTCAGTCCGGATTCAGAGAGATTAAGGTAACGGGTGAGGACGGAAAGGAAGACAGCAATGACTTCGTGCTTTGGAAACCTAAAAAAGACGGAGAGCCTTACTGGGATTCACCATGGTCAAAGGGAAGACCGGGATGGCATATAGAATGTTCCGTAATGAGTAAAAAATATCTTGGCGATCAGATAGATATCCATGGCGGTGGAGAAGATCTTATCTTCCCTCATCATGAAAACGAGATAGCTCAGTCGGAGTCGGCAAGCGGAAAGAGCTTTGCAAATTATTGGATGCACAATGCGTTCTTAAATATTGACAATAAGAAGATGAGTAAGTCTTTAGGTAATTTCTTTACAGTAAGAGATATCAGTGAGAAGTACGATCTTCAGGTATTAAGATTTTTTATGCTCTCAGCACACTATAGAAGTCCACTCAACTTCTCTGCAGAGCTTATGGAAGCATCTAAGAACAGTTTGGAGAGAATTCTTACAGGAGTTGAGAATTTAAAGGATGTTCAAAAGAAGAATAATACTTCACCGATTACAGATGCCGAGCTCTCAAATCTTGAGATGGCAAAGGTGTTAAGGATAAGTTTGTAGCCGCAATGGACGATGATTTCAATACAGCTGATGCGATAAGTGCTATATTTGAGCTTATAAAGCTTTCAAATACCTCATTAATGAAAACTCTACACTCGAGTATGCAAACGGACTTTTAAATATAATAGAGCCGCTTTGTGACGTACTTGGAATTATTACAGAAAGAAAGACGGAAATCCTTGACAGTGAAATAGAGGATCTGATAGAGCAGAGGACTCAGGCCAGAAAGAATAAGGATTTTGCACTTGCAGATAAGATCAGAAACGATCTTCTTGACAGAGGTATTGTACTTGAAGATACAAGAGAGGGAGTTAAATGGAAGAGATCTTAGATTATCTTCTAAAACCTTTTAATATAGAAAAAAGGGATGCAAAAGAGTTTTCTCCGTTGGTACTGGCTTATATAGGTGATGCGGTATATGAGCTTATAATAAGAAGCATTTTGGTATCCGGTGGAAACCGCCCGGTAAATAAACTTAATAAGGATGCCACTTCACTTGTAAAAGCGGGAGCACAGGCACAGATTATAAAACTTATAAATGACGAGTTAAGCGAGGAAGAGTTCACCATATTTAAAAGAGGGAGGAACTCTTCTCCTCATACCATGGCAAAAGAATGCCAGTATGACTGATTATAAATATGCTACCGGGTTTGAAAGTCTTATCGGATTTTTATATCTGGATAATCAGTTTGACAGAGCGCTTGAGCTTGTTAAGACCGGTCTGGACAGATTTTTGGGAAATAATGATATTGGAGTAAAGAATATATGAATGAAAATGCCATTGAAGGCAGAAATGTGGTAATAGAGGCTTTAGAAGCGGTAAACTGTTGATAAACTATACTTGCAGGATGGATTGAAGGACTATACCGTTTCTACAATACTCAGAGAAGCCAAAAAGCATGGTACATATGTGAATTTTGTAAATAAAGACAGGCTTGACGGTATGAGTGAGACCGGAAAGCATCAGGGAGTTATTGCAATAGTTGCGGCATATGAGTACGCAAGCGTTGAAGATATATTAGAAAAGGCAAGACAAAAAAATGAGCCGCCTTTTGTATTTATTTTAGACGGCATAGAGGATCCTCATAATTTGGGTGCGATTATAAGAACAGCAAATCTTAGCGGTGCTCATGGAGTGATTATACCTAAACACAGAGCTGTAGGACTTACCGCTGTAGTGGCAAGAGCTTCTGCAGGAGCAATTAATTATACGCCTGTTGCCAAAGTCACCAATATAAATAAAACCATGCAGGAGCTGAAAAATGTAGGAATGTGGTTTGTTTGTGCAGACATGGGCGGCGAAAGGATGTATAATATTGATTTGACGGGAAGCATCGGACTTGTAATAGGTAATGAGGGAGATGGAGTAAGTGAAAGTGTTAAGAAAAATCTGCGATTTCATAGCTTCTATACCGATGAACGGTGATATTGATTCACTCAATGCATCTGTTGCCTGTGGTGTATTGGCTTATGAGATAGTCAGACAGAGGATTGCGAAAGGAGCAATATATGAAAAAGTGATAAGAGAAAAGTTGTTCTTGTGGGATGCGGTATGGTCGGCATGAGCTACGCATATGCTATGTTAAACCAAAATGTTGTGGACGAGCTTGTTCTCATAGATGTAAATAAACTGAGAGCTGAAGGGGAAGCTATGGACTTAAATCATGGTCTGGCTTTTTCAGGCTCACATATGAGAATCTGGGCAGGAGATTACAGTGACTGTACAAATGCAGACATTGTCGTAATATGTGCAGGTGTGGCTCAGGCACCGGGAGAGAGCAGAAGAGATCTCTTTAAAGAGAAATATGGAAGTGTTTAAATCCATTATCGATCCTATTACAGAGAGCGGATTTAACGGAATCTTTCCTTGTAGCAACAAACCCTGTAGATATAATGACAGAGATTACATATAAGCTTTCAGGGTTTAATCCGAGAAGAGTAATAGGTTCGGGAACGGCACTTGACTCTGCAAGACTGAGATATCTGCTTGGATCTTATATACAGGCAGATCCAAGAAGTGTGCATGCCTATGTTATAGGTGAACATGGTGATTCTGAGTTTGTGCCATGGTCAAATGCAATGCTTTCAACAAAGCCTATTACAGATCTTATAGTTGAATCAAAGGGTAAATTAAATATAGAAGAGCTTGACCGTATTGAGGAGGATGTAAGAACAGCAGCTTATAAGATAATAGAGGCTAAGAGAGCAACATACTACGGTATAGGAATGAGCCTTACAAGAATTACAAAGGCAATACTTGGTGATGAGAATTCAGTACTTACAGTATCTGCAAATCTGCGTGGTGAATATGGACAAAATGATGTATTTGTTGGAGTTCCATGTGTTATAAACAGTGCAGGAATTCAAAGAATACTTGAATTTTCTCTTACAGATGAAGAAAAAGGCAAAGTTTGCAAAATCCTGTGAGGAGCTTAGAGCTACGTATAAAGAGTTGGAAGAGAAATAAATAGAGACATCTTAGTTTCATTTTGGAGGGATAGACTTGAAAGACAAATATTATTCTATTGGGAAGAGTATCTGAAATATGTAATATTCGTATAAAGACTTTAAGATATTACGATAAAATAAATGTAATGGTTCCAAGTATCAGACAGGAAAACAATAATTATAGATATTACAGTCATGATCAGATGGTAAGGCTTTTTATCATAAAGAGACTCAGATATTTGGGATTTTCTCTGGAAGAAGTTAGGAATATATTAAAAGAAGATGATATTCAAAAGATAGAACTTATAGTGACAAAAAAACAAAACTCCATAAAAGATGAAATTATTGAGCTGAATAAAAAGTATGAAGAAGCCGCTACACTAAAGAATAAACTTCAATCTGCGCAAAGAATACTTGAAAACAGTAATAACTACAATGTAGAAAGTTCATTTAAGCTTGAAAAGCAAAGAGAAGTATATGTATTTGGCAAAACTACCATGATGCAGTCTTATAAGAACGAAAAAGTCAGTCTTGAAAAATGGATTGATATTATAGAGTCTGCTAAAGAAAGAAATCTGAATATCCAGGGTGATATTCTAGTGTCTTATCATACGGAAATGTTTGGACAATTTATTCATAGAGATTGTGAGGTAGAGTTTTCCATTGTGGTTGAAAATGATATCAAAGATGTTGAAGTAAAGAAATTTGGAAACTTTCTTGCCGCCAATGCTATACATGTCGGTGATTACAGTGATATAGTACATACATATATTTCTTTGAAGAGATGGATAGAAGATAACGAGCTGATGGTGGATGGACCTGTAACAGAAAGATTTATGCTTTCACCGGTGGATCTGCCTAATACAGAGCGACATATTGTAAAAGATAATAGTACCGGTAAAACCGAGAAACTAATAATTGAATAAAGATATGTTTTAATTGAAGAAAAGAGTATATTTGTATACCGTTAAAAAGTCTCCCCTAGTGGAGGCTTTTTTTGTTATGTATAAAAATGGTTTGTAAAAAAATTTTTTGATATGCATAACTAACAAAAACTAGAAAAGTCTGATATTGTGTAAGATTACTTTCAAAAAGATAGCAATATACAAAAAAATGAATTATAGTTTGAAATTTTTATTGAATTAAATTATATCTAAAAAAAATATATCTTTTGAGTAATAAATTTATAGGAGACAAAAAAAGAAAATACAGATAAAAATATATAGTAAATTTATCAAAAAATCAACTTGAATATACAATAACTGTATATTCTAAGATAATAAATGAAAAGAGTAAGTCAGTAAGCAAAATATAGTTAATTTTTTAACATTAAAAAACAAAATATGTAGGAAAGGAGGACAGTATGGCAGGGATTTATTATCTCAAATACCATATCAAACATAATTGTATGTGGTCTATGGACATATCTTTCAGCTATGTTTGCCGGTCCGCTAATAGCAACTTGGGTAGGCTTTGCAGGATGTACATCTTATTATGCAGCAGGTTGTGGTAAAAACGGTTTTATCAGATCATTATGCAGTAATATGGCAGGTATCTTTATCGGATGTACAATCATTTGGCTATGTGTAAATGTAAACGGAAGTCTATGGTTTAACGGATTGATAACAGGAATATTCAGTGGAGTTATCATCTATATCACACATTGTGATTTAACCAGATTTGCAACTTGCACATTTATGGGCGGCTTTAGTGCTTTTGCATCAGGTGGTAATTGGAAGATGTTGATTATTTGCTTTATCCTGGGAAATATCGTTGGGCTCGCATCGGATTATCTGGGTAGATTTATATTAGCAAAGTTTTTCAAGAAGACTGATAAAAAAGACTGGGTTATTGCTAAATTTTTAGAGGATTAAGAATCAAAAAGTAAGGGGTTTTAATATGAGCAAAATTTTAAAATTGGCATATGGCATGGAGAAGTCGGAAGGCTTTAATTACAGACTTGCCATGGAGGAAGCATCCAGGTGTCTTCTATGTGAAGATGCACCTTGTTCTAAGGGATGTCCGGCAGGGACAGACCCGGCTAAGTTCATTCGCTCACTGAGATTTAAGAACATAAAAGGTGCTGCAGAGACAATAAGAGAAAACAATCCTTTAGGTGGTTCATGTGCCTGGGTATGTCCTTATGACAGAATGTGTGAAGAAGAATGTAGTAGATGTGGAATAGATAAGCCTATACAGATCGGTAAAATACAAAGATATCTGGTTGAAGAAGAACAGACTATATCGGCAAAGTTTATCAGTGCCGGAGAAAAGATCGGAAAGAAGGTAGCGCTGATAGGTGCCGGACCTGCATCACTTGCTTGCGCAAGAGAGCTTGCACTTGCAGGAGTGGATACAACTGTTTTTGAAAAGCAGGCTAAGGCCGGTGGAGTTTTGAGATATGGTATTACACCTACAAGACTTCCCGACAGAGTTGTGGATTTTGATATAGAACTTATAAAAGAGCTGGGAGTAAAGTTTGAATTTAATAAGGAAATAAAATTTGAAGATATTCCTAAGCTAAAGAGTGAGTATGACGCCGTATTTGTCGGAGTCGGACTTTGGGATTCAAAGAAGGTTGCAGTAGAAGGCAGCGAGCTTAAGGGCGTTGAATCGGCTATTGATTTCTTGTTTAAAGCAAGAACCGGTGAGACAAAAGAGCTTCCGGAGAGAGTAATTGTAATCGGTGGTGGTGATGTAGCGATGGATTGTGCTACAACCGCAAGACAATTGGGTGCTGAGAAAACATGTATCTGCTATAGAAGAACTATAGAAGAAGCACCTGCAAATATTGAAGAGATTTCTTTTGTAAGAGAGATGGGAATTCCTATTTATACAGGATTTGCGCCTGAAAAGATCTGTGGGGAAAACGGTCATGTAAGAGCTCTTGTTGCAAAGGGAATGAAGGACGATAATGAGATGACACTTAAGGCAGATATGGTTATCTTTGCTATAGGTCAGGACCAGGTAGAGGATTATAAAGGACTTATGGCAGGTGATGGAGTATTCACCGGCGGTGACGCATTACATGGTGTCGGTATAACAGTGGTAGAGTCTGTTCATGAAGGAAAAGAAGCGGCTTACCAGATATTAGATTATATAAGGTGAGGAGATTAATATGGCTTTGAAAAAAGATTTATCAATAAATTTTTTAGGTGTTGATTGTGAGAATCCTTTTTTTCTATCTTCTTCACCTGTAGGCAGTAATTATGAAATGTGTGCCAAGGCACTGAGAGCCGGTTGGGGTGGTATTTTTTATAAAACAATAAGTGTTTTTATACCAAATGAATGTTCCCCAAGATTTGATATAGCCTCAAAAGAGGGAACACCTTGGACCGGATTTAAGAATATGGAGATGACTTCAGACAAGCCGAATGAAGTAAACTTTGAGTTCATTAGGCAATTAAAGAAGGATTTTCCGAATAAAGTGATAGTTTCAAGTATTATGGGCGCTAGTGATGACGAGTGGGCAATACTTGCGAAAGAGTCTGAAAAGGCCGGAGCGGATATGATTGAGTGTAATTTCTCATGTCCACAGATGACATCATCAACTATGGGTTCTGATGTAGGACAAAATCCTGATTTGGTAAAACATTATTGTGAAGTGGCTTCTTCAAGTACTAAATTGCCGATAATAGCAAAGATGACACCGAATCTTGGAAATATGGAGATTCCTGCAAGAGCCGCTATAGAAGGCGGTGCAAAAGGAATAGCTGCAATCAATACGGTAAAATCTATCACAAATCTTGATATAAACTTAAGAACAGGAATGCCTGTTGTAAACGGAAAATCTGCAATATCAGGATATTCCGGAGCAGCGGTAAAACCGATTGCACTAAGATTTATATCAGACTTAATGCATGATCCGATTGTGAGCAAAGTTCCTATAACCGGAATGGGCGGTATAGAAACCTGGAGAGATTGCCTTGAATTTTTGATGCTTGGTGCATCAAATCTTCAGGTAACAACTGCAGTAATGCAATATGGATATAGAATTGTTGAAGATATGATAAGCGGTATGTCACATTATATGAATGATTACGGAATCAATAAACTTCAGGATATAGTGGGCACTGCTGTAGGAAATATTGTTGGTGCTGATGATTTGGACAGATCATATAAGATTCTGGTAAAGATTGATAAAGAAAAATGTGTCGGATGTGGAAGATGCTATGTATCATGCTTTGATGCGGCACATCAGGCCATTGAATATGACTATGCAACCAGAGTTCCTACAATAGATGAAGATAAATGTGTAGGATGTCATCTTTGCTTAAATGTTTGTCCGGTAATGCAATGTATAACACCGGGTAAACTTGTATATAAGAATAAGAATGATAATCATACAATTAATTTAAAGGAAAGTAATAGTTATCTATAATATATCAGGGGGGTTGATTTATGTTAGATTTAATTATTAAGGGTGGTGTGGTAGTTACAGCAACGGATATGTTCCCATGTGATGTGGGTGTAAAAGACGGAAAAGATTGTTGAGATGGGACTGAATCTTGATATGGATGCAAAAGGAAGTAGTGGATGCTACAGGAAAGCTTGTGCTTCCTGGAGCATTGGATGTACATACTCATCTGGCTATGCCTTTCGGAGGAACAATATCTGCCGACAGTTACCTTTCAGGTACCAGAGCTGCAGCCTGTGGAGGTGTTACTACAATATTTGATTATCCGGTTCAGAGAAAAGGTGGCACCATTATGGATTTGGTAAATTCCAAAAAAGCCATTCTTGAAAAAGAAGCCTGTGTAGACTGGGCATCTCATTGTATAATTACAGACTTTAATGACGGTCAGATACTTGAAGAGATGGAAGAAGCCGTTAAAGAAGGTATTACATCTTACAAATGCTTCATGGTATACAAAAAAGCCGGAATGATGGTAGATGACGGAATGTTTGCAACTTTGCTTCTCAGAGCAAAGGAACTTGGAGCATTGGTAAATGTTCATGCAGAGAATTCCGATATGATAGATTATTTTGAAGCCAAGTTTAAAAAAGAAGGAAACTTAAGTCCTTGGTATCACTATCTGGCACGTCAGGAGTTTGTTGAGGCTGAAGCAGACAGAAGAGCTTTGCATTGGTGTAAGCATTTGGATGCACCGCTCTACATTGTTCATATGGCTGACAAGGAAGGCCTTGAGGCATGTATAGAAGGCAAGAAAGAGGGCGTACCTATTTATGTGGAGACCTGTCCACAGTACCTTGAGTTTACATGCGAGGTATATAAGAGAGAGGACGGAAGAAACTTTGTATGTTCACCTCCTATAAAGGGCGAGGAAAGCAGACAGGCTCTTTGGGAAGCTATAAAGAAAAATCAGGTTGATGTTGTTGCAACAGATCACTGCCCGTTCCAAAGTTATGAAAAGGATTGGGGTATAGACGACTTTACAAAGATTCCGAACGGATGTGCAGGTGTAGAAAATATGTATCCATATATGCTTGATGCAGCTAATTCAGGTAAAATCACTTTCTCACAGGCAGTAGCTCTTTGCTCAACAAATCCGGCAAGAATATTCGGATGTGATAAGAAGGGCGGAGTCAGAGTAGGGAATGATGCGGATATAGTTATTTATGACAGGGATAAAGATTTTACAATAAGTGTAAATAATATGCATTCCGACTATGACCATACTATATGGGAAGGAAAGAAGCTTCATGGATATCCAGTGAAGACATTCCTTAGAGGACAGCTTGTCTATGACAACGGAGATTTTGTAGGAAAGCCGGGAATGGGTAGATTCGTAAAGAGAGTACCTAGAAGTTAAAGTATTAATGATTGTATTTTACTGTCACTGCTTTATATATAGGTAGTGGCAGTACGATTTTAAATAATATGTTGTTTTAATAGGGGGTAATATGTATAAGTGTAGCGAAGATAGAATGGCAGATAAAATCAAGACTATGAGTCAGTTTGGTGATGCAGGACATGGCGGTATCACAAGATATTCTCTTTCAAAAGAAAATCTTATGGCAAGAGCTGAATTCAAAAGAAGAATGGAAGCTATCGGTGCAAAAATCAAAACCGATGATATGGCAAATATGTATGCAACATTAGAGGGCAGCGATCCTACATTACCTGCAATTGTTATGGCTTCACATTCAGATTCGGTTAGAAACGGTGGAAACTATGACGGTATTTTGGGTGTAATGGGAGCTATGGAGGTCTTGGAGACTGTTGCAGAACAGAAGATACCACATAAACACAATCTTGTAGCAATGATTTGGACCAATGAGGAAGGTTCATTATATCCACCGGCTATGATGTCATCAGGTGTTATCTGTAATGATTATTTGCCTGAAGAGATTGGAAAGAAGTTTAAGCATGAGGACATGCTGGCATCAACCTCGGTTCTTGATAAGAATAAGACATTTAAAGAGGCTCTTGAAGCAAGCGGCTATAAGGGGGATGTGGCAAACAGATTAAATCCTAAGGATTATAAGGCAATGTTCGAGCTTCATATTGAGCAGGGACCTATCCTTGAGGCTGCAAAGAATGATATCGGAATAGTTACCTGTGTTCTTGGAATGATAAACTACAGAATTAAAGCGTTCGGACAGTCGGATCATGCAGGAACAACTCCTATGCCATATAGAAAAGATGCATTATATGCAGCTGCAAAGCTTTTACAGTATCTTCATGATGAGCTTGATAAGCTTGACAAGGCACTCGTATATACCACAGGTGAGATAGTATGTCATCCAAATGTACATACAGTTATTCCTGATTTTGTAGAGTTCTCAATTGATGCAAGACATGAGGATCCTAAGGTTATAGAGCAGGTTGTTGAAGTAATAAAGAATATGCCGAAGGAAATAGTAGGCTGTACTACAGGTTATGAGAGAGCATGGTCACGAGATACAGTTTACTATGATGAGAAGCTGGTAGGTTATGTAACAGAAGCTGTAAATGAGCTCGGATATTCAAATCAGAGAATTAACTCAGGTGCAGGACATGATGCACAGTTTGTAAGCTATATGATGCCTACTACAATGATATTTGTACCTTCAAAGGACGGACACTCACATTGCGAAGAGGAGTTTACACCGGTTGAGCAGTGTACAAAGGGTGCCAGTGTACTTTTGAATGCAGTATTGAAGTGTGATGCTCAATAATATGATTTAAGTGTTGGGGTCAAATATTTTGGCCCCAACATTACAGTAGAACAGAGGTGTAAAATGAGTGTTAGAAAAGTAGCGGAATTAAATTATAATATGACAACTGCCGATGCAAATAATGTAGACGGGAAAATACCGTTTGGAAGACAGTTTGATTTTATCGGTGATGTTGAAACAGAGTTGATGATATTAAATGACGGTGATGAATCTTTGTGCCTTGGATATACAGATGTTGAACTGTATGAAGATGCATATGTAGGTGATCAACTTAATTTTAGAGCAGAGATGCTAAAGGTGGGAAATACATCAAGAACCTGTAGAATAAGTACATATAAGGTTGCAACACCTGCTTACAGAATGGGTATCAAAGATGCAAATCCGGGAGATATGTATTATTTTGATCCTCCAAAATTGATTACTGAAGGTACTGTAGTACTTGTAGTAAAGAAAGAATTACAACGTGGAAATCAGCCAAGTGGTGAAGTTATTGACCCTTGGAGAGAACTTGAGCTTTAATAGGGGGTAATATGAGTACTGAAGTTACATTAAGATATAGAATGTCGGATAGAGATGTTTTCTACGGTGGAGGAGTTGTAAACGGAGCCAGATCCATTACTTTGATGGAAGATACCGCAAACAGATTGATGACCAAGGTGTATGGAAATCAGAGCAGATGTGCAAAGGTAAGAAAAGTAAGATTGTTTGTGCCATGTTTTGCCGGAGATTATATGGAGTATAAGGCGAGACTCTTGGGTGAAGAAAACGGAAGAGCAATTATTGAAGTACGTTCATTTAAGGTTGCGGTTATCCCAGAGGAGCCTGAGTTTGAAAGCTCTATAGATGTTTTGGAGGATCCTCCTCTTTCAACCGTATGTATTTTTGAATATGTTATTCCTGCAAAGAAGGAGAAAAAGAAAGCAAAAGCCCTTGAGGGGTTGAAAGTTCTTGACCTTACACATGCATATAACGGTCCTTTCTGTACCGCGCTTTTAGCAGACAACGGTGCTGAGGTTATAAAGATAGAGCCTCTTACAGGTGATCAGTCAAGATATTGGCCTCCAATGGATGACAATAGCGGTGAGAGCGGATTTTATGCATTTATAAACAGAAATAAAAAAGGAGTTACTCTTAACTTAAAGACTGAAAAAGGAAGAGAGATTTTCTATGACCTTGTCAGAGAGGCTGATGTGGTGGTAGAAAACTTCAGAGTCGGAGTAACAAAGAAATTACAGGTTGACTATGAGACATTAAAGAAGATAAATCCAAGAATAATTTATGCTTCAGGTAGCGGTTTCGGACAGTATGGACCTTTCTCAAACAGACCGTGCTATGATATCGTTGCACAGGCTCTGGGCGGTATGATAAATCTTACAGGTTATACAGATGCCCCTCCTGTAAAATGCGGTGTATCGGTAGCCGATAATGTTACCGGAATTTATCTTTGCGTCGGTGTACTTATGGCTCTTTACAGAAGAAATGTAACCGGTGAAGGTCAGCAGGTAGATGTGGCTATGGCAGATACTATATTCACATTGCTTGAAAATGCAATAATCTATACAACCCTTAAGGGAATTATACCTCAGAGACAGGGAAATATTGATGCTACAGTTTCACCATTCAATGTATATGAGGCAAAGGACGGATATATAGCGCTTGGAGTAGGTACAGATAAACTCTTTAAGGTATTCTGTGATGTAATAGGCAGACCGGACCTTGTTACAAATGAAAAATTTGCAACCAATGATCTCAGAATTAAAAATTACAATGACGGTTTACATGAGATAATTGTGGATTGGGTAAGCAAAGAGGTAAGGCGGAAGTAGAGAGTATGTTTGAAGAGGTGGGAATACCTTGCGGACAGATACTTGATATGAAGGAAGCGATAGAACATCCACATTTCAAAGCAAGAGAGATGATGGTACATGTTGAGCATCCTACTATCGGTGATATGTATATACAGGGTTGTCCTATAAAGCTTAGCGAAACACCGGGAAGCGTAGATGCTCCGGCACCGCTACTTGGACAACATAATAAAGAGGTTTACGGCTTTGATGATGAAACATTGAAACAATTAAAAGAAGAAGGCGTAATCTAGTGGAGGAAAAGAAATGGATTTTAATTTTTCCAAAGCACAGTTGATGCTGAAAAAAACTGTAGCCGACTTCAGTGAAAATGTGGTAAAACCAAGAGCTGAAGAAATAGACAGAAGCGGGAAATTTCCAAAAGATTTATTTTTGGAGATGACCAAGATGGGATTAACCGGTATAGGAACTGAAGAAAAATATGGAGGAAGCGGAGGCAGCGATATCGAAAAGATAATTGCTGTGGAAGAAATAGCGAAATACTGCGGTTCTACTGCAGCTACACTTTCAATACATACTATATTTGCTTCAGTAATCGGAAAATTCGGTACTGAAGAACAAAAACAAAAATATTTGCCGGTAGTATGTTCAGGAGGCGAGTTGGGGGCATTTGCCCTCACCGAGCCAAATGCCGGATCTGATGCCGGAAGTGCAAGGACAACCGCCATATTTGATGAGAACACACAAGAGTATGTTCTAAACGGTACAAAATGCTTTATAACAGGTGGAGGATTGGCAAAGTATGTATTGGTATTTGCTCTTACATCACCTGAATTAAAGACCAAGGGACTTAGTTGTATACTTGTGGAGCGTGGAACTCCGGGATTTTCAATAGGTAAGATAGAAGATAAGATGGGACTTCACGGATCTGAGACAGCGGAGCTTATATTTGATAATTGCAGGGTACCTAAGGATAATCTTATAGGACCGCTCGGTAAGGGATTTAAAATTGCAATGACTGCACTTGACGGTGCAAGAATAGGAATTGCGGCACAGGCTGTTGGAATTGCGGCAGGTGCATTGGATGAAAGCGTAAAGTATACAAAAGAAAGAGTACAATTTGGCAGACCTATTTCCTCATTGCAGGGATTACAATGGTATATTGCGGAGATGGCTACAAAGGTTGAGTGTGCAAGATGGATGACATATAGAGCGGCTAGCCTTAAAGTAAGCGGTATGCCGTATACAAAAGAGGCTGCTATTGCAAAGTTTAATGCATCAAAGGTAGCTGTCGAAGTAACAGATAAGGCGTTACAGATACATGGAGGATATGGATATATGAGAGACTATCCATTAGAGAGAATGTATCGAGATGCAAAAATAACGGAAATATATGAAGGTACTTCAGAGATTCACAAGGTGGTTATAGCCAGAGAAGTGCTGAAATAGGGGGTAATATGAAGATCATTGTATGTATAAAGCAGGTGCCAAATACAAGTGAAGTCAAGATCAACCCTGAAACAAAAACACTTATCAGAGACGGAGTGGAAAGTATAATAAATCCTGATGATAAGAATGCACTTGAGGCGGCATTAAAAATAAAGGATGAAAAGGGTGCTAAGGTCGTTGTAGTAAGTATGGGACCTATGCAGGCAAAGGAAGCACTACTTGAGGCTCTTGCTATGGGCGCTGACAGCGCTTATCTTATAAGTGACAGAAAATTCGGTGGATCCGATACTTGGGCTACAGCAACCATTTTGGCAGCTGCTATAGAAAAAATAGGCGACTATGATTTAATTATATGTGGCAGACAGGCTATAGACGGTGATACTGCTCAGGTTGGTCCTGGAGATAGCAGAGTTTCTTAATATACCACAGGTTACATATGCAAAGGAGTTGGAACTAAAAGACGGTGCGGTCAGAGTAAAAAGATTTTGTGAGTCAAAAGACTATGAATTTGAAGTAAAGCTTCCTGCTCTTATCACAGCTATCAAAGAACTTAACACTGCAAGATACCCAAGTGTAAAAGGGATCTTTAAAGCTTATGAGGGTGATGAAGAATTGGTGAAGATCCTTACCTTTTGATGACTTGAATGTGGATGAAACTCAGATAGGTATCAAAGGTTCACCAACAAATGTACATCGTTCATTCGTGCCTGTAAAAGAAAAGCATAGTGAGTTTATAGAAGGAAATACGGCCATGGAAAAAGCCAAACTTCTTTTGACAAAGCTATATGAGAATAAATTGATACAGTCCGGAGGTGCCAAGTAGTGGAAAGAGCAAAGGTAAATCAAGACATTAATCTTAATGACTATAATGATGTATGGGTACTTGCAGAAACTGTAAACGGAAAAATTTTGCCTATAACATTGGAACTGATGGGTGAGGGCAGAAAACTTGCAAATGACCTTGGGAAAAAACTTGCAGTAATTGTGCCTGGCTATAATATAGAAGAGGCTGCAAAGGAGCTTTTGGGTTATGATGTCGATATAGTATACTATGTGGAACATGAACTCTTGAAAGATTTTTCCACTTTGGGATTTGTGGAGGTACTTTCAAAAGAAGTGAAAAAAAGAAAACCGGAAGTTCTTTTGGTTGGTGCAACCTCTATAGGTAGAGATATAGGGCCGAGACTTGCCGCAAGGCTTGGAACCGGACTTACTGCCGATTGCACAGGACTGGAGGTTGACGCGGAAGATAAGAAGCTTCTTATGACAAGACCTGCTTTTGGTGGAAATATTATGGCTACAATTATTTGTCCTAAAAACAGACCACAGATGGCAACCGTAAGGCCGGGAGTGATGGCAAGGGCAAAGAAAATTGAAAAGTCAAATGCAAGTTTTGAAAAGATCATACCTGAGTTGAAAGAAGAAGATATAAGATCAAAACTTATCGGAACAATTGAACATGATCAAAAACGGGTAAATTTGATAGATGCAAAGATTATTGTATCAGGTGGTAGAGGAATCAAGAATAAAGACGGTTTTGCATTGATTGAAAGTCTTGCTAAAGCTCTGGGCGGTGAAGTGGGTTCATCACGTGCCTGTGTGGATGCAGGATGGATAGACTCATCTCACCAGGTTGGACAGACAGGAACGACTGTCAGACCTGATTTATATATTGCCTGTGGTATATCGGGGGCTATACAGCATTTGGCGGGAATGAGCGAATCGAAGTATATTGTTGCAATAAATACAGATAAAAATGCACCTATATTTGATATTTGTGATTATGGTATCGTAGGTGATTTAAAAGAAATTATACCGGCACTTGTTTCAAGTATAGAATCCGGAGAGTTTACATTATAGTAATTCCTTGGAAAATTTGAATATGGGGTGGCTTATGCTACCCCTGATTTTGTTTATTTACAGTTTTAAAAATTAAGGAGGAGATATGGAAGAAGTTCTTGTGAAAAATAAAATGGAGGTGGAACCTATAAAATCTCTTATTTTAAAGATGTCCATACCTCCTCTTATTTCTATGTGTATGCAGTACTCATACAATCTCCTGGATTGCATATTTGTATCATGTGTAAGTGAAAAATCATTAAGTGCCGTATCCATAATTTTCCCCATTACTACACTTTATATTGCTATAGCTATTTGGATAGGAGTAGGAGTCAGTGTACTGGTTGCAAAATATCTTGGGGAAAAGGATGAGGAAAATGCTAATACGATAGTGGCCAATGGAATAATAGTGTCTTTTTTTGTGAGCAGTTTTGTAACCTTTATAACAATTAACATTATGAGGGGATTTATACTTTCATTTACAAGTGATTCGGAGACTATCGGTTTGGCACTGGAGTATATGGATATATGTGTATTTATGGCAATTCCATGTGCAGTACATATTTGTATACAAAAAGTATTGCAGGGAACCGGAAATATGCTGGCACCTATGTGCTTTCAAATAGCGGGTGTATTAACCAATCTTATATTTGATCCTATACTTATATTCGGATACTTCGGATTTAAACCGATGGGAGTGAAAGGTGCTGCTATTGCAACAGTTATGGGATATACTATCTCGACTATTTTGGCATTTTTGGTATTGATATTACAAAAGCAAAAGGTTAAACTCGGTTTAAAATACTTTATACTTCGGTTTAATCATATAAGGGATATCTTTGTAGTTGGGTTTTCCGTCTTTTATAATGAATGTGCTTGGTGCGGCAATGGTATATAATACAAATCTCTTTTTGAAACAATATTCGGAGGTTGCGATAGCTTTTTTTGGAGCGTATTTTAAGATACAGCAGATGGTAATAATGACATTAAACGGACTTATACAGGGATGTATACCTGTTATGAGCTATAACTACGGTGCAAAAAGAGAGGACAGATTAAAGGAGAGTCTAAAGATAGGCACAATTGTTGCAATAATACTTACATCATTCAGTATAGTAATGCTTTGGACTTTTACAAAAAATATATTGCTGACCTTTAATCCTCCGAAAGAGATGTTTGAGTTTGGAATTTTTCGGTATCAGGATAATGAGTCTTAGCTATGTATTTGTTGGAATTACCACAATGATTGCATCATATATGCAGTCTACAAAGAATGTAGGCAAAAGCATATTGATAAATCTTTGCAGACAACTTTTGGTACTGGTTCCGGTGATGTTTGTCGGCTCAAAGACATTCGGTATAAAAGGAATATGGAGCGCATTTTTGATAACGGAGTTGATTTGTGTAGTGTTCAGCTTTGTACTATATAAGAATACAAAAATAAATATGGAAAAATATTGGTAGTAGACTACACTTTATTTAAATATAACATACATAAATACATTATCTGTCTGTATATATTTAAAAAGATATGGTATAATCGTAGTTAGATAAAGCCTAACTAAGATTGATATTAGTTTTTATATACAGGAGGATCATTATGGCAGAAAAAAAGGACATGAATTTCTGGCAAGAATCGGCAAAAACGAGACTTAGACCGGGAGGAATAGAGGCAACCAATTGGGCTGCTTGAAAAAGGCAGATATTAAGAATGACTCAAAAGGTTCTTGAAGTTGCCTGCAATATGGGAACTAATTTGGTACATATAGCAAATAAGTATGGATGTGAGATAGTAGGCGTAGACCTTGATGAGAAAGCAATTGAAAAAAAGCAAATAGAAAAATAAAAAGAAAATGGTTTGGAGAACAGAGCAAAAGCAATATGTGGAGATGCATTTGCTCTCCCTTTTGATGACGAGAGCTTTGATGTGGTAATCAATGAAGCAATGCTTACAATGCTTTTGGGTGAGCAAAAGGAGAAGGCTCTAAAAGAGTATTACAGAGTACTAAAGCCCGGTGGACTGGTTCTAACCCAGGACGTTGTATTAATTACAGATGATTTAGACAGAGCAAAGGAGCTGAGAGTCGGTCTTAGCAGAGCTATAAATGTAAATGTCGAGCCACTCTTAAGTGATGGCTGGGAAGGCTGCTTTGAAAGATCAGGATTTAAAGTAGACAAGAAAATAGGACCTATGACGCTTATGAGTATACCGGGAATGATGAAAGATGAGGGAATATTTGAGGCATTAAGTATTATAAAAACGGGACTGCAGGAATTTAATAAAGAGTATTTTCAGAGAATGCGTAACTTTATGATGGATAATAAAAAAGGAACTGGGCTATATTTGTTTTGCCGGAAGAAAGGATTAAACAGGAAAAAATTACTTGCAAATATTGCGCTCATATGCTAATATTGTCAAGTAATGAGCCGGTGTGGCGGAATGGCAGACGCGACAGACTCAAAATCTGTTATTCGAAAGGGTGTGCGAGTTCGAGTCTCGCCACCGGCACTTAGCTGTATGAGTATTTCATACAGCTTTTTTTATTTGTAAAGAGATATGAATAATTACTTGTTTGTGCGGGTTATGGACAGCTCCGTCTTTTGCATGTGGAAAAGTATATTTATTTGTGCTAGAATACATCAAAGAATTTTTTTAGTTTAAAATGCAGTGTGAAAGATGTTTTCATGGCTGTTGATGCCGCAGTTAAGATGTGGCGGAATGGAGACTAATATGGATTATAGTAAAGAAGCTTTAAAATTACATGAGGAAAATGGCGGTAAGGTTGCCGTTGTAAGTAAAATAAAAATAAACAGTAGAGATGATTTAAGCACTGCATATACACCGGGAGTGGCAGAGCCTTGTAGAGAGATTGCAAAGGATCCTGAAAATGTATGGAAGTATACGGCTAAGAAAAATCTTGTAGCGGTGGTTTCAGACGGAACAGCTGTACTGGGACTTGGAGATATCGGTCCGAAGGCTGCCATGCCTGTAATGGAAGGTAAGGCAATACTTTTTAAAGAGTTCGGAGATGTGGATGCATTTCCTGTATGTATAGATACAAAGGATACCGAGGAGATTATAAAGACTGTAAAGAATATTGCACCATGCTTTCGGCGGAATAAACTTGGAGGATATTGCCTCACCTAAATGCTTTGAAATAGAAGAAAGACTTGAAAAAGAACTTGAGATACCGGTTTTTCATGATGATCAGCACGGTACTGCAATAGTTGTTACAGCGGCACTTATCAATGCACTTAAGCTTGTAAAAAAAGAAATGTCCGAGATAAAGGTGGTTTTAAACGGACCCGGAAGTGCCGGCACGGCAATTATCAAAATGCTTTTGGAGTCGGGTGTAAAGAATATAATAGCCTGTGATGAATTCGGTATTCTTTATAAGGACAGAGCAGAGGGAATAAAAGATCACAAAAAGTGGTTATGTACTGTTACAAATCTTGATGATATGAGAGGAAATCTGGCGGATGCGCTTGTAGGTGCGGATGTGTTTATAGGAGTTTCTGTAGCAAATATTCTTACAGAGGATATGATAAAGACAATGGCTGATAAGCCGATAGTCTTTGCCATGGCAAATCCGAACCCTGAGATTTCATATGATGAGGCAATAAAAGCCGGTGTAGCTGTAATGGGAACCGGAAGAAGCGACAGACCGAATCAGATAAACAATGTACTTGCTTTCCCGGGTATATTCAGAGGGGCGCTTAATGCAGGTGCAAGAGATATTAATTATGATATGAAAAAGGCGGCAGCAAAGGCTATTGCGGAGTATATAAAGCCCGAGGATCTCAATGCGGAAAATATTATACCTTCCGCACTTGATAAGTCTGTAGCACAGGCTGTAGCCGAGGCGGTAGAAAAAGCCGCTATAGATAGCGGTGCTGTCAGAAAGTAGGATACAGTTATGGGAGATATAAAAGAGATATTTTTATTTTCATATAATGAATTGAAAAAAGTAAAAACGATTACGACAGTTGCAATGTTTGTGGCACTGTCAATTATACTGGGTGCTTTTACCGTTCAAATAGGAAATTTCCTGAAAATCGGTTTTTCCTCATTGACTACTGTAAGTATAGGATATTTGTTCGGACCGATAGTCGGAAGTATATTCGGTGCAATTACCGATATTGTAAAATATATGATAAAGCCAACCGGACCTTTCTTTCCGGGATTTACATTTAATGCTGTCATAGCAGGCCTTATATATGGAAGTGTTCTATATAAAAAGCCTGTTTCGATAACAAGGATATTGGTAGCTGAAGTTTTGGTAAGCTTTTTATGTAATATATTGCTTGGTACACTTTGGCTCAATATATTATACGGAAAAGCCTTCCTTGCTATTTTACCTATGAGAGTGGTAAAAAACATGATTTTACTTCCTATAAACAGTTTTATGGCATTTGCCATATTAAAGTTTATGGAGCAGCATAACTTAAGAAAAAACTTCGATTAGAAGTATTAAAATACAACTCACGAAAATACTATAAAAGCTGTGAAATAAAAATAAAAATAATTTTAAAAAAAGTGCTTGCAATCGGTTTTTTTATCTGTGCTATCCTAGTATGGCTGTGACATTGATAGCTATGAAGCATAGGTTGCCGTTTACGGGTTTTATGTGGAGCGAAGGTCATGTTGCAAAAACTGGCGACAAGTCACTGTACAAACAGCATCTCATATTGAGTATTTTCGTGGGTTAGTCACTATGACACGCACGGAAGAGTGTACAGTCACCACTTGTCAATTTCTTTTATAAAGATTGAAAAGGAGGCGGCTTTTTTTATGGCAAATCAGGTAATGAGAATCACATTAAAAGCTTATGATCATCAATTAGTTGACAGCTGTGCTGCAAGAATTGTTGATACTGTAAAGAAGACAGGAGCAGCTGTTTCAGGACCTGTTCCACTACCAACAAAGAAGGAAGTGGTTACTATCCTTAGAGCTGTACATAAGTACAAAGACTCTCGTGAGCAGTTCGAGCAGAGAACACACAAGAGACTGATTGATGTCATTGCACCATCACAGAAGACTGTTGATGCACTTTCCAGATTGGAAATGCCTGCAGGTGTGAACATAGACATCAAAATGAAGAGTAGATAATCCGCTAAATAGCGTTAATCCTGCTCTAGGATGAGCACAGAGTGCTCCGCTGTAGAATAAACCAGGAGGTATATTAATGAAGAAGGCAATACTTGCTAGAAAAGTCGGTATGACACAGATTTTCGATGAGAACGGTGTGTTAATACCTGTAACAGTTCTTCTTGCAGGACCATGTGTTGTTACACAGGTTAAGACAGAGGAAAATGACGGATACAATTCAGTTCAGGTTGCATATGGACAGATCCGTACAAAGTTGGTTAATAAGGCTAAGGCAGGTCACCTTGCTAAGGCAGGAGTTGAGAAGACTGTAGTAGAGAAACGGTGATAAGAA
This sequence comes from uncultured Lachnoanaerobaculum sp., assembly GCA_916439285.1. The sequence goes on along the minus strand of CAKAIM010000011.1, from coordinate 227,168 downwards.
GAGAGAAGTTTTTGCTGCTGGAAGATTTATCAGAGAGTTCAAGTTTGAGAATGCATCAGAGTATGCTCCAAAGGCTGAAATCAAAGCAGATATCTTCGCTGCAGGAGATAAGGTCGATGCAACTGCTATCTCAAAGGGTAAAGGATTCCAGGGTGCTATTAAGCGTCATGGACAGTCAAGAGGACCTATGAGTCACGGTTCTAAAGTTCCACCGTCATCAGGGTTCAAACGGTTCATCTTCAGATCCAAGCCATGTATTTAAGGGCAAAGGAATGCCCGGGACATATGGGTGCAAAGAAGGTAACTACACAGAATCTTGAAATCGTAAGAGTTGATGCAGATAAGAACCTTATCCTTGTAAAGGGTTCAATGCCTGGTTCAAAGAAGGCTCTAATAACATTAAAAGAAACTGTTAAGAAGAAATAACTAACAGAAAGGAGGAACACAAATGGCTAATATATCAGTATTTAATATTGAAGGAAAAGAAGTAGGTAGTATAGAATTAAATGATGCTGTGTTCGGAGTTAATGTTAACGAGCATTTAGTTCATATGGCAGTTGTTGCACAGTTGGCAAACAAGCGTCAGGGAACACAAAAGGCAAAGACCCGTTCCGAAGTTAGTGGTGGCGGAAGAAAAGCCTTGGAAGCAAAAAGGTACAGGACATGCACGTCAGGGTTCAACAAGATCACCTCAGTGGAAGGGTGGCGGTGTTGTATTCGCACCTACTCCAAGAGATTATACAATCAACTTAAATAAAAAAGAGAAGAGAATTGCTCTTAAGAGTGCTCTTACAAGCAGAGTTCTTGAGAACAAGTTCATCGTTGTTGATGATTTCGCAATGAGCGAGATTAAGACAAAGAAAATGCAGCAGACTTTAAATAACTTAAATGTTAAGAAGGCGCTTGTTGTATGTGCTGAGAATGAGAAGAACACTGTACTTTCTGTTAGAAATATTTACGGTGTTAAGGCTGCTTCACCTAAGACTATCAATGTATATGATATCTTAAAGTACAATACAGTGGTTGCTTCAAAGGACGCTGTTAAGACTATAGAGGAGGTATATGCGTAATGGCAAATATTCAATACTATGACGTAATACTTAAGCCGGTTATTACAGAGAAGAGCATGCTCGGCATGACAGATAAGAAATATACTTTCCTTGTACATCCTGACTCAAACAAGACAATGATCAAAGAAGCGGTTGAGAAGATGTTTGACGGCGTTAAGGTTTCAAAAGTAAATACTATGAACCAGGATGGAAAGACAAGAAGAAGAGGAATGACAACAGGTAAGACTGCAAAAGTTAAGAAGGCTATTGTATGGCTTACAGAGGATAGCAAAGAGATCGAGTTGTTCCAGGGCTTATAAAGCAACAAAAGTTGCTTTCCCGAAATTGATTCGGGATATATTATACGGCATCCTGCCGTGATAAAGTGCGTAGCACAAGAAGGAGAAAAAAATGGGAATAAAGAAATATAGTCCATATACACCGTCAAGAAGAAACATGACAGGTTTGGACTTTAGCGTAATCACAAAGAGTACTCCTGAGAAGTCATTATTGGCACCAATCAAGAAGAACTCAGGAAGAAACAATCAGGGTAAAATAACAGTTAGACATCGTGGTGGCGGTGCAAAGAGAAAATACAGAATCATCGACTTTAAGAGAAACTCTAAAGACGGAGTTCCTGCAAAAGTTGTTGCTATAGAGTATGATCCTAACAGAACAGCTAACATTGCACTTATTGCATATGCAGACGGTGCTAAGGCTTATATACTTGCTCCTGAAGGACTTCAGGTCGGAGCTACAATCGTTAGCGGTTCAGGTGCAGAGGCAAGAGTTGGAAACTGTTTACCACTTGCAGAGATTCCTGTAGGTGCACAGATTCACAATATCGAGCTTTATCCGGGAAAGGGCGGACAGCTTGTTCGTTCAGCAGGAAATGTTGCACAGCTTATGGCTAAGGAAGGAAAGTATGCAACTCTTCGTCTTCCTTCAGGTGAGATGAGAATGGTTCCAATCATTTGTAGAGCTACTATAGGTGTTGTTGGAAACGGTGAGCATTCACTTGTTAAGCTTGGTAAAGCCGGAAGAAAGCGTCACATGGGTATAAGACCTACAGTTCGTGGTTCTGTTATGAACCCTAATGACCATCCACACGGTGGTGGTGAAGGTAAAACCGGAATCGGTCGTCCGGGTCCATCTACTCCTTGGGGCAAGCCGGCTCTTGGTCTTAAGACTAGAAACAAGAAGAAACAGTCTAATAAGTTGATCATCAGAAGAAGAGACGGTAAGGCCGCTACTAAATAAAGGAGGAAAGATAAATGTCACGTTCACTTAAAAAAGGACCATTTGCAGATGCAAGTTTATTAAAGAAAGTTGATGCAATGAATCAGACCGGCGACAAGAGTGTTATTAAAACATGGTCACGCCGTTCAACAATCTTCCCACAGATGGTAGGTCATACTATTGCTGTTCATGATGGAAGAAAGCATGTTCCGGTATATGTTACCGAGGATATGGTAGGACATAAGCTTGGTGAGTTCGTTGCAACAAGAACTTACAAAGGACATAAAGCTGACGATAAGAAAGCTTCAAGATAAGAGAGGGTTGAAAGGAGGTTTTTTAAATGGCAAAAGGACATAGATCCCAGATTAAAAGAGAAAGAAATGCAGTTAAGGACACCAGACCATCAGCTAAGCTCTCATATGCCAGAGTACCTGTTCAGAAAGCATGTTTCGTGCTTGATGCGATCAGAGGAAAGAATGTTGGTGAGGCTTTGGGTATTCTTATGTATAGCCCAAGATATGCGTCAAGTGTTATCAAGAAATTGGTAGAGTCGGCAGTAGCTAATGCTGAGAATAATAATAATTTAGATCCTTCTAAATTATACATTGCAGAGTGTTATGCAAGTGACGGCCCTATAATGAAGAGAATTAAGCCAAGAGCACAGGGTAGAGCTTATCGTATCGAGAAGAGAATGAGCCATATCACAGTGGTCTTAGATGAAAGATAGGAGGAGACGCGAAAATGGGACAGAAAGTTAATCCACATGGACTTAGAGTCGGTGTTATAAAAGACTGGAGCTCCAGATGGTACGCTGATAAGGATTTCGCTGATTGTTTAGTAGAAGACTACAATATCAGAAAGTTCTTAAAGAAAAAAGCTTTATTCAGCAAGCGTATCAGATATTGAAATCGAGCGTGCTTCAGACAGAGTTAGAATAATACTTCATACTGCAAGACCGGGTGTTGTTATCGGTAAGCAGGGTGCAGAAGTTGAGAAATTAAAGAAGGAAGTATCAAAGTTTACAGATAAGAAAGTATTCATTGATATCAAAGAAATCAAGAGACCTGATAGAGATGCACAGCTTGTAGCTGAGAGCATTGCTACACAGCTTGAGAACCGTATTTCATTCCGTAGAGCAATGAAGTCAACAATGTCAAGAAGTATGAAGGCAGGAGTACTTGGTATCAAGGCAAGCTGTTCAGGACGTCTTGGCGGTGCCGATATGGCTCGTACAGAGTTCTATTCAGAGGGTACAATTCCTCTTCAGACATTAAGAGCTGATATTCAGTACGGTTTTGCCGAGGCAAATACAACATACGGTAAAGTCGGTGTTAAGGTTTGGATATATACAGGTGAGGTGCTTCCTCAGAGAAAAACACAGGAAGGGAGCGTAAAATAATATGTTAATGCCTAAGAGAGTAAAGCGTAGAAAACAGTTCAGAGGTTCTATGGCAGGTAAGGCCTTAAGAGGCAATAAGATCACTTATGGTGAGTATGGTTTGGTATCCCTTGATCCTTGTTGGATAAAGTCAAACCAGATAGAGGCTGCCAGAGTTGCTATGACTCGTTATATCAAGCGTGGTGGTAAAGTTTGGATAAAGATTTTCCCTGATAAGCCTGTTACAGCAAAACCTGCTGAGACTCGAATGGGTTCAGGTAAGGGATCTACAGAATATTGGGTAGCTGTTGTAAAGCCGGGTCGTGTATTATTTGAGATCGCAGGCGTACCTGAAGAGGTTGCCAGAGAGGCTCTTCGTCTTGCAATGCATAAGCTTCCTTGCAGATGTAAGATAGTTTCAAAGGCTGATTTGGAAGGCGGTGAAGCAAGTGAAAACTAAGAATTATGTAAACGAATTAAAGTCAAAAAGCTTAGAACAGTTAAATGAGGAATTGGTTTCCGCAAAGAAGGAACTTTTCAACCTTAGATTCCAAAATGCAACCAGCCAGTTGGATAACACTTCAAGAATTAAGGAAGTTCGTAGAAACATTGCCAGAATTCAGACAGTTATCACTGAGAATGCAAAATTGGCATAAAGATAAAGGAGATAAACCGTGGAGAGAAATCTTAGAAAAACCCGTATCGGCAAGGTTGTTAGCGATAAGATGGATAAGACAATCACTGTTGCAATCGAAGACCATGTAAAGCATCCACTTTATGGCAAGATTGTAAAGAAGACTGTTAAGTTCAAGGCACATGATGAAAAGAATGAATGTAACATTGGCGATACTGTAAAGATTATGGAGACAAGACCTCTTTCAAAAGATAAGAGATGGAGACTTGTACAGATAATTGAGAAGGCAAAATAATTTAGGTAGGAAGGAGTATCCGGCATGATTCAGCAGGAAACAAGATTGAAGGTAGCCGATAACACCGGAGCAAAGGAATTGCTTACAATTCGTGTTATGGGTGGTTCAACTAGAAGATATGCTCATATCGGCGATATAATCGTCGCTACCGTTAAAGATGCAACACCAGGCGGTGTTGTAAAGAAGGTGATGTTGTTAAGGCTGTTGTAGTAAGATCAGTCAATAGCACACGCCGTAAAGACGGTTCATACATCAGATTCGATGAAAACGCAGCAGTTATAATCAAGGATGACAAGACTCCAAGAGGTACTCGTATCTTTGGACCGGTTGCAAGAGAACTTCGTGAGAAGCATTTCATGAAGATTGTATCTCTCGCACCTGAAGTATTATAAGGAGGTCTAGCGTGCATAAAATCAAAAGAGACGATATGGTTAAGATCATATCTGGAAAAGATAGAGGCAAGACAGGTAAAGTATTAAAGGTTGATACCAAGAAGAACAGAGTAGTAGTTGAAGGCTGTAATATGATTACAAAGCATACAAAACCAAGTATGGCTAACCAGAACGGTGGAATCGTAAATACAGAGGGAACTATTGATATATCAAATGTAATGTTAGTTGTTGACGGTAAGGCTACAAGAGTCGGTTTTGAAGTAAAAGACGGCAAGAAAAGTTCGTGTAGCTAAGAAGACCGGCAAGGCTATCGACTAATTGGAAAGGAGGAAAACATGACAAGATTAAGGGAAACATATGAGAACGAAATCGTTGCAAAGATGATTGAGAAGTTTGGCTATAAGAATCCTATGCAGGTACCGAAGCTTGATAAGATCGTTATCAACATGGCTGTCGGTGAAGCAAAAGATAATGCAAAAGTATTAGATGCTGCAGTTAGAGATCTTGAAATTATCTCCGGACAAAAGGCGGTAGTTACAAAGGCAAAGAAATCAGTTGCTAACTTTAAACTTAGAGAGGGTATGCCTATAGGTTGTAAGGTAACTCTTCGTGGTTCAAAGATGTATGAGTTTGCTGACAGACTTATAAATCTTGCTCTTCCTAGAGTGCGTGACTTTAGAGGTGTAAATCCTAATGCATTTGACGGTAGAGGAAATTATGCTCTTGGAGTTAAGGAACAGCTTATCTTCCCTGAGATAGAGTATGATAAGATTGATAAAGTGCGTGGTATGGATGTTATATTCGTTACTACAGCAAACACAGATGAAGAAGCTAGAGAACTTTTGACATTATTCAATATGCCATTTTTCAAATAATTTAGGAGGAAGATTTCATGGCAAAGACTTCAATGAAGATTAAGCAGGCCAGACCGGCAAAATTCTCTACAAGAGAATACAGCAGATGTAAAATCTGTGGTCGTCCACATGCTTATCTTAAAAAGTATGGTATCTGTAGAATTTGCTTCCGTGAATTGGCTTATAAGGGTCAAATTCCAGGAGTTAAGAAAGCCAGCTGGTAGGCATTGAGCACTTAATGAGCACAAACGAAGTGCTGTGCGAATTTAGTGCGAAAGCCCGTCCCGAGCCTTAGTGAAAACGAGCAAAGTGAAGTTTGAGCTTAGTCGAGTGGACGCCACCCGGCACATAAATATATGCCGATGTCGAGTGGAAGCAGTGATGCTACAAAATATTTAACCAAAGCAAATCAAAAAGTTATAATCAGATACATTTAAAATAAACAGGAGGAAAAAATTCCATGACAATGAGCGATCCAATTGCAGATATGCTTACCAGAATCAGAAATGCAAATACTGCAAAACATGACTCAGTTGATATTCCTTCCTCAAAGATGAAAATAGCAATAGCTAACATACTTGTAGAAGAAGGTTATGTAGAGAAGTACGAACTTGTTGACAATGGTAACTTCAAGGATATCAGAATATTCTTAAAGTATACAGCTAACAAGAGCGAGAGAATAATCAGTGGATTGAAGAGAATTTCAAAGCCGGGCTTACGTATATACGCAAGCAGAGAAGAGCTTCCAAGAGTTCTTGGTGGTCTTGGAACAGCTATTATTTCAACAAATAACGGCGTTATCACAGACAAAGAAGCAAGAAAGCTTAACGTAGGTGGAGAAGTATTGGCTTTTGTTTGGTAGGCATTGAGTACTTAATGAGCACAAACGAAGTGCAGTGCGAATTTAGTACGAAAGCCCGTCCCGAGACATTGAACACTTAGTGAACACGCAGTGTGAACTTAGTGTGAAAGTCGTTCGCGACACTCAGCGAAAACGTAGTTTGAGCGCTAGTGGAGTCGAACCCACCGGCAGATATACGTTTGCCGATGTCGAGTGGATGCCACAACGAAAGATTATATTATAATTAAGTTTCAACTCTAATAGCAGTAGTCATAAAGAAATATTTCTTTAATGGCTGCCTATTAGATGATATAAACCTGAAAACCTGAGCGAAAAGCTCACGATAAATTTAAGGAGGAAGACGGCATGTCACGAATTGGAAGAATGCCTATCGCAATTCCGGCAGGAGTAACTGTTACAATTGCAGAAAATAATCATGTGACTGTAAAAGGTCCTAAGGGTACACTTGAGAGAGCATTACCTGTAGAAATGACTATTAAGCAGGAAGGTGATGATATTGTAGTAACTAGACCAAATGACTTAAAGAAGAATAAGGCATTACACGGTCTCACAAGAACTCTTATACATAACATGGTAGTAGGTGTAACCGAAGGCTATGAGAAGGTACTTGAGGTAAACGGTGTTGGTTATAGAGCAGCAAAGCAAGGAAACAAGCTTGTACTTTCACTCGGATATTCACATCCTGTAGAGATGGAAGATCCTGAAGGTATCACATCTGTTCTTGACGGACAGAACATCATAAAGATTCAGGGTATTGACAAGGAAAAAGTTGGTCAGTACGCTGCTGAAATAAGAGGCAAGAGAAAGCCTGAGCCATATAAGGGCAAGGGTATCAAATACTCTACTGAAGTTATCAGACGTAAAGTCGGTAAGACCGGTAAGAAATAATAGGAGGGTAAGTAAATGGTTAGCAAAAAATCAAAAAGCGATCTTAGAACTAAGAAGCATTACAGATTACGTAATCGTCTCAGCGGAACAACTGAGAGACCACGTCTTGCTGTATTTAGAAGTAACAACCATATGTACGCTCAGATTATTGACGACACAGTGGGAAATACAGTAGTTAGTGCCTCAACACTTGAGAAGAGTGCAAGAGCGGAGCTTTCAAAGACAAATGATGTAGATGCTGCAGCATTCGTTGGAACTCTTATTGCAAAGAGAGCACTTGAGAAGGGTATAGACAAAGTTGTATTTGATAGAGGCGGATTTATCTATCAAGGTAAGGTTGCTGCATTGGCGGAAGCTGCCCGTGAAGCAGGATTACAATTCTAATAGGAGGAGAAACATACATGAAGAGACAAATCATCGATCCAAGCAAATTGGAGTTAAATGACAGAGTCGTAAATATCAAGCGTGTATCCAAAACCGTAAAAGGGTGGACGTACAATGAAGTTTTCTGCTCTTGTTGTTGTAGGTGACGGTAATGGTCATGTCGGTATCGGTCTTGGAAAAGCAGGAGAGGTACCTGAGGCTATCCGTAAAGGTAAAGAAGCTGCAACTAAGTCATTAGTTGAAGTTAGAATAGATGAGAATTTCAGTGTACCACATGATTACACAGGAAAATTCGGAAGTGCAAGTGTTCTTTTAAAGAGAGCACCTGAAGGTACAGGTATCATCGCAGGTGGCCCTGCCCGTGCGGTATTGGAGCTTGCAGGATATAAGAATATTCGTTCAAAATCTTTAGGCTCAAATAACAAGACAAATGTATGTCTTGCTACACTTGCAGGTTTAGTAGCACTTAAGACTCCTGAGGAGATTGCAAAACTCCGTGGAAAGTCAGTAGAAGAAATATTAGCATAATAGGAGGAAAATATGGCAAAGTTAAAAATTACATTGGTTAAATCCCCTATCGGTGCTATCCCAAAACAGAGAGCAACTGTAGAGGCGCTTGGTTTAAGAAAATTAAACAAGACAGTGGAAATGCCTGATAATGATGCTGTAAGAGGCATGATTTGGCATGTAAGACATCTTGTAAAAGTTGAAGAAGTCTAGAGAAGGAGGTGTAGTTATGGATTTATCTAATTTACAGCCTGCATTAGGCTCAAAGCATAGCGATAATTTCAGACGTGGCCGTGGACATGGTTCAGGTAATGGAAAGACTGCCGGTAAGGGTCACAAGGGTCAGAAAGCGCGTTCAGGACCTACAAGACCTGGATTTGAAGGTGGTCAGATGCCACTATACAGACGTATCCCAAAGAGAGGATTTACAAATCGTAACTCTAAGGATATCGTAGCTGTAAACATTTCTGTTCTTGATCGTCTTGAGGACGGTATAGAAGTTACTCCTGAGACATTAGTAGCTGCAGGAATAATCAAAAATACAAGAGATGGAGTTAAACTCTTAGGAAACGGTTCATTAACAAAGAAGTTCAATATCAAGTATATTGCTGTTAGTGAAAGCGCAAAAGCTAAGATTGAAGCCGCAGGCGGAACTTGTGAGGTGATCTAATGCTCACAACACTCCGAAATGCATTTAAGGTAAAGGATGTACGAAAGAAGCTTCTGTACACATTTATAATGCTGGTAATTATTCGCTTCGGCAGTAATTTACCTATACCGGGTGTGAATACAACTTATTTTAAAGATTTTTTTGCAAAGCAGACCGGTGACGCATTTGGATTTTTCAATGCAATCACCGGAGGCTCATTTGAAAGTCTGAGTGTACTTGCACTAAGCATTACTCCATATATTACAAGTTCTATCATAATCCAGCTTTTGACGATTGCAATTCCTGCACTTGAGGAATTACAACAGGATGGTGAAGACGGTAGAAAAAAGATAGTAGAGTACACAAGATACTTAACTGTCGCACTAGCCCTCTTACAGTCTTCAGCCATGGCAATAGGATTCGGTAGACAGGGACTTTTAATTCATTTTGGAATAAAGAGTGTAGTTGTAGCTGTAGTTACAATGACAGCAGGTAGTGCATTTTTGATGTGGATGGGAGAGAGAATTACAGAAAACGGCGTAGGAAACGGTATTTCTGTTGTTCTTCTTCTGAATATTCTTGCTTCATTACCGTCAGACTTTAACAATCTGTATGTCAGATTCTTAAAAGGTCAGACAGTGGCAAGAATGGTGGTTGCCGCAGTTATTATAATAGCTTTTATAGTAGCAATGGTAGTGTTCACCATTATCTTACAGGACGCCGAGAGAAGGATTCCTGTACAGTATTCATCCAAAACGCAGGGTAGAAGAAGTGTGGGCGGAACATCATCCAATATTCCGCTTAAAGTAAATACTGCAGGTGTTATTCCTGTTATTTTTGCTTCTTCATTATTCTCTACACCTATAGTTATTGGCCAATTCTTGCAAATTAATAACGGCTCAATAATAGGTGAGATATTAACATATATGAATTCATCAATGTGGTTTAAGCCTGAAGCACCGAAGTATTCAATCGGACTTATAGTTTATATCATTTTGATTATCTTATTTGCTTATTTTTATACATCAATTACTTTTAACCCACTTGAGGTAGCTAACAATATGAAGAAATCAGGCGGATTTATACCGGGTATCAGACCGGGAAAACCTACCAGTGATTATTTCTCAAAGATTTTAAGCTACATTATCATTATAGGTGCAACAGGACTTATAATAGTTTGTATCATACCTATAATAATATCAGGATTGTTCAATATCAGTAGACTTTCATTTACCGGAACATCCCTGATCATCATTGTTGGTGTAGTCCTTGAGACAATAAAAGCAATTGAATCACAAATGCTTGTAAGAAATTACAGAGGATTCTTATTAGACTAGTCATCTTACGAAAAACCACTGGGGATATTCTTCAGGGGTTTTTCGTGGTTACTAATGAAAATTGGGGAGATACGCCATGAAAATTATTATGTTAGGTGCACCCGGTGCCGGAAAAGGCACACAGGCAAAAAGAATTGCAAAAAAATATAATATACCGCATATATCTACAGGTGATATATTCAGAGCAAATATAAAAGAAAAAACCGAGCTTGGAAATAAAGCAAAAGAGTATATGGATAAGGGAGAGCTTGTTCCTGACGATATTACAATAGGTATGCTTTTAGACAGAATACATAAAGATGACTGCAAAGACGGTTTTGTACTTGACGGTTTTCCAAGAACAATACCACAGGCAAAGTCACTGACAAAGGCATTATCAGAGCTTGGTGAAAAAATAGATTATGCTGTAAATATAGATGTTCCGGATGAGTCAATCATCACCAGAATGGGCGGCAGAAGAGCTTGTCTAAGTTGTGGAGCTACATATCATATAGTATATTCCGCACCGAAAGCGGAAAATGTATGTGATACATGTGGAAATGAACTTGTAATCAGAGATGATGATAAGCCGGAGACTGTAAAGAAGAGACTTGAGATTTATCACGATCAGACACAGCCTTTGATAGACTACTATGATAATGAGAAAATTTTGGCCACAGTAGACGGAACAAAGGATATGGAAGAAGTATTCTTAGATATTGTTGCGGTTTTGGAATAGATTGTGAGGATGAAAATGGCAGTAACAATAAAGTCGGACAGAGAAATACAATTAATGAGAGAAGCCGGAATAATACTGGCTAAAACTCATGAAGAATTGGAAAAGGCATTACATGCAGGTATGACTACATATGAAGTGAATAAAATCGGAGATGAGATAATAAGATCATTTGGTTGTGTTCCTTCATTTTTGAACTATAACGGTTATCCTGCTTCAATATGTGTGTCTGTAAATGAAGAAGTTGTACATGGTATTCCGTCAAAGAAAAGAATTTTAAAAGACGGAGACGTTGTGAGTCTAGACGCAGGTGTTATCTGGAAGGGATACCATTCAGATGCTGCCAGAACCCATATAATAGGCGAAGGAAGCGAAAAAGCAAAGGAACTTGTAAAGGTTACGAGAGAGTGCTTTTACGAGGGAATAAAATATGCGATTGCAGGAAATCACCTGAATGATATCTGTAAGGCAATAGGAAGTTATGCAAAAGAAAGAGGATATGGCGTAGTAAGAGATCTTGTGGGACATGGTATAGGTACACATCTTCACGAAGATCCTGAAGTTCCTAACTTTGATATGAAAAGAGGCGGAATTAAGCTACAGCCCGGTATGACACTTGCAATAGAGCCTATGATTACGGCAGGAAGAGATGAAGTGGTATGGCTTGATGATGACTGGACGGTTGTTACAGATGACAACTCGCTTGCGGCACATTATGAAAATACTATTTTGATAACAGACGGTGAGCCTGAGATCCTTTCTTTAAGAAAATTATGATAAATACAGGTGATATCGTAGTATCAATAATGGGACATGACAGAGGAGAGCATTATCTGGTCATAGACTGTGACAAAGATTTTATCTATGTTGCAGACGGTAGATTAAAGACTCTTGACAAGCCAAAGAAAAAAAGAACATAAAGCATGTCAGCAGGCTTGGAAAAAGTGATGAATTTATTGATATTAAGAACAGTGGTGATAACTTTAACGATGTTAAGTTAAAATATCTCTTGAAAAAGTGGAGGAATAAATGTCTAAATCAGACGTTATAGAGATTGAAGGAACAGTTGTTGAGAAGTTACCTAATGCAATGTTTCAGGTAGAACTTGAGAAACGGGCATCAGGTATTGGCACATATCAGCGGTAAACTTAGAATGAATTATATAAGAATTTTACCGGGTGATAAAGTTACTATCGAATTATCTCCATATGATTTGACAAAAGGAAGAATCATTTGGCGTGATAAATAAAATAAGACCTTGCATATTATAGTAGTTAATGCTATAATATTGTGGCGTCTTTATTAGTAGCGATGAAAGGAGAGTTACAATGAAGGTCAGATCTTCAGTGAAACCGATTTGCGAAAAATGCAAAATAATTAAGAGAAAAGGTTCCATCAGAGTAATTTGTGAGAACCCAAAGCACAAGCAGAGACAAGGTTGATCTGCATAGGAATAAGGAGGAAGTAGGTAAATGGCTCGTATAGCAGGCGTTGATTTACCAAGAGAAAAGCGTGTTGAGATTGGTTTGACATATATCTATGGTATAGGTCTTACAAGTTCAAAGCGTATCTTGAAAGAAGCTGGTGTAAATCCTGATACAAGAGTAAAGGATCTTACAGACGATGAAGTAAAAGAATTGGCACAGGTTATTTCCGATACTCAGATGGTAGAGGGTGATCTTAGAAGAGAGATCGCTATGAACATCAAGAGATTACAGGAAATAGGATGTTATCGTGGTATTCGTCATAGAAAGAATCTTCCGGTTCGCGGACAGAAGACTAAGACAAATGCAAGAACACGTAAGGGTCCAAGAAAGACAGTAGCAAACAAGAAGAAATAATAGATAATATAGTCTATTCATTTTTTCGAAAAGTAATTTTCGCTGTATGTTTTAAAAACAGGAGCGTAGTAAAGTTTAAAAAGGTAGGTTAGTTTAATGGCAAAGAATGCGTCCACCAAGAAGGTGACAAAGAAGCGCGTAAAGAAAAACGTTGAACGCGGACAGGCACATATTCAGTCATCATTTAACAATACAATTGTTACATTAACTGATACCCAAGGTAATGCAATATCATGGGCAAGTGCCGGTGGTCTAGGATTTAGAGGTTCAAAGAAATCTACTCCATATGCGGCATCTATGGCTGCAGAAACTGCTGCAAAAGCAGCTTTAGTACATGGACTTAAGTATGTAGATGTTATGGTAAAGGGACCCGGTTCGGGAAGAGAAGCAGCTATTCGTGCGTTGGCTGCATGTGGAATAGAAGTAACAAGTATTAAGGATGTAACTCCGGTACCACACAATGGATGTCGTCCACCAAAACGCAGAAGAGTCTAATAGGAGGTACTAAAAGTGGCAATTAATAGAGTTCCCGTTCTTAAAAGATGCAGATCACTTGGCCTTGAGCCGGGTTTTCTGGGAATAGATAAAAAGTCTAACAGAGATACAAAAAGAGCAGGCCGTAAGCTTAGCGAGTACGGTTTGCAGCTTAGAGAAAAGCAGAAAGCAAAGTTTATCTACGGTGTATTAGAGAAACCGTTCAGAAATTACTATGCTAAGGCTGAGAGAATGAAGGGTCAGGTTGGTGAGAACCTTATGATTCTCTTGGAGAGAAGACTTGACAATGTTGTTTTCCGTATGGGATTCGGCAGAACAAGAAAGAAACAAGACAGATTGTTGATCATAAGCACGTTCTTGTAAACGGTAAGTGTGTAAATATTCCATCTTACCTTGTAAAGGCAGGAGATGTTATAGAGATCAAAGAGAAGGCAAAATCATCTGCAAGATATAAAGGAAGTTGTAGAGTCAACAGCCGGAAGAATTGTACCGGCTTGGATTGATGCAGATCTTGAAAACTTAAAAGGTACTGTAAAGAGCCTCCCTACAAGAGAAGAAATTGATGTTCCTGTAGACGAACTTCTTATCGTTGAGTTGTACTCTAAGTAATAGGAATCTTAACAGCTGATACTTATTTTCGTATCAGCTGATTTGCTAATAATAGAAATATTTTTAGCCTTGAAGTATTAACCAAGTCTCAAATATTTGAGGCATAGATATAGTTTATCTAAAAGGAGGGACATTCGTGTTTGATTTTGAAAAACCCAATATAGAGATTGCAGAAATTTCCGAGGATAAGAAGTTCGGCAGATTCATATGTGAACCACTGGAGAGAGGTTATGGAACAACTTTAGGCAATTCCCTAAGAAGAATCATGCTCTCATCCCTCCCTGGATCGGCTGTCAGTCAGGTTAAGATTGACGGCGTGTTGCATGAATTTTCTTCCATACCGGGAGTAAAAGAAGATGTGACAGAGATCATAATGAATGTAAAGAGCCTTGCAATCAAGAATACATCTATCGATGATGAGCCGAAGGTTGCTTATATAGATTTTGACGGTGAAGGAGTTATCACTGCAGAAGATATTCAATGTGATCCAAGTATAGAAATCATTAACAAAGACCAGGTTATTGCAACAGTTTCAGAAGGAAAGTTCTACATGGAACTGACAATAACAAACGGTAGAGGTTATGTAAGTTCAGATAAAAATAAAGGAGAGGATACTCCTATAGGTGTGATAGCTATTGACTCTATTTATACACCTGTAGAGAGAGTAAATCTTCTTGTAGAGAACACACGTGTAGGTCAGATGACAGACTTTGATAAGTTAACACTTGATGTTACTACAAACGGTACATTGGCACCTGATGAGGCGGTAAGTTTAGCTGCCAAAGTTTTGAGTGAGCACCTTAATCTGTTTATAGATTTGTCTGATAACGCCAAAACTGTTGATGTAATGGTAGAAAAAGCAGAGGATGACAAGGAAAAAGTTCTGGAGATGAATATAGATGAACTTGAACTGTCAGTCAGATCTTATAACTGTTTGAAGAGAGCAGGAATCAATACAGTTGAAGAATTGTGTTCACGTACTTCAGATGATATGATGAAAGTCAGAAATCTGGGTAGAAAATCATTAGAAGAAGTTTTACTAAAGCTCGAGGAGCTTGGACTTCACCTTCGTGAAAGCGAAGAATCATAAAAAAGAATAAACAGACATATATAGTAAGTCCAATGTCAGCGTATATATGTTTCCTATGGAGGAGAAAAAATGGCAAAGTATAGAAAACTTTCAAAGACATCCAGTCAGAGAAAAGCATTATTGAGAAACCAGGTTACAGCACTTTTACAGCATGGTAAGATTGTGACTACAGAGGCCAGAGCAAAAGAAATCAGAAAGATTGTTGAGCCGCTTATAGCATTAGCTGTTAAGGAGAAGGATAACTTCGACCTTGTAAAGGTAAATGCAAAGGTTGCAAGAAAAGATGCTGACGGCAAAAGAGTAAAGGAAGTTGTAGACGGTAAGAAAGTTACTGTTTATGATGAGGTAGAGAAGGAAATCAAGAAAGACAGACCTTCAAGACTTCATGCAAGAAGCAAAATCAATGCTGTAGTATATGTTCCTACAGAGTTACCTGCAAAGGCAGCCGGAAAGAAGAAGAATACAAAGTCGGTTGACCTTGCAAAGAAGCTTTTCGATGAGTACGGTCCAAAGTATGCAGATCGTAAGGGTGGATACACAAGAATAGTTAAGATCGGTCTTCGTAAGGGAGATGCGGCTATGGAAGTTTTACTTGAGTTAGTATAATACCATCTTTGATATATAAAAGTAGCAGTCTATGACTGCTATTTTTTGTGTGAAAATAAATTTTACTTTGATTGAGCTTACAGAATATTTATGATATAATTCGATAACTATGACAGGAGAGTCTTTTATGATTGAAAAAAAACTTAGAGGATATATTCTGCCTAATATCCTTGCTACAACAGGCACATCATGTTATGTATTGGCGGATACTGTTTTTATATCAATGGCGGAAGGTGCAAACGGTATAACAGGTTTAAATCTTGTTTTACCGATATTTGCAATAACATTTGCTATAGGAGCTATGATCGGTATAGGTTCCGCAACAAAGTATACATTGTTAAAATCACTTGGTGATAAAGACAGTGCAGATAAATATTTTTCAAATTCATTTTTCTGGAGCTTTCTACTCAGCTTACCGTTTTTAATTTTGGGTATATTTATTCCGGATGTGGTACTGAGAGTTTTCGGTGCGGATGAAGTAATAGTAAATGTAACTCACACATATGCACGTATTATTCTTTGCCTCTCGCCTTTTTTTATGTTGAACTTTACATTTACAGCCTTTGTAAGAAATGACAACTCACCGAGGATTGCTATGGCAGCAACACTTATAAGCGGAATTTTCAATATAATATTTGATTACATACTTATGTTCCCTGTAGGTATGGGTATGGCAGGTGCGGCACTTGCAACGGGAATATCACCTATAGTAAGCATGAGTATCTGTATGTTGCATTATTTGTCAAAAAAGAATAATGTGCGTTTTTGCTTTAATTTGCCTTCAGTAAAAAAATTGATTTTATCATGCAGTCTCGGTCTGGTGGCATTTGTAGGTGAAATTTCAAACGGAATAATAACCGTAGTATTTAACTTTATACTGCTCTCACTTGTAGGTAATATAGCGGTTGCGGCATATGGAGTTATAGCAAACTCCGCCTTGGTGGGAGTGGCGATGCTAAACGGTGTATCACAAGGATTACAGCCTGTGGCAAGTGAAACTTTCGGTAAAGGTGAAAAGAAAGACTTAAAGAAGATATATATGTATTCAATTTCTGTAGGTATGATTATAGCAGGAGTTTTGGTGGCTTTGGTAATGGCATTTGCTCCAAACATTATAAACGCATTTAACAATGAAAATTCAGATGTGTTGGCAAATTATGCAATTCCGGGTATCAGAATTTATTTTATAGGATTTATACCTGCCGCATTTAATATTATTACGGCGGGATTTTACAGTGCTACAGGAAGAGGAAAAGAGTCCTCTCTTATAGCAATATCAAGAGGTATAGTGGCAATAATTGTATTTGCACTTATCTTACCCGGGATTTTTGGAATAACAGGAGTATGGAGTTCATTTTTTGCGGCGGAAATATTTACTGCAATATTATGTATAATACTGATGAGAAAAAAAGTTTATAAAAAAATAAAATAATGCAACAGCATGCAATAAAATGATATTCTCATGCATTAATATAGTGAAAGGATGATTATTAGATGCTTAATTTTGTGGCGGTCTTGGAGGAGGGATCAAAAGCTTCGTCGACGGTGGATGATAAACTTATAAAAGATATCGCAAAGGGAAGTATGGATGCTTTACATACTTTATATGAAAAAACTCATAAAAGTGTATATGCTTTTGCCCTTTCAATAACAAAGAATACTCATGATGCAGAGGATATTTTTGCAGGATACTTTTTTTGAAAAATCTATCAAAAAGGCAGACAGATTACACCTCATACGATAAAACCGATGGCATGGATCTTTACAATAGCAAGAAATTTTGCACTTATGAAGATTCGTGACGGAAAAAAAGAGGGTAGTTTAGAAGATGATAACGATTTGCCGGAACAGGATTTTTCCTTTGTGGAAGATCTTAGTGAGCGTATTATTCTAAAAACAACTATAAATAAGTTGGATGAGAATGAAAGAACGATACTTTTGCTACATGCGGTGGCAGGTCTGAAAAATCGTGAAATAGCGGAATTACTTGATATGTCCATAAATACCGTGCTTTCAAAGTACAACAGGACTGTCAGGAAGATGCAGAAATACTTGGAAGAGGAGGGCTTTTGATGAAAAGAGAAGAAATTGAGAAGAAGCTCGACACTGCTGTATCGGGAATGATTCCCGAGGATATGTTTAAAAGAATTTCTGAAAATATCGTTTCTGTTGACGCAGAAAGGATTGAAAAAGGAATGAAGAAGAAGTTTAATATATTCGGTAAGGGATTTGTAGGAGTGGCCGCTGCCGCTTGTGTACTGTTTGCAGTAGGAGTTGTAGGAGTTCCGTATTACGGAAATAACTATGTTCCGGATTCACATGTAGATATTGACGTAAATCCGGGAGTTGAGATTGTAACAAACAAAAAGAACAAGGTTTTACAAGTACAGTCTACAAATCAGGGACGGAGCCGACGTGATTGACGGTATGAATCTTAAGAATACGGAGCTGAAGGTTGCCGTTAATGCACTTATAGGTTCAATGGTTCAAAAGGGTTATATTCAAAATGACAATACAGGTATTTTGGTAACCGTAAGAAATGACAATGAAGATAAGGCAAACAAAGTTAAGGCGGAAGTGTTAAATGATATAAATACTGCGCTTTCAACCAATTCGGTACAGGCAACAGTTATTAATCAGACCGTAAAGACTACTGTGGATGCCAAGAAGTTTGCGACAGAAAACAATATATCAATAGGAAAGGCGGTATTGGTACTGAATCTCGCCGCTAAGGACAGTTCTCTGGATGCAAAAGAACTTGCCAAGATGAAAGTAAGTGAGATTGCCAATCTGGTTGTACAAAAGGGTATAGATATCAGAGATATAGTTGATTATGATTCTGATGACAGCATTTGGGAAAATATAGCAGATGCTATTGAAGATATAGATGAGGATGCAAGAGAAAAAGGAATAGCTACACAGGCGACAGAAACGGTTGCTCCGACACAGGCTCCTGCTCCTACACAGCCACAGACGGAAGTACCGACACAGGCAGCCCCACAACATCAGAGTACGGCACCTACACAGGCGCCGGCTTCAGGTATCTCAGCAGACAGAGCTAAACAGATAGCACTTTCTCATGCCGGAGTCGGATCTGCAAGTTTTACCAAGGTGGAGCTTGATACGGATGACGGCATAAGAGTTTATGAGATTGAGTTTAAGGTCGGAAATGTAGAATACGACTACGATATTGATGCTTCAAGCGGTGCTATAATATCAAGCAGCTCGGAGATTGATGATTAAGATAGATATAAAAGAATATAGTTATAAAAGTAACGATACTATACATATTGACAAACCAACAAAAAGGATTTACATTGTATACAGATGCTCCTAACAGGGAAGACGGGATCTTTATACCGGATCTGACTTGAAAGGTGGTTTGTGAATGTATAAGATTGTGCCAAAGCACATTTATTTGAGTACCCAAAGCCACCGAGGCCTTTGGGTTTTTTTGATACAAAAATCTATTATTTTATAAAGGGGAAATATGGATAACAGAGTAGCATTGATGGCAATAATCGTGGAGGACAGAGATTCTGTAAAAGCACTCAATGATTTATTGCACGAGTACGGAGATTATATTATCGGTAGGATGGGTATACCTTATCACAAAAGAGGTATAAATGTGTTGTCGGTCGCTCTCGACGCACCGAATAATGTGATTTCAAGTCTGTCCGGTAAAATCGGAAAATTACAGGGAGTAAGTATTAAAACCGCTTATTCAAATGTGGGTGATGCAAATGGCTAAAGATATATCACTTTATAAGACTGATTTTAAAAATACCGAATATGACAGACATTTGGAAATTGATAAAAGCATTGCTCTGATAGAAAGACTAGAAAAAGAAAGAAGCCTTAGCCTTGAAGAATACAAATATCTTGTAGAGAACTTGAATGAAGAGGTGTTTGACTATATCAGTAAAAAGGCAAGAAGTATAGGTGATGAAAATTATGGTAAAGATGTCTATCTCAGAGGCTTGATAGAGATAAGCAATATTTGTAAAAATGACTGTTATTATTGTGGAATAAGACATTCAAACACAAACTGTGATCGCTATAGGCTCACAGAGGAAGAAATTCTTGAATGTGCGGATGAAGGATACAGGCTCGGTTATAGAACCTTTGTAATGCAGGGAGGTGAAGACGGAAAATTTGAACCGGATTATATATGTAGTATTGTAAAGAAAATCAAGGAAAAGTATAAGGATGTTGCAGTGACACTTTCTTTGGGAGAATATGAGAAAGAAGACTATCAGAAAATGTTTGATGCAGGTGCGGACAGATATCTTTTAAGACATGAGACTGCGGACAAAGAACATTATGAGAAACTTCACCCTAAGCAGATGTCATTCGAGCACAGAATGAACTGTCTTAGAGCTTTAAAAGATATCGGATTTCAGGTAGGATGCGGATTTATGGTAGGCTCACCGTATCAAAGTTCTTATACATTGGCTAAGGATCTGAAGTTTATAGAAGAATTCGGACCGCAGATGTGTGGTATAGGACCTTTTATACCGCATCATGATACAGCGTTTAAGGATGAAAAAAGCGGAAGTATTCAAATGACTTTATTTTTTTAATAGCTATTCTTAGAATAATGAGACCGAATATGCTTATTCCGGCAACCACTTCTTTAAGTACATTGGACAATTTGGGAAGAGAGAAGGGTATACTTGCAGGTGCAAATGTGGTGATGCCGAATCTTTCACCGCTGAAAACAAGAAAAAAATATGAACTATATGACGGAAAGGTATGTACGGGGGATGAAGCCGCTCACTGCATCGGATGTATTACCAACAGAATCAACAATATAGGTTACGGAGTTGCAAAAGTAAGAGGAGATTATAAATGTTTAAATACGATGTAAAATCAAGGAACGCCGAAGAATTTATAAACCATGAAGAGATATTGGAGACATTAAAGTTTGCCGAGGAAAAATAAAAACAATATTCCTTTGATAGAAGAATATCTTGAAAAAAAGCAAGACCGAAAAAAACGGAGAAAGGTATTATAGCAAAGGGGCTTACTCATAGAGAAGCATCCGTACTTCTCGCCTGTGAAGACAAGGAAATCATAAAAAAGATATATGCTCTTGCCGGAGAGATAAAGCAGACCTTCTATGGAAACAGAATAGTAATGTTTGCACCTCTCTATCTTTCAAACTACTGTGTAAACGGATGCGTATACTGTCCGTATCATGCAAAGAACAAGAATATAGCCAGAAAGAAACTTACGCAGGAAGAGATAAAGAATGAGGTAATTGCACTTCAGGACATGGGACATAAGAGACTGGCAATAGAATCAGGTGAAGACCCGATAAACAGCCCGATTGAGTATATACTTGAATCTATAAAGACCATCTACAGTATAAAGCATAAAAACGGTGCTATAAGAAGAGCAAATGTAAATATTGCGGCTACTACGGTGGAAAATTATAAAAAGCTTCATGAGGCCGGAATCGGAACATATATACTTTTCCAGGAGACCTATAATAAAGAATCTTATGAAAGCCTTCATCCTACAGGACCTAAGCATAACTATATATACCATACGGAAGCTATGGACAGAGCTATGGAAGGTGGAATTGATGATGTAGGTCTTGGAGTACTCTTCGGACTGGAGTCATACAGATATGAGTTTGCAGGACTTTTGATGCATGGGGAACATTTGGAAGCGACATTCGGAGTAGGTCCTCATACTATAAGCGTACCAAGAATTAAAAGGGCTGATGATATAGATCCGGATGCTTTTGACAACGGACTTGATGATGATACTTTTGAAAAAATTATAGCATGTATAAGAATAGCGGTTCCTTATACCGGAATGATTATCTCTACAAGAGAGAGTCAGGAAGTAAGAGAAAGAGCTTTAAAGGTTGGAATATCACAGATAAGCGGTGCTTCAAGAACTTCAGTAGGAGGATATACGGAGGAAATCAGACCTACAGATTCTGAGCAGTTTGATGTATCGGATCAAAGAACTTTGGATGAGGTGGTGGACTGGCTTATGGGAATGGGACATATACCTTCATTTTGTACCGCATGCTACAGAGAAGGCAGAACAGGTGACAGATTTATGAGCCTTTGTAAGAGCGGACAGATTATAAACTGTTGTCATCCGAATGCTCTTATGACCCTCAGTGAATATATGACTGATTATGCATCCGAAGAGACCAAAGAGCATGGAATGAAGATGATAAAATCGGAGATTGAAAAGGTAAGCAATCCTAAGGTAAAGGAAAGAGCAATTCAGTATATAAATGAAATTGAAACTACAAATGCAAGGGATTTCAGGTTCTGATATGAATAGTACACCGATGGGAGAGAGAGCGACTATTTGTCTTTTCGGTCGCTGTAATGTTGGAAAATCAAGCTTGATAAATGCTATAACCTCACAGGATATTGCAATAGTATCAGATATCAGCGGAACTACCACAGATCCTGTAAAAAAGAGTATGGAGCTTTTGCCGTTCGGTCCTGTGGTACTTGTGGATACACCGGGACTTGACGATAAGAGCAGTCTTGGAAATTTAAGAGTGGAAAAGAGTCTGGAATATATAGACAGAGCCGATCTTATACTCTTTGTAGTGGACGCAGGAAGTGAGTTTAGTGATGATGAGCTTGAATTTTTAGAAAAGATAAAAGAAAAAAGATGTCTTGTTGTAGGAAATAAATGTGACTCTATAGCAGATGAGCATAGAAAAGATGAAAAAATTGATATATATGTTTCCGCATTAAATAATATCAATATAGATAAGCTGAAAGATAAGATGTCTGAGGTTCTTGGAAAAGAAAAGAAAGAAAAGACCATACTCGGTGATATGATGAAGGAAGGTGATATTATAATGCTTGTAACACCTATAGATTCATCGGCACCAAAGGGGAGACTTATCTTACCGCAGCAACAGGTAATAAGAGAAATTCTTGACAGACATGGCATTGCGGTAGTGGTTCAGGTGAATGAGATAGAAGCTACACTTAAAAAATTTAATGATATTGCCTTGGTGGTATGTGATTCACAGGTGTTTAAAGAAGTGGATGAACTGATACCTCAAAATATACCTCTTACCTCATTTTCAATAATATTTGCCAACTATAAGGGGGCTCTTTACAATCTTTATAATGCTGCAAGAGTTATAGACACACTTGAAGAAGGAGATAAAATACTTATAAGTGAGGGCTGTACACATCACAGACAATGTGAAGACATAGGAAGTGTGAAAATACCGAGACTGGTCAGAAAATTCACAGGTTTGCAGGATGAAGATGCGTTGAAGTTTGAACTTACAAGCGGAGGAGAGTTTCCAAAAGATCTGTCCGAATACAAGATAATAATTCACTGCGGTGCATGCATGTTAAATGAAAACCAGATGAAGGCCAGGATGAAGTATGCAAATGAAGCTACCATACCTATGACAAATTACGGTATATCAATAGCGTATATGAACGGCATACTTGAAAGAGCGATGAAGCCTCTTGAGGGTAAATTTTAGATAACAAAAACGGAGCTTCGCCCGGATGATTCAATCATCTAAAGCGACAGCTCCGTTTATCTCAAGCTAAGTAAAGAAAGTGATTCTTCATTTCTGAATTGAAGTGAAATCTCCGTAAGTTCATCGGGAGTTTCCTTCATATCTCTGCTCATCCAGAATATCAGATTATTGTAAATTCCACCTATGATATAAGAAAGTTCATATTGTTTTGAGAGTGGAAAATCTTTTGCAAGTTCACTGAACTGAAATCTCTTTGAAAGCACATCCAAAAGCAGGAATGAGAGATTAGCATAATGAATAATTAAAATTTCTTTTCTGTAATTAAAAAAAGCGGTATATATTGAATGTATATACAGTGTAAAATCAATGCTTGAAAGATTTGTATAGCCGTCAAGCGATTCTTTTAAAACCATATCAAAAAAGAATGATATAATATCTTCCTTAGATTTAAAATGTCTGTAGTATGATGATCTGTCCACACCGGCTTTTTTGGCAATCTCACCTATTGAAATTTTAGTATAATCTTTCTCAAGCATAAGTTCCAACAGTGCTGTAGCCATGTAGCCCATCATCATTTCATGCGTGGTATCTTTTTCGTCTCATATATTTCTCCATAACAAAAATACAAATGAATTATAATATCAGAAAAAAATAAAAGGCAATATATATCCTTTATTTTAGATATATATTGCCTTTAAAGAGGGATGTATAAAGATTTATCAGTCTTCTTTTTTCTTTGTAACTCCGGCAACCATTCCCATAGCTACCAATGAGCCTAAGAGCATCATTACACTTCCTGTCATGTCTGAAACATCGGCAGTCTTAGGAACATTAAGTTTTCCTCTTGTGTTCTTTCTTGATGAAGGACCTGTAGGTGAAGGTACTTTTGATGCATCGCCTGCTGTATTTTGAGCTGCAGGTGTTACACTTGGAGCTGCAGGTGTCTGGCTTGGAGTTGTAGCAGTGTAATTGTTGCTTGAATAAGAACGTCTGCCTGAACCGCCACCTGAACTTGAACCGCCTGAGCTTCTTTTTGAGTTTGAACCTGTAGCAACAGTAGGATTAGATGGTGTTGCAGGCTTTATTGTAGCTGTAGAAGATGTTGCTCTCGGTACTGAAGGTGTAGCAACAGCAGGTGCAGCAGGTGTTGTAGTAGTTGTTGTAACACTGTCTATTATGAAGATATACTGTGCATTTGAGTTCTTTGCTTTTCTTCTTACAAAGATTGCATCATTTGCACCAAGGTTTTGAACGCTCTTTCCTGCAGGAAGAGTAAGAGTAAAGTTACCTGAAGCGTCAGGAGTAGCAGTTGCATTTGAAAGAGCTACTATATTTGAGCTTGCACTAAATATAGCATTTGCAGCGGCAGCTGTTATAGAACCTGAAACCCTTGGAGCAACAGTGTACTCATATGTATAGTCGCTTAAGCTCTGAGCAACTGTGTTAGAGTATAATGAGCCGCCTGTAACCTTTGCAGAAAGTGTAGTAGCACCTGCTGCAGGAATCTCAACGCTTATCTGTGTATCATTATTTATGATTTTGTTTGCTGTAGCGTTAAATGTCGAAGTACCTACAGTTGAAGATACTTTAACACCCATTTGCTCAGAGTTATGGAAAAGTGTCTGCCAGTTTGCGGGGAGCTGGAAGCTGAATCCTGTCCAAGCGCCTGTGCTGCCTGTCCATGTAAGAGCAGGTGCGGTAACTATTGCAGATCCTGAATTATTAGTTATAGTAACAGAAGTTGTGGCTTTTACAGCATCACTGATTCCTGTTCCCTCAAGGGCTACAGTTACAGTGTTTCCGGAAATATTTACAGCATCTGTATTAGGAATTGCATGTCCCTGTGCCACTGCAGGATTTGATGCAAAACCTCCGGCGAAAACACTTAATGTAGGGAATGCGGTTGCTGTAAACCCTGTTGCCAATGCTAATGAAAGAGCAATTGCCATTGCTTTCTTGTTTAAATTTAATTTCATATTCTTATATCTCCTGTTCCTTTGAACTTTTTTAACATGTCGGTATTATACAATATTTTTTTGAAAAGGATATTTTTGAAAAAAGTATAAATTGCGTGATATTAGGTATGAACTGCGTAAAAAGATTCAAATATTAAGTAATCTTTACATTTTTTTGGTTATAATCTTATCTTTTTTTATAACCGGATTGGGATATAATAAGACAAGTAGTGCAAATTTACTATTTTTAACAACAGGGGGTCAATATGTCAAAAAAATAAAAAAATGCTCTTGGAGTACTTATGCTGTTGCTCGCGACTTTGATATGGGGATCGGCATTTTTCAGCACAGAGTATAGGGAGCAAGATATGTAAATGCTTATACATTCTTAGCAATAAGAAGTTGGATATCCTTTATTGCGATGATTCCTGTAGTATGTTTTTTTAAGAGTAAAAAAAGTTCAAACAAACATATAATAAATAAGTCTTATAAAAAAAGACATTGATTATAGCTTCACTGTGCTCAGGATTCTTTCTTTTCATTGCAAGCGCTATGCAGCAAATCGGTATAAAAGAATCCAATGCTTCAAAGGCCGGATTTATTACAGCATTGTACGTGATTTTTGTTCCGATTATTTCCATTATATTCTTTAAGATGAAAGAAGGAATTAGACTTTGGATAAGTGTTGTACTAAGTGTAGTAGGATTATTTTTACTGTGTATACATGACGGATTCAATTTAGAGTACGGAGACGCAATTCTTTTATTTTGCGCATTTTTATTTGCTCTTCAGATAATAACGGTGGCTCATTTTGTAAAAAAAGTGGACGTTTTGGATTTATCTATATTTCAATTTTTGGTGGTGGCAATTTTTTCAAGCATAGTTATGATTGCTGTTGAAAAGCCGTCTGCAGATATGATAATTAAGGCAATACCTGCACTCTTATTTGTGGGGATTTTCAGCGGTGCCTGCGGTTACACATTGCAAAATGTGGGACAACAATATGTCAGACCGAGTATTGCAAGCCTTTTGATGAGTCTTGAAAGTGTGTTCAGTGCGATATTTGCATGGATTATATTGGGGGAAGTTCTTAGAAGTCGTGAGATGCTTGGAGCAATACTTATGTTTTCCGCTATAATTTTGGCACAGCTTCCTATTAGGAGTAGAGAATAATGGATATCTATGATTTGATAAAAGATGAGGAAAGAGTCTCTTTTATCGGAATGTGTAAGAATGCAGGAAAAACTACAGTTTTAAATGAAGTAATAAAAAAACTTCATGAAAAAATGAAGAAAGTATTCTGCTTACATCCATAGGAAGAGACGGTGAGGAGCTTGATCTGGTAACCAATACCAAAAAGCCGGAAATATATATTTATAGGGAAGATTATATCGCAACGGCAAGAGATTTGATAAAGTACTGTGATATAACAAAAGAAATAGTAGAGAGCACAGGAATATATACTCCGCTTGGAGAAATAATAATAATCAGGGCACTTAGTGACGGCTTTGTACAAATAGCAGGTCCGTCTATTGCTACACAAATGGCAACAGTTTGTGAGAGCTTTAAAAAATACAGCAAGGGAAAGATCCTGATAGACGGAGCCTTGGAGAGAAAAAGTATTGCTACAGGGAAGGTAAGTAATGTGGCAATACTTTCAAGCGGTGCCTCATACAGTGTTGATATGGAAAAGACTGTCAGGGATACAATATATACATCCATGCTTTTTTCACTTCCGGAATATAAGCTTTTACTTCCGAGTGATTTTAACAGAGAAAGATTACAGTGATAAGTATTATATAATAGAAGGTAATACTATAAAAAAGAGTGATAAAAAGATTGAGCTTAGAGAAGTATGGGCAAAGGAAAGTGAAGTAGAGAGTATATTTGTAAATGGTGCGCTAAGCGATGCCATGATAAACTCTTTGTTATTATCCAAATGCAAAACTTGACGGGAAAAAAACGACTTGGTATTTTTTTGACGGTTCAAGAATTTTTAATCAAAATACGAAAATTTTTGAAAAACTCAGACAAAGAGGCTTTGGTATTTTCATGCATTGATACAATAAATATAGTTGCGATAACAATAAATCCTTTTTCAGCCTATGGACATCACTACGACAGTGAAAAATTTTTTGAATATATGCAAAAGTGTACCGATTTACCGGTTATAAATATTGAAAGCAAGTATAGGGGGTAGTATGGACTTTTGGCAAAGAGAAAATATCGGTTTTGAATATATAAAAAGCAAGATGCTTTCTGCAACACCTTTTGGAGCCGAGCTTATAAAAAACATATATCCTTTTGACAGGGACAAAAGAGATACTCTGAAGAAGAGCTTGAAAAAAATCTGAATAAATTTATATCAAAAAAATATGATAATGTCAAAATCAGATGTTAATACCATAAGAAGAATATTCATGCAGATGAAGGATGTAAGAGGTTCTATTAAATTCGGCAGGGATAATACATTGTCGGATATAGAGCTTTTTGAGATAAAAACTCTTTTGATGCATATGGAAAAATTGAAACCTCTTATTGAAAGAGTATCAAAAGAAATAGGTTTAACAGGTTTTAATATGGAGCCTGTGAGTGATGCGGTGGATATACTTGATCCGGAGGGCAGAAGAATACCCACATTTGCAATATATGATGACTATTCCCCCGAGCTTAAGTTAATCAGAAAGAGAAAACGTGAGATAGAAATCAAGATGCAGGAGAGCGATACAGCTTTTAAAGAGCTTAAGGATGAAAGACTTGCAGCCATTGTGGAAGAGGAAAAGGAAGAAAGAAAGATAAGAGAAGACTCTCTGTAAAAACTAGGACCTTATTTTGACAAAGCATTAAAAGAAATATAGATGCAATAGGCAGATTTGATTTACTTTTGGAAAAATACAGGGTAGCAAAGCTATATCCTTCATGTTTACCGCAGATCACTGAAGATGTACTTTCATTGGAAGAAACAATAAATCCTTTGATCTGTGATATATTGGAAGAAAAAGGACTTAAATTTACACCTATAACCATAGATATGACAATAGGAACAACAGTACTTACAGGTGCCAATATGGGTGGAAAGAGCGTTACATTAAAGACGGTGGCTCTGAATACATATCTTGCATTATGCGGCTTCTTTGTATATGCAAATAAGGCAAGTATTCCGGTGTTTGATGAAATAATAATGATATCCGAAGAGTCTCAGTCTGTAGATAAGGGTTTATCCAGTTTCGGAGCTCAGATAGTGGAACTAAAAAATTTGCTTACAGATATCGAAGGAAGATATATCTTTGCAATTTTGAGACGAGTTTGCAAGAGGAACAAATCCTAAAGAAGGTGAGAGTATAGTAAGAGGGCTTGTAGCACTTTTAAATAAAAAAAGAGCAATAAGTCTTTTGGTAACACATTTTGATCATGTTGCCGAGCTTTCGGGAAGCCATTATCAGGTAAGGGGATTACAGGGAGCTTCGGAAGATAAAATAGCAAAAGCACTTCTTACAAAGTCAAGTGATGATGCAAAGATCACAGCAATAGCACAGTTTATGAACTACGGTATTTTTAAAGTAAAAAAGCAGGCACAGCCTCCAAAAGAGGCACTTATGATTTGCAGACTTTTTAGGGATTGCAGGAAGAACTTATGGATATTTTTAGTTGAAATTAATTAGAAAGGGCGGGTTATGCCACTTACTGTTAGAGACATCATTGAGAACAACTTCTTTCCGGGAACGGAACTTATAACCGGAAGAGAAAGTGCCGGAAATATAATCAGCTGGGTAAATGTTCAGGAAATTCTGGATTCTGTTGATATGGTAGGAAGCGGTGAACTTCTGATAACAACAGGATTTGATCTGGCTGATTATACAAGGTACTTTAATTTGATAAAGAGACTGAAAGCAAAGGGTGTGGTAGGACTTATGGTGCAGACAGGATATTATGTGGACAGTATACCGGTTTATATACTTGAGTCTGCCAGAAAATACAAATTTCCGGTACTTGAATTGCCTGCAAGCTTTTCTTTTTCAGAAGTTTTAAAGACTTTGATAAGTGAGATAAACAGAGAGTCGGTACTTGGAAATCAGAGTTATCTTGACTATAATTATTTTTTTATCCGAAAACTGAAAAAAAGAAGCTTAAAGAGAGTCTGTCCAGAGGAATAGGAAATGAAAGTGAGATTGCAATTTTAGCAATCTCCTCGGTAAATGCATATAATGAAGTGGGACCTGATATAACGGAAGCTTTTGAAAATATAAATTCTTTGGTGGTATTCAGCTGTGATACATATATTTGCCATTTTGAAAAAGGTGCGCAAATGACATTTTGTATAGGGGTAGAGAGTGTAACAAAACTTAAGGATCTGTTGGCTGAAATACAGGTGGTACTTATAAGACTGTCAAATAAGATAGGGATTGAATCTTTGTTTTGGCAGCCTGATATGCTTTGACAGATAATGACGGATCTTGATATTGCAATGAGGCATTGCATGGAGGCATTGCAGACTTTACACAGTGTCAGAGCTATAAGAGGTACATGCCTTTATGAGCATATGTCATTTTTGAAAAAATTGTATTCCATATACAGAACAAATACACTCTATTCAAAGGAGAATAAAGTGCTCAGACTGTTAATTGACAGGGACAGAGAGTCTGACAGCGACTATATAAAGACTGTAAGATATTATCTGGAAGAAAACGGAAATGTCACCAGAGCCGCAAAAAGACTTTTTTTATACATAGACATACTATTAATAAATCAGAATGGAGAGCATCAAGGATCTGACAGGTTTTAACTTTGATGATTATTATGAGAGAGCTGGATTTGTCTCATGGCTTTGATATTGAATGACTATTTTGATTGATATTTCAAGAAAATAAAGATATAGATTACATAAGGAAATATATGTGGTCTATATCTTTTTTTGTGCAAATATACATTTTGTCCACTAACTTGTATTTTTTTATATACATTTAGTAAGTAATAAAAATATTAATTTTATTGTAATATATAGATAAATTAAAGGATAAGAAGACTTTATCTACGTGAGGAGGAAAATATAATATGGTTAAATCAACAATCAGACTTCGTATGAGTGCTCATGATGCACATTATGGCGGTGAATTGGTAGACGGAGCAAGAATGCTGGGTTTATTCGGAGATGTGGCAACTGAGCTTTTGATTATCAATGATGGAGATGAGGGACTTTTTAAAGCTTATGACAGTGTGGAGTTTTTGGCACCTGTTCATGCAGGAGATTTTATTGAAGCAACAGGTGAAATTGTTTCTGTAGGGAAATACATCAAGAAAGATGGTATTTGAGGCAAGAAAAGTTATTACACCAAGAACAGATATAAATGATTCAGCATGTGATGTATTGGAAGAGCCTGTAGTTGTATGCAGAGCAAGCGGAACCTGCGTGGTATTAAAAGACAGACAAAGAAACAATAAATAGAGAATATACTATGGAAAAACTTATTATTACGGCATGTATATGTGGTGCAGAGGTTACAAAAGAGCAAAATCCGAATGTACCTTATACAGTGGAAGAGATTGTAAGAGAAGCAAAGTCGGCTTATGATGCGGGAGCCGCTATTATACATCTTCATATAAGAGAGGATGACGGTACACCTACACAGAGCGCAGACAGATTTAAAGAATGTATTGATGCTATAAAAAAAGAATTGCCTGATGTTATCATTCAACCTTCAACAGGTGGAGCGGTGGGAATGAGCAATGAAGAGAGACTCTCACCTACCCTGCTTCGCCCTGAGATGGCAACACTTGATTGCGGAACCTGTAACTTCGGAGGAGACGATATATTTGTAAACACCGAGAACACAATTATAGAATTTGCAAACAGAATGAATGAGCTTGGTATCAAACCTGAGGTTGAGGTATTCGACAAGGGAATGGTGGATATGGCAATACGTCTAAATAAAAAAGGCATTATAAAGTCACCTATGCATTTTGACTTTGTAATGGGTGTAAACGGCGGTATCTCAGGAACGGCGAGAGATTTAAACTTTATGGTGGAGAGTATACCTGCAGGCTCCACATGGACAGCATCGGGAGTCGGCAGAGCGGAATTTCCTATGGTGACCATGGCAATACTTATGGGCGGTCATGCAAGAGTAGGATTTGAAGATAATGTATATCTCAGTAAAGGTGTTATGGCAAAGTCAAACGGTGAGCTGGTAGAAAAGGTCGTGAGACTGGCAAAGGAACTTGGCAGAGAGATAGCAACACCGGATGAAGCAAGAGAAATATTGGGTTTGAAATAATGGAGGACTTATGTTAAAGGGAAATAAGTATGGTATTCACAGAGTTATTGAGCCACAGGGGGTTTTAACTCAGGCGGCAAAGAAGATAGACAATGATATGACAAAGAGATATTCAAATGAGATTATCTGCGATGTTATTTCATTAAATATCGACTCCGCATCATTTACACAGATTGAAGAAGCTTGTAATAAAGATGTTGAAAAAATCGGACAGATGATTCTTGATATAGTAAATGAAAGAGGAAAAATGCAAAACCCGGTAACCGGTTCAGGCGGAATGTTTATAGGAACGGTAAGCTACATCGGTGAAGAGCTTGATACAGATATTAAGGTCGGAGATAAGATTGCATCTTTAGTATCACTTTCAATGACACCTTTAAAGATTGAAAAGATAAAGGCTATTCATCCTGAAATCGACAGAGTGGATATTGAAGGACAGGCTGTATTATTTGAAAGTGCATTATATGCAAAGCTTCCGGAAGATCTTCCCTGAGTAGCTTGCACTTGCGACTTTTGGATGTAGCCGGAGCACCGGCTCAGACAGCAAAACTTGTACAATCAGGACAGAGTGTACTGGTACTTGGAGGAGCAGGAAAGAGCGGAATGCTTGTTTGCTATGAGGCAATGAAGAGAGTAGGACCTACAGGTAAGGTAGTTGCTATGGACTACAGCAAAGAAGGCGTGGAAGAGTTAAAGAAGATGGGACTTTGCCATGAAGCATTCCAGGCAAGTGCCGCACTTCCTGTAGAAGTTCTTGATAAGGCTTTGGAGCTTAATGACGGAAGAGAATATGATGTTTCAATATGCTGTGTAAATGTAAATAACTGTGAGATGAGTGCAATCCTTCCTGTTCGTGACGGCGGATGTGTATACTTCTTCTCAATGGCTACAAGCTTTACAAAGGCTGCACTGGGAGCAGAGGGTGTAGGAAAAGATATTGATATGATCATAGGAAACGGATATACCAAGGGACATGATAAGATAACATTGCAGGAAATTCGTGAAAATCCGGCAATTAGAGAAGTTTTTGAGAAAAAATACGTGTAATTTAGAGTAAGTAAGAGGGAAAAAAGATGAGAAACAGTAGAGAAAACGGATTATTCGCAGACGTTCCCGGATAAATGAGTGGAATGACTGGAAATGGCAGCTTAGAAACAGAATAACAAATGTAGAAAGTTTAAAAAAGTATGTAAAGCTTACTGAAAAAGAAGAAGAAGGTGTAAAGAGATGCTTGGAAAACTTAAGAATGGCTATCACACCATACTATCTTTCACTTATCGATCTTGAGGATGAAAACGATCCGGTAAGAAAGCAGGCAATACCTACAGTGTCTGAGCTTCATATAGCTGAAGCGGACCTTGCGGATCCTTTACATGAGGATACGGATTCACCTGTTCATGGTCTTACACATAGATATCCGGACAGAGTTTTATTCCTTGTAACAGACCAGTGTTCAATGTATTGCAGACATTGTACAAGAAGAAGATTTGCAGGACAAAATGATACAAGTGTGCCTACATCACAGGTGGATGCATGCCTTGATTATATAAGAAGACATCCTGAGGTAAGAGATGTACTGCTCTCAGGTGGTGATGCACTGCTTATAAATGATGAAAAACTTGAATACATTATATCGGAGCTTAGAAAAATAGAGCATGTTGAGATAGTAAGAATCGGTTCAAGAACACCTGTTGTTATGCCGCAGAGAATTACACCTGAACTTGTAAATATGTTAAAGAAGTATCATCCGATTTGGCTCAATACACATTTCAATCATCCAAGCGAGATTACAAAAGAGTCTGCCGAAGCTTGTGCAAGACTTGCAGATGCAGGTATTCCTCTCGGAAATCAGACAGTACTTTTGGCAGGCGTAAATGATTGTGTACATATAATGACTGATTTGGTTCATGAACTTGTAAAGATAAGAGTAAGACCTTACTACATTTATCAATGTGACCTTTCACAGGGACTTGAGCATTTCAGAACACCGGTATCAAAAGGTATCGAGATCATAGAAGGACTTAGAGGTCATACTTCAGGATATTGCGTTCCTACATTTGTAGTTGATGCACCGGGAGGTGGCGGAAAGACACCTGTTATGCCGAATTATGTTATTTCACAAAGTCCGGGCAAGGTTATACTTAGAAACTATGAGGGTGTTATCACCACATATACAGAGCCTGAGCATTATGAGAATCATTGCAATTGTGATATTTGCAAGGGCAAGAGAGAAAAGCAGTTAGGCGGAGTGGCAGGACTTGAGCAAGGAAATGCTATGACAATTGAGCCGGCTGATTTAGCAAGATTTAGAAGATCACATGAGAAAAAATAGGAGATAAAAACATGAGTAAACTTGGACTTGATCAAAGTTTAATCTCTAAAGCCAGAAACAGTGCAAGAAATGTAGCACTGGATGTCCAAGCCTTTATTGATGATCATACTACAGTAGCTGTAGAGAGAACGGTATGCAGACTTTTGGGGATTGACGGAGTAAACAGTGTGGAAGTACCGCTACCTAATGTGGTGGTCGATCACCTTGTGGAAAACAAACTTCTTCCGATGGGTGCGGCATTTATGCTTGGAAACGCAATGCTTGAATTATCACTTTCACCTCTTGAAATAGCAGAGGGTATTGATAAGGGTGAAATAGATTTATCAAAACTTAAGATTCATTCTTCTAAAGAGATAGAAGAGGCAATTGCACCGGTAGCAAAGGCTATGGTGGAAAGAATTCAAAAAAATGTCGACAAGAGAAATGAATACCTGGGTAAATTCGGAGATAAAGAAGGACCTTATATATATCTTATAGTTGCAACAGGAAATATATATGAGGATATAACACAGGCGGTGGCTGCGGCAAAGCAGGGAGCAGACATAATTGCCGTTATCAGAACTACCGGACAGAGCCTTCTTGACTATGTTCCATATGGTGCTACAACCGAAGGATTCGGTGGAACATATGCGACACAGGAAAACTTCAAACTTATGAGAAAAGCTTTGGATGAAGTCGGTGAAAAAGAAAACAGATATATCAGACTTTGCAATTACTGTTCAGGACTATGTATGCCTGAAATAGTCGCAATGGGTGCAATGGAAAGACTTGATGTAATGCTTAATGATGCACTCTACGGAATTCTTTTCAGAGACATAAATATGCAAAGAACTCTGGTTGACCAGTATTTTTCAAGAATAATAAACGGATTTGCAGGAGTTATTATAAATACCGGTGAGGACAACTACCTTACTACAGCAGATGCTATAGAAGAGGCACATACAGTACTTGCATCACAGTTTTTAAATGAGCAGTTTGCTATAGAAGCAGGTCTCCCACCTGCACAACAGGGACTTGGACATGCATTTGAGATATCACCTGATGCTGAAAACGGATTCTTATTTGAGTTGGCACAGGCACAGATGGCAAGAGAAATCTTCCCTAAGGCACCGCTAAAATACATGCCTCCTACAAAGTTTATGACAGGAAATATTTTCCGCGGTCATGTACAGGATGCACTCTTTAATATGGTAACCATACTTACAAGTCAAAAGATACATCTTCTCGGAATGATGACTGAGGCTATACATACACCTTTTATGTCTGACAGAGCTCTTGCTATAGAAAATGCACAGTATATCTTCAGAACAATGAAGGACTTTGGAGATGAGATAGAGTTTAAAGAGGACGGTATTATAAGAAACAGAGCAAATGAAGTTTTAAATAAGGCGGCAACACTGCTCTCAGAGATAGAAACAAACGGACTGTTTGCTACACTTGAAAAGGGAACTTTTGCGGATATAAAGAGACCTTTTAACGGAGGTAAGGGATTAGACGGAGTCGTTGTTAAAGATAATGTATACTTCAACCCATTCATTCCTCTTATGAAAAAGGAGGTGAAAGATGAGTAGCGGTTTATATAATCTTAATAAGGTTGAGTTTGATAAGACTCTGGACCTTACAAAGCTTAAAGCCTATGGAGATACCATGAATGACGGCAAGGTTCAGATCAGTTTCACACTTCCTGTCAAGAACGATGAGAGAGGTGAGGAAGCTGCAAGAATACTTGCAAAGAAGATGGGACTTTCGGATGTGAATATCGCACACAGAATGTCACTTGATGTAGAGTTTACATTTTACGTAGTTTATGGTAGCCTTGTACACAGTGTGGATTATACAAATATTCATGTACAGACAGTTGAAGAAGAGACAATGAGCATGGAAGAAGTTAATGAATTTATCAAAGAAAACTTCCACAGAAAAATAGTGGTGGTAGGAGCTTCTACCGGTACCGATGCTCATACTGTAGGTATAGATGCTATAATGAACAGAAAAGGATTTGCCGGACATTACGGACTTGAAAGATATGAGATGATTGAAGCTTATAACCTCGGTTCACAGGTTACAAACGAAGAGTTCATAGAGAAGGCAAGAGAGTTAAAGGCAGATGTACTTTGGTGTCACAGACAGTTACACAAAAAGATATTCATATAAAGAATCTTACAAATCTTGTGGAACTTTTGGAAGCTGATGAGCTTAGAGATAAATATGTGCTTATCTGCGGAGGTGCAAGAATCACACATGAGCTGGCTAAAGAGCTTGGTTATGATGCAGGATTTGGAACCGGTAAGTTTGCGGATGATGTAGCTACATTTGCAGTTACGGAGATGTTAAGAAGAGGCTTAGGTAAGTAAAGGAGATATTATGACAGGACTTATTCATGTATACGAAGGCGACGGTAAAGGAAAAACAACTGCAGCGGTAGGCTTGGCGGTAAGATGTGCAGGTAGTGGCAGAAAAGTCCTGTTTTCGCAGTTTTTAAAAAGTGATACCTCAAACGAACTTAAGGTACTGAAGAATATAGAAAAACATTGAATTGTATACAAAGAAAAAAACAGTTTCGGTTTTACATTCAATATGACTGATGAAGAAAAAGGTTCTTGCAAAAAGAATTTTTTTCACCAAATCATCTGAAAAGAAATTATTCATCTGGCTATCGAGAAGAAAGTGGATCTGGTAGTAATGGATGAGGTAATAGATGCTTATAATCTTAATATGGTGGAGCATGATGTACTCACAGATTTTTTAAAATCCCGCCCGAAAAATCTGGAAGTGGTTATGACCGGAAGAAATCCTAAGGATGAGATAGTAGAACTTGCTGATTATCTGACACACTTTCAAAAGGTTAAGCATCCGTTTGACAAGGGTATAAGAGCCCGTGTCGGAATAGAAATGTAAAAGAGAGGAAAAGGTATGAATAGTGGTAAAGACACTTATAATCCCGGATTTTTTTAGAAATAAAAAAATCATACTTGCTATGTTTAGCAATCTTAATTTTAGTTATGTGTCCGATGATAGTGTATGGAGCTGAAGCTGAAGCACCTAAGCCGGCACTGTATGCAACATTTTGGTCACTTGTACCACCACTTATAGCTATTGTACTTGCTCTTATAAGTAAGGAAGTATATAGCTCACTTGCAATCGGAGTTATCTTCGGTGGACTTTTGGCATCAGGATTTAACTTTGAAGGAACAATGAAGAC
The DNA here is from genome assembly GCA_916439285.1 of uncultured Lachnoanaerobaculum sp. The sequence continues at coordinate 190,088 of CAKAIM010000011.1, read as the reverse complement.
CATTTTTGAAAAAGGATTTGTTTCAGTTTTATCCAGTGCTTACAATGTAGGTATTTTGATTTTCCTTGTTATTTTTGGGAATGGTTGTTGCCCTTATGAATAAGACCGGCGGTTCGGATGCCTTCGGTAAATGGGCATCAAAGAGAATTAAGACCAGAGTAGGAGCTCAGCTTACATCAATCCTTCTCGGATGTCTTATCTTTATCGATGACTACTTCAACTGCCTTACAGTAGGTAGTGTTATGAGACCTGTTACAGATAAGCATCAGGTTTCAAGAGCAAAGCTCGCATATTTGATAGATGCTACAGCGGCTCCTGTATGTATCATTTCACCTATTTCATCTTGGGCTGCAGCAGTTACAGGATTCGTTGACGGTGAAGACGGATTTGCACTTTTTGTAAAGGCAATCCCTTTTAACTACTATGCACTTCTTACAATCGTAATGATGCTTGTTATTACACTTTGGAAGTTTGACTTCGGTCCTATGAAACTCCACGAAGAGAATGCAAAGAAGGGTGATCTCTTTACAACCGGAGAAGAGAAGTTTGAAGACCTTGACAGAGGAGAGCATAAAGACGGTAAGCTTATAGATATGCTTTTCCCAATCGTTTCATTGATTATTTGCTGCGTTATCGGAATGCTCTATACAGGTGGAATATTCAGCGGTGCAGGCATCGTTGAAGCTTTCTCAAACTGCGATGCTTCTGTAGGACTTTCAATGGGTAGCTTTGTAGCACTTATTATCACATTGGCATTCTATATAGCAAGAAGATCACTTAAGTTCTCAGAGTGTATGGATTGCTTACCTGCAGGATTTAAGGCAATGGTACCTGCAATTCTTATCCTTACATTTGCATGGTCATTAAAGTCTATCACCGATGTACTTGGAGCAAAGGAATTTGTTGCTACAATGATGGAGCACTCAGCTAACGGTATGCAATTACTCCTTCCGGCAATTATATTTGTAGTAGCGGTTTGTCTGGCTTTCTCAACAGGAACATCATGGGGAACATTCGGTATCCTTATACCTATAGTTGTTGCTGTATTTGCAGGAAAAGATTCACAAATGATGATAATCTCTATCTCAGCATGTATGGCAGGTGCTGTTTGCGGTGACCACTGCTCACCTATATCAGATACTACCATCATGGCGAGTGCAGGAGCACAGTCAAATCATATCAACCATGTAAATACACAGTTACCATATGCAATGTTGGTTGCAGCGGTATCATTTGTAAGCTATATAATCGCAGCTTTTGTAAAGAATGCCGTAATATCACTTATAATAGCTGTAGCATTGATGGTAGGTGTACTCTTTATCATAAAGAAAGTTACATATAAAGAAGACTCAGTAAAAAGCTGTTTAATTAATACGAAAGCACTCCCGACCGAAAGGTTGTGGAGTGCTTTTTTTAAATTTCAATTTTATATTAATATAAAGAGCGTAATATTGACATGAAAAAAATATGCTTGTATATAATCGGCTTATAAAAGTTTGTTGAAAAAGAAATATTTAAAATAGAGTCCTTTGTGTGAAAAAAATGTAGGTATGTGTAAGTAAGGACAAAAATAAAGATCCAAAAAGTATATAATTGTATTCTATAGTTTTATAAACTATTAGAAAATATATTTTTTAGCTGTATCACTTTATTTTTCATAGATGTCTCAGTAGTGACTTGTTTTAGTTACTAAGTGAAATATATGTATGAATAAGTAAGGCAGGTAGAGCTGAAAGGAGTACTTATGAAGAAACTATTTTTATTAACAGCTGCTTTTTCAGTGATTATGAGCTTTAATGCATTTGCTTTTACGTCAAGCAATCCTGATGTCACAATAAAGAGCGGAGATACGGGAAGGACTTACACTTGGACCTCACCACTTGGAACAGAGATAACCATGCCGGTTATTACAAAAGATGCTGTTTTAAGCATTAATAAGGTGACTCAGATTATATGGAGACATATTTCTATGATCCTTCAGGTGCAATTAATAAAGAAAATAATATTGTTATGTTTGGCTACAAAAATTCAGCTTTTGCAGCTCCTACATTGGCTCTGGAAAGAGCAACAGAGTATTCACCGCTTACAATAAGCAATTATAATGTTGGTGCCCCTATATTAAAAAGAAGTTCATATAAAGGACAGGATATTATAATCGCTTTTTACAAGATTTTAGGTGATAATTCTATAAGCCCGGTTTACTTTACCGGAAACTATTTAAAAGAGGAAAATGCAAATAGAGTAGGTTACTTTTATGTAGATATGGGTTCATCTTCAAATACATCATCTCAGGGTTGGGAAAACACTGACAGAGGATGGAAATATAAGAGTCTAACGGAAGCTATGTAACTAATACATGGAAGCAGGTTGACGGCATATGGTATTTCTTTGACGGAGAGGGACATATTGCTACAAGCTGGAGACAAATAGACGGAACTTGGTACTTCTTTAATGCAAGCGGAGCAATGCTTACAGGTTGGGTACAGTCAGGAAATGACTGGTATTACATGAACCCTTCAGGTGCTATGGCTACAGGCTGGGTACAATCAGGAAATGATTGGTACTATATGAGTCCCGTCAGGAGCAATGCTAAGCAATACCACTACCGCAGACGGCTATAGACTTGATGCTTCAGGAAGATGGGTAAAAATAATTCGATACTTTATATCGAGGTGAAATATAAAATTATCGGGAGCAGGAGAAGGAAAGCTTCTCCTGCTCTTTTTAATAAAAAAATATCCTGACAAAGTACAAGGCATTTTTAGCTTTGGAGATTTGTCAGGATATTTTTTTCTATATCATAATCCATAATCCTTTCGAATGTCTGTAAAGACTTCATTTCATATTTTTTTCGTTCTTCCGGCTTGCATATCCGCATATCCTTTTTCCAATTCATCATTGAAATTTGATTCTGCCTTCAAATTCTCATCATAACTCTTTATCCGCATCAAGTCCGAAAGCTTTAAAATACTTTTCTTTTGAGTTCTATATGATCAGGGATTTTTCAAATCAGGCATATTCTTTCTTTATTGTATTTCTCCCAAAAACGGAGAATTGGATTTTTGCTTTCGATACATTCTTTTAATTTATAAGTATCTATTACAAAAACCGATGCCTTCTCTTCTGAGAGTCTGAGGACCTATGTTTAATTCCTTGATAAGCTTCAGATAATCGGACAGAGGAATTTCTTTATAGATAAGTCCATACTGCAGGTATGCAATATCGGGATCTGTAGCGCTTATACTTTCACTGACTGAAATAAACATATCATTTTCTTCCGGACTCAAAGGTAAATTTCCTAAAAATAACGGCTTCACCATAGTAAAAAAATATTATCCATAACAGCCTGTGGAGGCAGAGCATGACACTTTTGATAATTCCATCAAATCAATATTTTTAGTATCACTTATCTTATGATAGACTTTTGATTATTAAAGGCTTTTGCCCATAAGATGAGCTAAGCCGTAATTTTTTTATTTTTCTTGAAATTTTTCATCTTTGTGCAGGTTGGCGACATCAAGTAAAATTCTGCCAAATCCCCACTCTCTTCTTGAGAGCTTAAAAGCAAAGAAATCACCTTCTTTGAATTTGCAATGTTTTTCTTTTTGTGTTTTTAAATTCTTCTATTTCTTTTAAATCTTCTTCAGTAGTTTCCTCTATCCATTTATCCAGCCATTTTTTCAGATCATCAATTGTGATATTTTCACTTTTCGGTAAAGCTTTCCGAATAGTAAGTCCTTTGCGTAGTATAGTTTGCAATAATAACCTGATCTGGTAGAAAAGGTAAAATAAGTTCCAAAATGGTGAAAAAAAGATTGAACTGCAGTATAATTAAACTTTTTAATTTTACCTCTTTTTAGTCTTTTTGGAAGTATCATTGTACGGTTTTTCTGTTGTCTTTTTCATTTAGTTCAGATTCATGATAATAGTTTTTCACTGACTGTTATCTCTTTTTTTAATAGTATCACCTTCAAAATAGTGATAAATATTGTCATCAAACTTTTACAAGTTCCCAGTGTTCTTCTACAGGATTAAGCCCCAAGATATTTTCTTTGCTCATTAGTAAGTTCAAATATTAAATTCATCATCCTATTTACCTCCGTATAGCACATTATAGATTGTAGAATGCAAAATAGCAATATAAAAACGCTCAAAAATGTAATGTATAGCATAAGTACTGTACTAATCTAGCGTTACATGTCAAAAAAATTATTAAGGTTTTCTTACGGCAGTAGCATGCTTTTTAGAAGATAGCACTGAAAATTTACAATATGTTTTTTTATAGTATAGACAATGAAATTAAGGTATGAGAAAAAAACATTCACAAAGATGGAAAAGCTATATTGACACTAAACTGTTAGGCCGATATAATCGTGTCATAAAGTTTTTTGCAAATTGTAGTTATTACGTAGGATGGATTAGATATAATTGTATATTATGTTTAAAGGAGAGCAGTATGAACGATTTGGAACGAAAAGCTTTTTTATATCAAGCGAGAGAATACATATCTAAATATTTCGATTTAAGCAGGTTAAAGGACGAAGAGCTTTATTCAAAAATAGAAAAGCTGGTCAGTGAGCAATTGGGCGATGTCTATATTTCAATCAAAGAAAGAGTAAATTTAACAGATGAGCTTTATTCATCAATAAGAGGTCTGGGGCTTCTTGATATGATTATAAAAGGATGATGATATCACAGAGGTTATGATAAACGGTACGGATGAAATCTTTATTGAGAGAAACGGAAAGATTGAAAAGTTGAAACAAAGTTTTGACAGCCAAAGAAAACTGGAGGATATAATACAACGTATTGTAGGAAGAGCCGGTAGAGAGGTAAATCAATCAAATCCTATTGTGGACACAAGGCTTCCGGACGGATCAAGAGTGAGCGTGGTTTTACCTCCGGTAGCATTAAAAGGACCTACTTTAACTATTCGTAAATTCTCAAAGACACCTATGACGGTGGAGCAACTCATAAAATATAAATCCATTACACCACAAATAGCCAAGGTTTTAGAAACATTGGTAAAAGCAAAATACAATATCTTTATAAGCGGAGGTACAGGAAGCGGTAAAACCACTTTTCTAAATGCCTTATCTAATTATATTCCCAAAACAGAAAGAGTCATCACAATAGAAGATTCTGCCGAACTTCAAATAGTCGGTATAGAAAATCTTGTAAAACTTGAGACGAGAAACTCCAACTCCTCAGGTAAGGGAATGATTACAATAAGGGATCTTATAAAGACATCTCTAAGAATGAGACCTGAAAGAATTATAGTCGGAGAGGTAAGAGGTGCTGAGACACTGGATATGTTGCAGGCAATGAATACAGGACATGACGGTTCACTTTCAACAGGACATGCCAATTCTACGAAAGATATGCTCAGTAGAATGGAGACTATGGTACTTATGGGTGCGGAAGGGCTGCCTCTGGAAGCTATTCGTCAGCAGATATCTTCTGCGGTAGATATAATTATACATCTTTCAAGACTTAGAGATCATAGCAGAAAGACTATGGAGATATCGGAAGTTATGGGATTAAAAGACGGTGAGATAGAACTAAATCCTCTGTATGTATTTGAGGAAAGTGAAGAAAGCACAATGGATAAGGTAGTAGGCGAGCTTAAGAGAACAAAGAATCCTTTAAAGAATACATTTAAACTTAAACTCATGGGATATAAAGGAGTTATTTGATGATAAAAAGAATACTAAAGAGTAAGTCGGATATTTATATAGAAAATCACGGTCTTATGGGAAATGCCGATGACTACCATATCTATCATATGAAGTGGATTGATTATATTATAGGTTTTTCATTGGGATTTGTACTGGGCTTTGTAGTAATTATGGTCTTCTTTCGAGTATTCAGTGTTTCTTTAATATCAGGAATTATCTGTGGAATCCCTGCTATACATTTTTTTAGAAAATACAGAAAAGAAAAAAGACAAAGAGATTTGCTTGTTGAATTTAGAGATCTGCTTGAGGCACTTACAACATCTTATTCATCAGGGAAGAATACCATGGAGGCATTTGCAGAAAGCTATCAAGACCTATTAAGTCTTTATGGAGAAAAATCAGATATTGTAAATGAAACCAGAATAATAATAGCCGGGATGACAAATAATATAATTATTGAGGATCTCTTAAAGGACTTTGCAAATAGATGCGGACTTGATGATGTGGCAAGCTTTGCGACCACCTTTGAGTCGGGACTTAGACAGGGCGGAGATATTAAGCAGGTCGTATGGGACAGCAGAAAGATAATCAATGACAAGATAGAAATTGAGATGGAAATCAAGACCATTCTTACTGAAAAAGAAAATGAATTAAATATTATGATGGTAATGCCCATTGTAATAATGATTGCACTTAGCGGAATGGGAACTATGTCTGTGGCGGCAAATACGGCTTTTACAGTAATGGTAAAGATATTTGCCATAGGATTGTTTGCAGGAGCCTATATGATGGGAAGAAGGATAGTGAATATAAGGATGTAAAAATATGATAGTAATGATATTGGTAACAATATTTGCATTGTTTGTACTCTACTTACATTTCAGATTCAGTAAAAAATTTGTGGATATATTATCGGGAATACCGGATGGAGAGTACCCGATGTCTGACATATATTATATCGGATTTGGACTTATGGAGCTGATACATTTTGATATGAACAGTAAAAATGCCAAAGGAAAGATAAAGCTTATTTCAGAAATATATGGAAAACAATACGGACCGTATTATTTTTATATACTGCGAGGCGGACAGATTACATTCGGAATAGTGCTTACACTACTTATGTTTATGATAACGGGAATAAGCGGTAATTTTAAACTGGTAATAGCCGGAGTTGCGGTAAGCGCAATGATGATATGGTATTTGGATGAATTGTTAAATGACAAGATAAACTCAAGAAGGGATGAGCTTTTAAAAGATTATCCGGGAATGCTCTCAAAGCTTACTTTGCTTGTAAATGCAGGTGTACCTATACGAGAGGCATGGACAAAGGTGGCAGCCACAAATGAAGGTATTCTATATCAGGAAATGCGAAACACCGCCTTGGAACTTAGTAACGGAATTCAGGAGGTGGAAGCTTATAAGACTTTTGGAGAAAGATGCTCTATAAAGTCTCTTAGGAAGTTTTCGACAATGATGATACAGAACCTGCAAAAAGGAAGTGGTGAAGTAGTTGTTTTTCTTAGAGATATGAGCAATGAAGCTTGGGAAGAGAAAAAACATGAAGTAAAAAGAAGGGGTGAAAAGGCAAGCAGTAAGTTGATAATGCCCATAGGACTTATATTTTTGGGAGTACTCATTTTGATAATGGTGCCTATGTTTGCCGGTCTCAGATTTTGATGTTTGAGCTGAAAGTCGACTAAAGCTTTTACATAACTAAAACTTTCAAAGAGAGGAGAAACAAGATGGAAAAAATGTTTGAACTTATTGATCTGTTTTTTATTACACAGACAATGAAACTTACCGGAGCTATTGAGGCTTTTAAGAAAGAAGAGCGTGGAGCATCTGATATGGTTGCGGTTATGGTACTTATAGTTATCATAATAGCACTTGCAACTTTGTTTCATGACAGACTTAGGGAAATAGTTGGCCAAATACTGGATAGCCTCAGCGGTTTCGTTAGTACTAACAGCACACCATAAAATATTTAGCCAAGGAGGAGATATGCGAGGTGAAAACAATCGCGGTACTTTGATGGTAGAAGCGGCAATAATATATCCGTTATTCATATTTACTATAATTGCAATGCTTATCTTGGGGCTTTTAAAGCTTGAGCAGACTCTGGTACAGTTTGCAGGTACAAAGATTGCCTCGCAAGCTGCAAGAGACGGAGCATATCCCGGATATGAAATATCTTGCACCGATAAGCAATGGTATAGATATAGATGTAATGAGTTTTCCGGGTACGGACGGTGTTGACAGTTATTATAAAGAGAGAGAACTTTACGCAGGTTTTTTCAGAAGTAAGGATGAAATAGGAAACGGTTTTGAAGAAAAACTGAATACGCTTTTATATAAATATACCATGGTTAGCGGTTTGAGTGTAGATTCCGATATAGAGTTCACCGGGATAATAACACCTACAGTAAAAGTCAATATCAAGTACGGCATCAAATTGCCTAAAGGATTGGGTAAAGCACTTAAAAGTGTAGGTGTTCCGGAAAATATTGAGCTTAAGGAATCAAGCTATGCATTCTCCTCCAATGCAACAGAATTTGTCAGAGACATCGACCTGGGTGCAGATCTTATTGATTTCCTTTTAGAGAGATTTAACTTGAAGGAAAGGGTCGATGTCTATGTAAATAAATTAAAGACATTAAGAGATAAACTGGGTGGGAACAGGCAGGTGACAATATGAAAATCTTTTATAACAAACATGGTTCACTGACCATATTTATGTCACTTATCTTAACAGTGGTTATAATATTTACCACTGTTTTGGTTGATGGCGGCAGAATAATACTTGCCGGAAATATAGTATCGGGTGCGGGAGATATGGCACTCAATGCCGGATTGACTTATTATAATTCGGTTCTTCAGGATACATATGGGCTATTTGCCATTTCAAAAGATATGAATGAATTAAGGAAAAATCTTGAAGTGTATTTTGATGCTACATTAAAAAGCAACGGACTGCATGATCAAGGCCTGGTAAAAGAGCTTGTTGATATTGCATTATCAGGAAGCGGTGGAAATGAAATTTCAGATATTATGCAAATGAAGCTGACTGACAAAAGTTTTGAGGTAAGTCAGGCGGCAGGAGCAAATCTTTCCAATGCAAATGTGCTTAGGGCACAGGTGCTTGATTATATGAAGTTTAGAGCACCGGCAGTGATAGGGTATGGATTTTTGGAGAAGATGAATATCTTAAAATCTTTACCTGATCAGCAAAAGGTATTGGAAAACAAAAGAGATTACGAAAAAAAGCTAAAGGACATTCAAGATCTTTGCTTAAGGATATATGCTCTTTCAAGAGAGTATGAGGATTATTTGATAAATCCGACCGGTAATTTTAAAACTCCAAAGGAGATAAAGGATGATATTTATGTCTTAGGAGACAATAATTTTCAATATGCTACAAGAGATGCACTGGCATATGTACAGGTGGAAAAGCTGTCAAAACTTGAGCAGGATAAATATTGGCGTAACAGTAACAATGATGCACAAGGTGGTGATATTCATTATTCAATGGAAAATTTTGAAAATGATATAAGTGAATTGAAAACAGACTTTCATATGGTTACAAGTTCTTTGTCATATGGAGATTGGATGTCAACGCCAAGAGGGAATGCCACTTTAGATTACAATAGATTCGGCAATTATGTGAATTATTATAATCGATATAAGACTGAGGTATATGAATTTCAAACTGTAGTTAAAAGGTTTAATCTTGCACAGGAGCATTATGAAAGTGAGAAAATAAGAATAAATGGTGAAATTGCAAGTTATATAAGTAAAAGTGATGAAGAGAATGACTACAACTCAGAAATTACAAGATTAGAAAATGAATTAAGTGAGTTGGAAGATGATTGGAAAAATATCAAGGAATGGTATGATAAAAAGTTTGTAGGTGATTGGGCACAAACAGGCGTAAATGAAGTTGTACCTGACAATTACGGGAGTTCGGAACTCTCAAGCGCACCTCTCGGTCCAAACTATAATGTAAACAATTTGAGAGATAAGTACATGAATGATCTTAGGAATGATATTAAACTTCTTGCTACACCTCAAATGAGGACTGCAAGAGAGTACTATCTGTGGTTTACAGGGCTTAAGGAGAAAGCTGAAGGTGTTCGAGGTGAGCTGTTAAAACTTAAAACATCGGCTAAGGAACTGAAAGATATAGCCAATAACTGGGATATCAATATCGGCAATATGGCGGAGTCAGGTGTAAAAAATGATATGCGTCAGGACTATAATACCAAGACAAAGGCTGTTATTGAAGGTTATGTCACTGAAATGACAAAAATATTTGATAGATCTATAGATTATTCAAATAAGGTTATAGCAAATCTTGAAAAATATGAATATGCGGGAATACATCCGGCTATTTCAGATGATACGGATGACGGTTGGGTGAACAGCATAATATCATATGTATCCGGATTGACAAATACGGATACATTAACTACAAACAGTGAAATTGAGTCAAAGCAGGAAGCATTACATACATTGGGAGCTTATATTCCTACAGAAGACAGCAGACTTGTATTCCTGGATTTTGAGAACAGTATCCCTTCCAAGATACAAAAGGTGGTTGAAACTACCGAAGAGGAAAAGGGATATAAAGTAGTTGATTCGGAATTTGGATACATAAATCCAAGACTGCGAAACTATATTGGAGTAGAGTGCTATGATATGGATTCAGTAACTTCCGGTATGACAGATACAGACGGAAAGTACTATGTAGATCCGCTTTTTGCATTTCTTGAAAGAAACAGTGTTGCGACAAAAACTGAAGGTGATTCGGAGCAGAAAAACAAGAGAGATGAGATGATTAACGGCTCACATGTTGATAATACTCCGGAACCTGTGCAAATAAGTCCGGTAAGAATAGCTGATGTAATGAATATAGGTGCTCAGGCGGCACAGATAATGAATTCAAATACAATGGAAACACTTCAAAGTGGCGGTGATAAGAAATTGGCTGACAATGCTTTGAAGGCCTCAAAAGAAGCTGTTTCGGGATTTGACAGAATCGGAGACATACTGGTAGGCGGAAGAGACAAGCTATATCTAATGGCATATACCACCACAATGTTCAGCTGCTATACAACAAACAGGGAAGAGGGCGGTATCACAAATGAAAAGACTTTGTCGGGAGTGCCTTTCAGTGAAAAGAACAATGAAGCTTACAGAGCTGAGCAGGAGTATATACTTCTTGGTAATCCTAAATTGAATGAAAATGTGTCCGGTGTACAAACAAGAATATTCGGTATAAGACTTTTATTAAATTTAATATACGCGTATACAAGTGACAGTGCTTTAAGAAATGAGACCTTTGCAATGGCTACCGCTATAGCAGGCTGGACAGGATTTGGAGTTCCGATAGTTCAGAATGTATTATTGATTGCGGCGGCATTGACTGAAAGTGCGTTGGATATCAATGACTTGGTGTCGGGAAAGTCGGTACCGCTTTATAAAAATCCGAATGTATGGAGATCAAGATTCAGCGGTATGGCTCAAGCTGTTGCACAGACTGCTGCAAGTCAGCTGTATAAGAAGATGAATGAGTATACGGATGATATGAAAGAGGATTTTAATGATACTTTGGATATATATGTGACAGATATGGTTGACACATCTACTGAAACGATTATTACATCCATTCAAACTCCAATACAGGAAAAAATAGTATGGTGTATAGCTCAGGTTGGAGATGCAAGAGACGGATTGGAAGACAGACTTAGAAAGTTGCATCAAAGGAAAGCTTTTGATCAGATAGAGGCTGATTTAGAAGCTGAAGTTTGCATACCGGGAGGCTTTGGTTGCAAAGGCAAAGCTTGAGGCATTTAAGACTATAAATACCAGTGAAAAGCCATGATAAGCTTGTGAGGTTATACCATGTCAGACTATCAGGTATTACAAAGTGAAAAATGTCAATCAACTAACAGATACTGTAAATAATAATATTAAAAGATTATTTTTTTGATAAAAAGATAAAAAGATTATTAGTTGATACGAGAGAATACATTCTATAATAGATAAGAAAGTCAACTTCAAGAGAAAAGTTGAAAAATCTAGTGTAGGAAGTGCGCTTGATGCTGCAAAACAGTAATGCTCAGGAAGCAATAAATAATAAGATAAATGAGTTTAATAAAGAGTTTGAAGGCGCAGGTGGAGATGCTCTGAGTATAGGAGAAGGGAAAAGATAAACTTGAACTTAACGGATTTTGATAAGACGAAAGGCAAGTGCACTTTTAATATGAGCTATAAAGATTATCTTATGGTTTTTTTCTAGCTATACAGTATTTAATTGGATGAGCAGAGCGTGATATGCAGGATGGGGAATCTTATACAGACTAATGCAAGTAAGGAGGGATCACTCTACTATGCAGGAGAAGAATTTTCTATGCAGGAAGCTACAGTATTGTTGCAGGTAGAGGCTAAGACTCAGATAAAACCTGTATTTATACATTTGGATGCGTTTTAATTTCACGAAAAAAATTTAATTTAAAACGGTAAATTTGGATACCCTATAGATTATAAAGGTGTATTGGGATATTAAAAGGAGGTTGGCTACAGGCCAAAAAAATACTATGAAAGAATATAAATAGGACTTTTACTTATAGGTATATTAGCTACAGCAAGTATTATCGGAAGTGGATGTAGTAAGTCGAGATACAGGAGTACAGATAGCGACAAGTGACTAATGAAAGTACAACTAATGAGAGTAAAGGTTGAAGAAACTAGCAAATCAAACAGTCAAAGAAAAAAATAGCATTTAGAAAGATCCCGATAACACTTGGGTACTATAGGTCGGAATAGATCTTATGGGAAGACGAGGGAAAGCTTTCCAAAAGGCCGGGTTTTATGATACACATTTGCCCTTATATTACCTTGGGTTTTGATGAGAATAAAGGTGAACTTGCATCATGCTATTTTTTTCAACAACACATGTGTGAAAGTAAGGAAGATGCTGAAGATAAACTTTGGGACATAGAATATAGCGGATAGACTTTAGAAAGAATACCTGATATACTTAAAAAATACCCTACATTTTGGAATTCTTTTGTAGAAGAAAGAAGAATGTACTTTATGTTTTCTTCACAGCAATATGAAGTAGTAGTGGATAATACAGAGAAGGTTACCTATGGTGGTGTTGACTTTATAAAAGAAGAAGGACATATAGACGTAACGAGAAAGGATCCTGCTAATACAAATTATCCGGAACTTATAAGAGGAGGGTATATTGCTTACTACTATTTCAGTCCTAAAGATGCAGGACAGTTGGAATCCGACACCATGCAAGGCTATGGAATGGGAATGGCGGTATGGGGTGTAAGACCTGTAGATATGTCAGATACAGAAGAAGCCAAGACTATGGAAGAAAACTATGAAAAGCTTAAAAAGTCTGCGGAATTTTCTATGAAAACTTTTTCAAGTCAAGAAGAATACAGGAGTTTGGGTAAGTAGATTAAATATACTCCTTCAAAATGACCACACTAAGGAGCAAACTAATGGATAGATACAGGCAAAGAGGTTTTATCACGGTAGAAGCAAGTCTTATACTTATGATTTTTATTTCATCGTATATTGCCATATTAAGTATGATTAATGTTTACAGGGCATATACAAGTATACAAAATGCTATAGATCAAACTGCGAAGCAAGTGTCCGAGTATGCTTATATAGCAAAGAAACTTGGAGTACACAATATAGGACAGGGTGCATCAAGTGAGGCGGGTGAATTTACCGATAAAACAAAGAAAATGCTTAATACCGTACAGGTGTTTTTCAATGCCAGTGCAAACGGTCTGGAAAATGCAACTGATGTGACTTCAAATATATTGGATGAAGGAACTGAGCAATATCCTGAAGATATATTATCTCAAATGAACAGTGTGGGACAGAGTGCACAGGAGATATATGATGCAGGACAGGCTATGCATACTTCCGTTACCGACTACTTTTCTGATGAAAAAGCAATTTTTAACGGAATATTGGCGGTTATAAAAGACGGTGCATATGATGCTGTGAAGTTGGCTGTTGCAATGCCTATAAGCAGAGCCGTTACAAATAAGTACTTACAGAGTTTTCCAAACGGATATTTGGAAAAGTTGGGAGTACAGGGTGGAAAAAACGGGATAAACTATTGGGGCTCGAGTTTCTTCCTGGATATGCAAAGCATTGAAATAAGTGCCACATATAAGATGAGAATACCGTTACCGTTTATAGATAAATTTGATTTTATATTGAAAAATACCGCATCCACCAGAGCTTGGATTGGAGACGGAAGCTTTAATGAGCCCAATGAGGCCGGAGGAGCCGTTGCAGGTGCGGCACTTGAAGACGGTGCTGATGAAATACCGGGTGAAGAAGACAATTTTGATAATGTAACTCCGGTAGTAACACCGAGCAACAGGCTGAATATTCCGGCTTCAGTATGGGATAAGAGTACCAAAGATAGAGGCGAGGAGATAAGCAATTACGATAATACAGTTGTAAAGAGAAATCTGGATTCAAGTATATACAAAAGTATAAGTATTTTTAATGAAGAAGAGAGTTATATAGCCAGAACTCATAGTATGGATACCGATTTAATAGAGTATCAGGACGGTAAGAAAATTTTTAAGTGCTATAAAAAAAGGATATGAAAAAGGCTTAAAAGACTTTCAGTTGGGAAGGTGATATTACATCTGATAAATATAATAAAAAGTATTATTATCTGGTGGTAAAAAACAAAGAATTGAGTATTGATCAGCAAAAGGCAATAATCCTTGCAACGGAATATGCAAGAGAAAACGGCATGGAGTTGAAATTATATACGACAGAATAGGAGATACAGGTGATGGTGAACTTGATTTTTTGTGTGGTTTTTATGTTGATAACATATGCTGTTACACTGTATATGTACAAGAAAAGGTATGGCAATATTTATTCAAGGCAAAATGTATTTTTGATAATTACATATTTGATTATAGGAATTACTATAGGCATCTTATATAGGATATACGCTTACGATATTTTTAAATCGTTTAAGGCTTTGACTGTGATATCCGTCTCCTTAATAATTGCAGTAATTGATTACAGAGAAAAGATAATACCGAATGAGGCGGTTGTATTTATATTGGGAATTTCCTGTATATTTATTTTGATAAATGTATTTACAAATACAATTGAGGCATTGGCTATATTTATAGATTCTGCTGTAGCAATGATTATCGGTAGCGGACTTTTTGCTATAAGTAAGGCAATCAGTAAAAACGGTGTCGGAATGGGGGATATAAAACTTGTAGGTGCACTGGGATTTTACTTAAGAATTTATACTTTAATGGGTGTATTGATAGTATCACTTGTATCCATTGCATTATACGGTCTGTTTAAGGTGTTTACAAAAAAGGCAACTACAAAGGATGAAATACCTTTTGCACCTTTTATTGCTTTCGGTGTAACTGCATGTATGTTACTGGGATTTTAGGAGCTGTATATGACAATGAAAAAGATATTGGTACCTGCAATAATCCTACTGTTGGTACTTGGCTGGGGCAATATAATAGGCGGAAATGCAAGAGAACGTAAAAACTATAATGAACATATGTCAAATGCCAAAGCTTTTGATGAAAAAGAAATTTATATAGATGCACTCGATCAATATAAGAAGGCACTGGAATTTACTAAGAATAAGCTGCCGGTAGAAGAGGCGATTCTCGATGATTATCTCAATTTAAAGAAATATAAAGATTTTGAGAAAGCAGGGAAGTATGATTTTGGAAGATTATAATTATCCGAAAGAAATAACAAAAAAGGTCGTCGATTACTATATGGAAAGAAAGCAAAGTGCTAAT
This sequence comes from uncultured Lachnoanaerobaculum sp., assembly GCA_916439285.1. The sequence continues at coordinate 174,562 of CAKAIM010000011.1, read as the reverse complement.
GCTCTAAAAGTTGTAAATGCTTATCTTGAAAGACAACCGAATGATGATGAGTTTTTGGAATTGCAGGGAAAGCTTAGAGGTGTATATACGGAAATCTATTTTGCAGGAGCTTCTATAGATGAATTCTACAACGGATTTTATGTATTCACAAATAATGATAAAAAGGGACTGATGAAGTCGGATGGCAGTGAAAAGATAAAGTCTCAATATGATGATATATTACCATATGGTAAGGATCCAATTTATGCTCCTGTTTGTAAAGACGGTGAGTGGTATTACATAGAAAAAAACGGATATAAAAAGCTTTTACCTGACTTTAAAGTGGATTCACTTGGTGTATTTGGAAACAAGTTGGCTCCTTATAAGATGGGGGAAAAGTATTCTTATATGGATGAGTATGCAAAAAAAGCCACTGAGTTAACCTATGATTTTGCAGGAGGATTTGCAAATAAGAGGGCGTCGGTAAAAAAAGATGGTAAATGGGCTGTTATAAAAAATGATTTTTCACAGATTACAGATTTTATATATGATGATGTGATAATGGATGATTTAGGTTTTGCTACTTCACAGAATGTATATATTGCAAAGCTTGACGGTAAGTATCATATTTTTGATTTGGACGGAAATATGAAGGGAAGTGAAGGCTTTGATGATGCAAAAGCATTTGTATCGGATGACATGGCAGCAGTTAAAATGAATAATAAATGGTGTTTTGCAAATAAGAACGGTGAAATTGAGTTAATGACCGAATATAAGAATGCAAAATCTTTTTTTCAAACGGTTTTTGCCGCTGTATATGACGGGAAAAAAAGTGGGGATATATAAATAAAAAAGCCACAGTAGTTATTGATTTCGGGTTTAGTGAAGCAGGCTGCTTTAACAGTAGCGGCGTAGCGGCTGTGAAAAAGGGAACTTGGAAATTTATTAAGCTTGTAGAATAGGAGGTTTTTAATGAAAATCAGACTGGCTTTAATAGATACAGATGAGGATTACAGAAAAAAAGATTGTCGGATTTTTTTATATTAAAAAAATATCAGGACAGAATAGAAATATTGACCTTTTTCTTCATTAGATTCATTTGAAAAATAACAGAGGAACAAGTCTATAGATGTTATGCTTGTATCTGAAAATATAGAAGATGACTTATCGTCATACAGTGAAAAGATGAGTATGGCATACCTCTCTGACAGGGATTTGATAGAGAGAAAAAACAATATAAAGACAATCAATAAATTCAAGAAGCCTGAAAATATATATAAGGAAATATTGAATGTATTGGCAGACGGTTCAAACGGTGATATTGCATATAAATTTAATGACGGAAATAATACTTTGGTTGAGGTGTTTATGCCGGTAAACGGAGGGGCGGGAGCTACTTCTCTTGCCATAGCCTATGCAAAGAGATTGGCAAGGCGAGGAACACCGACACTCTATTTGAATTTTGAAATACTTAATTCATCCGATATTTTCTTAAACGGAGAGGGAAATATCGGATTTGATGAAATCATATATGCAATAAAGAGTAAAAAGCAAAGTGTTTCATTAAAAATAGAAAGCAGCGTTTTAAAGACAAGTGAAGGGCTGAATTTCTTCAATAAATCAAGGGCGGCTCTGGATATGCTTGAACTTAGTGATGAAGATATATCGGTACTTATTAAAGAAATAAAGGGAATGGGTAAGTACAGACATATAATTATAGACTGCAATTTCGATCCCGGAAGCAGATTGAATACTTTTTCAAAGTTTGCACATAAGATAGTGTTTGTTTTCGATGATACAAAGCAAGGAATCAAGAAAATGTCCGAGTTAAATGAGGCATTACATATTATGGAAAATAATGGAGCTATTGATATAACAAACAAAATAACTCTTATATGCAATAAGGTAAAAGATATTAATAATATTTCAATTCCACAAAACTTGTCTGTAAGAGACTTTGTAAAAAATTATAGTGCAGATGGCAATGATTTGACTGAGATACTGTCAAAGGTTTCATTTTTGTAAAATTTGAGATAGGAGGCCCATATGTTTAAGAGTAATGAGACTGAAAAGGATATTGAGCTTATATATTATGTTGCTGAAAATGAAAAAAAGATTGATAATGTAAGCATCGGTATGATGAGAAATAATGATATTAAAGGTTTGCTTCCTATAGATATAATCATGCATGATTCAATGACGGAGTTTAAGTATAAAAACTGAAAAGTTAAAAAAATCTGGATGAATATTTGAGCGAAGAACTTACAAAGGAAGATTTGCTGAATGTATTTGAGAACATTTGTAAAAGCTTTTAACGGATATAGAAGAATATATGCTTGGTGAAAGCACAGTTGGTTTTGGAAAAATAAATATTTTTTTACAGATAACAGAAATATAAAAATGATACTTCTGCCTTTGTATGACAGAAGAAATAATTTAAGCATACTCGAATTCTTTAAAAATTTACTGCTTTATATGATGGTTAAAAATAATAAGGCTGCAAATTTTGCGGCAGATGTAAGCAGGCAACTCTCAGATGAAGAATCATTTTCAATCGAAAAATTCTTACAATTAATATCCCAAATAAAACAAAAAAAACATATTGAAAACTTCGATATCACAAAGCCGGAAATCAAATCCGAGTTTAAAGAAAGAAGGGTATACAATATTGAGGAGCAACTCGAACAGTTAACTCCTGATAATACCGGTATACAGTAACGGAGCACAGATTCCGGTAAATATACAATCCCCTGTAAATACTTTCAAACCTGTTAATAATAAACGCCCTATCAAATATTGAATTGGATGTAAACGGTAACTCAGAAAAAGAAAAAAAGGGTTTGTTTGCTTTGTAAAGGTTGAAAAGAAAGAGGAAATTTCAAAAAAACTCGGGAAAAATGATTACCATAAACAAAAGCAGTTTTCTTATTCCGGGTAGAGAAGAACCGGTAAATATAGCTACAGTCAGCCGGAAAGAATCTAATGAAAAAAAAGGATTTTCTCTTTTTGGGAAAAAGAAGGAAAAAGAAGTTTACGTTGTTGATAACAAGACGGAAGCATCTAAAATTACATTCAAATAATTTTGCAGAAACCACTGTTTTACAAAAATTCAGACCGCTTTGCTGAGACGACATTTACTTGGACTTTCTGTAAACGTATTAAACGCATTTCTGATATGGAAGAGAACAGGTGAAAAAATTCTTATAGATAAGTCAAGCTTTAGAATCGGAAGAGAAAAAAGCTATGTTGATTTTTGTATAAATGACAATTCTTCAGTCGGTAGGAATCATGCGGAAATTGTAAGAAAAGACGGATCATTTTTTTATAAGAGACTTTGAAGTCATTGAATTTTACAATGGTAAACGGTGAAAAAAAGTATCATCAAGTGTTGAAGTTGAACTTTGGGATAATGACATTATAAGTTTATCAAATGAAGAATTTGAATTTCACATGGTATAAAATATGAATTATTTTTTGGCGGCACAAACTGAAGTCGGATTAAAAAAGAGTTGTAATCAGGACAGTGTAATATTAAAGAGAGCCAAATTTAAAGGTGAGGAAGTCTGTATAGGCATAATTTGTGACGGAATGGGTGGACTTTCCTGTGGTGAGTTGGCCAGCAAGAGCATAGCGGAAGCATTTTCAGACTGGTTTTTGTACAGTTACAGTAAATATGAAAGTATCTGGGATGAAAGCAGAATGAGGGAAGATGTAGGAAGTATCATAAGTTCTGAAAATGAGGGATTGCTCTATTATGGGAAAGAGCATGGAATATATCTCGGTACAACAATAACCGCTTTTCTTTTGGCAGGAAACAGATTTTTTGTATGGCATGTAGGAGACAGCAGACTATATAAAATATCTTCATCTAAAATAGAGAGACTTACAAATGACCATACGGTTATTGCAAAAGAGGTGGCAGAGGGAAGACTTACAGAAAAAGAAGCAAAAAATGATCCGAAAAGAAATGTACTTTTGCAATGTATCGGAGCATCAGAACGGGTAAAGCCTGATATGTTTTGCGGAGAAGTGAAAAAGGGAGATATTTTACTGCTTTGCAGCGACGGATTCAGGCATGAGATATCTGAAAAAGAGATGTTGAGTTTACTTGGCAGATGCGAAAGTAATAAACTTAATGAGATGATTAAGAGGCTGATATCATTGAATCTTAGAAGAAATGAACAGGATAATATATCGGCGGCATTGGTCAAAGTTCAATAATAGGGGTAATATGTTGGAAATAGGCAGCCTTTTAGACGGAAAGTATAAGATTTTTAAATAAGATCGGACAGGGTGGTATGAGTGTTGTTTATTTGGCAATGAATGAAAAAGGCAAATAAACAATGGGCCATAAAGGAGATGCGAAAAGAGAAAAACAAAAAAATTATGAGATTATGAAACAAAGTCTTATAACTGAAACGAATCTCTTGAAAGAATTAAAGCATCCTTACCTGCCAAGTATCGCAGATATAATTGAAAATGACGATACCATAATAATAGTAATGGATTATGTGGAGGGTAGGCCTTTATCCGATATTTTGTCTGAAGAAGGCGTTATAGAAGAAGATAAAGTGGCGGATTATGCAATACAGCTTTGTGATGTGCTGGATTACTTGCATTCACAGAATCCTCCGATAATATACAGAGATTTGAAGCCGGCAAATATTATGTTAAGACCTGACGGTAAAATCACTTTGATAGATTTCGGAACGGCAAGAAAATACAACTACGACAGTGTATCGGATACAACCTGCCTCGGTACTATAGGGTATGCCGCACCTGAGCAGTTTGCGGGAGAGACTTTAAGACAAACAGATGCCAGGACGGATATATATAATCTTGGTGCAACTATGTATCATCTTCTTACCGGTGTGAATCCTTCAGAGCCGCCATATGAGCTTTATCCGATAAGAAGATGGGATGAGAGTTTGTCAAACGGTCTTGAAAAGATAATTCTCAGAGCCACAAGAAAAGATCTGACAAAAGATTTAACGATTGTAAAGAAATGTCATATGCACTGCAACATTTCAGAGATTTGGATGATTCATACATAGCAACTCAAAAAAAGAAAATATATTTGTTTGTGGCAAGTCTTATTCTGTCTTTTACTTTTTTCTCTATGGCTATTGTTGTAAACGGAATGGAGAAAAGGGAAATCTCAAAGGTCTATAACAATTATTTATCTGAAGCGGCTCTTAAAATTGCTTCAGCAGGAAGTGAGAATGTAGTTGATTCTGATATTTTAAAACTTTTCCGGGATGCGATAAATATATCCCCAAACAGTACGGAAGCATATATAAGAATGCTTGATTATTACTGTGATCTTGGGCAGACAAGGAACGGACTTATGGCGATTTCTGCAATGATTGCATCGGGAACAGGTGATTTGGGTAATAATGACGATCTTATGATGAGAATGGGACAGATTTATTTTCTCGGCAACAGTAAGGATACAGAGTTTGATATTGACTATGGAACGGCCGCAAGATATTTTGACAAAGTAAATATAAAGAAATATCCACAGGCAAAATATTATTCTTCTTTAGCAAGATCATTATCGGAAATAGGGACGGACTGGAACATTATAGTCAAAGATATGAAAAATGTTGATGAATATCTGAATACAGAAGTAAATGAGGAAGAAAAGGCCGAGATATATATTACATTGTCAAAGATTTACAGATCAAATGCTTTTGCCATACAGAAGGTGGGTGAAAAACCTTTTGATAAAGCGATGGAACTTTTAAATAAAGCCGGTGAGATATTAAACAGCTCATATATAGACAAGGATTTAAAAGAAAAATATCTACCGGAATTATACTTCGGATTTGCGGATGCCTACTATAGAAGAGCAAATATTGAACCGGATGAAAAAGAATCAAGAAATGATTTATATGAAGCCGTATCATATTATGAAAGATATCTGATATTCGCTACGCCTGAACAGACGGTTTTATTTAAAAACAGGGTAGGAGATATTTATAGAGTTCTTGGGGAATACAAAAGGGCAGCTGAAGAGTACGAAGATATTATAGAAAAATATCCTGAAGATGCTACGGCTTATATAAGTCTTGCGACTATGTTGTTGATAGATATGAAAGACGTGAATACATCAGCTATGATTTATATGAAGGCGGGGGAATTACCTGATATAGAATTTAATTCCAACTTCGTTTCTTTAAAGAATAAATTGAAAAATATCGGAGGTATCTGATGCATAGAATACTATATTTTAGCGGATTTTTTTCAGGTGTCATCATGTTGTTTATAAGTATTTTGTTATGGTTTAAAATGGGAGTAAGAAAGGCATTTAGTGATATTTTAAGTTATGGTTCAAAGAAAAAGTGGGTGGTGGATCAGAAGATGCAAAAACACAACCATGCCTCTTAGGAAAAAAATAAACTCAAGGAAATTACCGGCAAAAAGAGGAACACATGATATCGTTAAAAATAATAAAGATATGGACGAAACAATTCTTTTAGAAAATTATCATGGTCAGATTCTAAATAATCACAATGAAAATACAAATTTTGAAATTATCGAAGAAATTAATTTAATTGCGGGAGGCAGATAGTATTATGAATATGAGAGGCATAGAAAAGAAAAGTTAATTGCAGTAATCATTTGTTTTTTTGTTTTTTTATTTCAAATTATTTTTCAGATCTTTTATTTTTTTGATTCCATGGCGATCGTCTACAAACATTTTGATAGGATTGATTTTTCAGAGACGGTGAAGGATACCATATCAGGAATGTTTCATCATTCTTAGATTCGGAAGGTAAGTTAACCCTGCCTAGACCAAGAGATTTGGGTGATACAAATGATGAAAGTTATTTTAACTGGAGTCCTGTTTTGGTAGAAAATTCTTTTGAAAAATATAAAGAATGTTATTTTAAACGGTGGGAATATTGAGATAGAAGATTATGATGTTTCAAGACCTCAGGCTCTTGCTACATCATCTGTTGCGACTTCTTCCATTGCGACTTCTTCCATTGCAACACATTCAAACACAAATAGAGATGATTTGGTAATCAGAACAGGATTTTTCAAATTTAAGTAATACCGAAAGTAGAAATGCAAAGTATTACTCTTTATAGAAGCAATGTATACTTTGAGATAGGACGCAGTGTACAGATCACAAGAACAAACGGCTTAAACACAGTTAATACAGACATGAGAAGGTTTGTTTCAAAAAACGGTAATAAGAATCAGATATTCTTTTTGGCGGCTCAGCCTGTTATAGAGCCCGAAGTACCACATGAAGTACATGAAAATATACAGCTTACAGAAAGGTCGAGAATGTCAAACAGCATTACTGTAGTTACCGTAGATACGAACAGGAGCAATACGGAAGATACAGGTGCAGGAAGAACAGATAGTGCCCGAAGAACGTATAGCGTCGACAGTAATGTAAATACTGAGAGAAATATATCCGGTTCAGTGATAAGAAATAATATTGCAAACAGAGATATTGTAGATAATAATACAAGTCAAACTACTGAGACGGAAATACAAGACAGTCCTCAACCTGTTCAAACAGAAGAAGTAACAGATGTATCAAATGAAGTACCACAATTTTTTCAACCTATCGGAAATGGAAATTCCGTAAGCGAAAGAACGGATATCGACAGAAGTATAAATAATGTCAGACATACAGTAAGCATAAACAGAGATATAGTAAATAACAGGGTGAACGGATTCTTGAATACAAGATCTACATATGTAAATGTTGACGACAACGATTTTAATGAGAATAATTATTCGGTATCGGTTTACAAAAACGTGAATGGAAAAGAAGTACTGTCAAATACAAGATATACCTGGAGTTCGGACGGTGTAAATCACAGAGCCAATATAGTGTTTGATGATGACGGAGAGTACAGAATCGCAGTTGTTAAAAACAATCCGGGTTCAGAGTCGGAAAGAGTAAGATTTGAAGAAAAGCTTAATGTTGATGCTACAGCACCGTATATTACGATTACAGGAGTGGAAGATTTGACTGCAAATGCAAGAACAGTTTCACCTGTAGTAAAATACAGCGATGTAAATATAGATTTACTAAAGTCAAAGATTACTCTTACAGCCGTAGCGGACGGAAAGTCAAGAGACCTTATATATAAGGCAAAGAAACAGGACGGCGGATATATATTAAATCTTGATCCTATATATATTGACGACAATTATATACTTACCGTAACCATATATGATATGGCAGGAAATGTTACCGAGAAGAAGGTGAATTTCTCTGTAAATAAAAAAGGTGCTACATTTAAGTTTAAGCCTGAAGAACTTGTAGGACAGTATACAAACAAGCCGTTTAAACCAAGTATTGAGGTATGGAACACCGATGAAATTTCTATTGTGTCGGCAACTGTAAACGGAATGGATGAGCCGTTTGAGTTTGTAAACGGTGAGTTGAAGTTTTTAAATTCAATAGATAAGGATGGAAAATATACTTTTAATCTTGAAGTGATAGATACGGCAGGAAATAAGTCTTCAATGAGGCCGGTGGAAGTTATATATGATGCCACAAAACCTGTAGCTATGATTTTAGGTGTAGAAGATAGACAAATATATGAGGGCAATGTAAATATTATTTTAAGTACGGAACTTCCCGGAGATTTTATTGAATCGGTTTGGCTTGATGATAAATTACTTGATAAGAGTGAGTATACGATTAAGAATGACGGTACAATAAACTTAAGTATTTATACAGAAGGTAAGCACACCGTAAAAGCACAGGGAAAAGATAAGGCGGGTAATTTAAGCGATATCGCTTCTGTAAGCTTTGAAATAAAAGCACCGAAGGCAAAACTTTTATCAGCAGGTTATATTCCTTTGGCAGTTATAACTTTAGGCATTGCATTGGGATTGGGAATAGTCTTTGTATACAAAAAGAGAAAAGAAGAATAGATGAGTGTAATGGGGGCTGTTACAAAAGTGACGGCCCTTTTTACTTAAAAATTTATAATAAAAAAACAACCTGATAATAATATTTTTGGTATAATAGGGGGAAGAGATATGAAAGATAAGGACATAACTCAAAAGATGCTTGAAAAGTACAATGATGTATTTGCTGATATCTTAAATGTACTTTTATTTGACGGCAAAGATGTAGTTGATGAATCTTCATTGTCGGATGCACTGCCAATGAGTATGCTTAAGATAGGAAGTAATGTCAGATTACAGGAGAGAGATATTGCAAAATACTGGCAAAACAGTAAAATAAATATATCACTGTTTGGATTAGAGAATCAGACAAGACCTGATAAGTTAATGCCTCTTAGAGTGTTCGGATATGACGGTACAGAGTATGTAAATCAGACAAGAAAAGAAAACAGATATAAGGAAAAGTATCCTGTGATTACTTTAGTCTTATATCTTGGGTATGATAAAAGATGGAATTATCCTACTACACTTTTAGAAATATTGAATGTACATAATGATATAAAATCTTATGTAAATGATTTTAAGATTAACCTTTTTGAAATTGCATATCTGGACAGAGTAAAAAAATTGATTTATTTAAAAGTGACTTTAAAATATTGGCGGATTATCTGTATCAAATGCGAACAAAGAGAGACTATACTGCTGATAAAACTACAATTGAGCATGTTGAAGAGTTACTGTATCTGATGAGTGCAATGACCGGAGATAACAGATTTGAAGAAACTATAAATGAGCTGAAGGGAAAGGAGAATGTTAATATGTGCGAAGTACTTGATAGAGTTGAAGCAAGGGGAGTAGAGAGGGGAAGGCTTGAAGGTGCTGTAACTACTCTTGCATCCTTAGTAAAAGACGGAATATTAAGTATTGAAGATGCCGCAAAAAGAGCAAATATGAGTGTTGAAGTGTTCAAAAAATATATTTATTGAAAAAGATATTTACTTATGCTAAAATGAGTTAGCATAAAGCTTGTTGTCGTAGTACGACATAGAAGGAGAATGTATATGAAGCATGTTGTTACTTTAAATGAGAAAACTCTTAAAGAGAGCTTAAAGCGTGGTGGTTGTGGCGAGTGCCAAACTTCTTGTCAGTCAGCTTGCAAGACATCTTGCACAGTTGGAAACCAGGGTTGTGAGAATCCTAACAGATAAGACGCTTGTATCAAAAACCCCCCTTCGCGGTCATAGACTGTTAAGGGGGCTTTTCATGTTGTAAAATTTGCTTCATGATAGAAAGAGGAATAATTTGTTACACCAATATAAGAATAACGGATATAATATAGTTTTAGATGTCAATTCAGGTTCTGTTCATGTAGTTGATGAGCTTATGTATGATGCAATGGAACTTGGTGAAAAGCTTATTGGAGAGATAGATGCTCCGATAAACTTAAGTGATGAGATAAAAGCTGATATTAAATCAGGTTTGAAGGATAAGTACAGTGATGAGGAAATAGATGAGGCTATATCCGATATACAGGAGCTTATAAATGCGGAAGAGCTTTATACCAAGGATACTTATGAGCTGTACATCAATGATTTTAAAGAGAGAAACAGTTGTAAAGGCACTCTGTCTTCATATCGCTCACGATTGTAATCTTGCATGTAAATACTGCTTTGCCGAAGAGGGAGAGTATCATGGCAGAAGAGCTCTTATGAGCTATGATGTCGGAAAGAGAGCGCTTGATTTCCTTGTAGCCAATTCGGGAAACAGAAGGAATTTGGAAGTAGACTTCTTTGGAGGTGAGCCGCTTATGAACTGGCAGGTGGTAAAAGAACTTGTAAAATATGGCAGAAGCCTGGAAGAAGCCAATAATAAGAAATTCAGATTTACAATTACTACAAACGGAATGCTTTTGAATGACGAAATTATGGAATTTTGCAATCAGGAGATGTCAAATGTAGTACTCAGCTTGGACGGCAGAAAAGAAGTTAATGATGCTATGCGTCCTACCAGAGGAGGCAAAGGCAGCTATGATGTTATAGTTCCTAAGTTTGTAAAATTTGCAGAAAGCAGAGGCACAAAGGATTACTATATCAGAGGTACTTTTACAAGAAATAATCTTGAGTTTTCAAAGGATGTATTGCATTTTGCAGACCTTGGATTTAAGCAGACAAGTATGGAGCCTGTAGTAGGTGAAGACGGTGAAGCCTATGCAATCAGAGAAGAAGACATTCCAAAGATTATGGAAGAGTATGATAAGCTTGCGGTAGAATATATCAAGAGAAAGAAGGAAGGAAGAGGATTCAATTTCTTCCACTTCAATATAGATTTGACTCAGGGACCATGTGTTGCAAAGAGACTTTCAGGATGTGGTTCGGGAACGGAATACTTGGCGGTTACACCTTGGGGTGATCTATATCCATGTCATCAATTTGTCGGAAAAGATGAGTTCTTGCTTGGAAATGTCTTTGACGGTTTGAAGAGAAAAGACATCAGTAATGAGTTTAAGCTATGCAATGTTTACGCTAAGCCAAAGTGTAAGGATTGCTATGCAAGATTTTATTGTAGTGGAGGATGTGCGGCTAATTCTTATAGCTTCCACGGCTCTATTACAGATACTTATGATATCGGTTGCGAACTTCAAAAAAAGAGAATTGAGTGTGCAATAATGATAAAAGCAGCGTTAGCTGGGTAAAATAGGAGAAGATAATGAAGGACAATAAGCAAAAGGGCTTAGCCTCTCTGTTTATCACAGTTGTGGTTTTGGTATTTTTCGGTTTTCTTGCTTACAATGTTTTATCTGCAGGTAAGGGTAATACCGGTGCTGTAGCAACAAGTGAGACTACCATATCAAATGAGAGCGGTAAAGTGACCGGAGATGAGGCAACAGACAGTGATGTAGCTGATGAAATAGGTAAAACTTCCAAATTCAGTACAGGTAAAATAAAACTTGGACTTGATTTGGCAGGTGGTGTAAGTATTACTTACCAAACAGTTGAGCCGAATCCGTCAGATGAGGATATGGCGGACACTATCTATAAGTTGCAGCAGAGAGTACAGAATTACTCAACAGAGGCTGAAGTTTACAGAGAGGGTGGCAATAGAATTAATATTGATATCCCGGGTGTATCTGATGCCAATGCAATACTTGACGAACTTGGAAAACCTGGTTCTTTGATCTTTGTAGATCCACAGGGTAATACTGTACTTACAGGTGATCAGGTGGCAACAGCCAAAGCCGGTATTATAGATAATAACGGTAACAGTGAGTATGTTGTATCACTTACATTTACAGATGAGGGTTCAAAGGCTTTTGCAGAGGCTACTGCAAGACTTATCGGACAGAGAATTGCTATTATATACGACAATGTTATTTATTCAAATCCTACAGTTCAGACTGCTATAACAGGCGGAACGGCACAGATTACAGGTATGACTTCATACGATGAAGCAAAGAATCTTGCTTCTACTATACGTATAGGTTCACTTTCACTTGAGCTTGAAGAGCTTAGAAGTAATGTGGTAGGAGCAAAGCTTGGACAGGAAGCCATATCTACAAGTATGAAGGCTGCTGCAGTAGGATTTGTGATCCTTGCAGTATTTATGGTGGCGGTATTCTTACTTCCGGGATTTGCATCGGTACTTGCACTTTCATTATATGTTATACTTGAGATTTTACTCTTATCTGCATTTGAAATCACACTGACATTGCCGGGTATTGCCGGTATCATACTCTCAATCGGTATGGCGGTGGATGCAAATGTAATTATTTTTACCAGAATCAAGGAAGAAATCGGACTTGGTAAGAGCGTAAATGAAGCTATCAATTTAGGATTTAAGAAGGCTTTGTCAGCTATCGTTGACGGAAATGTTACTACACTTATAGTCGCAGCTGTACTTTATCTTAGAGGTTCAGGTACTGTAAAGGGATTTGCACAGACACTTGCACTCGGTATTATACTGTCAATGTTTACAGCACTTTTTGTTACAAGATTTATAATGAAGGCTTTCTACAATATAGGGCTTGATAATCCTAAGCTTTATGGTAAGAAACTTGCGGCAAAGCCTATAAATTTTGTCGGAATGAAGAATATAACGATTGCAGTTTCAGTAGTTGTTATACTTGCAGGTATTTTCGGTGCAGGAGTAAATAAGGCAAAATATGGAGATCTGTTCAACTACGGTATAGACTTCAGAGGCGGAACATCTACAAATGTTACATTTAATGAAGATTATTCACTTGACAGAATCTCAAAAGAGGTTGTGCCTGTAGTAGAATCAGTAACAGGTGAAGCCGGAACACAGACACAAAAGGTCGAAGGTTCAAATGAGGTTATCATAAAGACACGTACACTTTCAGTAGACGAGAGAGAGAAACTTAACAGTGCTCTTGCTCAAAAATTCGGTGTGGATGCCGAGAAGATCACAGCAGAGTCAATATCAGGTGCTGTAAGTTCCGAGATGAAGAAAGATGCTGTTGTAGCTACAGTTATTGCTACAATACTTATGCTTCTTTATATCTGGTTCAGATTTAAAGACTTCAGATTTGCAACAAGTTCAGTGCTTGCGCTTGTACATGATGTTTTAGTTGTAATTGCATTCTATGCACTGCTTCGTTGGAGTGTAGGCTCAACATTTATTGCATGTATCCTTACAATAGTAGGTTACTCCATAAATGCTACTATAGTAATATTTGACAGAATAAGAGAGAATAAGGCATTATTGCCAAAGGCTACAAAAGAAGAGATTATAAATACAAGTGTAACCGAGACTCTTACAAGAAGTATTTATTCATCACTTACTACATTTATCATGATTTTCGTACTCTTTATAATGGGAGTTTCTTCTATCAGAGAGTTTGCATTACCGATCATGGTAGGTATCGTAGCAGGTACATATTCTTCCGTATTCTTATCAAGTATCTTCTGGTACATCTTCAGCAACAGATTTGATAAAAAAATCGAGCAGAAGAAGGAAGAGCAGAAGGCCGAAAAAGCTAAGAATAAGAAGAAAAAAGATAAAAAAGTTGAAATAAATAAAGACAGCAATGGTGCTGTAGTTTAGGTATTTTATGAAATATGAAATAAAGGCTGTGGACAATAGAGCAAAAAGCGCTACTATGGAAACAGTGCATGGTACCGTAGAGACACCGCTTTTTATGAATGTCGGAACTGTAGCCGCTATAAAAGGAGCTGTCTCGACGGATGACCTTAAGGAAATAGGTTGTCAGGTTGAGCTCTCAAACACCTATCATCTGCACGTAAGAACAGGTGACAAACTTATAAAAGAGTTTGGAGGTTTACATGAGTTTATGCATTGGGACAGGCCGATACTGACAGATTCGGGCGGTTTTCAGGTGTTTTCACTGGCTAAACTCAGAAAAATTAAGGAAGAGGGCGTCGCTTTCAATTCACATATTGACGGAAGAAAGATATTCATGGGACCTGAAGAGAGTATGCAAATACAATCAAATTTGGGCTCTACAATAGCAATGGCATTTGATGAATGTCCTCCGGCACTTGCGGAGAGAAGATACATAGAGGAATCTGTGGCACGTACTACCAGATGGTTGCAAAGATGTAAGGTAGAGATGGACAGGCTCAATTCATTGGAGAATACCATAAATAAGGAGCAGTTGCTCTTCGGTATAAACCAAGGCGGAGTTATTGACGACATCAGAATTTCACATGCAAAAGAAATAAGCGAGATTAACCTTGACGGATATGCAATAGGCGGTCTGGCTGTCGGTGAGAGCCATGAAGAGATGTACCATATACTTGATGTAACTGTTGAACATCTGCCAAAGGATAAGCCTACATATCTTATGGGTGTAGGTACCCCTATAAATATTCTTGAAGCGGTAGACAGGGGAGTGGATTTCTTTGACTGTGTATATCCGAGCAGAAACGGTAGACATGGACATGTATATACAAACTATGGAAAGCTGAACCTTTTCAACAAGAAATATGAGCTTGATAAAAGACCTATAGAAGAGGGATGTAACTGTCCGGCCTGTAGATCATATTCAAGGGGCTATATCAGACATTTGCTGAAGGCAAATGAAATGCTTGGTATGCGTCTTTGTGTATTGCACAATTTATATTTCTATAATACAATGATGAGTGAAATTCGCACAGCTATACGCGAAAATAGATATACAGAATATAAAAATAACAAAATTAGAACCATGCTTGAAGGTTCTAAATAGGAGGACTATGAATATTTTGGCAACTGCGAATGCAGGTGGTGGTTTTGGAGTAGGTGCGATTGCAATGTATGTAGTGTTTATAGGAGCTATATTTTATTTTATGGCCTATAGACCTAATAAAAAAGAAAAAGCTAAGCAGGCTGAGCTTTTTGCAAGTTTAGAAGTTGGTGATACGGTAGAGACTGCATCAGGATTTTATGGTGTATTGATTGATATTACAGATGATACTGTGATAGTGGAGTTTGGAAACAATAAAAATTGCCGTATTCCGATGAGAAAAGATGCCATTGTAAAGAACGAAAAGATGACATTATAAAATAAGACAAAATCAAAGCACATCTTCGGATGTGCTTTTTTGGAAAGGTGGATATGGATAGTTATATAGTGCTGGATTTGGAATGGAACCAAAGTCCTAACGGCAGAGAATACAGCAATAAAGATCTTCCCTTTGAAATAATAGAAATAGGAGCGGTAAAGCTTGATTCAAAGCTTAAAAAAGTCGATGAATTTCATAGAGTAATAAAGCCCACAGTTTATAAAAAGATGCATTTTAAGGTACATGAGGTGGTACAGATAGGTATCGGAGAGCTGAAGAAAAAAGGAGTTCCTTTTACAGAAGCTATAAAGGATTTCTTTGAGTTTTGTGAGCTTGACAATAAGCAAAAAAAGACCATACTCTGTACATGGGGAAATCTCGATTTGGTGGAACTTCAAAGAAATATGAAATTTTACGATGTGGAAAATAAATTTGAGTATCCTTTGTTTTACTATGATATTCAAAAGCTCTTCAACATAAGATACCCTAACGGAGAACAGGACAGGATACCTCTTGAAAGAGCTGTGAATATGCTGAATATTGAGAATAACAGACCTTTTCATCATGCTTTAGATGATGCCGTATATACAGCCAAAGTAATGCAAAATATGGATTTCGGACCTGTAAGTGAATATTATTCACTTGACTATTATCGTGTACCGAGAAGCAGTGAAGAGGAAATATATTTGCATTTTTCGGGATATTCAAAGTTTGTATCCACTCTGTTTCCTACAAAGGAAGAGGCGATAGCGGATAAGCATAATTCAGATCTTATTTGTGACAGATGCAACAGAATGTTAAAGAAAAAAATAAAATGGTTTTCAACAAATCAGAGGAATTACTACTGTGTAGGAATCTGCCCTGAACATGGAATTGTGAAGGGGAAAATAAGAGTAAGAAAAAATAATGACGGATACTATGTAATAAAGACTACAAAGGTTGTAGATACGGCAACCTTTGAAGAAATCAGAGAAAAGTACGAAGAGAGTAAGCAAAAGAGATTGATTAAGAGCAAAAGAAGGTTTTTAAAAGATTCGGAAGAGGTATAATTGGAGCAGGAAATAAAAGAAACTATTGTAAAAAAAGATAGATAAAAAAAGATATTGATGAATTATATGGGGACGGAGATATTAAAGAGGCCGCAATTATAATAAAAAACTGGAGGTCTGGTGGCGTTTCCTACAGAAACGGTTTACGGACTGGGTGCAAATGCTCTGATGCCTGAAGCCGCAAAAAAGATCTATGCGGCAAAGGGCAGACCGAGCGACAATCCGTTGATAGTGCATATTTCAAAAACGGAAGACGTAAAAGATATTGCAAATGATATACCGGAGCTGTTTTATACTTTGGCAAACAAGTTTTGGCCGGGACCTATGACTGTGGTATTAAAAAAGAAGAGCATTATACCGGATGCTACAAGCGGAGGCCTTGATACGGTTGCGATAAGACTTCCTGAGAGTAATATTGCAAGAGCTTTGATAGAAGTTTCAGGAGTACCGATAGCCGCACCGAGTGCAAATACTTCAGGCAGACCTTCTCCGACAAAAGCATCTCATGTATTTGAAGATATGAATTCCAAGATAGAAATGATAATAGACGGGGGTGAAGTCGGAATAGGTGTGGAGTCCACAATAGTGGATTTGACAGAAAATACTCCGACACTGTTAAGACCGGGTGCAATTACTCTTGAAATGCTTAGAGATGTATGCGGCAATGTAAATATAGACCCTGCCATTGAGCATCTTTTATCAACAGGAGAGGCTCCTAAGGCGCCGGGAATGAAATATAAGCACTATGCACCGAAGGCTGATATGAAGATGTTAAGAGGAAGTGAAAGTGCTGTATCAGATTATCTGAGGGCACAGATAACGGAATCGAATATCGATACGGCGATACTTACAGTGGATGAACATAAAAGTGTTTTATTACAGCTTATAAACGAAAATAAAAAGGATAATATAAAACTTTTGAGCCTCGGAAGTATAAAAGATATGAGCAGTATTGCCCACAATCTCTTTGATGTACTCAGAAAATGTGATGACCTTGGGGTAAAGAATATAATATCCGAGTCATTTGATGAGAGCGGTATCGGAAGAGCGGTAATGAACAGACTAAAGAAAGCTGCAGGCTTTAATATAATAGATTTATAGGTGGATTATGAGCGAAAAGAGAGAAGATTATATAAACTGGGATGAATATTTTATAGGTGTTGCAAAGCTCAGTGCAAGAAGATCAAAGGATCCGAACACTCAGGTAGGTGCCTGTATAGTAAGTGAGGATAATAAGATACTGTCTATGGGATACAACGGATTTCCAAGAGGCTGTTCAGATGAAGATTTTCCATGGGGAAGGAATTTGAACTTACAGATCCTTATAATGCAAAGTATCTGTATTCCACACATAGTGAGTTGAATGCAATATTAAACTACAGAGGAGGTTCTTTAGAGGGAAGTAAAATATATGTGACTTTATTTCCATGTAATGAATGTGCAAAGGCAATAATTCAGGCTGGGATAAAGACTATAATATATGAGGAGGATAAATATGCCTCAAGCCCTTCCGTAAGAGCCAGTAAAAGAATGTTGAATGCGGCAGGCGTAAGATATTATGAATATCAGCCAAGCGGAAGAAAAATAGAGATAACGGTATGATTGATAAAAGACTTGAAAGAATTTTAAAAAAGCTGGATGAAACATATGGTACGGAAAAAATAATTTATTTGGAGTATAATACTCCGTGGCAACTTCTGTTTGCAACCATACTCAGTGCTCAATGTACAGATGCAAGAGTAAATATGGTGACAAGAGATTTGTATAAAAAATATGACAGTCTTGAGAAGTTTGCCGATGCAGATTTGTCTGAAATGGAGAAAGATATACATTCCATAGGTTTTTATCATAATAAAGGCTAAAAACTTGATTGCCTGTGCAAGGAAGCTTTTGACCGACTTTGGAGGAGAGGTGCCAAGCGATTTGGATGACCTTTTAACTCTTCCGGGAGTGGGCAGAAAGACCGCCAATGTAATCAGAGGAAATATATTTGATCTGCCAAGTATAGTGGTAGATACACATGTAAAAAGGATTACAAAAAAACTCGGGTTTACAGAAAGTGACGATCCGGTAAAAATAGAGTTTGAACTTATGGAGATACTTCCAAAAGATCACTGGATAGTCTGGAACACGGATTTGATAACTCTTGGCAGGACCATATGTATTGCAAGAAGGGAAAAAAATGTGATATTTGTTTTTTTAAGAGACGACTGTCCGAGTGCCAAAGTATGATGATTTCCGATTATATAGCAATTGATCTTGAAACTACCGGAATAAGGTTGTCAAAAGATAAGATAATTGAAGTTGGACTTTTAAAAGTAAAAGATTCACAGATAATTGATACTTTCTCCTGTGTTATAAACCCGGATATGCCGGTGGATGACAAAATACTTGAATTGACAAAAATCAGTGAAAACGAGCTTGAGAATGCAAAAAGGATATATGAGGTTATAAATCATATAGTGGACTTTTGTGAAGACTATGTTCTACTTGGACATAACACAATTTTTGATTACAGCTTTGTAAAAAAAGAAGCAAACAGAGCAGGATTGGAATTTGAGAAAAGAGGTATTGATACATATAAATTATGTAAGAAGGTACTTCCGGATAATGTGAGAAAAAATCTTACTGATGCATGTGCCTACTTCGGTATTGAAAGAAAAAACTCTCACAGAGCGTTCAGTGATGCATACTATACTCATGTCTTATTTCAGGAAATTATGAAAAATTTTAAAACTCTTGAAATAAGCCCGGAAGCTATGAAGGTTAAGATAAAAAAAGTTCGTTCCGATCAGAAAAAGAACAAAAGAGGACTTGCAGAAATTACTAAACTGTCATAGAATTGGATGCAAGGTAAATATTGACTTGCTTTCAGAATCCGAAGCTAAAAGGATGATGGATAAAATAAAATCAGGAAGCGTTGATTTTACCTGATAAAGCGCAAATATTACAGTCTACATTCTGTAGACTGAAAACATTTCACTAAAATCATAAAAGTATAGTTTATCCCATAAAGAAAAGAGGTTTATATGAAGAATAAGAAAAGACAGATTATATCAATAGTTATAGTTACAATTTTAGTTCTGGCTATGGTGGTACCTGTAGTAGTTTCAGCATTGTCAATATAGGTATGCCGGTCTAGAGAGGACAAGGGAAAGTTGAAGAAGAATATAGGAAATATAACTGCAGCAATGGCTGTGTTTATGGCTGTTGCAGGATTTGGAATAGGTAGTAGAGCGGGAAGTTTTGAAGTTAGAGCCGAAAAGCAGGAGGCAAAAGCTGACGATAAGAAGTCTACAGACAGTGATGCTAAAGAAGAGGAGACAACCAAAGAACAGGAGAGCACACAGGAGGCTGTAACTGAAGATGAAGGAATAAAAGCTGAGAGAAGACTGCCTGAAGGATTCAGTGTAAGCGGATTGGATGACAGCGTTAAAACAATGACTGCACTTAGTGAAGCTTTGGAAAAACTTCAGACTAAAGTTGATGAGAAGAAGTTTATCTTATCTGTAAACGGAGAGCAGATAGAGAGCAGCTTTTCGGATCTTGGTGCAAGCATAGAAAATAAAGAGTATATACTGTCTGAAGCGGGCAAATATACATCAGGAAATATGATTGAAAGATTTGCGAAAAAGTGCAGGTCTTATAGAAAATCCTGAAAGCATTACTCCCGATATAGAATTTAATGAAGAAGCTTTAAATGCATTTTTTAAGAGAGCCAACAGTAAGAATCCGGATGCACCTGTTAATGCAACTATAAAAAGAGTCGACGGTGCATTTGAGATAACACCTGAACATGACGGATATGCAATAGATAAGGACTCTACTGTAGACAAGCTTAAGGAAGCGATTCTTAAAAGCGGAGAAGAGACAATAGAAGCACAGGTGACGAAGCAGGCAGCAGCCGTTAAGGCTGAGGATTTGAAAGATATAAAGGATGTGCTTGGTACATTTACAACCAACTACTCGTCTTCCACATCCGAGAGAGCCACAAATATTGCTGTCGGAACACAGAAGATGGACGGTGTGCTTTTGATGCCCGGTGAAACAATATCGGGTTATGAAAGAATGCAACCGTTTACAATTAAAAACGGATATAAGATGGCAAAGGCTTATCAAAACGGATTGGTTGTAGACAGTGTCGGCGGTGGCGCATGTCAGATTGCAACAACATTATATCAGGCCGCGCTGAGAGCTGAAGTAAAAATATCACAGAGAAAAAAATCACTCAATGATAGTAGGTTATGTACAGCCAAGCGGTGATGCGGCGATTGCCGGAGATTATAAGGATATAAAGGTTACAAACAACAGAAGTACTCCTATATATGTAGAGGCTGTTACATCCGGAAGAAATGTTACATTCACTATCTGGGGTAAGGAAGACAGATCTACAAACAGAACAATTGAATTTGTTTCTGAAGTAATCAATGAAACACCTAAGGGAAAGACTTATAAAGACGATCCTTCAAAGCCTGTAGGATATATCAGAAAGGAATCAGACGGACATAAGGGAAGAGTTTCAAAGCTTTGGAAGGTTGTAAAGGAAAACGGAGTTGAGGTAAGCAGAGAATTGGTATCAAGTGATAATTACAGAATGGCCGACGATATTTATATCAGAGGTACCAGAGTGGACACCCCTGCTCCTACAGTCGCACCGGTAGAAAATACCGAGGGTGGCGAAACTGTGAAATGATGCTCCTGCAGATAACGGACCTGCAGATAATTCTGTTGATGTCAGTCAAGGTCCGGGTTTTTAATCCGAATATTAATGACGGACAGTAATGAAAAAATATATAATATTTTGCGGATATGCCGGACTTAAGGGCTCTTTGATATTGATAGAGAATTACCGTGAAGAATTAAAGCGGATATTTTAATAAAGTATATATAGAGAGTATAGAAAAGCATGTTAAAGAAAAACGGTTATTATGGGAGATATTTATCTCCCATAAATAATGACAGACCTGAATGTGCTCCTGTAGATATAAACGGTATATTCACAGAGGTCGATGGTGAAACGGTAGATGTTTCAGAAGGTGGAATCCTAAAGGCATTATATAATTTTGCAAAGTCTCGTGGCCGCGGTTTTGAGATAGAAATAAAAAAAATAAGTACAATACAGATTTGTATTGAGATTTGTGAATATTTCGGAATAAATATATATAGACTTTTAAGCGAAGGCAAGATAGTTCTGAGTGAGGACCCTATATCTGCCTGTAAATACTTGGAGGAAAGAGGGATTGCTGCACAGGTAATAGGTTGTTTGACAGACAGCCTTGATAAGGTGATTACAGATAAGGAATCTGTAGAATATGTGAACAGGCCTTTGCAGGATGAAATTTTTAAGGTGATAAAAGATGAGAGAGAAGATATTATCGGTAATTGAAAAAAATTCCAGAATTGATATTGCGGAGTTGGCTATTTTATTGGGTGAAGATGAGGTGGCCGTTGCAAATGAGATTTCCGATATGGAAAAAGAAGGTGTGATATGCGGTTATCATACATTGATCAATTGGGAAAAAACAGCCAATGAAAAGGTGAATGCACTTATTGAAGTAAGAGTTACACCTCAAAAGGGTATGGGCTTTGATAATATTGCTGAAAGAATTTACCAATTCTCTGAAGTAAGTGCAATATATTTGATGAGTGGAGCATTTGACTTTACTGTTTTTATTGAAGGAAGAACAATGCGAGAAGTGGCACAATTTGTCTCTGATAAATTGGCACCTATGGATTCAGTGCTTTCAACCGCAACACATTTTGTACTGAAAAAATATAAAGACCATGGAACAATATTATCTGCAAAGAAAAAAGATGAGAGGCAGTTGATAACACCATGAGAAATCCATTATCAAAAACAATAACATCAATAAAAACCTTCAGGTATCAGAAAGTTTTTTTGATATAGTCAATACTATGGAAGATGCAATATCTCTTGGAGTTGGAGAGCCCGATTTTGATACACCTTATTTTATAAGAGATGCAGGTATATATTCTCTTGAAAAAGGAAGAACTTTTTATACATCAAACTCAGGTTTGATGGAGCTTAGAGAAGAAATAAGAAAGTATCTTATAAGAAAGCTTAATGTAGAATATAATCCTAAAGACGAAATGATCATTACAGTAGGTGGAAGTGAGGGCATTGATATTGCGCTCAGAGCAATGCTTGATGCAGGCGATGAAGTTTTGATACCTCAGCCTTCATATGTTTCATATGAGCCTTGTACAATTTTGACAGGAGGAAAACCTGTAATAATTGAACTCAAAGCCGAAGACGGTTTTAAGCTGAAAGCAAGTCAAATTTTGGAAAAAGTAACAGATAAGACAAAGATACTTATTTTACCTTTTCCGAATAATCCTACAGGATCAATACTCAATATAAATGAGTTAAAAGAGATAGCAAAAGTTTGTATAGAAAAAGATTTGTATGTAATATCCGATGAAATATACTGTGAACTTACATATGAAGGAGAACATGCTTCAATAGTTCAGGTAGAAGGAATGAAAGAAAGAACCATACTTATAAACGGTTTTTCAAAATCCTATGCCATGACGGGATGGAGACTCGGATACGCGACAGGTCCTAAGGAAATTATAGCTCAGATGACAAAGATTCATCAATATGCCATTATGTGTGCACCTACTACAAGTCAGTATGCCGCTGTTGAGGCTCTGGCGCATGGAGATGACGATGTGGCCAAGATGAGAGAGTCATACAATCAAAGAAGAAGATTTCTATTACATAAATTTGATGAACTTGGAATGACATGCTTTGAACCGCAGGGAGCATTCTATGTATTTCCGAGTATAAAAAGATTTAATATGACATCGGAAGAATTTGCAACAAGATTGTTGGAAGAGCAAAAGACCGCTATAGTTCCGGGCACGGCGTTCGGCGCAAGCGGAGAGGGCTATGTCAGAGTCTCATATGCATATTCTATGGAAAGACTTAAGGAAGCAATCTCAAGAATTGAGAAGTTTGTAAGGAGTCTTTCATGAATATAGTATTACTTGAACCTGAAATACCTGCAAATACAGGCAATATCGGAAGAAGCTGTGTAGCAACGGGTACAAGACTTCATCTGATAGAGCCTCTGGGTTTCAGAATCAATGAAAAAGAGATAAGGCGCGCAGGTATGGACTATTGGAAGAATCTTGATGTTACAATATATTCCGATATAAATGACTTTTATGAAAAGAATCCTGCGGCAAGAGAGCATATGTATTTGCAACTACAAAGGCACATCATACATATAAGGATGTAGAGTATAAGCCGGATGATTATATAATGTTCGGTAAAGAAAGTGCAGGAATACCTGAAGAGATACTTGCAGAAAATGAAGACACCTGTATACGAATACCTATGTGGGGAGATATCAGAAGTCTGAATCTGTCAAATTCGGTGGCAATTATCTTGTACGAAGCATTGTCACAAAACGGATTTGAAAAAATGCAACTTACAGGAGAATTACACAGACTTAAATATAAATAATAAAAAAACTCCGGACCGTTTGGAATGGAGTTTTTTTATTATTTTAATTATATTAATGTTTTTCGTATAAATAGTCATCGTTTTTCTTAGGCGGTTTTTCATTTAAATTTCCGACATCGAAAGTAGTCTGATCGGAGATATCATTTTCATTATTTCCGGATTCTTCAACAGGAATATCATTTACTTCTGTACCTTCAGCAGAAACAAGTTTTGTCTGGTTGACTTCGCTGTTGTTAAATTCAACTTCTCCTTCATTCCCCGCCGTATCGGAAACATACGCCTTTATAGAGTAGGTATCAAATTCAAATGTAGCTCTGCCCTCTTCTTCATCTATTTTTGAAGGCTTTAACTTTCTGTCATCACTGTCTATTGCGTAGATGCTGTCATAGTCAATATCTGAATGTCCGTCCTCAAATGTTATATTAAGCACGCCTTTTTTCACCAACTGTGCAAATATAGTAGGTGCTGTGGAGTCGATATTATCTATTCTTTCATATATAGTCTGAGACATTGTATTCAGATTTGTAGCAACTACTTCCAGAGTACCGTTCTTTGTTGCTGTAGCCACATATGTATTACCGTTCTTTGTATATGAGAGCGGAGAGTCGTCAAGAGTCATTGTAAAACTTTGCAATGGGAAAAAGCTCTTTTGAGTCACTCTAATTTCTACAGATTTGGAATCGGAATCCGCAACTGTGGAAATTTCGAAATGAGGCTGTGAGGTTACAGCAAAAAATATGATTACATTTATGAATATAAATGCTATTATATATTTGAGTTTTGAAAACTTCCTTTTTTTAGGGTTTTTCATTTACATTATTTTTCATCTGCCATGGATTTTCCTCACTTTCAATTGTACAAGCAATCTTTGACTAGAATAACAGACTTAAAACTTCAAGTTAAAAATCGACTTAAGAAAAAAATATAATAATTAAAGGAGTTGTTATGATAGAAAAAGCAGTGAAATTTGCGATTAAGGCACATGAGGGCCAGTTCAGAAAGGGGAGCACAATACCGTATATTACACATCCCTTGGAGGTATGTACCATTGTATCCTTGATTACAGACAATGAAGAAGTAAGAGTAGCATCATTACTACATGATACGGTTGAAGATACTTCCGTTACCATAACCGAGATAGAAAAAGAATTCGGGAAAAAAGTAGCGGCTCTTGTAGGAAGTGAATCTGAGGATAAGTCAAAGACATGGATTGAGAGAAAGATGCATACATTAAAAACTTTGAAAGATGAAT
Organism: uncultured Lachnoanaerobaculum sp.; assembly: GCA_916439285.1. The sequence goes on along the minus strand of CAKAIM010000011.1, from coordinate 149,380 downwards.
CAATAGAAGTAAAGATAATAGCTCTTGGAGATAAACTGTCAAATATCAGAAATTCCGCAAGAGATTATCTTTGCCTCGGAAATGATTTTTTACTTAGGTTTAATGAGAAAGATAAGGTAAAGCAGGCAATGTACTATTATGGTATACTTGATGCGTTGAAAGACCTGGAAGATAATGAGTTTTATAGGGAATATGAGAAACTTTGTGATTTTGTTTTTGGAGATGTGAAAGAGAAAATATGAGAGACGGTTTTATAAGAGTTGCAAGCGTATCACCTGATATCAGAGTATGTGATGTGGACTATAACAAGGAAAGTATAAAAAAGGCCATAGAAAAAGAATGGGAAAATAAAAGCAGTATCATAGTATTTCCGGAGCTTTGTCTGACCGCATATACATGTAATGATCTTTTTTTTCAAGATTCGCTTATCAGTGAAGCCAAGAAGGCATTGAAAGAAATAGTTGATTTTACAAAGGGACATAAATCTGTTATTTTTCTGGGGTTGCCTTGGGATTATAAGGGAAAGCTTTATAATGTTGTAGCGGTTATATCAAACGGATTGATGCTGGGGCTTATAAATAAAATAAATCTGCCGAATTATGGTGAGTTTTATGAGGAGAGGTATTTTAACAGAGGATTTGAAAATGCGGTATGGGTTGATCTTTTCGATGATGTAATCCCTATGGGCTCAAAGATATTGTTTGAATGTACAAATATGCCGGGACTTGTTTTGGCAGGTGAGATATGTGAGGATCTTTGGGTTGCAGATCCTCCAAGTATAGGACATGCACTTGCAGGTGCAAATATTATTGTAAATGCCTCGGCATCAAATGATATAGTCGGAAAAAAGGCATACCGTGACAGCTTGATAAGCAATCATTCAAAGAAACTTATATGCGGTTATATCTATGCAAATGCCGGAGAGGGAGAATCTACTCAGGATCTGGTATTCGGAGGACAGGGAATAATAGCGGAAAACGGTAAAATTCTGGCTGAAAGTACAAGGTTTAAAAATGAAGCCGTAAGAATAGAGATAGATGTAAACAGGCTTAATTTGGAAAGAAGAAAGCAGACTACATTTAAAATAAGAGAAGGACAGGAGAGCAATCGTAAAGATTACATGGTTATGGAGTTTGAGATCGAGAATGATGAGCTTGAACTTGAGAGAAACTTTGATCCTAAGCCTTTTGTACCTGATGATATGTCAAAGAGAAATGAAAGATGCGAGGAGATACTCACAATACAGGCTCTTGGACTTAAGAAAAGACTTATGCATATCGGTGCAAAAAATGTTATTCTCGGAATTTCCGGAGGACTGGATTCAACTCTTGCACTTCTTGTATGTGCCAAGACCTATGATATGCTGGGACTTGATAAAAGCGGCATAAAGGCTGTTACAATGCCGGGATTCGGAACTACGGACAGAACATATAATAACGCCTGTGAACTTACAAAAAGCTTCGGTGCAACTTTGGAAGAGATCTCAATAGTTGAATCCATAAAGAGGCATTTTATTGATATCGGACATGATATAAATGTAAAAGATATTACTTATGAAAATGCACAGGCAAGAGAAAGAACTCAAATTCTTATGGATATTGCTAACAGAGATAACGGTATAGTTGTAGGAACAGGTGATTTGTCCGAGCTTGTGCTTGGATGGGCAACATATAACGGTGATCATATGTCAATGTATGGTGTGAATGCTTCAATTCCAAAGACACTGGTTAGACATTTGGTAAATTACTATGCCGATACCACTGAGGATAAGAAGATAGCAAATATACTTTATGATATTCTTGATACACCTGTATCTCCTGAGCTTTTACCTCCTGAAAACGGAAAGATAGCACAAAAGACGGAAGATTTGGTGGGACCGTATGAATTACATGATTTCTTTTTATACAATGCACTTCGCTTCGGTTTTATGCCTTCAAAGATATACAGAATGGCAAAGAAAGCATTTAGGGATATCTATGATGCAGAGACAATTTTAAAATGGTTGAATGTTTTCTACTCAAGATTCTTTTCACAGCAGTTTAAGAGATCCGCACTGCCTGACGGCCCTAAGGTCGGAAGTATTGCAATATCTCCAAGAGGTGATCTTAGAATGCCAAGTGATGCAAGTAAGGCTTTGTGGATAAAAGACCTGGAAAATATAAAAACGGATTTGTAATATGGGAGAAGCTAATGATTACTTCATCAGGAAATAAGAAGATAAAAGATCTGGCGGCACTTATAAAAAAGAGCAATGCCAGGAAAAAACATAATGCCTATATTATTGAGGGCATCAGAATGTTTAAAGAACTCAAAAAGGATGAGATATTGGACGTATTTGCAAGTGAAAGCTTTGAGGCTGAAAACGGGAAAATATTGTCCGAAATCTATCCGGAGTATGAGACGGTCAGTGACAGAATATTTGAGTCCGTATCCGATACGAAAACTCCACAGGGTGTAATGGCTGTTGTAAAAAGAAAAGAATATACGCTTGAAAAAATATTGGAAAAAAGAGATACTCCACATAGTTTGCTTATTCTTGACAGCCTTCAGGATCCGGGAAATCTCGGTACCTTGGTCAGGGCCGGAGAAGGAGCGGGAATTACAGGTATTATAATGAATGAAACCACTGTGGATATATATAATCCTAAGGTTATACGCTCTACAATGGGATCGGTTTTCAGAGTTCCTTTTATTTATGTAAAGGATCTTAAAGAAGTGATACAAAAGCTTTATTCAAAAAATATTAATATTTATGCAAGCAGTCTTGAAGGGGCAATTGAATACGACGCTCCGGATTATACAAAGGATATTGCATTTATAATAGGTAATGAGGCAGCAGGAATCTCAAAAGAAGTTTTAGATATAGTAAAAGATAAGGTTAAAATACCAATGCTTGGTGAGGTGGAGTCTTTGAATGCAACGGTTGCAGGAAGCATACTGATGTATGAGGCTGCAAGACAAAAAAGAAAATGAATGAATTTTTATACAGACAAATTTATATTTATATGATATACTGTTAAAATATTAAGAAAGGGGTATATTTATGAATTTATTTGGAAGACATTTTCTTACACTGAAGGATTTTTCAAGAGAAGAGATAGAATATTTGCTGGACTTGGCTGCAAAGCTTAAGGATGAGAAGAAAAAGGGTATTACCGGAGACAGATTGAAAGGCAAAAATATAGCGCTCCTGTTTGAGAAGCCTTCAACAAGGACAAGATGTGCTTTTGTCGTAGGTGCAAGAGATGAAGGAGCATTTCCTGAATATCTCGGTAAGGATGATATACAGCTTGGTCATAAGGAAAGCGTTGCCGATACGGCAAGAGTTCTCGGAAGAATGTTTGACGGTATAGAGTTTAGAGGTTTTAAACATTCCACAGTGGAGGAACTTGCAAAGTATGCAGGTGTACCGGTATGGAACGGCCTTACGGATGAGTATCATCCCACACAGATTCTGGCAGATCTTCTTACTATGAAGGAACATTTCGGAAAATATAGAGGGATTGAATTTTGTTTATGTCGGTGACGGAAGAAACAATATGGCAAATTCTCTTATGATCGGAATGACAAAACTTGGAGTAAATATGACGGTTCTGGCTCCGAAATCGCTGCAACCAAGTAAGGAACTCATAAGCTTGTGTGAAGGTTATGCAAAATCCTCAGGAGCAAAACTTCTTATAAGCGATAATACGGATGCTGTTAAGGATGCGGATGTAATATATACAGATGTATGGGCTTCAATGGGTGAAGAGGATAAAGCGAAGGAAAGAATCGAACTTTTAAGGCCTTATCAGGTAAATACGGAACTGATGAAAAAAACAGGAAAGGAAAGTACAATATTTATGCACTGTCTGCCTGCCGTAAAGGGATACGAGGTAACTGAGGATGTGTTTGAAAGCGCAAAATCAGTGGTGTTTGATGAAGCCGAAAATCGTATGCACACTATTAAGGCGGTGATGGTAGCTACATTGGGTAAAGGAGATGACAGGTAGAAGAAAGCAGGGTTTTCTTTTGTTCAGGGATGTAATGCATGTGATACTTGCGATTGTTATCATAGTGATGGTGGTATTCGCATTTTTATCACCAAATAAGTATGCAATATTTTTCCCTTTGATATTTTTATTGTTTTCAGTAAGTTGTCTGTTGGATGCAATAAAAATATTTCAAGAATGAGGAACATTTAAAGTACAGTTTTATAAAAAGCAATAATAATGTTTATTTTATTTTTTTGTTTATGCTTTTAATGTCGACTATAGGATTTTTTTAAATATTTAACTGATATGCACCGGGAAATAAAGTTTATTTTTCAGGGTGCATATTAATTTTAAGAATATAAAAAAACTTGATTTTTTTACCGGAGTAGTCTAATATTCTTATAGTGGTGGAGTTGTGCTTAGGTATATCCTCCGCAGATATTATAGGGATGGGATTTATTATGACTTTCAATCACAAATCGGTGCTTTTGAATGAAGTGATAGAATCTTTGAATATAAAAGCCGACGGCTGCTATGTTGACGGCACTTTAGGTGGTGGAGGACATGCCTTAGAAGTGGTTAAACGACTGGGAAGCGGTAAACTTATAGGAATCGACCAGGACGCGGATGCTGTCAAGGCTGCTACTCAAAGATTGATTGATTATAGTAATAATGTTATTATTATAAGAGACAACTATGTTAATATAGAGAATATATTGAAAAAAGAAAACATAGACAAGGTTGACGGAATATACATTGACCTTGGAGTATCTTCATATCAGCTTGACACTGCCGAGAGAGGTTTTACCTATAGATATGATGCTCCGCTTGATATGAGAATGGATGACAGAAACGAGTTAAAGGCGTCTGATATTGTAAACGACTATTCGGAGTCTGAACTTTTTCATATTATAAGAGACTATGGTGAGGACAGATTTGCAAAGAACATTGCAAAACATATTGTTGAATATAGGAATAAGAAGAGAATAGAAACCACTTTTGAGCTGGTAGATATTATAAAAGCTTCTATTCCTATGAAAATACAGGTAACAGGAGGGCATCCTGCAAAGAGAACATTTCAGGCCATAAGGATTGAATTGAACAAAGAGCTTGAGGTTTTAACCGATTCATTAGATGTAATGATTGATTTATTGAAACCGGGCGGAAGGTTGTCTGTTATCACATTTCATTCTTTGGAGGACAGAATAGTAAAGCAGGCATTCAAAAAAGCCGAGTCACCATGTGTTTGTCCGAAAAAGTTTCCTGTCTGTGTTTGCGGGAATAAATCAAAGGGAAGAGTTATTACGAGAAAGGCGATACTGCCAAGTGAGGAGGAACTGGAGGAAAATTCCAGATCCAAAAGTGCAAAACTTAGAGTATTTGAAAAGGGAGTCTAAATGAAAGAAACTGTTAAGAAAAAAAGGCAAGGAACGAAGAAAAAGTCAGGTACAGAGATAGAATATTATGTAGACGGTAATGTTGTAAGAAAAGTGGAAACAGCCGTTCCGAAAAAAGCACCTAAGCCCTCTGAAGGTGAAGCGGCAAAAACAAACAGAATGATAAGGAAAAACAGGGAAAGAGCATTGTCCATGGACTTCCCTTATCTTGTTGTGTTTTCAGCGGCTATGGTAGTCATGCTGTTTTTGTGTGCAAACTATATTGCAATACAGTCAAAGTTGACTTCCACTATAAAGCAGACACAAAAAAATGAATCAAATCTCGAAAAGTTAAGAAATGAAAATGATTCGCTGGAGAATATGATTGCGACTTACGTTGATTTGGATCATATATATGATGTAGCTACAAATAAGTTGGGTATGATTTATGCTAAGAAGAATCAAGTTATAACATACGAAAAAACGGAAAGTGAATATGTCAGACAATTTGAAGATATCCCGAGATAAAAAGGGGATTAATAAAAAAGGTAAGGACGGAAGTACTTCCAATCCTTTAGATAATTTGCAGGGAAGGCTTGTAATCATCCTGTTTATGATTATACTTGCTTTCGCTGCATTGTTTTTTAAGATTCTAATGTTACAAGGAAGTAAGTCTAAGGAATACAATCAAAAGATTCTGTCACAGCAAAAATATGATTCGCGGGATATACCTTACAAAAGAGGTGATATACTCGATAGAAACGGAACATATATTGCTACAAGTGAAAAGGTTTACAATTTGATAATCGATCCGAAACAGATAAACAGCGATCAGGAAGATTACTTAAATGCTACAGTATCTATACTGAGTGAAGTTTTCGGATACAGCGTCGATGAGTTAAAAAATACTATTGCAGAAAAGTCGGACAGCTCATATGTAAAATATGCTAAGGATATAAGCTATGAGCAAAAAACAGCTTTTGAAGAAAAAAAAGAAGAGTACAATAAGTCTTACAAAGAGAGTAAAAGCTCTGAAAGAGTATACGGTATCTGGTTTGAAGAAAGTTATGTAAGAAGATATCCTTACGGTTCGAGTGCATGTAATGTTATAGGCTTTGCAAATAATGAAGATTTGAGCGGTAATTCAGGAATAGAGCAGTATTACAATGATAAATTAATCGGAATATCGGGCAGGGAATACGGATACTTAAATGATGAATCGTCTCTTGAAAGAGTGATTAAAAATCCTACAGACGGAAACAAGGTGGTTTCGACCATAGATTTGAATATCCAAAAGATTGTAGAAAAACATATTGCAGAATGGCAAAGTTCTACAGGTTCAAATATGACTGCGGCAATAGTGATGAATCCTAATAACGGTGAAATTCTTGCTTTGGCTACCAGCAGAACATTTGATTTGAATAATCCCAGAGATTTGAATAATTATTACTCGCCTGAACAGCAGGCCGAGATGGATGACAAGGCAAAGGTGGAGGCGCTCAGTAATATATGGAGAAACTATGCTGTCAGCGATACATATGAGCCGGGTTCACCTTCAAAGGTATTTACGGTAGCTTCCGCCATGGAAGAGGGAATTATAACAGGTAATGAAAGCTATGACTGTAAGGGATTTGAAGAGGTCGGAGGCTGGAAGATAAGATGCGCCAACAGAAACGGACATGGTGTGCTGAATGTTACCGAGGCCCTTATGGAGTCCTGTAATGTGGCGATGATGGATATTTCAAGAGCTGAAGGAAGTCAGAAGTTTTATGAATATCAAAAGGTATTCGGATTCGGTTCAAAGACCGCAATAGATTTGCCGGGAGAAGCGGATACAAGCGGACTTATACATACTGCGGATAATGCAAGTGCAACGGATCTTGCAACAAACTCTTTCGGACAAAATTATAATACAACTATGATTCAACTTGCGGCTGCGTATTCGTCTGTTGTAAACGGCGGTTCATATTATCAACCTCATGTTGTAAAACAGATTTTGAATTCAAAGGGTGCAATAATAGAAAATATTGAGCCTGAGCTTGTAAGAGAGACGGTTTCCGCACATACCACGGCGTTTATAAATGAAGCGCTCAGGAGAACGGTAGCGGAAGGAACAGGTAGTGCCGCAGCGGTTGCAGGATATGATGTCGGCGGAAAAACCGGTACTGCAGAAAAGTACCCAAGAGGAAACGGAAATTATTTGGTTTCTTTATAGGAAGCGTACCTGCACAGGCACCGGAAGTTGTATGCTATGTTCTTGTGGATACTCCTCATGTGGCGGATCAGGCAAGATCGGCATATGCAAGCTCTTTGTTCTCAAAAATCATGACAGAAGTATTGCCATATATGAATATATATTCAAATGTAGACGAAAGTATAGATGTAAGTTCATTCCCGACTGCAGAGGGTATTACGGACAGCAATACTCCAAAGCAAGAGGAGTCAAAGAACTATTCTACAGAAGAAGTAATACCTAACGACGGCGGAAACGGGCTTCCCGGAGCGCCTGCCGGAGAGGGAGAAGAATAAAATTTTGGAGTTATTATGTTAAGAGATACATTGATTGCATTATTGATAGGTTTTGTTGTTACTGCAATTGCATGTCCCTTTGTTTATTCCTGTTTTGCACAGACTTAAATTCGGACAGATGGTAAGGGATGACGGGCCTAAGGAACATTTGAAGAAGACAGGTACTCCCACGATGGGCGGAATTTCATTTCTGGCCGGCATATTGGTTGCAAGCCTGTTTTTGATACCTAAATATAAAGAAGTGGCGGTAGTATTCTTATTTACTATATCCTATGGTATAATAGGATTTTTGGATGATATTTTGAAAATAAAGAAAAAGCAGTCTGAAGGACTGAAGTCATCACAAAAATTCATACTTCAGCTTGTAGTCAGTGTTATTTTTATAATATATCTGTATAAAATATATGGACTTGACTACGGTGTGCTTATACCTTTTACAGGTTCATTTGATAAAGGTATAATATTAAATCTCGGTATTATATGGATACCTTTTGCACTGTTTGTAATACTGGGAACCGATAACGGTGTGAATTTTACCGATGGACTTGACGGATTATGCTCAAGCGTTACTGTTATAGTAGCATTATTCTTTATGCTTATAGGATTAAAGGGCGGTTTTTCGGTCACACCTGTTACAGGTGCGGTTATAGGCAGCCTTATGGGATTTTTGATATTTAACGCTTATCCTGCCAAAGTATTTATGGGAGACACGGGTTCTTTGGCACTTGGAGGTTTTGTCGCATCATATGCACTTATGTGCAGGATACCTGTATTTATTGCAGTTATCGGATTTATATATATGATAGAGGTAATATCGGTAATCATTCAGGTCGGATATTTTAAAGCTACAAAGGGCAAAAGATTTTTCAAGATGGCGCCTATACATCACCATTTTGAACTCTGTGGCTGGTCTGAGACAAGGACCGTGACAGTATTTTGTGTAGTTACCATAATACTTGGTATTTTAGTTTATCTGTTTATGTAGGAGGCAATATGATTGGAGTTGCGGGCTTAGGAAAGAGCGGTATATCCGTCGCCACATTACTTTTAAAAAATAATGAGGCGGTAATACTCTTTGACAGTAATAAAGAACTTAATAAAGAAGAAATACTTGTAAAGTTTGATAAGGCATATCACAAAAACATAAATATTATTCTCGGAGAATTAAAAAAGAAAGACTTTAGAGGATATGTCATATTGTGTTATAAGTCCGGGAATAGATTTGGAGACTGATTTTGTACAGGTACTTAAAGCAAATAACATTCAGATATGGAGCGAAATTGAGCTCGGGTTTAAATACGCTAAAGGCGGATTGATAGCTATAACAGGTACAAACGGTAAGACAACCACAACATCACTTGTCGGTGAGATAATGTCAAATTTTGCAAAAAGCAGCTTTACGGTCGGTAATATAGGAATACCTTATACCGATATAGCAGATAAAACGGATGAGAATTCGGTTACGGTGCTTGAGACATCATCTTTCCAATTGGAAACGATTATTGACTTCAGACCGAATATATCGGCTATTTTGAATATAACTCCGGATCATTTAAACAGACATCATACTATGGAGAACTATATCAAAGTAAAAGAAGATATAAGTAAAAATCAAACTGAAGATGACTTTTGTATTTTAAACTATGAAGATGAGGCTTTGAGAGAATTTGCAGACAGGGTAAAAGCCAAAGTCGTATTCTTTTCAAGCAGGAGAAAGCTTGAAGACGGATTTTATCTTGATAAAGATATTATTATGCAGAGTAAAAACGGTGTTGCAAAAGAAATTTTGGATACAAAGAAGTTGAATATACTTGGCAGACATAATTATGAGAATGTTATGGCCGCAATAGCGATAGCATCTTCATACGGTGTACCTATGGAGAGCATCGTAAATTCATGTTACGCATTTCATGCCGTTGAGCATAGAATAGAATTTGTAAAAGAAGTTAACGGAGTAAGATATTATAACGACTCCAAGGGTACAAATCCTGATGCGGCGATTCAAGCCGTACTTGCAATGCCGGCGGCAACATATATTATTGCCGGAGGTTATGATAAGGACTCGGAGTATGATGAATGGATTGAGAGCTTCGGTACAAAGGTTAAAAAACTTGTACTTATGGGAGCTACAGCCGGGAAGATAGAAGAATGTGCAAAAAAACACGGCTTTAATGATATAGTTACGGTTGACAGCATGCAGGAGGCCGTAAGAATATGTGCAAATGAAGCAAAAACGGGAGAATATGTACTTCTTTCACCTGCTTGTGCAAGTTGGGGAATGTTCAAAAACTATGAGGAGCGTGGAAGAATATTTAAGGACTGTGTTAGGGAATTAGGATAATATGGCTGATGATATAAAGAAGAATAAAGCCAAAATTAAAAATGTAGCAAAAAAAGAATTGAAAAACCAAGCCGTAAAAAAAGAAAAAAATAAAAGGTGGAGAAAAGGCGGACAGAAGAAAACAAAAGTTGATACTGCTAAAGAAAATAAAATAAGAAAAATCGGGGTCAAGAAACCGGTTGTTAATGACAGTAAAAAAAATGAAACTAAAAAAAGAAGGTTTTACGATTACAGTCTTATATTTATTATTTTGTTTTTGTTGGTGATGGGCTTGATAATGATTTACTCGGCAAGTTCATACACTGCAGATTTGAAGTTTAAAAACTCCGCTTATTTTGTAAATAAACAGCTTATCTTTGTTGTTGCAGGTCTTATTCTGATGATATTTGTATCAATAGTACCTTACCAAGTTTGGATAAAACTGTCGAAGCTTATTTATGTGGTTGCGACTGCACTTGTCGGAGCTGTTTTGGTTATAGGTAGGGATGCAAACGGAGCAAGAAGATGGATTAATCTGTTCGGTATAAAATTCCAGCCTTCAGAGTTTGTAAAGGTGGCGATTATTATTTTTTTCGTCTTACTATCTGGTAAAAATATAAAAAAATGATTTACATTCTACAGACAGAAAGGTTGCTGAAAAGAAACTTTGGTTTTTATTCGGAGTGATCTTTGTTCCGACAGTATTGGTTATGGTTGAAAATCTGAGCACATCCATAATTATATTTTTGATTGCGTTTTGCATGAGCTTTTTAGGTACATCAAATAAGAGACTTCACACAGTAGGTGCAATAGCAATGGGTGTAATTTTGTTTTTCTCAAAACCTTTTGTAAAATTTATATATGAAAGAGGAGCAAGAGATTATCATTTGACAAGATTGCTTGTTTGGGCGGAGCCGGAAAAGTTCAGCAGAGACGGAGGATATCAGGTAATTCAGGGACTTTATGCTATAGGTTCAGGAAGTTTCTTCGGCAAGGGGCTTGGACAGGGAATGCAAAAGTTTTTCCTTCCGGAGTCTCAAAATGACATGATTTTTGCTATAATAGTTGAAGAACTCGGACTTTTCGGTGCCGGACTTATAATGGGTGCATTTGTATTTTTAATATACAGAATGATAAAGATATCATTTCTCCGTAACGGATCCTGAAGGAGTGTATCTTGTGGTGGGAATTTTGATACATTTGTCTTTGCAGGTTATACTTAATATTGCGGTTGTAACGGGAGTGTTGCCTAATACCGGAGTTTCACTTCCATTTATAAGTTACGGAGGTACATCTATTTTGGTACTGCTTGGAGAGATGGGAATTGTTTTGAGTGTCGCAAGATCGATAAAGCTGGACTACTGATATGAAGAAGTTTTACATTGTTTTATTTTGCCTTGCATTTATACTTGTCGGAATATTTTCGGTCAAAATAACCGATTTTAATTTCGGAGGAAATACAAGGTATACTGATGAAGAAATGAAGGAAATGTTGTTTCCGAATGAATTATCAAAAATAACACTTTATAATTTTATACGAAGTAAATTTAAAAAAGATTACAATATACCTTTCATTCAAGGGGTTGATATATATGTAACCGGAATGAACAGTGCCGATATCATAGTATATGAAAAAAGTGTTGTAGGCTGTGTAAAATATATGAGTTCATATATGTATTTTGATAAGGACGGAATTGTGGTGGAGAGTTCAAATAATCTTCTTGAAGGAATTCCGATAATAGACGGTTTGGATTTCGGAAGAGTGGTATTGTATGAGAAACTTCCGATTTCAAATGAAAAAGTTTTTGAAGAAATGCTCAATATCACACAGGTTCTGGTAGGATACGGAATAACGGTAGATAAGATTACAATTTCTTCAGATAATAATATAACATTATATATAGGAAAAATAGAAGTCTATCTGGGAGATTCGAGTGAATTAAACGGTAAAATAGGCGAATTGAGAGATATATGGGAGAAAATAAAGGATTTGTCCGGAATACTTTATCTGGATAATTATAATCCTATAAAAGAAAAATACAACATATACTTTTAAGAAGAGATAACTATATGATATACTTAAGTTATTACAGAAGACTTTAAAGAAAAATAAGTTGATATTTATATGAAAAACCTTTATTATAAGATGAGAGTTTGCTTAAGTGTAGGGGTACAGGAGGAATATATCTGTGTTAGAAATAAATAAGCCGGTAAATGAGAATGCAGCGAAGATTATCGTGGTTGGTGTCGGAGGTGCCGGAAACAATGCCGTAAATAGAATGATTGATGAAAATGTAGAAGGCGTGGAATTTATTGGAGTTAATACCGATAAACAGGCCTTGGTTAATTGTAAAGCCGGGAGTATTATACAGATAGGCGAGAAGCTTACAAAAGGGACTTGGTGCCGGAGCAAAGCCTGAAGTGGGAGAAAAAGCGGCAGAAGAGAATATTGAAGATATCACAAATAAGCTGAAGAATGCAGATATGGTATTTGTTACATGTGGAATGGGCGGCGGTACAGGAACAGGTGCATCACCGGTTATTGCCAGAGCGTCAAAAGATCTCGGAATACTTACAGTAGGTGTAGTAACAAAGCCTTTCCCTTTTGAAGGCAGACAGAGAATGAAAAATGCACTTGCAGGTATAGAGAATTTGAAGCAGTATGTGGATACTTTGATTGTGATACCGAATGAGAAATTACTTCAGATAGTGGACAGAAAGACTACTATGCCTGATGCTCTTAAAAAGGCTGACGAGGTATTACAGCAGAGTGTTCAGGGTATTACAGACCTTATAAGTGAGACCGCTATAATTAATCTTGACTTTGCCGATGTACAAACAGTAATGACAGGCAAAGGACTTGCACATATCGGAATCGGATACGGAACAGGAGACAACAAGGCTCTTGATGCTGTGAAGGCTGCTGTTTCATCACCACTTCTTGAGACAAGTATTGACAATGCCACTCATGTTCTTATTTCAATATCAGGTGATGTCGGTCTTGTTGAGGCAGATGAGGCAACCGGATATGTACGTGAGCTTGTAAGTGAAGAGGCAAATATTATCTTCGGTGTATCATATAATGATGCTGAACCTGACAGTGTGAAGATTACAGTTATTGCTACAGGTGTAACCAATGCAATAAATGATACTCCTGTTGGAGAATTGATTAGAGATGTAAATACAAAGCATCAAAACGATAATATGCCGAAAAGAGATGATGCATATTTGCAGGGAATGCATACGGCGAGTATGGAAAGACCTGTACAGACTCAGCCTGAGCAGAATAATTATATAAATCCTACAGCAAGCTATGCAGGAGAGAACTATCCGGAAGGCGGTTATACCGGTGGATATACAGGAAACTTCGGGCAGTATCAGAGTGATTTTAACAATCCTAATTTGAATACTCAAAACAATCAGGGCTTGAATAATCCGAATATGAATAATCAAAATTATAACGGAAATTACATATCAGGACAGCGCCCGACTATTATAAGAACAGGTGATGCAAAGATAAATGTACCTGATTTCTTAAAGAGAAAGAAATAATGCAATTAATAAGCCTTGGAAGAAATTTCCAAGGCTTATTTGTGCTTATATATGATTTTTGATATATAGCTTAAGCAATCCCTTAAGTAAAAGATTGTCATCTACGATAATATCATTTGTACAAAGAGGGGCTACAAAAGGTGCGAGACCTCCTGTGGCGATTACATTAAGTTTTTCACCAAGCTCTTCTTCCATACGTGATATAATACCGTCCATCATACCGGCATGTCCGAACAGGATACCGCTTCTCATACTGTCTATTGTATTCTTTGCTATAACTTTTTTCGGCATATCAAGATTTACCTGTGGAAGCTGAGCGGTTTTTGAACTTAGAGTATCAAGTGAAATTCGTAGTCCCGGATGTATTATACCGCCTATATAATTTCCGCTTTTATCTACTACAGATATGGTGGTGGCAGTTCCCATATCTATGATTGCCAAAGGGAGAGGATATTCATCCATTGCAGCAACAGCGTCAACTATCATATCGGAGCCGACAGTTTTCGGATTGTCCATAAGTATATTCAATCCTGTTTTCATACCTGATTCTACAAGCATACATTCAATACCGAGTACTTTTTTGATTGCATTTCTGACGGTTTCATTCAGAGGAGGAACTACACTTGAAAGAATTGCACCTTCTATATCCGAAGGTTTTATTCCATGTATATCGAGGATGCCTTTTATATACATAGAGTACTCAAGATCGGTTCTTGTAGTATAGGTTGTGACTCTTTCAAGAAAATATGTTTTTTTATTGTCGATACCGCCGATGACAATATTTGTGTTACCCATATCGATTGCTAAAATCATAAAATTTTCCTTCTTATGTAAGTAGATTTAAGGCTTTTAAAGTATATATACCGTCTAAGCGCTTAAGAACGATATTTCAAATAAAAAGCTTTATTTTATATAAAAGTATACTAATCTCTGTTCTTGCTTGCAATAATAAAATAGCGTATAATCGTGTAAGCATTATATCTAAATAAAAATTAAGATTTATGGAGGCTTTATGCTGAAAGATAAAAATATATTACTTGGTGTAACCGGAGGTATTGCGGCATATAAAATTGCAAACCTTGCAAGTATGTTAAAAAAACATGGTGCAAATGTAAAAGTAATAATGACTGAGAATGCCTGTCAGTTCATCACACCTATGACATTTGAAACTCTTACGGCACAAAAAGTATATACAGATACATTTGACAGAAATTTTGAATTTAAAGTGGATCATATAGAGCTTGGAAAGTGGGCGGATGTATTTTTGATAGCACCGGCCACCGCAAATGTTATAGGAAAGCTGGCAAACGGTATTGCGGATGATATGCTGACTACTACGGCTTTAGCAATGAGATGCCCTATAGTGGTTTCACCTGCTATGAATACCACGATGTTTGAAAACAAGGTGGTTAAGCACAATATTATGAAACTTAGAACCTACGGCATGGATATTATCATGCCTGCAAGCGGTCATCTGGCATGTGGAGATAGCGGAGCAGGAAAAATGCCTGAACCTGAGATGCTCTTGGAATATATCAAAAGGGCAGTATATAAGAAAAAGGATCTTGTCGGTAAGAAAGTATGCGTAAGTGCGGGACCTACAAGAGAGGCAATTGACCCTGTAAGATATATATCAAACAACTCCACAGGAAAGATGGGAGTGGAGATTGCAAAGATGGCGGCTTATCGAGGCGCCAAGGTAAGTCTCATAATGGGACCGTCAAATGTCTTTGTACCTGATTTTATAAACAGAATTGATATAAAATCAGCTGAGGATATGTATGAAGAGATTATGAAAATATCAGATTCACAGGATATTATAATAAAGGCTGCGGCCGTTGCGGATTATACACCTGCAAATTACAGTGATGAAAAGATAAAGAAAAAAGACGGGGATCTTTCTATTGAACTTTCAAGGACTAAAGATATATTAAAGGAACTTGGAGAGAGAAAAGAAAATAATCCTAAGAAACAGTTTATTTGCGGATTTTCCATGGAGACCGAAAATATGGAAGAGAATTCAAAGAATAAATTGGCTAAGAAAAATGCGGATATGATAGTTGCAAATAATGTAAAGGTTGAGGGAGCGGGATTCGGAACCGATACAAATGTGGTTACCATATTTACAAAGGATAATGAGATAAGACTTGATAAGCTGTCAAAACTGGAAGTGGCAGAAAAGATATTTGATGAGATAGTGAGGAATTTTTAAGTGAACTTTGGAGAGATAAGTAAGAGAAGAACATTTGCCATAATATCACACCCGGATGCAGGAAAAACAACATTGACCGAGAAGTTTTTGCTCTATGGCGGTGCTATTAACTTAGCAGGAAGTGTAAAGGGAAAAAAGACTGCCAAATATGCGGTAAGTGACTGGATGGAGATAGAAAAGGAGAGAGGTATCTCTGTAACTTCATCTGTTATGCAATTTAACTATGAGGGATTTTGTATCAACATTTTGGATACACCGGGACATCAGGACTTCTCCGAGGATACCTACAGAACTCTTATGGCGGCGGATTCTGCAGTCATGGTAATAGATGCAAGCAAGGGTGTTGAGGCACAGACAATAAAACTTTTTAAGGTCTGTGTAATGAGAAAGATACCTATATTTACCTTTATAAACAAGCTTGACAGAGAGGCGAGAGATCCGTTTGAGCTCTTGGATGAGATAGAGAATGTGCTCGGTATCAGAACATGTCCTGTGAACTGGCCTATCGGTTCCGGAAAGAATTTTAAGGGTGTATATGACAGACAGACAAAGCAGATAAATAAGTTCACAGCCGCAAATGCAGGTATGAAGGAAGTGGATACACAGCTTATTGAACTTGAGGACAGTAAGCTTGACGATTATATCGGATTTGACTATGCGGATATATTGAGAAATGATATAGAGCTTTTGGACGGTGCAAGTGATGATCTTGATATGGAGAGAGTGTCAGCCGGTGAACTGAGTCCTGTATTTTTCGGCTCGGCTCTTACAAACTTCGGTGTGCAGACCTTCCTTGAGCATTTCCTAAAAATGACCACTTCACCTCTTAAGAGAAAAACTCATGACGGATTTGTGGATCCTATGAAGGATGAGTTCTTCTCCGCTTTTGTATTTAAGATTCAGGCAAATATGAATAAAGCCCACAGAGACAGAATCGCATTTATGAGGATCTGTTCAGGCGAATATGATGCCGGTATGGATGTCTTCCATGTACAGGGAAACAGAAAGATAAAGCTCAATCAGTCCACTCAAATGATGGCGGATGAGAGAAAGATAGTGGAAAAGGCATATGCCGGAGATATTATCGGAGTGTTTGATCCGGGTATATTCGGTATAGGTGATACACTTGCCACTGTAAATAATATCGAGTTTGAGGGTATACCTACATTTGCACCTGAGCATTTTGCCAGAGTACGTCAGGTGGACACCATGAAGAGAAAGCAATTCCTAAAGGGTGTGTATCAGATAGCTCAGGAGGGTGCAATCCAGATTTTCCAGGAGTATAATACCGGAATGGAAGAGATAATAGTGGGAGTTGTAGGTGTGCTTCAGTTTGAAGTATTACTTTACAGACTGAAAAATGAATATAATGTAGATGTAAAACTTGATAAGCTGCCTTATGAGCATATAAGATGGATTGATGAAACATCTACTGTAGATATAGATAAGATACAGGGAACAAGTGATATGAAAAAGATCAAAGATCTTAAAGATCGTCCGCTTCTTATTTTTACACATCCTTGGAGTGTAAGAATGGTTGAGGAGAGAAATGAAGGACTTGTTTTAAGTGAGTTCGGAAAGAACTAGGAAAGGAAAGTTATGAGAAAATACAGAGAAGAAATAGAAAAATATATAGATGAGCACAGAGACGAGATGGTAGCGGATATCATCAAGCTCTGCTCTATAAACAGTACAAAAGGTGAGTATGTGGAGGGTGCACCTTTCGGTGAAGGACCTAAAAGAGCACTTACTATGGCACTGAGTATTGCTGAAAAATACGGTTTTGATATAACAAACTATGATAATTATGCAGGTGCAATAGATCTTAACAACAAAGAAAAGGGACTTGATATACTTGCTCATTTGGATGTAGTACCTGAGGGAGAAGGATGGAGTGTTACATCACCTTTTGAACCTAAGGAAATAGACGGAAAGATCTACGGAAGAGGAACTTCAGATGATAAGGGACCTGCGGTTGCTGCGCTTTTTGCTCTTCGTGCGGTTAAGGATCTTAACATACCTGTAAAGAAGAATACAAGACTTGTTTTGGGTACGGATGAGGAGTGCGGAAGCAGCTGTATAAAGTATTACTATACCAAGGAAAAAGAAGCTCCTATGACATTTTCACCTGACGGAGAATTCCCGGTGGTAAATATTGAAAAGGGACAGCTGCAGGGAGAGTTTTCAGCCTCTCTTGAAGATGCGGGTGAAAAAAGACTTGTAAGTATTGAAGCAGGTACTAAGGTAAATGTAGTACCTCCAAAGGCAAAGGCGGTCATAGAGGGATTTGATATAGAAGAAGTGGAGGCAAAAGCCAAGGAAGTAACAAAGGAAACAGGCATACAGTTTAAGTACGATCTTGTGCCGGTTTTTGAGATTACGGCACTTGGTGCAAATGCACATGCATCAACTCCTGAAAACGGAAATAATGCCATTACAGGACTTTTGGAATTACTTTGCAGACTTGATTTTTCACCTTCAAAGAAGATAGAGACTATAAAGAAATTGTATGCTCTTATGCCGCATGGAGATACAAAGGGTGAGGCAATGGGTATTGCCGTAGAGGACGAAAAAAGCGGTGCACTTACACTTGCTTTTTCAATGCTCACTTTAAAGAATAATATAATGCACGGATTCTTTGACAGCAGAATTCCTGTAAGCGGTGACGGAGATAAGATATTAAAAACCGTAAGGGAAAAATTCGCAGGTATAGATGTGGAATTTTTAAATAATTCGGTTTTGGCACCACATGAGGTGGACGGAAATTCTCCTTTTGTAAAGACCTTGCTATCAATTTATGAAGATTATACAGGTCTTAAGGGTGAATGTATTGCCATGGGAGGCGGTACCTATGTACACAATATCGAAAACGGTGTTGCATTCGGTGCGGTTTTCCCGGGAACTGATACAAAAATGCATGGAGCCGACGAGTTTGTTGTAATAGATGAGCTTATAGCTTCAGCAAAAATATTTGCACAGTCCATAGTGGAGTTGTGTAATTAAGGGGGAGTATGGATTCTATTGTAAGCTTAAAGTCCATGGGCAAAGTCTTTCATACAAAGAACGGAGATGTAAAGGCTCTGGATGATATAAATCTGGATATAAACAGAGGGGAAATATTCGGAATAATAGGTTTATCGGGAGCAGGTAAGTCTACTTTGGTCAGATGTATCAATTATCTGGAGGTACCTACTGAAGGAGATGTGTATTTTGAAGGTAAGCCTTTAAAGCAGATGGGTGAGCAGGGTATAAGAAATATCAGAAGGAATATGGGAATGATATTTCAGCAGTTCAACTTGCTTTCACAGAGAAATATACTGAATAATGTATGTTTTCCTCTGGAAATAAGCGGTGTTCCAAGAGCTGCGGCTGTAAAAAGAGCAAAGAGTTACTGAAGCTGGTGGGACTCTCAGACAGAGAAAAGGCATATCCTGCGCAGCTTTCAGGAGGACAAAAGCAAAGAGTGGCTATAGCAAGAGCGATTGCCACAAATCCGAAACTCTTATTATGTGACGAGGCTACATCGGCACTTGATCCTAAGACTACAAAACAGATACTTGATCTTATAAAAGATATAAATAAAAATATGGGAATTACGGTGATAGTAATAACTCATGAGATGAAAGTCATTGAGAGCATCTGTGACAGAGTTGCAATTATTGAAAACAGCCGTATTGCCGAGATGGGCAGAGTGGAGGACATCTTTGCCAATCCGCAGTCCGACATAGGTAAAAAGCTGATACTCGGTGATGTATTGCCGAATAAAGAAATTGTATCGGGAGTTAAACTTCGAATAGAATTTGACGGCAGAAGCTCTTTTGAGCCTGTACTCTCAAATATGATTTTATCCTGCGGAATTCCTGTTAATATTCTTTATGCACAGACAAAGGATATCGGAGGCTCTGCAGTAGGTCATATGATTGTTCAGATATCCGGTGAAGAAGAAGCATTAAAAGGCAAAGAGATATCTTGACAGTATCGGTGTGGTATATCATGAGGTGGAATTAATCGAAGGAAAGGAGATGACAGAATAATATGACATCAATGATTTTAAAAGGTCTTTTTGAGACTTTATTAATGACTGTTGCTTCATCATTCTTCTCTTACCTTATAGGTATTCCGCTTGGGGTTGTTTTGGTTGTTACAGATAATACAGGTATAAAGCCTATGCCGAAGTTAAACGGTATATTGGGTATGATTATAAATCTGATACGTTCGGTTCCTTTTATGATCTTGCTTATTATGGTAATACCTCTTACAAGAATTATAGTTGGGAACTTCAATAGGACCTGTTGCCGTAATACCGCCTCTTGTCATAGCGGCGGCACCCTATATCGCCAGAATGGTTGAGTCCTCACTCAAAGAAGTGGATGCGGGTGTAATAGAGGCCGCAAAGTCAATGGGTGCAAGTAATTCCCAGATAATATTTAAAGTGCTTTTTACCGGAGTCAAAGCCTTCTCTTCTTGTAGGTGCTGCAATATCCGTTACAACAATACTGGGATACTCCGCAATGGCAGGATTTACAGGTGGCGGAGGTCTTGGAACAATCGCCATAAACTACGGATATTACAGATATCAGACGGATATAATGTTTATTACCGTAGCAATCCTTGTGATTTTGGTTCAAATAATACAGGAAATCTTTATGAGAAGTTCAAAGAGTTCCGATAAGAGAATAAGGTAATATAACCTGTTATAAAAAAAGACTATAAACATATGTCGGCTAAATCATTGACATAATATCTTGTATGGTCTATAAATTGTATATGAAATTTAAGGAGGAATAATAAATGAAGAAAAGAATATTATTAGCATTAGGTTTGGTATCACTTCTTGCACTTGCAGGATGTGGAAAGAAGGCTGCAAATACAAATACAAGTGAAAGCGCAAGTGAGTCTGTAAGCGAGTCGGCACAAACAAGTGCAGTTTCAAAAGATTTAAAGACAATCACTGTAGGAGCAACTCCTGCACCACACGCTGAAATTTTAGAGGCTGCAAGAGAAGCGTTGAACAAAGAAGGCTATGATTTAAAGATAGTTGAGTACAATGATTATATTCAGCCGAATGTGGCCCTTGATACAAAGGAATTGGATGCGAACTACTTCCAGCATTATCCATACCTTGAGAACTTTAACAAAGAGCACAATACAACACTTGTTTCAGCAGGTGCAATTCATTATGAGCCTTTCGGTATCTATGCCGGAAAGACTGCATCACTTGATGCACTTGCAGACGGTGCAAAGATTTCAGTGCCGAATGATGCTACAAATGAGGCAAGAGCGTTGCTCTTACTTGAAGCAAACGGACTTATAAAGTTAAAAGAGGGTGCAGGTATCAATGCTACAAAGCAGGATATCGTTGAAAATCCAAAGAACCTTGATATTCAGGAAATTGAGGCCGCACAGGTTGCAAGAACACTTAAAGATGTTGATGTTGCCGTTGTAAACGGAAACTATGCAATCGAGGCCGGATTAAAGGTAAGCGATGCACTTGCTATAGAGGACTCAAAGTCACTTGCGGCTACTACATATGCAAATATTATAGCTGTAAGAGAGGGTGATGAGAAATCAGATGCAACTCTTGCACTTATAAAGGCTCTTGAAAGCGATACTGTAAAGAAATTTATAGAAAGTAAGTACAATGGTGCGGTTGTACCGATGTTCTAATCTATGAACAGATTTGCAGGGAAAAAGATTATATTTACTCTGATTGCCTGTGTACTTGCTTTTGTTTCTGTCGGAAAGATTACATATGCTTCAGAGGCAAGTGTAAAGGCGGATCTTGACAGTATTGATTTTGAAAGAAAGTCAAAAAATGAGATTAATCTGTTTTTTTCAGGCAGCGGTATAAATGAAGTCGGCAGATATGTCATCCTGAGAAAGGATGCATCTGCAAAGGACTTCAAAGAGATAAAGAGAATTTCATCCAAGGATGTAAATAAAACAGGAAATATCTCTTATACCGATAAAATAAGCACAAACGGATATGTAAAATATGAGTACAGAGTGGACGCATATTTAAAAAACGGGAAGCAGGTAAAGGGTAAATCAATTTTTGCAAGTAATGTCCTTTTATGTATTGATCCGGGACATTTTCAGACAAAGAATGCCATAGAAGGGAGAGGACGGTTACGGCTACTCGGAATCTATGGCGGTATTAAAACTCGGACTGGCCTTAAGAGACAGTTTAAGGAAAAACTACGGTATATCTTCGGTTCTTACAAGAACAACGGAAAGTATTACCATTGACGGATTTACAGATAAAAATCTGGATGGAGGTCATATTTCACTTAGAGGAGATATGGCGGGAAGATCCGGTGCGGATTTGTTTATATCATTGCATACTAATTCAAACAATTCACATGCAAACGGATATCCTACAAATTCACAGCCTGTTGCAATTAATAAGCCGCTTATTATATTAAATTCGCTTGCAAAAGAAAATGAACTTTGTATAAATATTGCCAATAAGATAGGAGAGAATCTTTCAACTGTAAACTTTAATGAAGGACTTGCAAAGAGTAAGGACTTTGATTCGGTTAAGAAAGGTTCCCTAAGTGAGTGGACTGTTGCTAAAAATGACAGTATTACAATAAACGGCAGTGTATACTACAGAATGGGAGAAAACGGAGACTATTACGGTGTACTTAGAGGTGCAAATGTAGCCGGAGTACCCGGAATGATAGTGGAACACGGTTTTCACTCGGTACCTGAAGTCAGAAAAAAGGCTATGCAATCCGATTTGATAAATAAATGGGTTGATGCGGATGCCAAGGCTATAGCTTCAGGTTTCGGATTTTAAAAATTAACATAAATAAGAGTTATTACAAATAAAACTCCTCAGCAGGTAATTCTACTGAGGAGTTTTTATTTTAGTAAATAACCATGGCATCATATATCGCAATGGTTGCATTGGATCCCGGGTCTACAGAGTACTTTGAGAATCTCCATATACCGTCACTGCCTTTTTTTAGAATATATTCAGGCTTTTGGTTTACTCTTTCCCAGATACGTATCTGACTGTCTGCATTTGCACTCCATGAGTTTTTATATAGAGCGGTATTGACTTGAGTCAGCTTGTCTCCTGTAAATGAAGAGTATTTTCTGTCAAGTATAACATCATAATCTTCGTTGGTAGCAAGTTTTATAGTGTTTTCATCCACCACAGTTATAGAACTTACATTGTAGGACATAAGACTTTCACTTACTACATTGGCAAAGCCACCTGTAACCTGTTTAGTCATCTGATATTTAAGTCCTGTTTCATCTGTAGGATTTACTGTATCGTCAATTTTTGAAGCCATCTGATTGTAGCTGTGTGCATTCATATCTTCAATATAGCTTCTTAGGAAATTGCCGAGAAGGGTGTTGAAGAAGTCATTTCCTGAGTTTGTTTCTATATCCGCACTTCCTCCGACTCCGTCTCCCTTCACATATACACTGATATCTCTCTTATCCGTATAATTATTTGCGTCAGGCATTTCATACTCTATCTCATAGTACTGCTTCATACCCTTGTAGATGCTGCTGTAGAAATTGCCCATATCCATACCGAAAGAGTTGAAGTATTTAAATTCACCACCTGAAGCGGAGGTAATCTGAATAAGATCACTGTCATTTGCACTGTAATTATCACCTATTCTGACTATGTAAACAGGAATCTTATATGCCGATACCACATTGATAACATCACTTGCACTATTGTAGCTTCCGACATCTTCGCCGTCGGTAAAAGCAAGGACACATTTTGCACCGGGTATTCCGGATACATCCTGAACGGCATAGATAAGTGTATCATACAGTTTAGTTTGTCCGGATGCGATATATGAAAAAATCTTTTGGTTTAACGCGTTTACATCGGAAGTGAATACACCGCTTTTATCAATATATGAGTTGAATTCTGTAAGCTTTACCTTATCACCCACATTAAACTGAACCGTATTAAGGAAGGTGGACATTACAGTTTTTGCACTGCTCAGTCTTTCTCCTTCCATACTTGCACTTGTATCTGCAACCATATTAATATTTAATGCATCCTTTTGATCGAGCATTGAAATATTTTTAATTGTAACAGACTGAAAGTCACCGTTTGCCACGCTTTTTGTGATACATAGAACATATTCGGTGAGAGATTTGTGACAACATCACCCGAAGAGTTCTTTACATCCACATACATTCTGACTGTAGGATAATTGGTGTAGTCAAATTGGACTATATTTACATCCAGACCGGTAAGTTTTGTACTTGAGTATTCTACAAGTTTGCTCCAGTTTTCTGAAACCTCCTTGTAATTGATAAAATCATGTTTCTTCAGCATTTCGGAAACGGTTTCACTGTATTCTGCAAGTTTTTTCTTTTCATCTTCCGAAGCATAGGGTACATCTGCATTATCTAATTTTTCTACAAGTTCTTTAGCTGAAGTCTCGATTCTTGATTCTACTTGTGAAGTCAGTTTGACAAGCTTTTTTGCAATCAAAAGCTGATTTTTGTAATCATTGTCTCCGATATCATCACATTCGGCATCAATCTTTTGAAGCCTTTCTTTTTCATGTTCCTCCAGACCGTAAGATTCAAGTTTTTCCACCAGATCCATTTCCCATGCGTTGAACTCCTGACCTTCAGTTATCTTTTTCAGACTGCCCTTGTCAACAAGTCCGCATGCAGTCAAAGAAAACCGACATAGTCAAGAAAGTAACAGCGATTATGACTTTTTCATATTCAATAAAAACTCCTTACTGTATTATTAATATTATACATCTTAAAAATATTAAGTGTAAATCAGGAACTGAGGTCGATTATATAGTATTCAGGAAAAAAATTTATGGTAAAAATTATTATATAAAGAAGATAAGGGAGAATGAGCATGTTTTTGTTCAAAAATGTGGAAAAGCAAGTCAGAGACGGAATGAATTACTGCACAAACTGCGGTGAGCCTGTAAAAAAAGATGAAGGTGGAGTAAATCTTAAAAAAAGATGACGATAAGGTAAGTTCGACAGCCACTTTACCTAACGGTAATGTTTCGGGTAAAAGTAATAAGGCTAAAAAAACCAAGAAGAATAAAAGGCGTTAAAAATTGTATTCATTACAATAGCGGGTATTATCCTTGCACTTCTTTTTGATTTTATTTGCTTTAGTTCAGACAGGAATTATCAGCATATCAATTGATGACAGTACAAATCAGGAAAGTGTGCTTGATAAAAAAAGCAAGTCGTCAAAGAGAGAAAAGGAAAAGGAGAGAAGAGCCAAGGAAAAAGAGAGTGAAGAGGGGGATGTAACAACACAGGCACAGACAGAGCCCGTTTCTACAGAGGCACAGACCGTACAGCCTGCTACAATGCCAAGTACAGTCGCAATAAATAATGAATTTATTTTGCCTGACAGTAGCGTAAGAGTACTGGATAAAAGTGAATTGGCAGGCCTTGGTGCCGAGCAGTGTCGCCTTGCAAGAAATGAAATCTATGCAAAACACGGAAGAATGTTTGATGATGCAGGATTGCAAAACTATTTCAATTCCCGCAGCTGGTATCACGGCACCATACCTGCAAAACAATTTAACGACAATATGTTAAGTGATATTGAGATACAAAACAGAAATTTGATAATCGCCTTTGAAAAGGAGATGGGATATACAAAGTAAGGAGTGAATATGAAAAGAATTAAAAAGTATAATTTATTATGTGCATGTGTATTGGTTATATCTGCAGCGACAAGTATAAGTGTAAGTGCGGGTTTGGCAAAAAGAAAAGTAACTCCGGTTACAAGACACGGTACTGCAGAGACTACAGTCGCCACTCAGGCAGTTAATCAGCAGAAGGATAAGAATTTAAAGGAAAATAGTAAGATAATTACAGATAAAGGCGTGTATCATCTAAGTGAAAACTCAAAGTACAGACCGTATTTGTGGAAAAATGCCGACGGTAGTGCTCCCGACTATAAGGCCTATGTATTTGAGCCTGCTGTATTCAACGGACATACCGTATTTCGTAGACCCCGGACATGGTGACAATAATGCACCCGAAGCCAATCAAAAAAGAGAAAAATATTATCCTGTTGATGATTCAATGCTAAAGCCCATGAAGACTTCTATGGTAGGTGATAAGGGTTATGGAGTAGGTGTTGAAGCAAGAGACAGTAAGAATATCTATGACAAAACAGAGACGGAGCCTGAATTCAGTCTGAAAGTAGCACTGAAACTTAAGGATTTGCTTATAGATAAGGGATATCGTGTGGTGTTGAGCAGGACTGATTTTAATCAAAATATTTCAAACGGTGCCAGAAGTGCTTTAGCCGGTGAGACCTCGGATATAATGATATCAATTCACTCAAATACAGGTAAAAACTCAGGTACTCTAAGCTTCTATCCGGGAGACAATGATTATATATCGGGTAGTAATTATCCCGGATATACAAATATAATGGGACTGACAAAGACAAATATAGAGTTGTCAAAGAAACTTGCCGAAAATATGGAAAGCAATATTACTGCTGCTACAGGTCTGAAGAATAAGGGAACACATACTGCAGTTCTTAGAATATTCTCATATTCATCTATTCCCACTTGCTTGGTAGAGGTAGGATTTGCCGATAACGCTATTGATGCGAAGATACTCTCAACGAAAAAGGATGAAATTGCAAAATCTATGGCAAATGCCATAGATCAGTACTTTAATAAATAGTGGAGGTTTTATGAGAAAAAAATAATATATTTAATTTGTGTATTTGTAAGTATATGTATTTTGTCAGGTTGCGGTTCAAAAAGTGTTACCATAAAATTTGGAGGTGATACTGAAACCGTAGCAGAAAGTAAGGATGAGTCCGGAACGGAAGAGGAGAGCAACATAGCTGAGAAGTCTGCTGTTCAGGAAACGGTAGCAGAGGTTGCACATTCAGAATCTTTGCAGGAGACTCAGCCTCAAACTGTAGCTGCTACTCAGGCACAGGTTTTGACAACTCTTTATGTAGTGAATTGTAATGAAAGCATTACGCTTCGTGTATCAGATTCCACAAATGCAAAGGAGATAAAGCAGATACCTTTAGGTGCGGCGGTAAGCTTTATGGAGAATGCGGCAAACGGTTTTTATAAAGTAAGTTACAATGGAAGCACAGGTTATGCACTGGCATCATATTTAAGTGTCGACCCGTACAATCATTATGTTGCATCTACAAAAGCAAGCACGGTATGGTCAGGAAAAGTGGTAAGATGCAATGAATATATAACACTTCGTAGGACTCCAAGCACAAAGGGAGAGGAGATTACAAAGATTCCGCTTGGAGCTATAGTTACAGTTTATAGCGGAGCGGATAACGGATTTTACTATATAGATTATGACGGATTTGAAGGCTATGCATTGGCAGGATATATTGATGCATATTGATATTCTATTGTTCAGTAAGCTGTATTATTTGGTATAAGGATCAGCATTATAAATATTGACTAGATATATATCGTGATATATACTACTTGTGAAAGGACGGTGATTTTATGTTGTCGGCAAAAATTTTTGAAAATGGTAGAAGTCAAGCGGTAAGATTACCTAAGGAGTATAGATTTTGCTGTGATGAAGTTATGGTAAATAAAATTGGTGATATATTGATTTTATTGCCGAAAAACGGTAAGTGGGATTCATTTATTACAGCCATAGATATGTTTTCAGATGATTTTATGGCTGACAGAGGAGAAATCTCGGATCAAAAGAGAGAAGAACTATGAGATATATGTTGGATACAAATATATGCATATATATAATAAAGAATAAACCGGAGAGTGTAGTAAAAGAACTGAAAAGACATGATCCTACGGAAATATGTATTTCCGCTATAACATATGCGGAGCTTATACATGGTGTCGAGAAAAGTATGGCAGTTGATAAAAACAGACTTGCGCTAACATTGCTGTTGTCGAATATAGAGGTATTGGATTTTGATATTAATGCAGCAAATAATTATGGAAAGATAAGGACATATTTGGAAAAACAAGGAACACCGATAGGTCCTCTTGATATGATGATAGCTGCTCATGCACAGTCGCTAGGTTATTCTATAGTAACCAACAATATTAAAGAGTTTATGAGAGTACCAAATTTAGAAGTATGTAATTGGGTCAAGTAAGTATGAAATCTGATTTTCCCCTTGCATTTATGTAAGAAATGTGCTATAGTGATTAAAATATGTTTGACGGGAAAGTGGGCCGATGGGTCCACTTTTTTATGCATATGAAAGGATAGAAATGAGCAAAAGTGAAACTTATGTAAAAAGAACGGAAGAGTTCTTGGAAAAACTTAGCAGTGAGCTCCAATTTGAAGTGGTGGATGTCGAGTTTGTAAAAGAGGCGGGAGAGTACTACTTAAGAGCATACTGTGATATGGACAAAGAAGGCGGCATAGGAATAGATGACTGTGTCGAAATTTCAAGGCATCTTAGCGATTGGCTGGATGAAAAGGACTTTATTGAAGAGGGATATATTCTGGAGGTTTCCTCTCCGGGACTTGGAAGAGCACTGAAAAAAGACAAGGATTTCATAAGAGAACTTGGAAAGGAAGTGGAACTCAAGCTCTATAAGGCAAGAGAAGGTGTTAAAGATTTTGAAGGAATATTAAAGGCTTTTGACGGTGAAAACATTACCGTAGAAACAGAAGGTGGAGACGAAGTCTTTACAAAAAAAGAAATTGCAAATATCAGATTAAAGATAGATTTTTAACGGAGGATAATACTAAGGATGAATAAGGAATTACTGGAGGCACTTGATCTCCTGGAAAAAGAGAAAAATATAAGTAAGGCGGCAATTTTGGAAGCTATTGAGAACTCTTTAATTTCCGCATGTAAAAACAATTTCGGAACAGCGGATAATGTAAAGGTAAGTGTAAATCCTGACACATGTGATTATTCCATAATACAGGCAAAAGAAGTTGTAGAGACTTTGGGCAGCAAGCCTACTATAGAAGACAAGGCAACAAAGATATCACTTGCAGATGCCAGAATGCAAAATCCTAATTTAAGCATCGGTGATACAGTACTTGTACCGGTTATTTCAAAGGAATTCGGAAGAATCGTCGCCGGAGTTGCCAAAAATGTTATCTTACAAAAGATAAGAGAAGAAGAGAGAAAAGTGATATTCAACGACTACTATATGAAGGAAAGAGATATAGTAAGCGGTGTTGTTACCAGATTTATGGGTAAGAATATTGCAATTAATCTCGGAAGAATAGATGCCGTGCTTGCAGAGAGTGAGCAGGTAAAAGGAGAAGAATTAAAACTCGGAGACAGATTGAAGGTGTTTGTGTTGGAGGTAAAGGACAATCCTAAGGGACCGAGAATATCTGTATCAAGAACACATCCCGAATTTGTAAAGAGACTCTTCGAGTCTGAAGTACCTGAAATCAGAGACGGAGTGGTAGAGATAAAGTCAATCTCAAGAGAGGCCGGATCGAGAACAAAGATTGCCGTATGCAGCCATGAAGCCGATATTGACCCTGTAGGTGCCTGTGTAGGTGTTGACGGTGTCAGAGTAAATGCTGTAGTGGAAGAGCTTAGAGGAGAGAAAGTCGATATAGTAAACTGGGATGAAAATCCGGGATACTTGATAGAGAATGCACTTTCACCTGCAAAAGTAATTGCTGTTGTGGCGGATGAAGAAACAAAAGAAGCTGATGTAATAGTTCCTGATTATCAGCTTTCACTTGCTATCGGTAAGGAAGGACAGAATGCAAGACTTGCAGCCAGACTTACAGGATATAAGATAGATATAAAGAGTGAGAGCCAGGCAAGAGAAATGGGAGTATTTGATTCTTTGGACGGCAGTGATGATATGCCTGTTGACGAGGGATATACACCGGATACTGAAGAATTTGATGCTGAGGCAGAAACAAAAGATGACAACGACATTGAAGAATAAAACACCTCAAAGAAAATGCATCGGATGTAATGAGTCAAAGCCTAAAAAAGAATTGATACGAATAGTAAGGACACCTGAAGGAGAGATGCTTTTAGACAGCACCTGCAGAGCAAACGGAAGAGGTGCTTATATATGCAATAATATAGATTGTCTGCAAAAAGCAATAAAGACCAAGGGACTTAACAGAGCATTTAAGATGAATGTTGATAATGATGTTTTATTAAAGCTTAGTGAGGAGATGGCGGAACTTGGCAAGAGATAGGATATTAAATTTAATCGGACTTGCTATGAAAGCAGGTAAAGTGGTGTCGGGAGAGTTTTCAGTTGAAAAGTGCATAAAATCCGGTAAAGCGAGGCTGGTAATAATAGCATCGGACGCATCTGAAAATCACGAAGAAGAAATTTGAAGACAAATGTAAATTTTATCATGTTCCTATATTAATATATTCCACAAAGGAAGATTTGGGAATGATTTTGGGCAAAGGGCTTAGATCATCAATAACATTAACTGAGGACGGATTTAAAAATGCAATATTAAAAATCACGGAGGAATGATAATTGAGAGTAAACGATCTGGCAAAAGAATTAGGCAAAAATAATAATGAGTTGACAGCATATTTGAAGGAGAACGGCATATCAAAAGGTGGCCATGTCAAATATATCAGCTGATGAAGAAAAAAATGCTTAGAGAAAAAAATTCAATAAAAATAGATGGAAATAAAGTAGTGAATAATAATAAAGAAAATATGGAAAAACAATAGAACGGTAGAGACTACACAGGAAGTATCGGAAACAAAGAAGGAGGAAGCGCCTAAGAAAAAAAGGTTGTAGTATTCAGACCGCAGAATGCACAGCAGATGCCTGCAAAAAAGTCGGGTTCAAAATCTGCGCAGGCTCCTAAGAAGAATACAAAAAAAGGATGCGGAAGCAACAAAGCGACCTCAAAAAGAAGGCTACGGAAGAGAAGAAAACCGACGTTTCAAAAATCCGATATTTCAAAAAGAAATAAAGAAAGAAGAAAAAGGTGGTTGAGACTGTAAAGACAGAGGAAGTTGTTACAGCAAAAGAGCCTGTAGCAAATGTAGAGAGTAAAACACCTGTTGCTACAGAGGAGAAGAAGGCACAAGCACCGGTTTTAGAGAGTATAGAGCCTGCTAAACCTAGAAATGTCTATGCGGAGATGGAAGCCGCTAAAAAAGCTAAGGAAAGTGCTCAGCCTATAAGAAATATCTTCAAAGAAAGAGAAGAAAGAGATAAGGCAAGAGGTAAGGATTCCCGTCCGCAAAACAGAGATAAAAAGCCTTTTAACAAAGATAAGGACCAAAAGGGAAACTTTAAGAACGACAGAAACTCAAAGGGCAGAGACGGTGCCGGAAATAACGACAGAAACAGAAACTTTGCCGGAAAAGACAATAAAAACTTCCAGGGTTCAAATGACAGAAACAACAGAAATGACAGAAATAAGGATTTCTCCAAGGATGAGAATACCGGCAGAAGTTTCGGAAACAACAAGCGGCAGGGATTTAAGAAAAATGATGCTGCAGCAGGAGTTCCCGTACTTGACGGCTTAGGAAAGAAGACTTCCAACAGAGTAAATAAGAATAATTTCAAAAATAATAACAAGAACGATAAGAAGCACAGAACCGAGGACGGTCCTGCAAAGGGCAAGGTGAGCAAGCATCCGTTTATAATGCCTGTAAAGCAAAAGGTTGAAGAGGTACAGGATGATATCAAAGAAATCATCATTCCTGAGACAATTACAATCAAGGAGTTTGCTTCAAAGCTTAAGCTTCAGCCGTCAACAATTGTAAAGAAGCTTTTCTTAAAAGGCCAGATAGTTACACTTAATACGGAGCTTACTTTCGAGCAGGCTGAAGAGATTGCTCTTGAGTATGATGTAATCTGTACTATGGAGGAGAAGGTAGATGTTATCGGCGAGCTTTTGGCGGAGGCTGAGGATCCTGAAGAGACTTTGGTGTCAAGACCGCCTGTAGTGGTTGTAATGGGCCATGTCGATCACGGTAAAACATCACTTCTTGATGCTATAAGAAAAACTAATGTTACCAGCAGAGAGGCCGGAGGTATTACACAGCATATCGGTGCCTATATGGTAAAAATAAACGGAGAGCCTATAACATTCCTTGATACACCGGGACATGAGGCGTTTACAGCAATGCGTATGCGTGGTGCACAGGCTACAGATATTGCAATACTTGTAGTAGCTGCAGATGACGGTGTAATGCCGCAGACTGTAGAGGCTATAAACCATGCAAAGGCGGCAGGAGTTGAAATAATAGTTGCTATCAATAAGATAGACAGACCGGCCGCAAATATTGACAAGGTAAAGCAGGAACTTTCAGAGTATGAGCTTATACCTGAAGATTGGGGCGGTTCTACCATTTTCGTACCTGTATCCGCAAAGAACGGTGACGGTATATCAAATCTCTTGGAGATGGTAATACTTACAGCGGAAGTAAAGGAGCTTAAGGCAAATCCTAACAGAAAAGCAAGAGGTCTTGTAATAGAGGCGGAGCTTGACAAGGGTAAGGGACCTGTAGCGAGAATACTTGTTCAAAAGGGTACTCTTCATGTAGGAGATTTCATAGCGGCAGGATCATGTTCAGGTAAGGTTCGTGCCATGATGAATGATAAGGGAGTAAAAGTAAAGTCGGCAGGACCTTCAACACCTGTTGAGATTTTGGGACTTGACAGCGTACCGAATGCCGGTGAAGTATTTGTAGCTACAGAAAACGATAAGGAAGCAAAGGCATTTGCGGCTACATTTATCTCGGAGAGCAAGAATAAGCTTATCGAAGATACAAAGGCCAAGCTTTCACTTGACGATCTCTTCAGTCAGATTAAGGCGGGAAATGTCAAGGAACTTCCTATAGTTGTGAAGGCTGACGTTCAAGGTTCTGTAGAGGCTGTAAAGCAGTCACTTACAAAACTTTCAAATGAAGAAGTTGCCGTAAAGGTAATCCATGGCGGTGTAGGTGCAATTAACGAGAGTGACGTTGTACTTGCGGCTGCAAGTAATGCGATTATTATCGGATTTAATGTAAAGCCGGATCAGATGGCAAAGGCTACAGCGGAAAGAGAAAATGTAGACCTTAGACTTTACAGAGTAATCTATCAGGCAATTGAAGATATAGAGAGCGCTATGAAGGGAATGCTTGAGCCTATCTATGAGGAGAAGGTTATCGGACATGCTGAAATCAGACAGATCTTTAAGGCTTCAGGCGTAGGTAATATCGCAGGAAGCTATGTGCTTGACGGTAAGTTTGTAAGAGGCTGTAAGGTAAGAATTACAAGAGACGGAGAGCAGATCTTTGACGGAAATCTTGCATCACTTAAGAGATTCAAGGATGATGTTAAGGAAGTTGCAACAGGATATGAATGTGGTCTTGTATTTGAAAAGTTCAATGATATTAAGGAATTTGACCAGGTAGAAGCATATGCTATGGTAGAGGTTCCAAGATCATAATAAAGAAAGGAATGTATGAGAAAGAACAGTTTAAAGTCTACTATGATCAACTCGGAGGTAATGAAAACCGTATCTGAAATCATAAGAGGTGATGTAAAGGACCCAAGAGTCGCACCTATGACAAGTGTAACAGATGCGGAAGTTACCACAGACTTAAAATACGCAACAATTTATGTCAGCGTATTGGGTGATGATGAGCAGTCAAAGAAGACATTACAAGGTCTTAAATCTTCTTCAGGATTTATAAGAAAAGAACTTGCAAGAAGATTAAACTTAAGAAATACTCCTGAATTAAAATTTGTTTTGGATGAGTCATTGGCTTACGGCATGAAAATGGACAAGCTGATAGATGAAGTAATAAAAAAAGATGAGAAGGGCAATGAATAAACTAATAGAGCTTATTGAAAATGCAAAAAAATATAGCTATAACAGGTCATGTAAGCCCTGACGGAGACTGTACAGGATCCACCTTGGGATTGTATAACTATATAACAGAAAATTTTGAAGACAAGAATGTAAAAAGTATGTATTGAAAAAGCCTTCAATGAAGTTTTCATTTATGAACGGGTTTGAGCTGATAAGTGAGGATCCGTTTATGGAGGCCGACTTACTTGTTTCTTTAGATGCGTCAGACAGAGAAAGGCTTGGAAGCAGAGGTGTAATGCTTGAGAGTGCCGCACAAAGCATATGCATAGACCATCATATCACCAATACAAAGTTTGCAAAATTTAATATAGTGGAAGATTTCAGAAGTTCTACTTGTGAACTCTTGTACACTTTGCTGGATAGTGATAAAGTAAGTGTAGAGACTGCAAAATGCTTATATACAGGTATAGTCCATGATTCCGGAGTGTTTAAATATCAATCCACCACAAAGGAAACCATGGATATAGCCGGAGAGCTGATTTCAAAAGGTTTTGATTTCACAAAAATCATAGATGATACATATTTTAAAAAAGATTTTAATGCGAGCAAGCTTTTGGGACTGGTACTTACAAATTCAAAATTGGAGTTTGAAGGTAAGTGCTGCTACGGTGTTCTGGATTATGATACCTGGAGTAAGTATATTTCAGATAAAAAGAAAATGGATGGAATCATAGACAATCTGAGAAATATAGACGGTGTGGAGATTGCATTATTTATGTATGAGACCGCTAAAGATGAATACAAAGTAAGTTTGCGTTCTATAAATAAAAATGTCAGCAGTATTGCGGCTGCACTTGGCGGAGGCGGTCATATCAGAGCCGCCGGCGCTACAGTGTACGGCAAGGCTGATGAAATTTTAAAAAACACACTATTGCCTATGATTGAGAAAGAATTGAATGGCTAAGAATGCTTATAACGGAATAATAAATATATTCAAAGAAAAAGGATTTACATCTCATGATGTTGTAGCAAAAATGAGAGGAATTCTTAAGCAAAAGAAAATCGGGCATTCGGGAACATTGGACCCGGATGCTGTCGGTGTACTTCCGGTATTGTTAGGCAATGCTACCGTATTGTCGGATATGTTGACTGACAAGTCGAAAGAATACGAGGCGGTACTGCTTTTAGGAGTGTCTACAGATACACAGGATACTTCAGGAGAAATTTTGGAAAAAAAAGACACTTCACATTTGACCGAGGATGAAGTTAAAGAGGTAATAAATTCATTTCTTGGAGAGTATATGCAGCTTCCACCTATGTATTCGGCATTAAAAGTAGGCGGAAAAAAGCTTGTTGATCTGGCAAGAGAAGGCAAGGAAGTAAAGAGAGAACCGAGAAAAGTTGAAATTTTCCATATTGATATAATCGATATGGATTTGCCGAGAGTAAAGTTTAAGGCCAAAGTATCTAAGGGAACTTATATCAGAACTCTATGCCATGATATAGGAGAAAAACTTTCGGTAGGCGGTTGTATGGAGTCTCTTGTCAGAAAGAGAGTGGACAGATTTGATATAGACGGGGCAATTACCCTAAAACAACTGGAATCAGAGAGAGATAATATAGATAAAAGGATAATGAGCGTGGAAGAGTATTTTTCCTTCCTGCCAAAAATAAATACCTCCCCTGACTTTGATAAATATCTGCATAACGGAAATAAATTAAAATTTGAAAAAGATTTTGAAGACAGTGACTTATATAGAGTCTATGATTCTAATGACATATTTATTGCAATATATAAAAAAGAATCGGATGAATTAAAGCCATTCAAGATGTTTTTATAGATAGGTGATAATGTGATTACATTTATAAATACTACAGACATAAAGATAACAGAGAGAACAGCTGTTGCTATAGGGAAATTTGACGGTGAGCATAGGGGACACAGAAAATTATTCAGAACACTGAAGGAAGAGGCTAATAAAAAGGGTTTAAAGACTGTAGTTTTTTCTTTCAAAACTTTACCGTCAAATATTGTAAGAAATAATCATACCACACAGATATTTACAAATGTGGAAAGACAAAAAAAATTGGAAGAACTTGGAATTGATTATTATATAGAATATCCTTTTGATATGGATATTGCAAAGCTGTCAGGTGAAGAGTTTTTGACAGATATCCTTATCAAAAAACTTGGTATGGCTGTGATAGTTGCAGGAGCTGATGCGGCTTTTGGATATAAAAAGAGCGGAAATGTTGAGCTTTTGAACAGATTGTCAAAGACTTTGGGATATGATGTAAAGATAATTGAAAAGGAAAAGGATGATTTCCATAATGATATAAGCTCAACACTTATAAGATCAAAGCTTGATGAGGGCGATATGGAAGAAGCAAATAAGCTTCTTGGAGGAATATACTCTATAAGCGGTGTTGTTGAGGAGGGAAATAAGATAGGGGCGACCATAGGTTTTCCGACCTTAAATATTTTCCCTTCAAACCAGAAGCATCTGCCCAAGTACGGAGTTTATGCATCCAGAGTAAGAATCGGTGATGATGATACTCTTTATCTCGGACTTACAAATGTCGGATCAAATCCAAGTATTGAAAATGATAAAAAAAATCATATTTCAAGAGTTGAGACATACCTGTATAACTTTGAAGCAAACCTTTACGGCAGAGAAATAGAGGTATATCTTTATAAATATATAAGACCTGAGATGAAATTCGGAAGTCTTGAGGAATTAAAAAACCAAATAAGTAATGATAAACAGGAAGTTTTAAACTTCCTTAACAGTCAAGTAAAATAAAGGAGAACTATGGACGATAAGAATTTATTTGAAAACGGTATAGTGGAAGAAGGTAATGTTTCAGTATCTATAACACTTGAGGATGATACTGTACTTGAATGTGTTGTGCTCAACATTTTCAGTGCAGGAGACAGAGAGTATATTGCGGTAATGCCTGAGGATGACAATGATGAGGGGACTGTATATCTTTACAGATACTCGGAGACCGAGGACGGACAGCCTGAGCTTACCAATATAGAGACCGATGAAGAATATGAGATAGTTGCAGATGCTTTTGACGAGCTTCTTGATGAGGAAGAGTTTGAAGACCTGCTTGGTGAAGAAGATTTATAGATTTTAGATTGGAGCAATATAGTACGATTGTATTATATTGCTCCAAAATTTTAGAGAGAATATGAAAAAAGAACTGGATTATTTTTATATTGACGGAAAATACGGATGGAATCAGGAAGATTTCAAAAATCTGTGGATGAATAAGGGCGGATGCGCCTGTGTTACAGCCTGTGACAGCTTTGTTTATATGAGAAAGTATTTGGGTAAAGATAAGCTTTATCCATATGATATAGAGAATGTGAACTCACTTGATTATGTGGATTTTTCAAATGATGTAAAGCCTTATTTAAGGCCAAGGTGGACAGGCATAGACAGACTTGAGATATATGTTGACGGTATAAGTGATTTCTTGGAAGATATTGATGAACACAGTATAAGTTTGTCTGAGTTTTCAGGTGATAATGATATCGAGGATGCCGTTAAGATTGTAAAATCTCAGATAGATAAAAAAATGCCGATACCCATGCTTGTACTGATGCATAAAAATCCTAAATTTAAAGATTTCGTGTGGCATTGGTTCTTACTTACAGGATATGAGGAAGACGGCGAAAAATTTATGGTTAAAGTTGTAAGTTATGGAAGTTACAGATGGTTTGACTTTAAAGAGCTGTGGAATACAGGGCATAAACGCAAGGGCGGACTTATATTGTTTAATGAAAACAAGTGATTTATCTTAGATTAAAATTAATTAGCTTGACAATACACTAAATAAAGCATAGATTGATAGGGATAAGGCTTGTGTAGTTGCCGGAAAAAGGATGGAATAATAGAATGGAAAAAAGAAATTTGACACTGTTGACTGACTTGTATGAACTTACAATGATGCAGGGCTACCATTTGGAAAATAATGTAAACGAAACGGTTATTTTTGATATGTTCTACAGATCAAATCCGAATAAAAACGGATATGCTATCTGTGCAGGACTTGATCAGGTGATAGATTATATTGAAAATTTGCATTTTGACGATGAAGATATTGAATATCTCAGAAAGACAAAGCTTTTTAGAGATGATTTCCTTGAGTATCTCAGAGATTTTAAATTCACAGGTGATATCTATGCTATACCTGAGGGAAGTGTTATATTCCCAAGAGAACCGCTTGTAAAGGTCATTGCACCTATAATGCAGGCACAGCTTATAGAGACAGCACTTTTAAATATCATAAATCACCAGTCACTTATAGCAACAAAAGCCGCCAGAGTGGTTTTGGCCGCAGACGGTGACGGAGTAATGGAGTTCGGACTTAGAAGGGCACAGGGACCTGATGCAGGTATCTACGGTGCAAGAGCGGCTGTGATAGGAGGTTGTGTAGGAACAAGTAATGTGCTTTGCGGAAGAATGTTTGACGTACCGATACTTGGAACACATGCTCACAGCTGGATAATGAGTTTCCCCGATGAGCTTTCAGCATTCAGAACCTATGCAAAGACCTTCCCGACAGCATGTACACTTTTGGTGGATACATATGATACCCTAAAATCAGGTGTACCGAATGCTATAACTGTATTTAAGGAGATGAGGGCTGCCGGGATACCTCTAAAGAATTACGGTATCAGACTTGACAGCGGAGACCTTGCATACCTTTCAAAGAGAGCCAAGGAGATGCTTGATGAAGCAGGCTTTAGAGGATGCAGTTATATCGGCTTCAAATGATTTGGACGAGAATATTATATCTTCATTGAAATTGCAGGGTGCCACAATCAACAGATGGGGTGTAGGTACAAACCTTATTACATCAAAAGGATTGTCCGGCATTTGGAGGAGTATATAAGCTTGCGGCAGTTATGAATGAAAAAACAGGAGAGTTTATTCCTAAGATAAAACTGTCGGAGAATGCCGAGAAGATAACAAATCCGGGAAATAAGAAAATATATAGAATTTACAATAAAAAGACAGGCAAGATAATAGCCGATTATATCTGTTTGGAAGAGGAGAATCTGTCTACAGACGAGTCACTTATGCTCTTTGATCCGGTTGAGACATGGAAGAGAACAAAGCTTAATGCAGGTTCATTTGAGACTAAGGAACTTTTGTTACCGATATTTAAAAAAGGTGAATGTGTATACAAATCTCCTTCGGTAATGGAAATAAGAGAATTTTGTAAAAAAGAGCTTGATACCCTTTGGGATGAGTCAAAGAGACTTGCATATCCTCATGAGACATATGTTGACCTTTCACAGAAGCTGTGGGATATGAGATATGAGCTGTTACAAAAAGTATAATTATCAGGAGTTATAGATTTAAGCAGTAAAAGAAAGAGTAGTATGATACAGGAAATATATCCGAAAGTATTTTATCCTGAATATAGGAGAAAGAAAGCCACAAAGGAAAATAATAAAAAGTCATTTGTTTTACATTTTGAGTACAATAAGATAATGCTTATAAAAGATGCATTGACAGGAGCATTGAGTATTCCGAGATTTGAAGATTTGGAAGACGAAGATGAAAATTTATATGAAAAATCCTACTATGTAAACTCTGTAGACGATGAGGAATTTTATCTGGTAGATGATATAAGTATTCCTGAGTTTGGCGGATTCTATATGGAGGGAATACAGGTTTTGCGTGAGTTTGAGCCTCGTTATCAGGCTTTTGCAAGTGTAAGTGCATCACAGGTATACAGATGGATGCAGAGCAGAAAATATTGCGGATACTGCGGTACAAAGACTGAAAAGTCCGCCACTGAAAGAGCATTGATTTGCCCGAAGTGTAAGAACATAGAATACCCTAAGATATCTCCTGCAGTTATAGTAGCGATCAGAAACGGAAACAAACTGCTTCTTACAAAGAATGCAAAAGGTACGTATAAGTATTATGCCTTAGTTGCAGGCTTTGTTGAAGTAGGTGAAACACTTGAAGAAGCTGTTGCAAGAGAGGTAAAGGAAGAGGTCGGACTTAAGGTAAAAAATATAAGACCTTATAAATCACAACCATGGTCGTTTTCAGATACCATCATGCTTGCATTTATTGCGGATTTGGACGGAGATGACAAAATCACATTGCAGGAAGAAGAGTTATCTGAAGCAAGGTGGTTTGAGAGGGAAGATGTACCTGTACTGCCTTTCCATATAAGCGTAGGACATGAGATGATTCAAAAGTTCAGAGACGGTGAAATATAAAAAAGTCGGGTTTTCCCGACTTTTTATGGTAGTCTGTACGGATAAAAAGGAAGGTTCCTTATTACTCCATATATTAATAATATAACAATGATAACAATCATGATATTGTTTTCAAGTTTACTTATTTTTTTCTTTGACCGGTCTATAATATATCTTAATTGATAAAAAAATATAGTAGATAACGATTAAAGGGACAAAAAGAAATACAAGTATCTGATTATAGTAAAAAGCGGATCTTATATCACCATGAGAAAGTGATACACACATTCTGCTGACCCCACAGCTTGGACAATCCAAATGAGTTACAGTCTTAAATGCGCATGGGGATACGAATATTTATATAATACAGTACGTATAAAAAAATACCAAGGCAAATAATTGCAATGGTATTTTTTATTGCTCTTTTGATTCTTTCCTGCATATTAGAATGGAGTTTTGTTTATATTACTTTCTGCAAGCTGGTTGATAGTATCCTGCATTAAAGCATATGTTACAATTGCAAGGCAGAATAATGCAAGTACAACATAAAGAATAGAACGACTTTCTGCTGTTCTTCCTGTCTCTACCATCTTCTGATCCAATAGGCTACCTGCCTTATACACCCAGTATAAGAAGTAGAGTCCACAAGTAACAATACTAAGAATAATGACAAGTACAGGTGACATTGCGTTAGGATCGTCTGATATGGCATTGATATCAGATACGATGACAATAAAGCCAATAAAGACCATAGATACCACATGTTACGATAGATAAAATTATACATGTGA
This sequence comes from uncultured Lachnoanaerobaculum sp., assembly GCA_916439285.1. The sequence continues at coordinate 108,649 of CAKAIM010000011.1, read as the reverse complement.
CAATATTTTTTTACGTTTGTAAAGTACTCATAAAAAAATACTCCTTTCAAAAATAATGGTATTTTTTTACATGTAAGTTTGTTAGAGAAATCAAACATACATGTACCATTTTTGTTAAATTCGAGAAGATTTCTAACAAAAAAATTATGACATAGTAAATACTATAAATATAATTGTAAAGTTTTATAAAGAATAATGTAATAACAGACTAATACAGTATCTATCGGAGTTATATTATTAAATAGAACATTAGAAAGCTTATAAACGGATGCAAAAATAAAATAGATAATCAAGCAAAAATAGAATTAGAAATACTAAAAAGGAATAAAAAAATACTTAAAAATAGAATTATATTGAGAAAAATTACTTAAATATGCTAATATATGAATATATGGAGGTGGTTTTTATGTGGGAAGAGTATTGTTAGATTGTCATCTTTAACAATAAAAAATATTAAGAATGTAAAAAGTGGTACAATAATCATGCCACATGAAAACAATAGAAGTTTGGATTGTGGCGGTGCAGAAATACTTGGTATCTATGGACAAAACGGTTCAGGAAAGACTGCAATCGTTGATACATTTTTATTTCTTCAACAAATTATGATTGGAGAGGAATTAGACCAAAAAATAGATGATTATATTGATACAGATTCAGAAAGTGCCGAGGTAAATGCTGAGTTTAAAATATTCAATGAAAATATTTTATATGAAGTTGGATATAATATAATTTTTGCTAAGAGTGACGACGGAATATTTATTGATAGAGAATATATAAATTGTGCAATAAATCATGACGGAAGCAGGTCGAACAAAAATATCTTTATGGACTACAATAGAAATGAAACTGAAGCTATTTTTAAGCCACAGAAAAGACTTGAGGAATTGATTGGAAAGAATAAGGATATAAAGACAGATCTCATTGTAGCAAAAGAAAAATAGCTGAAAAAGAGTAATTGTTCATATATATTTGGAGAAAACAGTAGAGAAATCTTCTTCAATAATGTATCAGATAAGTTTAAAAATTATGAATTTGTTTTGAAGGCGTTATTTAGATTTGCGGTTAGAGATTTATTTGTAATTGATAATTCACACTCAGGTATGATTTCGACTAATGTTTTGTTACCGATGTCTTTTCGTGTCGATAAAGAAAAAGTAGGAATGAAAGGAGATTTTGCAGTACCTTTGATGGAGCCGTTTTGTGTTGGACAGTGAACGAAAGGAGCTTCTTGGGGAGATTGTAGATCAAATCAATACAGTCCTTTATACAATAATTCCGGGAATGAGAATAGATATTAAAGACTACGGTAAGCAGACTTTGGACTCCGGTGAAGAGGGATGGAAAGTTGAGCTCATGTCTGTAAGAGGAGATAAGAAACCTATTCCCAATAAGAATGGAATCAGACGGTATTATTAAAATAATTTCAATTTTAAATGCTCTTATACAGGCATTTAGCGATTCTTCAATATGCCTTGTTATAGATGAGTTGGATGCCGGAATATTTGAGTATCTGTTAGGTGAGTTATTGGATATTTTTTCAAAGAGTGCCAAGGGTCAGTTGATTTTTACATCTCATAATCTTCGTGCTCTTGAGATGCTTGATAAAGAAAGTATTATGTTTTCGACAGTCAATCCTGATAACAGATATATTCATATGAAAAATGTTAAAGATTCAAATAACCTAAGAAGTATGTATATAAGAAGTATAACTCTTGGTGGTCAGGAAGAGACGATTTATGAAGAAACAGACAGCTTAAAGATATCCAGAGCATTCAGAAAAGCAGGGTAAACTTTTATATGAAGAGAGAAAAAAAAGTTGTAATGGTAATAGTTGAAGGTCCCAGTGATGAAAGTGCAATGGGAGGTATTTTAAAAGAATATTTCTCATCTAAGGAAGTTCAATTTGCAGTGGTTCATGGTGATATTACGTCAGACTATGATACTACAAGAGATAATGTACTGATAAAAATTGGAAATAAAGTAGAAGAAATCAGAAGTAGGTACGGATATCATTTGAGCGATTTTGTCAGCATAATTCATATAGCAGATACAGACGGTGTATTTACAAAGGAATGTATAAAGAAAAGTGAAGTCAAGAATATACAATATTATGAGGATCGTATTGAAGCTTTTAATATTTTGGAAGTAGAGAAGAGGAATCTACATAAGTCTGAAATTCTTTCAAAGCTCTATTCGACAGGAAAAGTTAAAGATATCAATTACAGGATTTACTTCAATTCCTGTAACCTTGAGCATGTATTATATAATGAACTGAAAAGACTTTACAGATTATGAGAAAGAAATACTTTCAGATGACTTTGCAGAAAAGTATGAGGGAGAAGTTGAAGCATTTATTGAATTTATATCCGATTCCAACATTGCGGTTACGGGTACATATAAAAATACCTGGAAATTTATAGAAAAGGATATGAATTCACTTCATAGGCATTCTAATATGCATTTAATATTTAAAATGACAATGGTAAGAAGATTTACAGATAATCTATTGCTTTGTAAAGAACATATGATCCTGTTCCTTTGCTAGTTTTCTAAAGAAATGCCTTGAACCTGGTATTTTACTGGCTTTCAGGGCATTTTTATTTCGTTTTGAAAATAAAAATAGTATTTTATTTTCCTTTGCTTTGTTTTTGTATTGTCCGCATTTGACTTTGTTAAATTCAAAATCTGTATTAAAATGACAAACTCATGTAGTTTGTCTGTGAGCTCTGTTCGTTTATATAGGAGGCAAACCTTGCTCTTTCACATATGCAAAATTAAAATCTTTTAAGGTCTTTAGAATCTCTTCGCATGTATATTTCTGTGGTCTAAAATTTTTCGATATCTGTAAATAATCACACAAAAAGCAGGTTAAGAAGGAGACGTAATTCTATCAGTCCTTTTGTAAAAATACCGGTCTTTGCTCAAACTCGGTCTTCATAATTTAAAGCATTCTTCTATTTGCCAACGCTTTTCGCTTATATTTAGTATTTCACTTACATTATCATCAAGTAGGTCTGTTGAGACGGCATACATACCATCATACTTTTGCTCTCATCTATTTTGTTCGTATTAAGAAAGCTATGTACCTTGCCTTTTTCACCATCATCAGTTACTGCGATCCCAAGAAACCTGGCCGGATCATTAGATTTTCTTTCTTTTTTGATACTGCCTTTTCACATGCCAACTTAGCTCTGTCAACTTGTCTTTCTCTAATACGTTTGGTATTTGGCATATTTTGGTGAATATGATGATAAGTCTTGAGATAACCTTGGTGTATAGGGAGCATCTTTGTAATATATAATCACTCAATCCTTGAGATTTCAGCCAGGTTCACCACTCTTATTATCGTACAAACTTTAAATCCTTTAGTATCTGTCGCATACCTATCCTGTGTATTGCTTTTTATTGATTGAGTGACTCACAAAAGCCTTCACCCATGTGATTGTATTTTCATTTTTTCCGGAACCAAGTCCGGCATCACTACAGTAAATAAACTTTTGACAATCAAACTCATTTAAAAATTTTTTTCTTCAAGTGGTTTAATAGAGGTTTGTTCATTTGCATTTCCGGGAAATAGAGAAAAAGCAAGAGGAATACCGTCACCATCCATAAACATACCCATTTGTATTATAGGGTTTGGTCTATGTTCCTTACTTTTGCCGTATCTCTTAATGCCATCTTCATCCTCAATCTCAAAATAATAGTTAGTACAATCATAAAAAAGAAGATTATCATTACGCTTACCTACTAAATGACTATTTCTATAAGTTTCAGATTGTATAAGGTCACATTCTTTACCGAGTACATTTAAAGAGCGATATACATCATGTAATTGGTAAGACGGTGGCTCTAAAAAAAGTCCATAGAACAAGAGTAACTTGAGCGTTTGCTGGAAGGTTCGAGTATTCTGGAGTAAATCAAATCGGATAGTATCGAGTTGATATCAAACTTGAAGTTATACTTATCCCTTATCTTTCTGCAAACTTTGTTTAAGCCAAGTTGATAATAAAAGTACTGTAAAAACAGGTAACCTCCACGATAGAAGACCTGTTGCTGAGGCTGTAGTCTTTTGCTTGAGTTAAAAAGAAATATTTACTGTTTTATCTTCTTTGTACTTCTGTGTTTCAAGTTTTGCCTCGGCACGAGCCCATTTCATGACGTCATCTCTAGTGGGTCCATGCTCTTTTTAATAAATCAGCGAGAGTACCAAGTTTGCGTACATTTACAGAGGTGCTAACCCCTTTGTCATTTATAAAGCTTTTGGAAATATAGAATGACTCTGCATTTTTTGATTTTGATGTAGTAACTTTCATAGATAACCTCCACACCTTATTATAACATAAAAATACTAGAAAATACTATATAATAAAAACGAATATTTTGACAAAAAAATTTCAACTGAAGAATGTAGGTTATATGCGGGTTGTAGGACTTTTTTTAATGATTATTTAGGTGAACAAACTGTCAAAGACCCGGATATGAATTCACTTCATAGGCATTCTAATATGCATTTAATATTTAAATGATACCGGTAAGAAGATTTAGAGTATAATCTATTGCTTTGTAAAAGAACATATGATACAATACTGTAGTTGTGAATAAGGCGATGGTCCTCTGGAAGAAATTTTAAGAACATCAAAATAATAGGAGGTTTCACATGAACGATTTAATAAGAAGTATTGAGGCAGAACAGCTTAAGGCAAGTGTTGATGACTTTAGTGTAGGTGATACAGTAAGAGTACACAACAAGATCCGCGAGGGTAACAGAGAGAGAATCCAGATATTTGAGGGAACAGTTCTCAAGAGACAAAACGGTGGTGCAAGAGAGACTTTCACAGTTAGAAAGAACTCAAACGGTATCGGTGTTGAGAAGACTTGGCCATTACACTCTCCATCTGTTGACAGAGTAGAAGTTGTAAGAAAAGGTAAAGTTAGAAGAGCTAAATTATATTATCTTCGTGACAGAGTCGGTAAGGCTGCTAAGGTTAAAGAAGCAGGATCAAGATAATCTGAACTTAATATTTTTAATGGCTGCTACATATGTAGCAGCCATTTTTTACATAAATCTGAACAATCCGATAACCTTTCCGAGAATAGTAACCTCTTTTACCAAAATAGGTTCCATAGAATCGTTCTCAGGTTGGAGTCGATAGAAATTTTTCTCTTTATAGAATGTCTTTACAGTAGCTGAATCCTCAACCAAAGCTACGATAATATCGCCGTTTTTTGCCGTATTTTGCTTGGATACAATAATCTGATCGCCATCATGTATGCCGACATTGATCATAGATTCACCTTTGACTCTCAGCATAAATATATCGGTATTTGGCAGAAATTCACTTGGAATAGGGAAATAGTCCGTAATATTTTCTGTTGCCAGTATAGGCATACCTGCAGCAACAGTGCCGACCATAGGCACATTGACCACTTCTCTACGTGTCAGATTGAAAGTATCATCTGTAATTTCTATGGTTCTCGGTTTAGTAGGGTCCTTTCTTATAAATCCCTTTTTCTCAAGAGTGTTTAAATGGGCATGTACTGAAGATGTGGACTTCAGTCCCACAAGTTCTCCGATTTCACGAACAGACGGCGGATATCCCTTACTTAAGATAGAATCCTTGATAACATTATATATTTCTTCCTGTTTTTGTGTTAATGTATCCATCGAATCTCCTTTGTATTTCAGATATAATTCTACCACTATCCTAACATATGTTCGATTAAAATGCAAACAAAAGTTCGATTACAAAGATGTTGAAATAAAATTGAAATAAAAAAAGCCTTGAAAATCAAGACTTTTTAAGATGGAGATGACGAGAGTTGAACTCGTGTCCAAAGAACAATTCCCTGTTCTTCTACTATTATAGTTGCTTGTCAAAATTCCCCTTTAAAACAGTCAAACAACAAACTGTAGTAAAGAGTAGCTTCATGATACATCTATATACTCAAAGCTTTGTATATAAGGTTTCTCACATAAGTCGATACAGATTCTATAAGTGTGAGTGCTTATAGGTCTGCAACTGCCTTAGGCAGCGTATGCTAAATTTTCTTCAGCGTTTATATTTAATTTTGCCATTTAACGCATTGCATACGAATAGCTTCACCAGCTGCATGTTCCCTGTCGAAACCGGTACATCCCCAAAATACATGTAAATACAGAATTTACATATGATATTCTAACATATATAAAGAAAAATGCCACTTAAAATTTTCTTACATCAAAGAGTATACACCATATATCATGCATAACAGGTTATAAGATATATGTATAATGTAAAACTTTACTTTTTTTATAAATTATCTTACTATAGTAAAACGAAACAAGTCGACAGACTTTTAATATATATGTTAGGAAGTAGAGAAATGTTTAATATAGATGTAAAAACTTACACCGGATGATGAGTCGGAGGTACTTAGGTATCTTCAGCACAACGGTAAAGAAATAGATGAAAACCTGCATGCACAGGTGCTCGAGTGCATGGATAAAATAAATGCCATGGCAAAGCCGAACTTTGTTTTCAGAGAATGGGATCTTGAAAACAAGGGAGAATTTCCGGCGGAGCTTGATTTTTTTGTGGGAAACAGTATCAAAAAAGCATATAAAAGATTGTCATAAGCTTATTTTGATGGCGGCAACAATAGGAGTCGGAGTTGACAATGCCATAAGAAAAGAAGAACTTAAGAATGTAGCAAATGCACTTATTATGGACTCATGCGGTTCGACACTTATAGAAGCTGTTTGTGACAGCATAGAAGCAGGCTTTAGAGAGCAGTATTTAAAGGAAAACAATTATCTGACATTCAGATTTTCACCGGGATATGGTGATCTGCCTATAACCATACAGAGACAGTTTGTAAATGTGGTCAATGCGACAAGAAGAATAGGAGTAAATGTCAGCGACAGCGGAATAATGTTACCGAGAAAGTCGGTAACCGCCATAATCGGAGTCAGCGATCAAAAACTGGAGACGCTTAAAAAGACCTGCGCAGGATGTAATCTTTTAAAAATCCTGCAGATATAGAAAGATAGGAGTCAGATGTTATGCATAAATTATTGATACTTGACGGTGCAATGGGAACAATGCTTCAGGCTGCCGGAATGAAGGCCGGAGAACATCCTGAGGTTTTCGGGTTTGACAATCCGGATATAGTAAAAAATATACATTTAAAATATATAGAATCAGGAAGTAATGTAATATATACAAATACATTCGGAGCAAATGCACATAAGCTTGAAGGTTGCAAGATAGATGTGGATACGGCCGTAAAGACTGCAATTAAATCCGCAAAGGAAGCAATAGCGGAGAGTAAAAGGGATGTAAAGATAGCTCTTGATATCGGACCTATAGGTGAGCTTTTGGAGCCGCTTGGCGTATTGAGATTTGAGGACGCCTACGAAATTTATAAAGAAATGGTAGTTGCAGGTGAAAAATACGGGGCCGATGCTATCATATTTGAGACATTTACAGATCTTTATGATGTAAGAGCGGGTGTACTTGCGGCAAAAGAAAATACAAAGCTCCCTGTATGGGTCACAATGACATATGAAACCACAGGAAGAACTTTTACCGGAACAAAGATAGAATCTATGGCGGTAACACTTGAGGGACTTGGAGTGGATGCGATAGGTTTTAACTGCTCTCTTGGACCGAAGGAAATACTGCCGCTTGCAAAAAAGCTTAAAGAATGGACTAATCTGCCTATTATAATAAAGCCTAATGCAGGACTTCCAAATCCTTCAACAGGTGAATACGATCTGCTTGCAACCGATTTTGCAAAGCTGATGGCGGAATTTGGAGAAATAGGAATAGAGTACGCAGGAGGATGTTGCGGTACATCACCGGAATTTATCAGCGAGTTAAAAGCGGAGTTTGAAAACAGAGAGTTTTCCGAGATAAAGCCGGCAAAGGCAAAGACAGGTATATGCTCCGGAAATGAGATGGTGGAGCTGAACGGTGTAAGAGTTGTAGGTGAGAGATTAAACCCTACCGGAAAGAAAAGATTCCAGGAAGCACTCTTAAACCATGAGATGGAGTATATATGCAAGGTTGCAATAGAGGAAGAGGAATCGGGTGCTGATATACTTGATATAAATGTAGGTGTTCCGGGCGGTGATGAAGTTGCACTTATGATAGAGGCCGTAAAGGCGGTACAGTCTGTAGTTAATATTCCTTTGCAGATAGATTCATCAAATCCTGAGGCAATAGAAGCCGGACTTCGTGTATACAACGGTAGAGCTATAGTAAACTCTGTAAATGCCGAAGATGATAGACTTGATCTCATACTTCCTATCGTAAAAAAATACGGTGCGGCGGTTATAGGACTGGCTTTAAATGAGAACGGTATACCTACAACAGCACAGGAAAGATTTGACAATGCAAAGCATATACTTGATAAGGCACTTGAATACGGCTTAAAGAAAGAGGATGTTATTATTGATTGCCTTACACTTACAGTTTCGGCACAGCAGGATCAGGCAAAAGAGACGCTTGAGGCTGTAAGAAGAGTTACAAAGGAGCTTGGCTTACATACCACTCTTGGTGTCAGCAATATTTCTTTCGGACTTCCTGCAAGAAGTCATATCACAGAGAATTTCCTTATACAGGCAATGTATGCAGGACTTGATCTGCCCATAGTAAATCCGAATATTGAAGGCATTATGAATGCAATATATTCATTCAAGGTGCTTTCAGGCGAGGATAAGGATTCTGTAAAATATATTGAGAGATTTGCGACTGTAAAGGCTGAAACCAAGGTGGTAGCGGTATCGGACAATGGTGAAGTTACAAAAGAAGTTGTGCAGGATGCAATATTAAAAGGACTTAAGGAAGAGACTTATAATAATGCAAAGAAGCTTTTGGAGGATCACGGAGAGCTTGAAATAATAAATGAATACCTTATACCGGCACTTGATACGGTGGGAGATTTATATGAAAAGCAGGTGATATTCCTCCCACAGCTTATCAATGCCGCCAATGCTGCAAGCTCCGCCTTTGAGCTTATCAAAGAAAGAATAGCAAACAAGGGTGAGCACAATGTAAGCAAGGGTAAGATAGTTGTATGTACCGTAAAAGGCGATATACATGATATCGGAAAAAATATAGTTAAGGTAATCTTAGAGAACTACGGTTACAGAATGATTGACCTCGGAAGAGATGTGGATATTCAAAGGGTTGTGGACACAGTAATAAGAGAGGATGTAAAGCTTGTAGGACTTTCAGCTCTTATGACTACCACATTGCCTGCAATGAAAAAGACTATTGAAGAGATTAGAAAAGTATCAAATGATTGTAAAGTGTGGGTAGGTGGTGCCGTACTTACAAAAGAATATGCCGACGAGATGGGTGCGGACTTCTATGCACCTGATGCCAGAAGTTCGGTTGATATAGCAAAGACAGTTTTAGGATGATAATTTATGGAAAATATTAGAGATTATTTAAAGAATAATGTTTTGCTCTTTGACGGAGCAATGGGAACATACTATGATGAACTTACAGATGACGGTATCGGATGCGAACTTGCAAATATAAAAAATCCTGAGCTTATAAAGGGTATTCATAATGAATATATTGAAGCTGGAGCAAAGGCGATACTCACAAATACCTTTTCCACAGGTATAGATGCATTTTCAGGTGACAGAGAGCTGCAAAAAAAAGTAATAGTTGCAGGTATAGACATAGCGCTTGAGGTTGCAAAATCCAGAGCATATGTATTTGCGGATATGGCGTCAATAAATGCCGACAGCAACAGCGCGGCATTTGAGGAATACAAGATCATTGCGGATATTTTCCTTGAAAAAGGGATAAATAACTTTTACTTCGAGACAAGAAACAGCACCATCGGTTTGAAATCCATAGGTGAGTACATTAAGGAAAAATCACCGGAAGCTTTTATAATAGCATCATTTGCAGTAATGCCTGACGGTTATTCAAGTGAAGGGTATTATTATAAAACAATGTTTAAAGAAATCTCTGAGTCCGGTTTCTTTGACGGAGTGGGACTTAACTGTGTTTCCGGTGCAAATCATATGGCAAAACTTTTAAAGGATGTGGACACTGAAGGATTATACCTTGCAGCTATGCCGAATGCCGGATATCCTATAGTAAGAGACAATAAAATATACTACGGATCATTGGCAAATTATTTTGCGGCTCAGATAGAAGATATTCTTGATATGGGTGTAAACGTGGTCGGAGGATGTTGCGGAACAACTCCGAAACATATAGAGCTTCTAAAAAAGAGTATGAGCGGAATGCTTATAAAGCCGAGAAAATCCGTAAAGAAAGAAAAGAATATTTCACAGAAAATAAGATTAAACAGATTTGAACAAAAGCTTATATCCGGACAAAAGCCTATAGCCGTAGAGCTTGATTCGCCTATAGATACCAATATTGCCAAGTTTATTGACAATGCGGCAAAATTAAAGTCGGCAGGTGCGGATATAGTAACTATAGCGGATAATCCTATAGCAAGAGCAAGAATGGACAGTTGTTTGCTTGCTTGCAAAGTAAGAAATGAACTTGACTTTGATGTGCTTCCGCATATGACTTGCAGAGACAGAAATGTAAATGCTGCTAAGGGCCTATTGCTTGGTGCAAGTGCAATGGGAGTTGACAATGTACTTGTAATCACAGGAGATCCGATACCGAACGCCCAAAGAGATGAGATAAGATCGGTATTTGAGTTTAATTCGGTGAAGTTTGCAAACTTTATCAAATCTTTGAATGATGAAGTTTTTGAAAGTCCTATGAATATCTGCGGTGCATTAAATGTAAATGCCAAGAACTTCAGTGCAGAGCTTAGAAAAGCTAAAAGAAAACAGGAAAACGGTGTAAAGGTACTCTTTACTCAGCCGGTTTTGACACAGAGAGCCATTGATAATCTTAAAGAGGCCAGAGAAAATCTGGATGTTAAGATAATGGGCGGAATTATTCCTATAGTAAGTGAGAGAAATGCGAGATATATGCAAAGTGAAGTAAACGGCATATATATTACCGATGATATAGTGGAAAAGTATATCGGCAAGGAAAGAGAAGAAGCGGAAGAAATCGCACTTTCAATGTCAAAAGAGATAGCAAATGAAATCTATGATCTGGTGGACGGATATTATCTTATAACTGTTTTAAACAGGGTAAATTTAATGGAAAAAAACTTATAAAGACAGTAAAAGAGGTTTGCGAAAACAAATAATATTTTACAGTATAATCCTGTGAGTTGAGTTCAAATCACAGGATTATACATTTAAAATTTAGATCCTAAGCTTTTCTATACATTTTTTTAATATTTCAAAGGCTTTATTGACCTCATCTTCCGTATTGTACTTGCTTAATGTAAGTCGCAAAGGAGGATGAGGCTCTTTTTATCATTTGAAATTGCCATAATTACATGAGAAGGGGTCTATACTGCCGGTGGTACATGCTGAGCCAAGAGATGCACATACACCGTTTTGATTTAATAAAAATCAAGAGCGACTCACCGCTTATATTTTCAAAGTAGATATTTATATTGTTAAAAAGTCTGTTATTTATATCCCCATTTATATGAGAGCCTTCTATATTTTTCAAGTATCAAAGAAAAATAACTTATCTCTTAGAGATTTTTACATATAAACTGTCTTTATCCAAAGTTTCATAGGAATTTTTTTCAAAGCATTTGCCATAGCGATTATACCGAATGTATTTTTGTGTACCCGCTCTGCGATTTCTTTCCTGACTGTCGCCATGTATCAATGAAGTAAGCTTGATACCGCTTCGTATGTATAAGAAGCCTACTCCCTTGGGAGAGTGAAATTTATGTCCGCTTGCACTGAGTAAATCAATATTAAGCTCATTAACATCAATGGCAAGATGTCCTACAGCCTGTACCGCATCAGTGTGAAATAAAATACTATACTCACGGGCAATCTTTCCGATTTCTTTAACAGGTTGTATTGTACCTATTTCATTATTTGCAAACATTATGCTTATAAGGACTGTATCCTCTCGGATAGCAGATTTAAGCTCATTTATATCAATAAGCCCTGTTTCATCAGTACCTATATAAGTGACTTCATATCCTTTTTTTTCAAGATAAGAGAGTGTATGCAGTACAGAGTGATGTTCAATTTTTGAACTGATGATATGCTTTCCCTTATTTTCCATAAGTTCACAAGCCTTTAGTATTGCCCAGTTGTTTGCTTCACTGCCGCCTGAGGTAAAATAGATCTCATTATATCTTGCTCCGATCAAATCAGCTATCATTTCTCTGGCATCTTCCATATCAGCCTTTACATAATTTGCCATAGAATAGCTTGATGAAGGATTTGCATAGTTTTCAAATAAATATTTTTTCGCTATATCAAAAGCCTCTTTATCTACAACAGTGGTAGAGGCATTGTCCATATATATCATAGTACTCCATTCTTTTTACAAAAGTATGGCACGCAATCCTTTATAAAAAAGGTTATATCCGCATCATACAATATAAATAGTATCAACAATAAAATAGTAAATGATTGAATTTGAATTGACAAGTATAATATGAGTATTGTATAAAAAAATCCTATAGTTAAAAAGAGGTGATATACCGATTCTAGAGCAATGATATAGAGGTGATTATGAGATTTGAAGGTAGAATACTGGGGAAAGCCGGTGTTAATAAGTTGCAGACAACATATATATTGGGCCATATCCTTATGGATATGGGCTATAGCATGAGATTTTCTTTTGATAAATATGTGTACAGTATATCATATATGAAAGAGGAAAATGATATTTTGTTCTTTAATGATGCGGAGCATATGATAGAGGTGTACAGTTATGAAAGGAATCTTGAAATACCGACCGAAAGAGCAAAGGAACTGGGGCTTGAGACATATTATCGTTTTTCAAATATATATGGAAAAGAACTGATTATTCTTGAATTGTTGCACAGATATTTAGAGGAGAATCCAAATGATATATTTTATGTGGACAATGGAAGATATTATAATAAAGCAATGATAGACAGTATTTATAAGGGAAAGCCTGATAAGAATTGGATTTACAAATCACCATACAGCGTAGGAAGTATGGATTATTATATAAATATATGTCTTACGACAATCGGGGCTTTTACTAAAGGTATGCTAAAGACATTGTACTCTAAAAAAATATTACAGAAGGTGTCGAACTTAGATATGAGGGAAGAATAATCGGAAAAAAAGACTTCAAATCAAAGCAGGGTATTCCTTACAGAATGGCACAAATATTGAGGAAAATGAATAGAAGAAATACTGTTACTGTTAAAAAGAGAAAGTTATAATATATTATATACAAAAATTTAATAGAGACGATTATTTTTTTATTATGACGATGACAGGGTGATTGAAATATACTGTAACACTCAGATGACAGATATCCCTACAGATGAAATAATGCAGATGAGCTTTGAAACGTATTTTAGGATTACCGATCTTATCGGAAAAAGAGATGCAGGTGCTTGAAATAGTACATAACTATTTAAATAAGTTTCCGGAGGATATTTTCTATATTGATAACGGCTGTTTCTTTTACAAAAAGCACAGATTGATGAAATATTTAATAATAAAGATAAAAAAATGAAAAAAATGGATATTTAAAGAAAGAGAGAGAGCAATTTTAAGTCGGTAGAATGGCAGGAGATGTAGGAAATATTAAGAAGAAAAAGGTGATAATTGTTGTAGAGATATAAAAGATATTGTAAACATACTGATGTCGCGAGGATTTACCAATGAATTTTTGAGTGATTATGGTGATTATTATACGTTTTCCATAAATAAACCCGGTTACGATGATGATGGAAGATGGTATTTGGATGACGCTTCTTCATGGGCAGTTATGTATGTACATATAATAAAAGATGGATTTTCAAATTATACAGTAGAAGATGCTTCAGGACAAAAGACGGATTACTACAGATACATATATATTGAAGGTTACGGAGACAGAGCTTTTATGTATTTGAATTTTTTACATGAATATTTTAAACTGTTTCCCGATGATATTTTCTCCGGCGCAGAGATCACTTATATACAAAAAGAAGATATTGACAGGATATATGAAAAAAAGAAATATGGTCAGAGATTTGGCATTGTCTTGATCCGAAAACTTTATAGTATATTAATACAAATCAATTAAGTATATGATATACTGTCTGTCATGGAATTTAAAAAATCGGAGAATATATGGAAAAGAAAAAAGTAGTGGTAGGTATGTCCGGTGGAGTAGACTCCTCAGTGGCGACCCTATCTTTTAAAAAAAGAAGCCGGATATGATGTCACAGGTGTGACCATGCAGATATGGCAAAGTGAAGATGAAGAGGATATGTCAGGAAGCGGAGGTTGTTGCGGACTTTCAGCTGTGGATGATGCCAGAAGAGTGGCAAGAGATATCGGCATACCATATTATGTGATGAACTTCAGAGATGAATTCAAAGATAAGGTAATAGATTATTTTGTGAATGAATATGTACAGGCAAGGACACCCAATCCATGTATTGCCTGCAACAGATATGTAAAAATGGGAATCTCTTTTAGAGAGAAGTATGATGCTTGGAGCTGATTATATTGCCACAGGTCATTATGCCAGAATAGAAAAGCTGGAAAATGGAAGATATGCACTCAGAATGTCCAAAACAAGTGCCAAGGATCAGACCTATGCACTTTATAATCTTACTCAGGATCAGCTCTCAAAGACATTGATGCCTGTAGGAGATTATGAAAAAGATGAAATAAGAGAGATTGCAAAAAAAGTTTAATCTTAGAGTGGCAAATAAGCCTGACAGTCAGGAGATATGCTTTGTTTCAGATAATGACTACGCCTCATTTGTAGAAAATGAAATAGGCAAAAAAATGCCTGAGGGAAATTTTGTAACTGCGGACGGAGAGATACTTGGGAAGCATAAGGGAATACTGCATTATACCATCGGGCAGAGAAAAGGACTTGGTATAGCGCTGGGGCATCCCATATTTGTTACCGAGATAAGACCTGAAACAAATGAAGTTGTAATAGGTGAAAATGATGATGTTTTCGGATACAGTCTGGAGGCAAATAATCTTAATGCAATGGCGGTGGAAAGCTTTTTTGACGGCATGAGAGCTATAGGAAAAATAAGATATTCACATAAGGGCGAACACTGTACAGTCAAGGTGCTTGGAGAAGACAGGATAAGAATAGACTTTGATGAAAAGGTAAGAGCTATCACACCCGGGCAGGCGGTAGTCTTATATGATGAGAGCGGACTTGTGCTTGGTGGAGGAACAATTATAGGAAGATGCGATTAATTACAAGGTACTATATAAGCTGTAATAACAGAAAGGTTGTAGATAGATGAAAAAATATCTTTTTAGAATTTCGTTAATATCAAGCATGGGTATAAGTTACATAATCGCAATGATACTTTTTGTAATGTATCAGTTGGCGGAGTCTTTAAGATCATATGTCTATGGTTTAAATAGGCTTAGTTTACAGGAATTTATACCGGGCTTAATTATGTGGAGTTTCTTTGTATCTATAATATTGGTGTACCCGATAGTTTTGACGGGGTATCATATTATACTTTTATATCTGGAGGCAAATAAGCATCTTTTAAAACCTTTTATCAGATTTGATCAGGTGGCTATATGGTATGGCTTGATATTGGAATTCTTGTACCTTACAGAAGGAAAATATGTCACAGATTCTGACTGGAGTGTACAGCTAAAGAATCTGGAAATGCATACACCGATTTTTTCAGAAGCGGCCCCCACAATTACTTTTATTTTTATAATAGGTATTGCGGGGTACTTGTATCTGAGAGTTAGGCCATTAAAGAAAATACCACCTTTGATGGCGATTATTTCAATGTCTGCAATGTATCTTTGGGTAATTGAAGTTATTGTTTTTACAGTACAGGTTTTTAAAGGTGATTTATCGGGTGACAATTTGCTTGATTTGTATCTGCTTGTTTACCCTATTTGTATTATCTGCATTGTTGCAAGAACAGTGATTTCAAAGGTTCATGAATGGCAGGAATATGAAATGGAGAGAACAAAAATACAATGCAATCCGCTTTTAAATTTTGCAGATAAAATACTGTCAAACTCAAAACTTTGGCCTATATATGCAATTATCTTTATGTTTCCTTTACTTGGAATAATAATAGGAATACTGCTGCTTTTCGGTCAGGCACCTGATTCTGTTATAAAAGCATGGACCGAAACTGCAGATTGGACATTGTCACTAAAGGAAGCACCTCAAAATATCGAATATGATGAGCATTACCTTTGCACCGTAGCGGCAGGAGGGCATAAAAAGATTGTAAAGCCTGTAAGAAAAGGAATCCGTCATGGTCATGAGGTTATAGTAAACAGACAACTCTGTATAGCCAATGCCTTTGAACAGATTTTAGAGGAGAAAACTCCATGCTTCCACAAACTTGTAAGAGGAATATATGATCGCTACGGCTTCCCTATTGCAAGGCTTATAAAGAGTAAATGGATTGCAGATATTATATATATCATGATGAAGCCCTTAGAATGGATATTCTTAGCGGTAATATATATGAGCGATGTACATCCGGAAAACAGAATAGCGACCCAGTATATGGGGAAAAATAATATATGGAGATTTAACTTGATAAAGCTCTGATTTATATGATTTTAAATATTAGTAATTTGGCATAATATACATAATATTGTATGTTATGCCGTTTTTTTCTTTGTTGAAGTGAATATCAAATACATAAAAAAAGTTTCAAAAGATGAAGATATAACAAATTATAAATTATGCTATAATTATTTTATGTCACTGATATTGAAAGGATAAGTAAAAACAATGGCTAAAAAGAAAAACTGATGAAAAAACGTTAAATATAGATAATATTCTATTTAATTGTAGAGATTATTTGCGTCTTTGCACGTAATTCAGGTTCGTTTTTTTGAAAAGAGAGACATGATGCTCACTCTTGTATTCTTGAGATTTATCGGAGAAAAATATGAAGATGGTATAGAAGCTCTTCGTAAAACTCTGATTGAGCAAGGACTTGACCCGGATGATGAAAATATCAGGGCTGCATTTTTTGATGATGCTACTTTTGCAGATGGAACATATAACATTCCCTTGGAAGCGAGATGGTCAACAATCATCAATACCCCTGCACCAAAACTTAATGTTGCACTGGATACGGCGCTGGTAAGGCTTGAAGAGGAAGATACTCAGCTTAAAGGCTGCTTTATCAAGGGTACATTTACTACCAGAAATTTAGCGCCTAATGATATTAAAAAGATTGTTGATGAGGTAAATAAAATCAGTCATAAGGCATTTGGAGCTGAAAAGGATTTGATTGGATACGTATACGAATATTTCCTTAAGGAGTTTGCAGTAAATGCAACGAAGGAAGAAGGTGAGTTCTATACCCCTCATGACGTAGTTCAACTTATAGCAGCTATGATTGAGCCTTTTGAAGGTACTCTTTATGACCCTGCTTGCGGTTCCGGTGGTATGTTCATTCAGAGTGCAGAACTGGTAAAATCAAAACAAGGAAACCTTAACAGCATTAATATCTATGGACAGGAAAAGGAACCTGCAACATATCGTCTTGCTAAAATGAATCTGGCACTACGTGGTATCAGTCATAATCTTGGTGGAGAAAGTGACTCATCCTTTACGCATGATTTACATAAAGGATTGTCTTTCAATTACATCATGGCAAATCCGCCTTTCAACCTGAAGGGCTGGTATGATGAAAATTTAAAGACTGATCAGAGATGGGCAGATTATGTTACACCTCCGGAAAGCAATGCAAACTATGCTTGGATTTTAGCATATTCTCTCTCACTTAAAAGACTTCCGATGGTGTGGCAGGTTTTCTGCTTGCGAATGGCGCATTGAATGATAGCGATACATTGGAAATTCGTAAAAGATTGATACAGAATGATAAGATTGAAGCTATTGTCGTTCTTCCCAGAGAATTATTTATAACTACAGACATCAGTGTAACACTTTGGATTTTGAATCAGAACAAAAAAGGCGGAAAATATCACGGTAGAAATCTCCGTAATCGTGAGCATGAAATCCTGTTTATGGATTTACGCCAGTGGAGTGAAAATGCTGTTAAGGGGGAGAATAAAAAGAAGGTTCGCTTGGTTAGTGAACAAATCGAGCGTGCCTCTGATATCTATCATACCTGGCAGTGTGAAGGTACAAATGGTACAAAATACGAAGAGCCTGAACTTTACCGCAGTGTTGGAATCAGTGAGATTGAAGAAAAAGGATGGGCACTTACACCAAGTAAATATATTGAGTTCATTGACCATGATTTAGAGATTGATTACGAGAAGGAAATGATGCGCATTCAAGCAGAGATGAAAGAAATAATGAAGCAAGAAAAGCAATCGCAGCAGATGCTGGAAGATGCATTTAGGGGAATTGGTTATGGGATTGACTAAATATAAACTTGGAATATTTTTAGAACTGCGCTCAAATATAAACACAGATCTATTATTTGGAATGGATGATGTTAGAGGTGTTAACAATCAAAAGCAGATGATGCCAACAAAGGCAGATCTAAATGGTCGAGATTTAAGTAAATTTCAAATTGTTTATCCGGGAGATTTTGTTTTTAATCATAGAACTTCAAGAAATGGATCTAAATTTAGTATTGCATATAACGATGGAGAACAACCGGTTATATGCACAGAAGACTATGTTGTGTTTTGCGTTCGTGATGAATGTAAAAATGCATTAAGCTCCAGATGGCTATATATGTTTTTTAATCGACCTGAGTTTGATAGATTTGTCATAACCAATTCGTGGGGAAGTTCTACGGAATTCTTTAACTGGGAAGACATACAATTAGTAGATTTTACATTACCGGATATTGAAACACAGCAAAAATATGTTGATGTCTACAATGCCATGCTATCAAATCAACAAAGCTATGAGCGTGGATTGGAAGATTTGAAACTTGTATGTGATGCTTATATAGAGGATTTGAGAAGAGAGATGATTAGTGAGGCAATTGGAAATTACATTATACAAAAGAATGAACGGAACAATAATAAGACTATTGATTTTGTTATGGGCTTAAGTACTAAAAAAGAGTTTCGTGAACCACAAAGCCGTGTAAACAGAGATGAATTGGGTAATTATAAAATAGTTAATCATGGAGATTTTTCATTTGTACCTACAACTGATACGTGGAAAGTGTTGGCGTTTGCATTAAATACGTTTAAACAAGATTTAGTCGTATCACCAATTTATGAAGTATTTAGTGTAGATAGAAGAAGACTGTTACCAGAGTATTTAGCAATGTGGTTATCGAGACAGGAGTTCGATAGATATGCAAGGTTTCACTCATGGGGATCAGCGAGAGAGAATTTTTCTTTTGAAGATATGAAAAATGTAAAAATACCAATACCATCTTTAACAACTCAAAAAGCGATAGTAGATATTTATAAAGTTTATAAAGAAAGAAAAGAAATCAACGCAAAGCTTAAAGCGCAAATAAAAGATATTTGTCCTATTTTAATTAAGGGATCTATTGAAGAAGGAAGGAAAACAAAGGTGTAGTCTATGGCAAAGCTAAAGGAGTATAACGGTCACTACTGTGAGTCTGAATATGAGTATGCCTTTATAGGATTTTTGGAAGTGGAAGGTTGGGAGTATATCTCAGGCAATAATATACAACGTATAAATAAAAGAGATGTATTGATTGCTGACGATTTCCAAAAGTTTATCTCTGATACAAATCCTGAACTTACAAAGGATGAGGTTATAAAGATTTTTGATAATGTTCGTCTTGTTGGTGCAGAGAGTGATTTTGCTACATTACATAAGGTTTATGGATGGATGGTTGACGGTATTCAGTTTACATTGCAAGACGGTACGGCAAAAATGGTATCACTTATAGATTTTGAGAATCCCGCTAATAATATCTTTAGAGTAGTTAATCAGTTTACGGTTGAGTATACAAATAACAGACAAAAGGAGAATCGCAGACCGGATGTGCTGTTGTTTGTAAATGGGATGCCGTTGTGTGTCATAGAACTGAAAAATCCTGCCGATGCTCATGCAACAGTTTACGATGCTTGGGAGCAGATTACTATTCGTTATTGGAGGGATATTCCGCATTTATTACACTACTGCCCATTGGCTTGTATCTCAGACGGAGTTAAAACAAGACTTGGAACGGTGCGTACACCTTATGAGCATTTTTATGCTTGGAGGCGTGTGAATGACGGTGACCAAGTTTCGACCTTGCCATTTGCAGAGACAGAAACAATGATTAAGGGTGTGTATTCACCGGAGAGATTTTTAGAAATTTTTAGAGATTATATTTATTTTCAAGACAGCATTTATGACAGTGCGGAAGTGGAAATAGTATGTAGATATCCCCAGTTTTTTGCGTCCAAGCTTTTGAAACAGAGCATAGCCAATTCTGTCGTTACTAAAAGTGGTAAAGGTGGAACATATTTTGGTGCAACAGGATGCGGTAAAACATATACCATGGCTTTCCTTGCCCGACAGCTTGCTCTTAGATGCTCTAACATTCCGGAAATCGGTTCACCCACAATTATTCTGATTGTAGATCGAGAGGAATTACAAAAACAAGGGGCAAAGCTATTCACCAAGAGTAAAGATTTTTTAAATCTTGGGGAAGTGTCTGTCGTAAAAAATCGAGCACAGTTAAGGCAGGAAATTGGTGCAAGACAGAGCGGCGGATTTTATATTTGTACTATTCAGAAGTTCTGTGACAGAGAAGAGGATAAAATCGGTCTGATTAATGATCGTAAGAATATTATATGTTTCTCTGATGAAGCACACAGAACACAACTTGAACATTCTAAAAAGATACAGTTTAGCAAGGATACAGATGAAAACATGAAAGCAATGGTATCAAAACCATATGCAAAGGTACTGAAAGAAGCATTTCCACATGCAACTTTTGTAGGCTTCACAGGAACACCTATTGCTGAAACTTATCAGACCTTCGGTGATGAAATTGATAGATATACAATGGATCAAGCAGTTGCAGACGGTCTTACCGTTTCTATTAAGTATCATCCTCGCATTGCAAAGGTATTGTTGGATACGAAAAAAGCTAAGGAAATTGAAGATTACTATAAACTATGTGCTGATGATGGAGCAACATATGATGATATTGAAGCAAGTAAACGGGCTATGAGTTCTATTGAAGTAATACTCGCAGAACCGTCAAGATTGGAAAGACTTGCTGCTGATATTCATGACCATTATACGGCATCTTGTGATGCTGATCCGGATAGAGTTCAAAAAGCAATGATTGTATGCTCAAGTAGAAAGATTGCGTATTCCCTTCTTTTGAAATTCAAGGAAAAATATCCTGAATGGCTTCAAGAAAAGAAATCGCCGGAGGGAGTTAAGGTAACAGATGAGGAATTGAAAGCATTAAAACCTATGCCGTTTATTGCTATGGTGTCCAGTGTAGGTAGCAATGATGAATCCGAGATGTATAACTATCTTGGAGGAGTGAAAAATGACAAACGTTCTGAAGAATTAGATATATCTTTTAAGAAGGAAAAATCTAACTTTCGTATTGTGATTGTAGTGGATATGTGGATTACAGGGTTTGATGTTCCGTCACTTACCTATTTATACAATGATAAACCTTTAAAGAAACACTTGCTGATTCAGACAATTAGCCGCGTGAATAGAAAATACCCCGGCAAGGATTATGGCATGATTATCGACTACATAGGTATTCGTAATAATATGCGTGAAGCCATGAAGATTTATGGTGGAGATACTTCTGTTGCACCGACATCAGATGATGTTGAGCAAGCTACCTCTGTCTTTAGAGAAGAACTAGAAGTACTTAAATCGTTGTTTAGTGATTATAATTTGGCTCCCTTCTTGAACCCTGATTGTAATCCGTTTGAAAGATATAAATTACTTTCCAAAGCGGCTGAGTATGTTTTTGCTTCCACGGAGATTTTGCATATGGAAGGAGCTGTAAAAAATAATCAGGTTTCTTTTATGACATATTTTTTAAAAACGGTTAAGAGAATGAGAGGTGCCTATGATATTTGTCAACCTTCAGGTAATCTGGGAGAAGAAGAATCTGCTCTCGCTCAGTGTTTTATGGCTATTGCCGGCTTTGTACGTAAAATGAGTGGAACAAGTGATGTCGATGCGGATACCATGAACCGTGTGGTTTCAAAAATGGTTGAAGAAGCGTTGAAATACAATCAGGTAGAAAGTGTTCTTGAAAGCGGTGAGGAAGAAGATATCTTCTCTCCGGAATATTTTGAGAAGTTATCTGATGTGAAAATGCCGGCAACAAAGCTGGAATTGCTTATCAAAATGCTTCGAAAGCAGATTAAAGAGTATAGTAAAGTTAATCAGTTAGCTGCAAAGTCTTTTAAAGAAATGCTGGAAAAGACCATTGCTGAATATCATGAAAGAAGAAAGCACCTTACTGCCGAAGAGGCAGGAGTAACTCAGGAAACAGCGTCAGAAGATATTATCAAGGCTGCAACTAAGCAAGCCTTTAGAAATCCTTCGTCAAATGAATGAAGATAGAGAAAGTTTCCGTAAGATAGGATTAACTTTTGAAGAAAAGGCATTCTATGATATTCTGATTGCTCTTCGTGACCAACATAATTTTGAATATGGTGAAGACAAAGAGGTTGATGGAGTTTTGATTAATGATAAATGTAAATCTCTTGCCAAAAAAGTTAAGGAAATTATAGATACGAAGTCCTCATTTGCAGACTGGCTTAATAACCAGAATGTTCGTAATCAATTAAAGCTTGATATAAAGATTTGTCTGATTAAGAATGGCTATCCGCCACAGTATAGCCCGGAAGTTTTTAATAAGGTAATGGAGCAGGTAGAAAACTTTGAGGAGCATTCAGAGGCTAAATCTGAAAATAGTGTTATTCATTTTACCTATTCTGTTTCTACAAAAGGAACTAAACAGGTTGCGGATGATAACATTCCATATGGAAATAAAAATAATTAATCAGAGGTTTGTATGTCAATAAGTAAAATAAAAAGTGTATTTGAAAATTTAGATTCCCGTGATGACTGGTCACTACAGCTTCTACAAATAAAAAATTCAAGAAGAAATGGAACGTCATATTGTGGACGAGAGGTTACATTATCTCCAAAGGGTACACTTATGAATTTTTTAACTGAGATTAATGCTAGATATTGTTCTCAAGAAAAAGGGTTAGAAAATATGTTTGAGAATGTGACTGATTATGATGGATCAACAATAGATAAAACTATTTACAAATTAGAAAAAGATAGTGAACTTATTTCAAATGAATATCAGCTATTTATTGAAGCTATTGGAAATCCGGATTTCTGAGCTTAATCCACTTGAGTTTTCAAGCACAAGCATATGTAATTAAAGGTGTGATTTCTATTAGTGGAGAAGATGTGGCTGTTAAGCTCATTTCAATGCAGAACCCTATCACATCATTAAGTAATAAATATTGGTTTTCAAATGGAACATTCAAAGAAATTTCAGACAAAGTAATTTCGCTAAGAAAAACGATAGATGTTGTTATTATAGATAATATAGTTTATATGTTAACACTTGCCGGAGAAAAACTTATTTAATATGGAAAGAGCATATAAATCCATTTGTGAAAAAGAAAATTACAAATATTATAGATTTAAATATATTCAATGAAGCTGAGATATTTAGAAGTGTTGCAAAGTCGTGGACATAATCCGAGAAAAGTTTTGTATCATTTAATGAATCATATTTGCAAAAAAACTAACAGATGCTAATATCAGAGCGATAGTAAGCAATAAATTTCAATATTCCACTTTTTGGAGATAAAGTTTGATATGAGTAAGCCGGGAGCTGCCGATAAGATAGTTAAGATATTATGTAGCAGGGGAATGGTTGATCCATTTGATCAAAATCCTATGGAAGTTTCAAGTTCTAAAAAATGGGAATAAGGAGGATAATAAGTGTCAAAAAAATTGTATCAAGCTGTCTTTATTTTACTTCTTTTATCTCCCTTTGTGGGATTTCAATAATATTCATAGATATTAAAAAGTATGTTTGAGAATACTGAGAATCTATGGACAGAAATAATAAGTGTTTTTATTATTGTACTGGTAGGTATTGTATCCATAATAGTAGTATTATTTGTATTTGCTACAAATTCAGAAGACGGATTAGATAAGCGTATGATAAAGGAGGTTACAGAAGATAAAGGCAATAACTTCTGAATATTTATTGTCATATATTCTTCCCATTATTTGCTTTTCGATTTTACAAAAATGGGATCAGGTAATTTCTATTTCTTGTGTTTTTTTGTAACACTTGGTTTTTTTATGTATTAGCCATAATCACTTTAGTGTCAATGTATTGTTAGAACTATTTAACTTTAAGATATTTACCTGTGAACTTGAGAATGAAGATAAAGTTATTATACAAAGTAAGATAATTAGTAATAGACTGTTGAATGCACATAAAGGTGAAGATATATATTTAAAAATCATTGAACAATGAAATTAAGTTGGATATAAAAAAATAAATATAACAGCAATTTCGTATACCATTTTGATATTGGAGCAAAAAAACGACCATACAGAAGTATTTTTACTTTTGTATGGTCATTTTTGCTTTGTACATGATTGAAGCTCTTACTTAAATTTGCTTTTCACAATATTGAAGTAAGAGCTACCAATATGAGACTTTCACGGAGGCGAAGAGATTCGAACTCTCGTGCCACGAAAAAGTGACAACCTGATTTCGAGTCAGGCTCGTTATGACCAC
The DNA here is from genome assembly GCA_916439285.1 of uncultured Lachnoanaerobaculum sp. The sequence continues at coordinate 83,890 of CAKAIM010000011.1, read as the reverse complement.
TTCGATACACCTCCATGCTCTAGTATACAAAAAAATACGAATTAAATCAACCTTAATAATGATTAAGAAAAACACAATAATTACATTTAATATAGAAGAAACTCACATTTAGATAAATATTTTATTGTCATATAGCAATAAAATAGATTGAAAAATAATACAATTTATGTTAAGGTATTGGCAACAATAAAATATCTCGGGAGGGTTAGGCATGCAGTGTAAAAAATGTGGTTCTATGAACATCGACGGAGCAAAGGTTTGTGAGAGTTGTGGAGTTACCATGGAGGACGTGAACATGAAGCAGAATCAAAATGATACCGGAACAAAGATATCTAATACCGGTAGTACCCCCGGCAGTCAAAAAAAGTTACCGAAAAATCTTATATTCGGTATAGCAGGTGCTATGGCTGCGTTTCTTATTATTCTGATAGCTGTTTTGGCTATGAATTCAAGTAAAGTTATTGATTTGAACAAATATATCACTTTTGAGTCTAGCGGATATGACGGTTATGGACAGGCAAGTATAAATATTGACTGGGAAAAGCTTGAAAAGGATTATGGTAAAAAGATAAAGTACAGCAGCAAGGGTAAAAAAGAGTACGGTGTTTTGACCTATGCTTTTGAGCCTGTGTATGTACTTCATGATGCCGTATCGGGAGTAGAACTTGAAAAGACTGAAAAGTTAAGCAATGGCGAAAAGGTTAAGTATACCTGGACGGTGGATGATGAAAAAGCCAAGGGTATAAATTATAAGTTAAAGTATAAGAATGGAGAATATTCAATATCAAACTTATATGAGCTTGGGAAAGTTTGATCCTTTCAAAGATATAAAGGTGGAGTTTTCAGGGATTGCACCGGAGGGAGAAGCTAAGTTTACTTATAGTGGTGACGATATAATACATAAAGGCAAGTTTAAAATTGATAAGCATGATAACCTGAAAAACGATGATGTAGTGACAATAAGTCTTGATCTTAATGAAGATGAAATCAGCTTCTTGGCAACAAGATATGGAAGAGTACCTGAGAAAATGAGCGAAAGTTACACCGTATCGGGACTTGAAACTTATGTAACAAAATACAGTGAGTTTCCGGAAGATTTTATAAAAGAAGCAAATGATAAAGCAACAGAGGCTATAAAAGAATATACAGACAGTGCGTATGGTGAGGGTACTACACTTTCAGACTTGAAGTATGAAGGCTATCTTTTCAAAACAAATGTGGACGGATACAATGTATTATACATCATTTACAGCAGAGTACTTACAAGTGTGGAACATAAATATGTGACTACAAAGATGTACTATCCTGTGGCATTTAGGACACTAATGCTTAGTGATAAGGTAAGCTATAAGACAGGTCCGGAGTTGGTCGGCAAATCCTATGGAGTCGGAGATAACAGTGATACAAAGGGATTTAAGTTCCCAAGTGAGCTTTATAACAGCAACTATAAGAATACAGTCATAGAAGCCGGAGACGGTTTTGAAAAGTTCAAGGAGCAGTCATATGTACACAAACTTGAAGATATGACCGACGAATACAGAAAAGCATTGCAGGATGAGGCAAGAGTAACTTTGGACGCATATATTGCAAAAGATTATAAGCCGAACATGCAGGTAAGCGATATTGAATTTGCCGGAGAGTATTTACAGTATACCTCAGATGACAAGCGTCAGTTTAACGGTACAAATGTATACTTTGTAGTGTTTAAAGGCTAATTTGTCGGACGCAAACGGTAAATTTCCTACTACACAATTTATTATCCGGTAGAATATACCTATATAATGAAATTAAGTGATAATGATTTTACCGCAGCCAATAATACAAGTGTTTTCCTTAACTACACAACTCTTCCAAATACCTACGATACGACAAGAGGTTTTATAGACGGCAATGAGATGTACAATAAAATAATAAGCAACCGTACAAAGTTATACGAGTACCAAGTCAGCGACAGTTTGAAGCAATTTGGAGTAATAATAAATATTTTATGCTTATATAAGTAAATATGTAGAATAGTAAAAAAAGGGGCTGACAGTCAGCCCTCTTTTATAACGTAATCGTTTGAATATTGGATAAATCTAAAGTAACAGTAGCTGTTTTTAAAAGTGTATTTCATATAATAACAATAAATTTCCTGCATGTTCTATCGTGTTTTTGTAATCGGGTATCTTGTTACAAAAGCAATCTGCCAAATCAAAAACAGTTTGCTTGCTTCTTACGGCAATTCCTCTTGCCTTTATATGTTCATTGCCATTTGTGGGGATTGTTGTAAAAAGCTACATTTCGATTTTTGATCTATTTCTTGTACTTTTTATTATCTTTAAAGGTTTGCAAAGTATATGATATTATTTTTAGGATTAAAATAATAGTTGACTATTCTGACATTTGGATTACCGTCTGTTCCGACGGTTGACAAAGCAAGGTCAGTCTGTGTAGTCATGATTCTTTGGAATTCTTTTAGTGTATCCATGAAAACCTCCGTTTATTTATAATAAATGAATAATACAATACCGAAAAAGGTTTATCAAGCCGATATTGCGTGTAACTCAATACCAACTTGGAATAGACATAAAAGCTCATTTGATGTATACTTTTCTCTATGTAAGATATCAAAAGATATCGTCTAAATATTTAGATATAGAGAAAAAGGGGAAGCCATGATTGATATTAAATTTTTAAGAGAAAATCCGGATATTGTAAGACAGAATATAAAAAACAAATTTCAGGATTTTAAACTTCCGATGGTTGACGAAGTTATAGAACTTGACGAAAAGCTTAGAAAGACAAAGGCTGAGGCTGATGAACTCAGATCAAAGAGAAACAAGATCTCAAAAGAGATCGGTGCTTTGATGGCGCAGGGCAAAAAGGAAGAAGCAGAGCAGGTAAAGGCATCTGTAGCAAGTATCGGTGAGACATTGGCAGGTTTGGAGCCGTTTGAGGCTGAACTTGAAGAAAAAGTAAAGAAAATCATGATGACCATTCCAAATATCATTGATCCTAGTGTACCGATAGGTAAGGATGACAGTGAGAACGTGGAAATCGAGAAATTCGGAGAGCCTTTTGTACCTGAGTTTGAAATACCTTATCATACAGATATCATGGAAAAACTTAACGGTATCGATCTTGACAGCGCAAGAAAGGTTGCAGGAAACGGATTCTACTATCTTATGGGAGATATTGCCAGACTTCATTCAGCTGTAATATCTTATGCAAGAGATTTTATGATTGAGAGAGGATTTACATACTGTGTACCTCCTTTCATGATCAGATCCGAAGTGGTTACAGGTGTAATGAGCTTTGCCGAGATGGATGCAATGATGTACAAGATTGAGGGAGAAGACCTTTATCTTATCGGTACAAGTGAGCACTCTATGATCGGAAAATTTATTGATACATTAAATGATGAGGCTAAGTTGCCATACTCGCTTACATCTTATTCACCATGTTTCAGAAAAAGAAAAAGGGAGCACATGGTATTGAGGAGAGAGGTGTTTATCGTATACACCAGTTTGAGAAGCAGGAAATGATAGTTGTCTGCAAGCCTGAAGAGTCAAAGATGTGGTATGAGAAATTATGGCAGAATACTGTTGATCTTTTCAGATCTCTTGATGTACCTGTAAGAACACTTGAGTGTTGTTCGGGAGATCTTGCAGATCTTAAGGTGAAATCATGTGACGTAGAGGCATGGTCACCAAGACAGAAGAAGTACTTTGAGGTGGGAAGGCTGCTCCAAATCTTGGAGATGCACAGAGTGAAGACTTAGAATCAGGTAAAAGACGAAAAACGGAAATAAATATTTTTGCACACACACTTAATAATACAGTGGTTGCACCACCTCGTATGCTTATCGCATTCCTTGAGAACAATCTCAATGAAGACGGAAGCATAAGAATACCGGTAGCACTCAGACCTTATATGGGTGGAAAAGAAGTTATAAAAGGTTAAAAATATTACACCCTGTAGAATATACAGGGTGTATATTGTAATGAAAGGGATAAAAATGAAATTTTCATTTGCACATTTTAATTTTAATGTACTTGATTTAGAGAGAAGTTTGAAGTTTTATAAGAAAGCGCTTGGTCTTGAGCCTGTAAGAACAAAGGAAGCAGCAGACGGATCATTCACTTTGGTTTATCTTGGAGATAAGGAAACAGGATTTCAGCTTGAACTTACATATTTGAGAGACAGAAAAGAGCCATATAATTTAGGAGAGCTTGAATATCATCTTGCACTTGAAACAGATGATATGGAAGCGGCTCATGCATTACATGAAAAGCTTGGCGTAATATGCTATGAGAATCCGGGTATGGGAATATATTTTATAAGTGATCCGGACGGATATTGGATAGAGATAGTACCTAAAAAATAAAAGTTTATAGAATCAGAGGTAAATATGGCGAAGATACAGATGATTACTCCACTTGTTGAGATGGATGGAGATGAGATGACAAGGATTCTGTGGAAGATGATTAAGGATGAGCTTATTCTTCCATTTGTAGATTTGAAGAGTGAATATTATGACTTGGGATTAAAGCACAGAGATGAAACGGACGATAAGGTAACTGTGGAGTCGGCCAATGCTACAAAAAGACTTGGAGTAGCTGTAAAATGTGCTACCATCACCCCGAATGCCGCAAGAGTTAAGGAATATGACTTAAAGGAGATGTGGAAATCTCCAAACGGTACTATCAGAGCTATTTTAGACGGAACAGTGTTTAGAAAGCCTATATTGGTAAAGGGTATTGAGCCTAATGTCAGAACATGGAAAAAGCCTATTACCATTGCACGTCATGCATATGGTGATGTATACAAAAATACTGAGATGATTATTGACGGACCGGGCAAGGTGGAGCTGGTATATACAGACAGCAATGGTAATGAAAAGAGAAGTCTTGTACATGAATTTAAAGCTGCCGGTATTGCACAGGGAGTTCACAATCTGGATGCTTCTATTGAAAGCTTTGCAAGAGCCTGTTTTGAATATGCTTTGAGTCAGAAAGAGGATCTTTGGTTTGCTACAAAGGATACCATATCAAAGCAGTATGATCATACCTTTAAGGATATCTTTGAGGAGATATATGAAAAGGAATATAAGCAGAAGTTTGAAGAGGCCAATATCACATACTTCTACACTCTTATAGATGATGCGGTTGCCAGAGTTATGAAATCCGAGGGCGGATTTATCTGGGCATGTAAAAACTATGACGGAGATGTAATGAGCGATATGCTCTCATCCGCATTCGGATCTCTTGCAATGATGACCTCTGTACTTGTTTCACCTGACGGATGTTATGAGTATGAGGCGGCACATGGTACGGTTCAAAGACATTATTATAAATATTTGAAGGGTGAGAGTACTTCTTCAAATTCGGTGGCTACCATCTTTGCTTGGAGCGGTGCGCTAAGAAAGAGGGGAGAGCTTGATAATCTTCCTGATTTGGTGAATTTTGCAAACAGACTTGAAAAGGCAACTCTTGACACCATAGAGTCAGGTAAGATGACAGGTGATCTCGGTGCGATTTCAAGCTTAGAGAATATACAAGTTTTAAACAGTGAAGAATTTATACATGAGATTGCAAAGAAGTTGCAATAATGTGGTATTGACTGAGGGTTTACCTCATACATAACAATGGATGGCAGTTTCCTATGGAAGCTGCCATTTTTAGGAGAAATATGGGATACAGATTTTATTTTGGAGCATCGGGTGCAGGAAAAACCTATAGAGCTTTTAGCGATATTATAAATGAGTCTATAAAGAACAGGGAAAAAAGATATTTTATTATTGTACCTGAGCAGTTCACAATGCAGACTCAAAAAGATATAGTGCAGATGCATCCAAGTCATGCAAGCAATAATATAGATGTATTAAGCTTTAACAGACTTGCATACAGAATTTTTGAAGAACTGGATATAGAAAATCCTAAGCTTTTAGATGAGCTTGATAAGGCACTTATACTTAGAAAGATAGCAAATCAGGTAGAGTTAAAGGCATGGAAGAAAGCAGTTTCAAAAAGCAGGCTTTATAGACAATATCAAATCACTTATATCAGAGTTTATGCAATATGATATAAGCGATAAATTTATAAAAAAGCGACAGGAAAATAATGAAGTAAACTCCTTATTAAAAATAAAACTTGAAGATATTTATAAGCTGAAAAAGGGTTTTGGAGAATATATAGCAGGGAAATATTTTACCAATGAACAGGTACTTGATATACTAAATCAAAATATTGAAAACAGTGAATTGCTAAAGGATGCGGTTATACTATTTGACGGTTATACCGGATTTACTCCGATACAAAACCGCATAGTTGAAAATCTGATGAAGGTTGCAAAAGAAGTGAGATTTTCAATAACTTTGGGAAAGAACATAAATCCTGATATAAAGTCATCTGAAAGTGATTTGTTTTTTATAAGTACAAAGATGATTTCTCAAATCAATGATATGGCTAAAAGATGTGATATCAAAAGACTGCCTGATATAAATTTAAATACAGGTGAAGTACACAGGTTTAAAAATTCAAAGGATCTTTACTTTTTTGAAGAGCATTTTTTAAGATATGACGGTAAGAGAGCAAAAGAGGTTTCAGATATCGAGATAAATCACCTGCTAAATCCGCTTGATGAGATAGATTATGTGGCAAATAAGATATTAAAACTTGTAAAGGATGAGGGCTACAGATACAGAGATATTGCGATAATATACGGAGATTTGGAAGGTGTATCAAACTCGCTTGCCAACAGATTCCATCAGCTTGAAATCCCGTACTATCTTGATGAGAAGATGGATATAAACAATAATGAACTGGTGGAACTTATAAATGCTTTTATTGCTCTGATAAGCGATAACTTTTCATATGATGCGGTCAACAGGTTTTTAAGACTCGGTCTTTTGGACTTTGACTACAGAATGGTATCATTACTTGATAATTATCTGCTTGAAACCGGGATAAGAGGATATAAAAGGCTGCATACAGATTTTACATATTTGCCGAAGAGTTTTTCAGAGACTGAGCTTGAAGAGATAAATGAGTTTAAAAATACGGCGCTTGAAAAGATTTCTCCTCTTTATAAGGCGATGAGTAAGAGTAAAATAAATATAAAGGATGTATGTGATGCCTTCAGAAAAATATTTGATGAGCTGGGGATAGAGGAAAAGCTTGAGAATGTAAAAAATGAGCTTGAATTTTGTAATGATATAAAAAGAGCCAGAGAATATGAGGGTGTACTTGATGAGGTGCTAAGTCTTTTTGAAAGGCTTGAGCTGATACTTGAAGGTGAGAGTATAACAAAAAAGGAGCTTTCAGATCTTTTGCATACAGGCTTTGAAGAGATAAAGCTCGGTATGATACCTGACAGAGTTGACAGGGTTGTTATAGGTGATTTAAAAAGAACGAGACTTGGCAGTATAAAGGCATTATTTGTATGTGGAGCAAATGACGGTTCCCTGCCCACAGTAAAGGATGCGGGCGGACTTATAAATGACAGGGAAAAAGAGAACTTAAATCTATCGGATTTAATCTTTCGGATACTGTCAGAGAAGATTTGTATACAGGAAGATTTTATTTATATCAGGTGCTTACAAAGCCTTCAAACAAGCTCTTTGTAAGTCTTACAGGTATGGATTTTGACGGTGAGGTTGCAGGCCGTCAATACTTATAAATATGATAAAGGAATATTTTTCCCGAATATTGAAATAAAGAATCAAAAAGAGACTGAAATATACTCAAGATTTGAAGCCGAGGAATATTTGACCGACAATCTTAGAAAACTGAGAGCGAAGGAGAATGTTGACGAGGACTTTTTAAGGTATGTAGCTACATTTTTTGATAAGGAATTTATCAGAAAGCTTACAACTTTCGCTATGTACATATACCGTGACTCGGGTATTGGAGAAAGTGCCGCAAGGGAATTGTTCGGTGAGGAGCTTCGTGTAAGTGTAACAAGGCTTGAAAACTATAACGGCTGTCCTTTTGAGCATTTTATCAGCTACGGTTTGGGAGTGGAAGAAAGACAGGTACATTCATTCAAGGCTTCCGATATAGGTACTTTGGTACATGAGATGCTTGAAAGATGCTTCAGATATGCCAAAGCAAGAAAGAAAACTGTTGCAAATATGGACGAGACAGAACTTTACTCTCTTGTGGATGAAGCTGTAAAGGAAAGCATGGCATCAGAGAAAAGTAATATCTTTGAAGAGAGCAAAAAGTCAAAGTTTCAGCTTGAAAAGATAGTAAGAATGACAAAGCTTACAATGCTTGTACTGGCAAAGCAACTTGCTGCCGGAAACTTTAAGCCGTTTGATTTTGAAAGAGTTTTTGTAGAAAAGGACAATATTGAAGCCCTAAATATTGACTTGAAAAACGGTGCAAAAATGTATCTGAGAGGAAAGATCGACAGGGTGGATACCTGTGATACGGACGGAAAGACACTTGTTAAGATAATAGATTATAAGACCGGAAATACGAAATGGGAAACAGATATGCCATATTATGGAAGAGCATTGCAGCTGGTTATATACCTTGATGCTGTAATGGAGCAGCTCTCAAGATCGGGTAAAGAGATATTACCTGCAGCATTTTTCTATTATCATATAGATACACCTTTCCTTACCAGAGATGAGGCAAAAAATGAGAATGCCGTTTTAAATAAGCTTAAGCCGAGCGGAATAGTAAATACGGATCTTGATATAATAAAAAATCTGGACAGAAGTTTTGTAACCGAGAGTGATGTAATACCCGTTTCCACCAAAAAGGACGGAAGCTTTGCAAAATCTGCAAGTGTAGCAAGTACAAAAAGAATAAATTTCCTTAGGGAGTATGTAAGACAAAAGGCGAAGGATACGGCTGAAAATATCTTAAGCGGTGAGATAAGTATAAAACCGTCATTAAGGAGAGGCTTGGCAAAATGCGATTACTGTCCATATACCGCCATATGCGGTTTTGATGAGGGAATAGAAGGATTCTCATACAACAGCTTGACACCTATAAAAGATGATGAAATTTGGAAAAAGATGGAGAGTGAAAAAAATGTGGACTGAGGCACAACAGGCGTCAATAGATATAAAAAAGGGCAGTATATTGGTATCTGCAGCGGCCGGAAGCGGAAAGACCGCAGTACTGGTCGAAAAGAATTATAAAAAGATTACAGACAGTGAAAACCCCATAGATGTGGATTCTCTTTTTGGTGATGACATTTACCAGAGTATGCAGTACTTCCATGAAGGAGAAAATTTATAATGCGCTTTTTAAAGGAAATGGAAAAAGCATGATAATGATTCAAAGAATTTAAAAGACTTAAGGAACAGTCAATACTTCTATCATCAGCAAAGATAATGACCACCGACAGCTTTTGCCTTTCAATACTGAAGGAAAATATAGACAAAATAGATATAGATCCGGCATTCAGTGTGGCTGATGAGGTGAAATATCACTTTTAAGAAGCCGACACGATGGAGGAGCTTTGGAAAGAGTGAGTGTATGATGCGGGGTGAGAGACTTTTATTGAACTTTCAGATGCCTTTGCAAATACCAAGGAGATAGAAGCATATCGGAGTTTATCGAAAAGCTGTATCGCTTTGCAGTCAGTAAACCATGGCCGGAAGAATGGCTGGATTCATTGAATGAAAAGGGAGATGAGTGGCAGGAGTATATTTTTAATGAGATAAGCAGAGTATTGATTCCATTTTTGTCACGACATAAAGGAAATAATAAAGTTTGTAATGAGGATGAAGGTCCTGTGCAATATCTTGATAATATTTTTAGAAAGAGCAATCAAGTATCAGCAATATAAAAATGCCGGTGATATATTTGAGTGTCGAAAGACTGAATAATGTAGGTTTCGGCAGACTAAAAAGTCCGTAAAAGGGTGGCAATGAAGAGTAAAGGGAAAAGGCCAAGGGACTTAGAGATGCATATAAAGCCATATCAAAACTTTCAGAGGAGTATTGTTTGACAAAAAGGCTTTGGAAGAGGAAACAAAGGAAAAAGCCGAAGATCAGAGCAATTGTATGATTTGACAAAGAGATATATTGCGCTTTTTAACGAAAAGAAGAGGGATAAAAATATTGTAGACTTTTCGGATATAGAGCATATGGCACTTGGAATACTCTTGGATGAAAATAAAAACCCTACAGAGATTGCAAAGCGTTATAGAAAAGAGTTCAGTGAAATATATATTGACCAGATATCAGGTTCAAACTACTTACAGGAAGCCATTGTGACGGCTATTAGAAAAAGAACAATATATTTATGGTAGGTGATGTAAAGCAGTCTATATACGGTTTTCGTCAGGCTTCACCACAGCTTTTTATGGATAAGTACAAGAGTTTTACACACTTTGAAAAAGGCCGATTTTGATGATGAAATACAAAAGAAGGTAATTCTCAGTAAGAACTTCAGGAAAGTATGATAATGTGCTCAGTAGTGCAAATGCTATTTTCAAAAAGATTATGAAAGAAAAACACAGGGTGGAATTGAGTATGATGATGATCACGACACTATCTCGGTGCGGATTTTAAAGAGGAAAAAGAATATATCAGTGAAATAATGCTTACACAGACCTCGGATATGAAGATGATACAAATGCCATAGAACTTGAGGTAAAGAGCTATTGCAAAAAGAATAAAAAGGAGCTTAAGACAGAGCTTAAAAGTAGGCGAAGGCAGGGGATTTAAAGAATACAGCGATATTGTAATCCTTGTGCGAAGCAATATAGGTGAGAGCATTGCGAAGGTGTTAAATGATGAAAATATTCCGGCATATGCCGAAAAAGTAATAAAGGATATTTTAAAGACTTTTGAGGTAAGAAAGATACTTGCTATACTTCGCGCAATTGACAATCCTTATTCAGATGTGGACCTTACGGCATTTCTTAACTCAAACCTTGTTGGAATAACAGATCTGGAACTTGCAAATATTGTTTCTGCGTACAGGAAATCAAAAGAATATAGAAAAAGTCGGCAAAGATTAGAATGATGGATGCTATTTTGTATGAGGGAAGTGAAAGCAATATTGAGCTTGAAACAAGAGAAAAAATAAAAATGCTCTGGAATTCTTAAATAAATACAGAAGAAAATCCGCATATATGAATATTACGGCCCTTTTACCAGGATATTTATAATGAGACCGACTTTTTAAAACCGATAAGCGGCTATGCCAGGGAGGACAGGTCAGAAGAGCAAATCTGATGTTGCTTATAAATAAAGGCAAAAGACATTCAGTAATTCAGGATATGGCAAGCTTTATAATTTTTATCAGATATATTTCATGAGTTAAAGGACTTTGACAATGACTTCGGTGAGGGCAGGTATACTATCTGAAAAATGATGATATAGTAAGAATCCATGACTATACATAAGTCAAAGGGACTGGAATTTCGGTATGTTTCCTTGCATGTGCACATAAAAATTCAATAAAACAGTTTAAGGCAGGGTATGGTAATAGATGCCGACTTCGGATTGGGTGTACAGTATATTGACAGTGATATAAAAGACAGCTCTATAAAGCAGAATGTAATAAAAACATAAGCTGAATAGTAGGATCTTATGGGCGAGAGCTGAGAGTAGTGTATGTGGCGCTTACCAGAGCTATGGAAAGATGATCATTTCAGGAAGGCGCAGTGATGCCCAAAAGGAACTTGAAAAATGAAAAGATTCCCCGAGGTTTTTCTTGATATGAGATCCTACAATTCATACCTGGATATGATACTTTTGGGACGTGACAATGTACATTTTGATATTAAAACATATGATTATAATATGCTCTTAAAAGAAGAGGTAGAAACTCAAAAAGTAGAGATCTTCATAAGGTGTTTGAAGAGTTGGGTGAGAATGAGTATGATAATTTAAAAACAGGCTCAGATACAGCTATCCATATACTGAAAATATCGAGTTTAAAGACAAAATTCTCGGTATCCGAGATAAAGAGATGTCACAGAGTGAAGAGTTTGAAGTGAAGGAAAATAAAAAGCCGAGTATAAATAGCCGGAAATGCAAGCGAGAGGAAATGCATATCATAGAAGTTGATGCAAAGAGATTCTCATATGAAAAATATTGATAATTTCAGCAGTAGAGAGGACTTTGTAGAGAAATTTCACTTTTAAATAATCCTGTATACAGAGAACTTATCAACCCTCTTGATATAGTAAAGGGATTTTTAGACAGTGAGCTTGGAGCTGACTTTATAAAGTATAATGAGAACTTGAAAAGAAAAATCAATTTATTATAGGGAATCTCAGCTAAGGGAAGCAGGTATGGGTGAGAGCGATGAGACAATGCTATACAGGGAATTATAGACGCATATATTGAAAAGATGACAATATAATTTTTGGTGGATTATAAGACCGATAATGTAAGAGATGCAGAAACACTTATAAAGAGATATAAAACCCAGCTCCTGCTTTATAAAAATCACTGAAATGAGTACAGGTAAAATAGTAAATGATATTTTTCATATATTCATTGCACTTGATAAGGAGATAAGAATAGAATGAAAGATATAAAAATAATTCTTGCTTCAGCATCGCTCAGAAGAAAGAATTATTAGAGTCAGATCGGACTTGATTTTGAGATAATGGTTTCGGATAAAGGAAACCGAGATAGACAGTAAAGGACCCGAGGAGGCCTGTGAAAGCAGGCCTGCCAAAAGCGATAGATGTTGTAGAGCAGGCGACACTAAAATACAAGGAAAATGATTTTATCGTAATAGCTGCGGACACCATAGTGGCATTTGAAGGTAAAATACTTGGGAAACCGAAATCAAGAGAAGATGCAAAACGGATGATTTAGACCATTTCCGGCAGAAAGCATAGAGTATATACGGCGGTATGTGTTTTATAATTCTATTAAGAAAAGCTATGAGAGTTTTGTAGATGATACTCGGTGGAAGTAGCCAAACTTTCAGATGAGGAAACAGAAGATTGTTTAGATAAAAGAACCCTATGATAAAAGCCGGAGCCTACACCAATACAGGGATATTTTTCAAGATATATAGTCGGAATAGAAGGTGATTATTACAATGTAATGGGATTACCGATAGGTGAACTTTATAGAGAACATTTGAAATTACATTTAGGATTGGAAATTTCATTGTTTTTCTTTCTGCTATAATATTATAAGTTAGATTATTCTAACCAACTATGCAATACTATATTTTTCCTTTCTAATCTAATTGGATAGCAGATAGGAATATCCCTGAAGGAGAAAACTATGGAGAAAATTTTTCAAAATATTGATGGTAAGAAGTTAGAAATTGTCCATGAAATAAAAATCCGCCTATGATGAGGGAAGATTTCTTTGGAAGAAGCAAGAAAAAGCCCTATAAAGATGAGTACAGCACCTTACCCCCTATGAAATTGCCATTATCAGAGCAGGAAATGGTGGAGAGACAGAAGATGAGTGCAGTAAGGAAGATATTCAAGCTATGCTGGAGGTCTTCAGGATGTTTTGGTCACGAGGATCAAGAGCTTCGGAAAAATCATCCATCTCCTGTTACCGTGGGGAAAATGCCAAAATAGAAGGAACTACTGCTTTCCGTTGAGGATTTGGTGCAGTACCCTCTCATTAAAAAACCAATGGCTGGAGCTTTATAGAGACTTATTGAAATTCAAGATTCATTTGTCCAGAAAGCAAAATCAATTATACGAGTTTTTGGAAAAGAAAGCTTTACCGCCCTACCACCACCATGTGGACTTTTGGATGACTTTATCCGGGGATGAGATTTCAGAGTGCTACAATCTTCTTTTTAGAGGATAAGGAAGAGAATTTATCGGAAAGCAGAGCAGAACTTGTGGCTGATGTTCGGGATTTGATGGACAAGGAAGAAAATATCCTCTACCCTACCTCCTTGGAAATGATCAATGAAGAAGAGTTCCGTTATATGGCTGAGGGAGACCAGGAAATCGGTTTTTGCCTATATTAGCGTGCAGGCAGATAAAGTCCAGCAATTCAGCTTCAGCTTCATCTTCTGCCTCAACTTCTACATCCAGTGCTCCCCTATCCGGACTTTCTTCCGCTCCCGGTTTTGCGGAAGAGCTTGCCAGTCTTCTGGGAAAATACGGCTTTAACAATAAAGAAGAAAAGTTGAGATGTTACTACCAGGTCAACTTACCTTGGAACAGATTAATCTGATTTATCAGCATATGCCTGAAATGGATCTTTCCTATGTAGATGAAAATGAACTGGTTTGCTTCTACACCGACACCAAAGCACAGAGTTTTTCCCCAAGTAAAAATGTCATCGGAAGAGATGTGAAAAACTGTCATCAAAGGCTTCGAGTACATATCGTTGAGAAATCATTAAAGGTTCCGTTCCGGAGAACAGGATAAGGCGGAGTTTTTGGATCAACAAGCCGGACCTCTTTATTTACATCATTTACTATGCGGTTCGAGGATGAAAAAGGAAAGAGTTCCGCGGTGTGCTGGAAATGATGCGGGACTGCACCACTATCCGTTCCCTAGGGCTCTCAAACTCTTCTGACCTGGGAGGCGTGCGGAGAAAGGGAGAAGGCAAAGAGACTGCTGAAGACGAAGACAAGAGAAGACTCAGAGACTTCTGAAGATGTAGGCAATAAAGAAAACATGCAGGGACTTTGGGAGACGAAGAAAATAGAAAGTACAGAGTCTTTGACAGCCAGCAAGCTGACGAAATCACCGAGGACACCTCTGTTAAAAGATATTTTGGAAGCAGATCCCAATGTAAAGACTCTCCTTTTTCCCGATTAAGCGATCGCTTTAAGGCCTTAAAACACTCCTCTTGCTCGTATTATGTTTGCCAGCCACGGTAAAGATTATGAGGTGAACGAGGCGAGGGGTGGATCTTAACACTCTGCTTCGAGAGCTTAGGGAGTATTTTCAAACTATGAGTTTTTCAAAGGTTTACTCTTAGGATTGGTTTGCTTTCTCTGCATAGGGGATATTTCATCCCATAGTGGTGTATGCGGAGTATTACTTTAGTAAAAATAGCCTGGCTTTTCTTAATAGGTCTATCCGCTTGTATAGCCAGCATTTTTCTCCTTCTCTTTTCCTCTCCGGGAGGTTTGGCCATCTTTGGCATTTCCTAGCTTTGGAGTATCCATGGATTATACTGAGCAGGAAAAAGAGTGGAAAAAGGATGGTACCCGAAAAATCAGGAGAAAATAGTTCAATACAACGAAAATAAAGCTATAGATGCTGTAAAGATGAGAAAGCTCTCTTTAGGGCAACTAACTCATGAAAAGAGTTTCAAGCTTCTATTTTTACAGCCACTTTTAATTTTTCTATTTTTATTCACTAATACATATAAAAATTATTTTTTCATTCTCCCTATACTTCTAAAATCACCCTCATATTCTTCATTATGCTTTTTCTAATAAGAAAGGAGAAGGTGACAACGAGATGTTGCTCCAGACCGTCTTCAGTTAATCCATCGGTCTTTATAGAAAGTCTTCTCGTAGTTCTCAATCTCATCTAATTCACTGAGCTTATACTCTGTTTTACTCTCCGATAAGGTGCCATCCATCTTCATCAAGACGAGTAATCATTAGAGATGTCCTTTCAGCTTTTTTGAGTTTGGTTGCGTTGTAACAAATTTTTCGGTTCGGCGTGTTGTTGAAAACACGGTTTTGAAGTTGATGATAGTCCTGCATCTGTACAAACAATAAATTTCGTCATTCCAAAGTCAGAAAAGAATATCTTTTCTCAATGGTTTCATCGAAGGTTGTTCATTCTCATTTTCCGTTAAAGAGGGAGAGGGGTGGGGAATCCCATCTGCATTCATCAAACAACTACATCTGTACAATCGGATTCGGACGGTTTTTCTTTGGAGACCATATTTTCTGAAGTCATCCGCTTCCTCAATCTCGAGTAATAGTTAGTGCAGTCATAGTAAAGAACTCTTTTATGTCGATTCAGTACCATTTTCAGAATTCTTGTAAAGTTAGAGACTGGACATTCTCCTTTGCAAGGATTTCCAGTGCACAATAAACGTGATGGAGCTTGCAGTCAGGCTTTTTCAAGGCCTAGAGAGATTTTTGGAACTATTTGACTGTCAGAGCTACCGAGGCTGAATAATGAAGACGTGTCTACTTATATTGACTGCTACAGGTTGGAAAGTCAGGGAATCTGGGTTGACAAAACAATCAAAAATATTATAATAAAAGCTGACTGAAGTCAGTCAATACATATGAAAGTAGAATTTATATGGCAAAAACTAAAGAAGAAAGACGCAGTGAAATCATATGAGACAGCTGGAAAGCTGTTGTGAGGAGAAGGGATATGAGCAGACACAAGTACAGGATATTGATCAATGAAATTGGAGTATGCAAAGGGACTTTTCTAGTTACTTCAAGGTCAAAGATGAAGTAATGGAGGAGTTGGCAGATAGATATGCAGACGCGATAATGATGCTGTCAATAATTTGATAGATAAGGATATAACCACCTTTGACAAAATCAATCGTATTTTTCAAATATTGATTCGGCAGAAAAAAGTTTGGCATATTTGTAGGAATCCTAAATGTGAGGTACTCTTTTGAGAGAGATTTTTCAATGTTGGGAAAAAAATGGTTCCTCTTATAACAGAACTTATACTTTCTGGAAATGATAATGGAGAATGCAACTGCGACGATCCAGTTTATCACTGAGTTTTTGGTTTTCAGGATTGTTTAATATCATGAATCAAATTTCTCCAGATAGAGAAGATCGATTATTTGAAGGAAAAACTACCAACAATCAAGACAATGATTCTTAAACTATATAATTTTGCTTAACAGAGGAGAGCAGATGAGTAAAGAAATAACTGTATACAGAATTAACAAATGATACATTGAACAGGCGATGCTGAGTAGGCGGTCTGTGAGTCAGAAGTACGCATAAATCATCTCATTTCATTGCTGAGCATGGTGAACGTTTCCATTTAATCCCGAAAAGGACGATATTTTATTAATGGTTTTATCGCGTCTTTTCTACGTAAGAGCATGGGAAAGAGGTTGTTCAAAGGTGGCTATAAGATGGTGTCACAAAATACACGAATACCTATTCAAGCGGATATCGAAAAGTACTAATCTATCTTTCGAAAATACACAATGGCAACATGCGCTCTGAATTTATGTTAAGTGGTAGATTGTATTCTTTACATGGCGAGGTGAATATATTGAAAGTAGTTACATTTGAGAATGTATCAAAGACATATAATGTTGGTGACAGCAGTAACGGCACTTGATCATGTTAGCTTCAGCATTGAAGACGAAGAGTGTCACTGTGAGTTTTAGGGACCAGAGCGGATCTGGAAGAGTACGATGCTCAATCTTATAGGTGGCATGGATAGAGCCCTCATCTGGGTGCATACGAGTGTCAGATACCGATATTTCAAAGCTCAATGAATTTGAACTAACCGAGATACAGAAGGAAAAAGATAGTTTGTTTTCAGTTTTACAATCTAGTACCATCGCTAATGCGCTAGAGAATGTCAGTATTGTAGCTGCAAAGATGTCGTCACATTCGTTTGACGCAGGAAATGATCCGTAGTGTCGGGCTGGAGGATAGATGTCAGCATTTTTCCTGATGAACTTTCAGGCGGAGAAATCACGAGCGCTTGTCTATCGCGTGCCATATGCAAAATCTGACATTCTCTGTGATGAGCCAACAGGGGCTCTGGACAGCGCTACTGGGAAGGTGTACTTCAACTACTTACGGATATGGCCAGGAAATATAACAAAACCGTAATCATAGTGACGCATAATGCTATCTATTGCGCTATGCGCTAATGAAGTGATACACCTAAAGGACAGTGGGATCGAATTTTTCTAGAGAAAAATGAAAAACCTTTGAAGGTTGACGAGGGTAAACTGGTAATGGGACACTGTTTTCCGTAAAATGCTTCGTGACATCTGGCGATTGAAATCTCAGTTCCTGTCGATATTTATCATGTGCGCTCTTGGAATGCTGATATACTCAGGTATCGAGGAGTATGGAACGGTATGGAGCAGGAAGAGACTGCCTATTTTAAGGAGTTCAAATCTGGCAGATATCTGGATCAGCGGTCTCGGATTTGACAGATGATATTGGACAGATCAAAGAAGCGATGGGATAAACGAAACCCAGCTTTCTGCTATGAAAGCGCATATCTGGATAGCGATTCCAATGTCAATATCTGTCTTATATCCAATAAAGACAATAAAATATCAAAGCCTATGTATTAACGTGAAATGAATATAAGCCAACAGAAGACGGCATCTGGCTGGATAAAGATTATGCCAGACAATAAGAAAATCCATGTTGGTGACCAGATTCAGATATACTACGGTGAAAAAGAGTCAAAAGTTAGAAGTTAAAGGGATTGGTCTACAGCCTAGGTAGTATCTGCCTCTGGGTTCATCTACATCCATGGTGCCAGATCATTCCAGAAATATACCTAGATTCATATCAGCAGATACTCTTTCTCCAGATAGTCCCTAATGCGACCTATAATCAGATAAAAATTACTACAGATAATATAACTGACGTGGATTCACTGCGCTCAGATCTGAAAACTATTCTCAATGATAAATATACTGATGTGTTATGACAGAACGGAATACACACCTGTATCTTCATACATAAATAAGATCAGGGCAGATAAAAAAGATGTCTGTCATGTTTTTCACTCGTATTTTTCTTCTGGCACTCCTTACCATTTTACACAACTATGACAAGAATTGTCAGGAAGCGGCAATACACTGATCGGAATATTAAAAGGCGCTTGGTTTTCATCCTCTTCGAGATCCAGCTACATTATACTGTTTACGGACTTGTCATCAGCATTCCAGCGGCGTACTGGGCTACGAGCTTGCACCATATACAGTAACCCCTGTCCTTCTTTCTCTGCAGAAAAAGTTTTACAGCATGCCTGAATGGCTGGTGCGTAATTCGTATTATTCAGTAATCCTTATTGTACTGCTTATCACTATCTGTACATTATCTGCCTGGATTTCATGCAGAATCTATCGTAGTTAAAGGACACCGACTGATTTGCTCCGCTGATTCTGGCAGGCAGAGTCAGAAAAAGGTCTTTTGCTGAACATTTTTAAAGTTCTATGGAACAGACTGAGCTTTGACTGGAGGTGGATCATCCGAGATGCAGGACAGAACAAAATTCAGTGCAGCAATAGGGAATTGTAGGCGTTTTTAGGGAGCATGATACTTCTGATGGCAAGCTTCGGATTAAAGACACTATCAACATTGTAAACAGTGAGATTTATGGCAGGCAATACACTTGTGATGAAAAGTTAAATCTCAGTATGTCTCCAACAGAGGATGAAGTCATAGAATCTCTTCTGTCAGGCGACTGTCAGTGGGTAAGCGAACAGTCATGTGAGGCAAGAAGTTCAATGTCTATTTCATTTCTGAAGGCTGTTTATTGTGGTCAGGGTTATTTTTCACGACATATGATACTGATGGATATGCTGGGACTACCTGTAGATGGAATAATTCTATCAGTTCTTCAGCCAGAGATCTAGATATGTGAAAAGAAAGACGGATTTATCAGCGTACTTATAGCGGGAAGAGAAATTATCTGAAGGTCTCCCAGATAGCAGATATAAACAGCCCTCAGGGAATATTTATGTCGCAGTCATACTGGGAATCAGCTTGGCAATACAGTTTTACAGCTAGCGCATTGTTGGCAGATGACAACATGAATCTGGACGATGTGAAACAGATGTCTGTTATCAAAAGATTCAGTCAAATTGAAGAAACAATACAGTGAGTCCGAGGAATTGCTGGACAGCGTTCAGGGAGTAATCATACTTCTGATTGCTGCGACCATTCTTCTAAGATGTTGTGATCCAGTATAATCTCGGATTATTGAACTTTACAGAAAAAAATACAGAGAATACTACCACACTTCGTGTTTCTCAGTAGCTACAATACAGATATAAAGAGTCTTATCTTTAAAAAGCGACCTGATTCCCATGGTGACAGGGTGGATAATTAGCTCGATTGCTGGATGGTATTTTCTTGGACTATATGTCAGAACAGTCTCCAACAACCATGATTTCATATTCACCTCATTTACGATTGATATCATATATAATTGTTTCATTAATCGTCGTAGAGATACTCTCTTTTAATCCAGCTTATGGTATGCGGGTTAACAGCACATATAGATATGGTCGAATCGTTGAAGTCGGTCCGAATAAAATGTTGTCTTAAGAAAAATAACCGCCATCTGCGGATATTTAAAAATCCGGTGCAAGATTACCGCACCGGGTTAACTACATAAATCTTTTTTGTCTCCCTGGTTCCCTGCGTTTTGGGCAGAATAAATTCTTTCAATCCCATGTCCTTAGCTGTATTTCGTAATGTAAAGTGGAAAGTGGAGTCAATAAAAAACCTTCGATTAATCAATCTGTCATCTTATTCCATCACTACATCTCCTGAAGCAGTAGATCCGCCTCGCTGTATATCAAGTTCTGAAATCACTTCTTTACGGGAAGACGTGGAAGAAGAGTCTTTTGAAAACTTAAATATCGGAGAAATAGAAAGAATGAATAAAACGGAATACTTATTCTTAAAAACAATAAGCAATGCTATGTGATTACATAGTAAATATGATACTCCGTCTTTGACAGTTGCAGAAAGGTCAGAGCCCATAAAACAGCGTAATTGCGCCATTTATGAGCTCTTGTTTTTCTACTAATACTTATAATCGTTTGCCACGTCATCTTCAGGGTTTGTGCATGACGGCATAGAAACCGTCACAACGTTCCTCTTCCGTGGCAACATCTTCATATATCAAGGGGATCATTTTATCTGCAATCTCGCCGTCAGAAGTACAGTGATTCTGACGCGCATGAAAACGCTAGGGATCGTTCGGACGTTTTCTGATGTCCTTCAGAAAGAGGTAGCCTACGTTTACGCTACGGCGACTTTCTTTCTTAATCAAGGTCGAAGGAATACTTAAGTATAATGTCTTTTTGGAAGCTTTTTCTTCTGCGGAGCGTTTGGTCAGCGTACTGCTTTGCCCACTCCAGCGGGTAAGATCTCCATAAACCTTCAGAGTTCATCTTCCGAGTAAAATCAAATAACAGCTTTTTAAATTTTACAATTCTAAGTATATTAAAAAAGGATTGTAAAATAAAAGCTATTATAAATTAAACTATTTTAGTTTCCTTTGAGGGTTTAGGCATTTGCCTTCTTTATCAAATTGATAGCTGACACCCTTTATATCAATGGAGCGGTCTCATGGCCATCTTGCAGTCAAGAAGCATAGTACCTAAATTTCGCCATCATCATTGAGTACCCATTCATTTGGTAGCCATAGTACCGTTTGAATGCACATAGTAAGTATTGTTTCCGTCTTTTATCCACTTACGCATAGCCATCTTACCGTTGTAATTGAAATAATACCACTCGTTGTTGTCAGGATTTTGGGCCCACTCACCTTGTGCCATAGTACCGTTTGAGTGGAAATAGTAGTAACAAATCTTTTTATCTTCTGCCAACCGGTAAAGCATTGAACCGTTATTGCTTAAAATAATACCAGTTGCCAAATCTATTACCTTCCAACCTGGTGGTTTTTGCCGTTGGCATCATAATAATACCCAATATCCGTCCTTTTCTTCCCAATTTGTTTTCTCAACGACATTCACATGGATAGATTTGGTTATATCTCTGTATGTAACATTGATATTGGTCTCACCGACCTTTTTAGCATGTACCTCACCTTGATAAACATCTGCAATATCGGGGTCCTCCGAACTCCATACAGCAAATTGGCTTACATTGGTATAAATACCGCCTTCTAAAAATATTGCACTTGTATCAACGTCAAACAATAGTTTCACATATCCATCTCTGTGGGAGCAACAATGATGCTTAGTCAGTCCGTCAGCGAGGATCGTACCGGCATTTGCCATTTGCAAGAGTCCTGTCATTTCTCTTTCAATGGAATCCCACATCATATTCATTTTTCATAGTCGACACCGATACTGTTATAAACATCTCAGATATCTGTAGAACTGATTAATTCCTTACGACACCTGTCTTAACCGGATTTGTCTACGGCTGTAAGCAGCCTCTTCACCGGAGAGACTTGTTTTCACGACCTGTTGTTACTACTACTATGCCTATTAGTAATAGTAAGGGCTGAAGTGTATAATCCTCTTCCTTATTCCTCCAAACTCTAAAACATTTGCACTTAGGGTGTTATAGCTATTTAAAAATAGCATTTCAACATATATTTTAATATAATTCCATGAGAAAATAATTCCACTAGTAGTTTTTACAGAGACTTAATATAATATCTCGGCTGTTCTTTTTGCTTACCCTGTATTGTAATTGTGAGTACTTTACCGCAGTATCGGGTATCAAATTACTTTTTGTCAATTCAAACTCAGACTATATCCAAGTCATTTGCCTGATATTGCTTAAGAAAATACTTAAAAGGTATTTTTCTGTCGTATTCTATATATAATTCGACAGAGGTTGGAGTCTTTTCTTAAAAAAGTCACGTCCAAATTTTTGAAGCAATGCCATTACAATAAAAATAGCCACTCCGCCTGCTATAGCGCCTTCATAAAACCCTATTCCTATAGTCGAGACCATGACAGGCGGCATTATATACCTATGTTGTGGTATGCCTTTGACTTGATTACGACCGGTAAGTATTATTGTTCCTGCACCCAAAAACCTACACCGCTTACAACGGGCACCGAGTCTTACGGGATCTGCCGTTTTTAAACACTTGGAATACATATTGATTTGTCATCATAACTAAAGGGTTAGACAAGACAAACCAATATATATGTTCTAAAGCACTGCCGAGCCTGTTTTTCTTTCACGATCAAAGCCCAATATTCCGCCTATCAAAACGGACAGTATAATGCGAATTATCATAGAATAAAAATTTAATTCCCTTGGCATACACACTCCTTAAAAATATTTAATGTGCCTATTATATATTTAATATCTGATAAGGTAAATATCAATATAAATTAATTTGCTTTTAACCTTTGTATAAGCTGTAATTATAGGAGTTAATGTAGACAATATGGAGGATCATATGACAAGGCATTTGCTAAAAGAACATTGTTTTAAAAATATTATTTGTTTTAGATTTTTATCCGGAAGAAGAGGTGGAGATCAAATAGATAATTATTTTGAATCACCGTCTTTAGAAGATGAAGAAGATACACTTATTCATGATGCAAATTACAGTGATGGGGATATAGAATATATAAAGTCAAAGGCAATGCTTGTAATTGAAAGACGTCCTGAGATTGACAAAATAATAAGCGATTTGTCACAGGGCTGGAAGCTTGAGAGAATAGGACGAGTTGAAGAAATGTTTTGAGACTTGCCATAGCTGAAATGAAATACGACAGTGATATACCTGTAAGCGTAGCGATAAATAGAGACAGTAGAGCTTGCAAAGACATTCGAGTAGAGATGAGTCTTATTCATTTTAGCAAATGCTATATTGTCAAAGGTGGAAGTAGAGTAGTAAAGGCCGGAGGATATATGGTTTATTCCGTATCAAAAGGTAGATGCATATATAAAAACATGTTTATGCGGGACTTTGTACTAAATAAGATATCAGTAGAAGGAGAAGTAAGCAATTGCACATATGCTAACTCTAATCATATATATTTTACCATAAAGGATGAAGGAGGACCTTATCTGCGGTTATGTTTGCCGGTCAGAGAGGAGGTCTCTCTTTTGATATGAAAAGAGGGCAAAAAGGTTGTCGTTACAGGTACTATATCCTGCTATGAAAAGGGCAGATATCAGCTCTATGCAAATAAGATGAGGAAGCCGGAAAAGGTGATTTATATGAAAAATATCTTCAGCTTAAAGAAAAAGCTTGAAGATATGGGATGTTGATCAAGATATAAAAAGAAATACCTAAGTTTGTACAGAGTATGGATTGTGGCAACTTAGCTCAGACCGGAGCCGTAATAAATGATATACAAAATGTAAGTTACAGAAGAAATCCCTATGTCAGAATAGTTTTGGCACCATGCACCTTGTACAGGTGATTCCGCACCGAAAAAGCATCATTTCCGCTATAAAAACTTGATAAAATGAATCTGGATGTTTTGATGAGTGGGAAGGGGTGGAGGAGACTCTATAGAGGATTTGTACTGCTTTATGTGATGAAGAACTTGCAAAAAGCTATTTTAATGCCAAAACACCTATAATAAGTGCCGTTGGACATGAAACCGATTTTACAATAGCAGACTTTGTGGCGGATTTGAGAGCTCCTACACCAAGTGCGGCGGCGGAGAGTTACAGACTTTATCTATAACGATTATATGTATACATTGGACGTCTATAATAGAAAGCTTACAGAGCAAGTTGAAGAAAGATGAGATTATGCAAAAAGTTTGGACATGCTTCTTATAAAGCTGAATACTCTAAGTCGCAGATGCGTATAAAGAGAACAAAAAGCAAAGGACTGGAAAACTTTGCAAAGATATTACAAAAATACTTTTAAAAACAATTTGGAAAGTAAAAAGATAGAACTGTGGCAAACTTAGAGTAAGGAGCGATACAGTATCACCTCTGAAAAAGATTGTCAGGCGGTTATGCATATATAAGTGATAATAAAAACAATAAAGTTTTAAGTGCCAAAAGCGTAAAGCCTGAAGATGAGTTAAATATATATTTTTTCCGATGGCAAGAGTAAGAGCAAAGGTTTTATAATGGGGGAGAAATATGCCGAAAAAGAAGAAAAAGCTTGGTATAGAGGAAAATCTGGTAAACATAGAAAATGTAATATGAAAACTTGAAGAAGCAGACTACACTTGAAGAGGCATTTGTACTTTATGAAGGGGTATAAAGCTAGAGTGGAAAACAGGCTGAGTGAGGAATAGCTCATGTGAGAGGCAGATGGAGATACTGTCAGGGGATACAAAAGATGAATAAGGACAATTTAAAGAAAATAGAAGATATAATAGAGTCATTTTTTTTCAGCGAAGATGATTTAAATAAAAAGGTAATCACGGCCTCAAATGAAGCAATCAAAAACGGTGGTAAGAGACTTAGACCTCTTATAATGTTTGAAACTTATAAGGCCGTTGCGGGGGCGGAATGTGATGAAGGGTGAGTTGCACCTTTCTTGGTACGCAATAGAGATGATTCACACATTTTTCTTCTGATTCATGATGACCTTCCGGCAATGGATAATGACAAATTAAGAAGAGGTAAGCCTACTACATGGGTAAGCCATGGTGAGGATATGGCAATACTTGCAGGAGATATGCTCTGTGTACAGGCGTTTGAAATCATATCAGAGAAAATGCAGGATGTTGAAGATATTATTATGTTAAGAAGAATGTCAAAAGCATTTTACACATTGGCAAAAGCCACCGGAGGTTTCGGCACGATGGGCGGACAGTGTGTGGATGTGGATACTGCAGTAAAAGATGAGTGAAGATGTTATGAGATATACTTACTCATTAAGAGACAGGAGCATTATTACAGGCATCCTTTGTTATCGGAGGCATACTTGCGGGAGCAAATGATGAAGAAATCAAAATGCTTGAAAAAGCCGGAGCTATATGGGTGAAGCGTTCCAGATAAAGAGATGATTATCTTGATATAGTGGCTGATGAAAAGGGCTTGGAAGACCTACACTTCATGATGAAAAATGAAAAAGACAACATATATAAATATGGTCGGTATTGATGAAAGCAAGAAGAGTTGAATCACTTGGTGCTGATGCTAAGAAATGGCATGAAAGTAAGGGGAAATATGAGACTCTATTTTTGAAATCATTGATATGATGGTAAATAGAACTTCATAAGAAGAAATATGATGCTTGAAAAATATTGAAAAAGCCAAGTGATATGAAAATTAAAGAGATTTAGATATACTAGCAAGAGAGTAGAGAGATTTTCTTATTGATAAGTATAACAGGCGGACATTTGGCAAGCAATCTTGGAGTTATGGAGCTCACCATGGCTATGCATATTGCATTTGATCTGCCTAAAGACAAGATAATATGGGATGTGGGACATCAGTGCCTATACTCATAAAATACTTAGCGGAAGAAAAATGCGCTGATAATCTGAGAAAATTCGGAGGAATAGCAGGATTTCCAAAGACCAGTGAGTCAAAAATTTGATGTCTTTAATACCGGACATTCTTCAACAAGCCTGTCTGCGAGGACTTGGAATGGCATTCGGAAGAGATATAAAGGGAGAAAACTACAGAGTTATATCAGTAATAGGAGACTGGTGCTCTTACAGGCGGTATGGCTTGTGAGAGCTCTAAATAATGCGAGCTCAGATGAAAGAAAAACTTTATCATGGTCTTAAGATGACAATGAGATGTCCATTTCAAAAAATGTCGGAGGTATGAATGATTACCTCAACAATATCAGAACCAGTGACGGATACAATAATCTAAAAAGAGAGTTGTAAATTCACTGGAACGTTTGCCATATATCGGAAAGCTATGATAGACAGCCTTGAGACAAACAAAAACGGCATAAAAGCAGATATTGATACCGAATGTTGTTTGAAAATATAGGGTGTCACTTATCTGGGACCTGTAGACGGACATATATATTACCGCACTTTTAAAAAGTCTTTGAAGAGGCAGGTGGAAGGACCTGTACTTGTACATGCCACTTACCAAAAAGGAAAAGGGATATTCACCGGCGGAAAATCATCCTGAAAATTTCCACGGAATAGGTGCATTTGATATTGCAAAGCGGTGATACCAAAGTCCGGAAGCAAAAAGCCAACATATACGGATGTTTTTCTATAGTGGAGCTTGCAAGAGTGAGAATAAAGATATTATTTGCAACAACCATGCAATGCCGGAAGGCTGTGGACTTTTAGTTTAAAAATAAATTTCCGAAAAGATTTATTGATGTGGGTATAGCTGAGCGACAGCCTAACATCTCGCGGCGGGACACTGCGACATCAGGACTTATACCTGTTGTTTGTGTATATCCTCATTTTTGCAAAGATATGGTCAGATCAGTGCATGATGTTTGCTTACAAAATCTTCATGTGGTATTTGCAATCGACAGAGCGGGACTCGTAGGCGCTGACGAGAAAACACATCAGGAATATTTGACGTGTCATTCCTTAGCTGTATTCCGAATATGACTTTACTTGCACCAAAGAACGCAGGAGAGTTGGAAGCATGTCTTGAGTTTGCGATAAATTATAACGGACCCGTAGCTATAAGGTACCCGAGAGGTATCGCATATGACAGTTTAAATGAGTTTGAAACGCCTATAGAGTTTGGAAAGGGTGAGATGCTTTTTGAAGAAAGCGATATAGCCCTGCTTGCAATAGGAAGCATGGTAAGTACTGCAAAAAATCTCAGGGAAAAGCTGAAGGCAAATGATTTGAATGTATCCATTGCAAATGCCAGATTCTTTAAGCCAATAGATTTCGATTTGGTGGATAAATTATGTAAAGACCATAAACTTATCGTTACCATGGAAGAGAATGTGATAAACGGTTCAATGGGTGAAAAAGTGAAAGCATATATTCATGAAAATCATAGGAATGTGGAAGTTTTAAATATTGCACTGCCTGACGGATATGTGGAGCATGGAGATGTGAGTCTTTTAGAGAAAAACTTGAGATAGATTCAGATTCCATACTGAAAAAAGTTTTTGAGACGAAACGAGGATGATGAAAAATGAAAGATAGATTGGATATACTTTTGGTAAAGCGTGGTCTTGCCGAAAGCAGAGAAAAAGCAAAGGCCATAATAATGTCGGGCATTGTATATGTTGACGGACAAAAGGAAGATAAAGCCGGACAGACATTTGCCGAGGGAAGTAAATGTGAAGTGCGAGGCAGTACATTCAAAATATGTGTGCTATGACGGACTGAAACTTAAGAAAGGCTATGGGTGCTTTGATGTAAGTGTGGAAAATAAAGTCTGTATGGACATAGGAGCATCAAGCGAGCTTTACCGACTGCATGCTTCAAAACAGCGCAACAAAGGTGTATGCCGTGGATGTAGGACATGGACAGCTTGCATGGAAACTTAGAAATGACGAAAAGGTAGTAGTCATGGAAAAAGACGAATATAAGATATATGAAAACCTGAGGGATATAGGTGAGGAGATAGATTTTGCAGAAATATAGATGTATCTTTTATCTCATTGTCAAAAGTTTTACCGGCAGCTTACAATCTTTTGAAAGAAAACGGTGAGATTGTCGCACTTATAAAGCCACAGTTTGAGGCCGGAAGAGAAAAGGTGGGTAAAAAAGGTGTGGTCAGAGAAAAGAGTCACACACACTATAAGTCATAGAAAATTGTTTTCAGTATGCAAGAGAAAATAATTTCTCTGTGGAAGAACTTGAATTTTCACCTGTAAAGGGTCCTGAGGGAAATATTGAGTACCTTTATCATCTCGTAAAGAATAAAAAAGAAGAGAGTAATATAGATATGAGGGCGGTGGTAAATACCGCTCATGAGAGAGCTTATAAGAGAACGTGGAGGAGCATGCAGAAGTTTTTCTTGTTGGAAACAGTGAGGAAAGGACGGAATAAAAAGAGCACTGTCAATCTGGAAAATGAAATAAAGTCAAGGGGGCGGGTATGCTATAAATCCTATGGCTATATTGATACAAAAGACTTCCCGAAAGTTGACTGTGTTATTACTCTGGGTGGTGACGGTACTCTTTTATAAAGAATTTTTGAGAGATATATCACATCTTGGGATACCTATAATAGGCATAAATATGGGACATATGGGTTATCTTACAAGTATCAATAAAGCGGGTGATGTCAAAGAATATGGTGGATATACTCATCAATGATGAATATTTCATAGAAAAAGAATGATGATATCCGCCACCGTTATAAGAGAAGGAAAAAGAAATATGTACTTTGAATGCTCTTAATGAAAGCCGTTATTACCAGGCTTGAAAGATTAAAAACTATAAGATGTAATGTTTATATTGACGGGGATTTCTTGAATGAATATTCATCTGATGGTATAATTGTGCTAACGCCTACAGGCTCAACCGCATACAATTTGAGTGCGGGAGGACCTATCATAGAGCCAGGCTCAAGATGATGCTGATAACTTTGGCGAATTTGTCCTCATGCCCTAAGTCAAAAAGAAGCATAGTACTTTCATCCTCAAAAGTAATACGTGTTTCATTTTAATGACAATTTAAAGGTCCAACAGAGAACTTGTAGTGGACGGCGATAGAGTGTGATCCTGGAAAATAAGGACGTGATTGAATTAAGAGAGTCGGAAATATATGCCGGACAGATAAAAATTAAAGAGAGGAGTTTTTCTGGACAACATCGAAATAAGATGAGATAGGATTTGATATGAAAAACAAAAGACATTCAAGATTGTGGAACTCATTAACTCGTATGATATCATGAGACACAGGAGGAACTTGCACAAAAGCTGGAAGAGGGCGGCTTTGTAGTAACTCAGGCTACAGTTTCCAGAGATATCAGAAGATTCAGCTTTCAAAAAGTGAGTAACTATGCTAACGGAAGACAAAATATTCTCTGATGCCTAAAGCAGGACAGGATCTCTGAAAAATATGTAGAGAATACTTGAGAAGCCTTTGTATCAATGGATATGGCACAAAAATATTCTTGTAGTAAGAGACCGTGTCGGGTATGGCCATGGCGAGTACGGCTGACTCTTGACTCCATGCAGATGAGTGAGATAGTGGGTTGTATTGCGGGTGATGATACAATTATAGCGTATACATAAAAGTGTGAATGATACTGCTGTGGTTGTCATGTGGAAAGAATAAGAAAACTTGTTTATAAGAATGAATAAGTGCAACGATGTATCAGGGTAGGGTATCTAAAAGGAGAATTATGCTGATAGAATTACATATAAAAATCTTGCATTAATAAAAAGCGGATGTTCACTTTAAAGAGGGACTTAGTGTGCTTAGCGGTGAGGACAGGTGCAGGAAAATCTATTTTGATAGATTCAGTAGAAATCTTGCTTTAGGTGCAAAGACGAGTAAAGACATTATAAGAACAGGTGAGAAATAGGGTGTTGTAGAACTTATTTTCACATTGGATGAAAGCGAAAAGAAAAACTGAAAACATTGGATATATCTTTTGAAGACGATTTACTGATAATAACCAGGAAAATAAGCTCCACAAGAGTGTGTGCAGAATCAATGAGTGAAACCGTAACTCTTGCCAGGTTAAGAGAGATTACAGACACATTGATTGATATTCACAGACAGCATGAGACATCAATCACTTCTAAGTGCAGGTAACAATCTGATACTGTTGGATTCTTTTTGTCCTGAAAAGCTTATGGAGATAAAGAAGAATTTATCAAAGAAAGTACGGTGAGTTAAAAAGATAAATCAAAAAGGAGTCGGAAGGAATAGATGAAAAGGCTCAGGAAGAGAAATCGATATGCTTGATTTTGAAATCTCCGAGAATAGCAAATATAAAGCCTAATGAAGAAGAGGAACTTGAGCAGGTATTTAAAAAGGAAAGAGTATATCAAAGATAAATGATGTGCTTTTCAGATTTACTTGAAGAGCTTGAAAACGAGAGATATAGGAAGCAATATCAAGTCGGTTTCAGAGTGCCTTATTGGACGACAGTCTGGACATTGTATTGTCAAATTTAAATACAATTGAAGGTTTGATAGCCGAAACAATGCATTATGCAAGCAGATATCTCGATAATCTTAGAATATGACGAGGAAGAGACATGACAGAGGTAATGAGAGACTGGATACAATAAGACATATAAAATCAAAGTATTCAAGTGATTATAATAAAATCAAAGAGCTATTAAAAGAAAAAGAAAAGAGACTTGAATTTTTAAAAGACTTTGAGGATGAAGTACTTGTACTGAAGGAAAATGCGATAAAACTTGAAGAGTAAATTATAAAAAGACTGTACCAAAATCAGCGAAATAAGAAAAAGATGTTGCAGTTACATTGGCCAAAAGAATAAAGGAAGAACTTGAAGATTTCAAAGCTTCCTCAGGTGGAATTTGAAATCAAATTTACAAAGAGAGAGAAGATTTCAGAGACAGATTTGATGCGGTGGAATTTTGATAAGTACAAATCAGGGGCAACCTCTAAAACTTTACATATGGTTTGCAAGCGGCGGTGAGCTGTCAGAATAATGCTTGCATTAAAGACTGTTTTGCAAATGATGATGATATACAGACTTTGATATTTGATGAGATAGATACGGGAATAAGCGGAAACACGGCTGTAAAGTCGGTGAAAAACTTAGCCATATATCAAAAACCCATCAGGTACTTTGTATTTCACATTTTCTTGCAGATGGCTGTAATGGCGGATCAAAATGTTGTTCATATCAAAGTCTACAGACGGAGAAAGTCTACACAAACGAATATTGATTTACTGGATAGGATGGTAGAAATAAAAGAGATAGCTCAGATTGATCAGCGGAAATAATTTGACTGAAGTTGTACTTGAAAAACCGCAGAGGGAAATGATACAGGAAGCGGACTCGAGGAAATAAGGAGGAACACCTATGAAGAAGATATTATTTGTTGCATCGGAAGCGGTACCGTTTATTAAAACAGGCGGTTTTGGCGGATGTGGTCGGCTCTTTACCGAAGTATTTGGATAAGAGATATTTTTGATGCCAGGAGTTATTTTTGCCGAGAGATATATGTGTATGAAGGAAGAAATAAGAAACTCTCTGGAATATATGGGTGGTTTCTATATTGATTATGCCGGCTCAAGTAAGTATGTCAGGTGTTAAAGAGGAAGTTGAAGGAGTAACATTTTATTTTATAGATAATGAAGAGTACTTCGGAGGTCCAAAAGCCTTATGGAGACTGGCTATGATATTGAAAAGTTTATTTTTCTTCTCTACAGAGTAGCTCTATGTGCACCTTTTGTAGACTTCAGACCGGATCTTATTCACTGTCATGACTGGCAGACCGGATTGGTTCCCGTATATTTGAAGGACAGATTTGCAGGCGGAGATTTCTTTAGAGGAATAGAGTCCGTATTTACAATACATAATCTTAAATTCCAGGGTGCTTGGGATGTTAAAGACAATACAGTATTTTTCAGGCTTAAGTGATTATTATTTCACACCTGATAAGTTGGAGGCTTTTAAGGATGCCAACCTCTTAAAGGGTGGACTTGTATATGCTGATGCTATAACAACAGTATCAAAGACATATGCGAATGAAATTCAAAAATCCTTTCTACGGTGAAAGTTGGACGGGCTTTTAAGAGCCAGACAGAAATGATCTGAGAGGTATTGTACACGGTGAGTGCAGTTATAATGAGTTTGACCTGAAACAGACAAACTTATTTATAAAAATTATAACAGCAAGAACTTCAGAAAAGAAAAAATTAAAAATAAGAGAGCTTTGCAAAAAGAGCTTGGACTGCCTGTAGATGACAATAAGTTTATGCTTGCGGTTATTTCAAGACTTACGGATCAAAAGGGATTTGATTTGGTGGAATATATGATGGATCAAATCTGTGAGGAGAATGTACAGCTTGTGGTACTGGGAACCGGAGATGACAGATGTGAAAACATGTTCAGACATTATGCATGAGTATCCTGACAGGTGTCTGCAAATATCTATTACTCGAGGGAGATGTCACATAAGATATGTCTTAAGCGCGGACGCCTTCCTTATGCCTTCGTTGTTTGAACCGTGCGGTCTCAATGCCAGCTGATGTCTTTAAGATGGAACTCTTCCTATAGTTCGTGAGACAGGCGGACTTTGTGATACCGTAGAGAGCTATAATGAGTTTGAGTCAAAGGGTACAGGTTTTCTCATTTGCAAACTATAATGCACATGAGATGTGACAGAATAAATTTTGCAAAAGCATATTTATTATGATAAAAAGAGAATGGAATAAGATGATTGACAGAGCGAGTGGCTGTGGACTTCTCGTGGAAGCAGTCTGCGACTTGGGTATCGAGCTCTGTATGATTGGTTAATAGGATGAAAAGAATATTTAAATAATATAAATTATATGGAATGCGTTAAAGATATATACTTAACAGTGAAATTTTTCAAAAACTTGACGACTTATGTTCAGCATGGATGTACATCCACAATGGAGCTTCAGTATAGACGTTTCATATACAACATATTTGAGTGTGCAAAAACTTGGTTTAAATTATAAATCTCTTTTGCCCAGAAAGCGGCGCTTTTACATGATTTTTACCTTTATGACTGGCATAGACCGACAGAGGAGACAGGAGCATTTTTACATTGCTTTACACATCCTTATAAAGCGGCAAAAATGCAAAAGATGTTTACAATATAACAAATAAGGAAGCAAGTATGAGTTAAAAACTCATATGTTTCCTTTAACACCGATTCCTCCTCTTTTCATAGGGAGGGATGAGTTACTCTAATATGTGACAAGTCAACTTCTGTAAATGAAATAATTGCAAATATGAAAAATGTTCACAGAGCAGGGGAGGGGACTGTATGAGTATTTTAGATGATATTGTTTCAAATCAGGTGCTCATCAGTGCGGCTCTTGGATGGCTGGTCGCTCAGCTGAAAGACAATGATTGATATGGTATAATAGTCATTTTTCACCGACAGACTCTGGAGGCGGCGGAATGCAAGTTCACATTCAGCTACGGTATGTGCTCTGGCAACCTCAAGTGCATTAAAACACGGGTTTGCAGGCTTTGAGTTTGCCGTTACATTTTCATTTTTGCTTTGGTTGTTGTGATGAGTGCAATGGGAGTAAGAGAGAGACGGAAAGCAGGCAGAAAGGCTTCTTAATATGATTCTGGAAAATAATATTTTTGAAGATAATTTTGAACATTTGAAGAGAGTTAGAAAGATTCGTAGGACATACTCCGCTTCAGGTATTTATGGGTGCGATTTTAGGTATTGTTATAGCATTTGTATTGGAGGAATATATTAATGATAGAAACTTATTGCCTCGGATGTGGACGGAACTTTGGTAAGTGACAGGCGGCAGCAAAACTTCAGACAAAAGAATAGTTGATATGATAAAGGCTGTTCATGACAAAAGGAATTCATTTGCCGTTGCCTCCGGAGGCGAGTGGGTGAGTATAGAAAATGTCTTTGAAGAAGTAAAGGACAAGATGTTTTATATATCAGATAACGGAGCTTATATCAGGGAGTAAACGGTGAGAAGTCTTGTTTAGTAAATGAAATGGATGATAGGATTTCAAAGGAATTGATTCTTGATTTAAGAAAAACAAGGATTTGATTGCTGTGGTTGCCGATGAATCATCTATGCACTATATGGAAAACAATGAATTTCCTTATAGACTGGATAAGAGGAGGATGCAGGGGCAGAATGGAACTTGTAGACGACCTTGCCAAGGGTGGAAATATAATAAAAATTTCCGCATATTCGGAGAATGTATGCGGTAAGGCCGATGATATTATAGAAAAATATTCGGATAAACTTTTGATAAATTATGCAGAGTGAGGATGTGAAACGTGACTGTACCGCAAAGGGAGTGAGCAAGGAAATGCTCTAAAGAAGCTTCAGGAAGCTTTTGATATAAAGGAAAACGAGACAATGGTTTTCGGTGATCAGGCCAATGATGTTGAAATGTTTAAGGCGGCTTACTATTCATTTGCAGTAAATCACGGCTCCTGTGGCAAAGCGCCAAGATTTATGGCAGACAACAATGAAAACCTTGGAGTTTGAGAAGATATTAAACTATCTGCTTTAGGAGACGGAGATTGAAGAAAATTTTTAGTCAGATTCACTAGCAGCTCTTTTTATTTCAGGTTGTGGAATAAAAACGTCCAGCATAAGTGAAAATATAAAGATAAATTTGTCAGAAAAACAAACTTGGATATAATTACGGTCAGATGCTTATTCCCGCATTGTCGGAGAGTCAAATTATTACCGATACATATACAGATGCAATATGGGACAGCTATGTTGACAAGGACACAAAATTTACATTCAGAGATAATTTTTATAATGATTTAAAAATTATTATAAAGAACTTGTTGTACTAAAGAATTGCGGAAAAACGAAAATATTACATTATCAGACGGGCAGGATAAAACAAAAAGCATTAAAAGCTTTCAAGATATTTTACGATGAAAATGTGGCAAACAGTAGAAAGCTTTCCGGGACTTACAGGAAGACTGTGATACGGTTTTCATGGATTATGTTCACGTTGGATAAAACAAAAATTGATTGAAAAAAGAATGTAAAAAGAAGTCAGTGAAAGTGAAAGCCAGAATAATGGATTTTTCATGTGATTGAGGTTTCTGATTATGAGACTTTGCAAATACTCTTGAACAGATTAAATAATGGTGCAGAATGTGTGTGAAACTGGCAACTCAATTTTCTGAAAGCGACAGTATTTCAAGAAGTATAGCGATAAATAACGAAACTGAAGATGTAAAGAACACTTTGGAGTAATGGAAGACGGAAGTGTAAGTCCCATAGTTACAAACAAGGGGTAAATATGTGCTTTATAAATGTGTAAAAGCAGCTATAATGCAGGAAGCCACAAAGAATAAGCAAGAATAAAAAGAGGAAAGAGAATCAGCATATCTAGTGAATTTATATAATGAGTTTTATGTAAAGAAAATCCTATAGATATAAACGAAAGCTTGAGTTCGATAAGGTTTGCAAAAATTCAGGGTCTCATCTTTCGGGAAGATTTCTTTACACACTGTGGTCGGAGGAAGCATACTGGGTCTTTGCAGAGTTTTTGGAAGTTAAGGAATTTACAAAATTACTCTTTATGACAGATATATTTGATAAATTTACTGTTGTGGAAGCCAGAGTTTTCATACATTTGTAAAATGTACAGTATCAACTGTAGGCATGCATAAGCCTTATTTTGACGAAGAAAGAAAACAGAGATTTTTGCTACCTGCAGTCAGGATAAAGGCTAGCTGCTTTGTGGAATAATGAGGAAGAGAAGACCTGCTTTTCAGGCTGATTTTTAAGTTTTCAGAAGAAGAATTTAAAAGAGGTTGGATTAAAAGCAATACAACAAAAGATATAGATGGGATTTGTATTTGAATATAAGATATTCAAATAAAGAAATAATTTAATATCTTCATTTTCACCGAAAACTTTTACCTGACAGAAAAATTTCAGATGCATTTGATTTATATGCTTAAAAATATGTTTGGAAGAATAAATATTACAGTGGAAAACAGGAGAATAAAGTATGAAAGATAAAGTACTTGAGATGTATCTGGAGGATATGAAGGAAATAAAACCTCTTGAAGAATCGGAACTTGATACATTGTTAAAAAGCACTCTTAAGTGGGATAACAGTGCAAAAACAGGATTATCGAAGGTCATATGATGTATGCTACAGAGCTTATACAACCCTTTGTAGGTTGCGGTCAGAAATAACGGATTTGATAAGTGAGGTCATCTAGCGCTTACAATGGCTGTGGCTGAATATAAATCAGGAGATTTAAGCTCAGATAAAATTGGCGGTGGAAAAAAGAGCTCAATAAGATAATTAGTGAGGAAACAAAAGGTAAAGAATGCTTCAAATATGCTGGCGGAGAGATTGAACGACTTGATGGAAGCATCAAGGATTTAACACAGGAGCTGGCAGAGAAGCAGCGTGGGAACTTTCGAACCTGACTTACGGTTCCGAAGATGAAGTGGAAGAACTTTTAAAAGTAAGTTTGAACGCAATGGATCGGAAAAAAATATTTAGAATATGGAGAAGCTTATGGAAGAGAAAAATTTGATTGTAGGTCAGTCTGGAGGCCTGGCGGCTAATGTCATCTTTGGCGGGGTGTATTGCGGAGCAAGCATTTCAGATTTGAAAAGGTGTATGGAATGAGATTCGGAATCGAGGGATTCTTAAATGAAAAAATAGTAGACCTTGATGAAACACTTAATTCAGAGCTAAATATTGAACTGTTAAAAAGAACACCGAGTTCATATCTGGGGTTCTGCAGATACAAACTGACCAAAGCCCGAAAGCAGGTCGAAGTTTATCAAAAGGCATTTGAGCTTCTTGAAAAGTACAGTATACAGATGTTTTATCTATATATAGGCGGAAACGATTCTATGGATACAATACTGAGAAAATGTCGGGTATGCAAAATCATAGGAAGCCCGATAAAGTTTGTCGGAGTTCCAAGACTATCGATAATGGTTACCTGTACAGATCATACACCGATACGGAAGTGCGGCAAAGTATATAGCTACATCATGTATTTCGGAAGTTATAAGAGACTCAAATGTATATGATTTAAAGAGTGTGACATTTGTTGAGATAATAGGAAGAAATGCAGGTTGGCTTACAGCGAGTGCGACTCTGGCTAAGAACAGTTTCAATGACGGAGCGGATTTCATTCTCTTACCTGAAATAGGTTTAAATTTAAAAGAATTTATAAATATACTCGGAAACAGACTCAATGAAAAGAACAATATTGTTGTGGCGGTATCCGAGGGTATAAAAAGATCAAAACGGAAATTATATAAGCGAGGATGAGGGAAATGTGGATGCATTCGGACATAAGATGCTCTCAGGAACTACTGACTTACCTTGCTAAAAATAAAAAGTGAACTTGGCGTAAAACAAGAGCCGTGGAAATAAATACATACAAAGAAGCGCGGCTCATCTTCAAAGTAAAACCGATATAGATGAGGCTTTCAATATCGGATTTTTAGGTGTAAAGGCCGGAATTGAAGGTGAAACCGGAGTTATGATGTATTTTGACAGGGTAATGACGCCCCATATTTGTCTATTGTGAAAGAAAATGATATAAATTTGGTTGCAAACATAGAAAAAGAAATCCTAGAGGCTGGATAAGCGAGGGATGGATTTCGGAGTAAATGAAAAATTACTGAATATGCGAAACAGCTTATTACGGGTGAGCTTTTCAAATATTATTTATGAAGGAATACAAAAGTCATATAATTAGTCTTAAGTAGTGGTTTGAGGAGGAGATGGGCGTTAGAAGGTTTAGTGTAGAAAAGCCGGATTTTTGCTATCAGAGCAAAGGAACTTTCAGGTGAGCTCTAGAGCTATTTGGGCTTGAAAAACCTTGATGATGTCAGGGTTTTTGGTCAGATACGATATTGAAAACATATATCGGATGAAGACTACTAAAAAAGCTTGCACTATATTTTGTGACGCTGCTGGATATCTGCTTTGAGGTAAGTTTTCCACATCTTGAAAGTGATTTTTACTTTACTGTAGAGTATTTGCCGGGACAGTTTGATCAAAGGGCTGACTCCGCCATACAGTGTGCAAAATTTGCTCGCGAAGTGAAGATGAGTATAAATATCCGCCCGCAACAGCTTATATTTTTCTCAGGGCGGTTTAGTAGAGCCGACAAGGAGAGGATAAGAGATTACTGTATCATCCTGTAGACTCAAGGATTGCCGATGAGTCTATACCCGAAACTTTAAAAACAGACTTTGAAATGCCTAAGGATGTAGAGTCTATAGAAGGCTTTATAACTATGGATGAGCCTTGAAAAGATTGATTATGAGAGTCTTCTTTAGGCATCACATTTTGATGACTTTAAATTTATACAAGATTATTTAAAAATGATGAAAAACAGGAATCCCTCTGTCACTGAGATAAGAGTATTGGATACATATTGGTCAGACCACTGCAGAGGCACACCACTTTTCAACTCAGCTAAAAGACGTAAGCTTTGAGGAGGGTTTTGGCGTTCCCACTGCAAAAGAATCATATGAAAGATATTTAAATGACAGAAAGATCCTTTATAAGGACGAAGATAAATCTGCCTGATGGATATTGCACTTTTTGGCTATGAAGAAGCTTAAGGCCGACAATATTCTTACCGATGTAGAGGAAAGTGATGAGATAAACGCCTGTTCAATCGTTTGTACCATTTTAGTAGACGGTAAAAAGAGGAGTGGCTTATCAATTTTAAGAATGAAACTCATAACCACCCTGCGAATAGAGCCTTTCGGTGATGCGGCAACCTGCCTTGGAGGTGCTATAGAGATCCTCTCAGGAAGAACTTATGTGTATCAGGCTATGGAATTACAGGCCTGGAGATCCTGCATTTGCCAATTGAAAAAGACAATGCAGGGCAAAACTTCCTCAAAAGAAGATAGATCAGGAGCAGCATACTGGATATTCATCATATGGCAATCAGATAGGACTGGCTACCGGCTATGTAAAAGAAATTTATCATCCTGACTACGTCGCAAAGAGAATGGAAATCGGAGCGGTAATGGGAGCCGCAAAGAGAGCAAATGTTATCAGAAAAACTTCAGACCCCGGTGATATTATAGTACTTCTGGGAGGCAGAACAGGAAGAGACAGCATAGAGGTCTACAGGTTCAAGTAAAAGTTCACAAGACCGATTCCATAATTACTGCAGGTGCGGAGGTACAAAAGGGTAATGCACCTACCGAGAGAAAGATACAGCGGCTTTTTAAAAGACCTGAGGTGACAATACTTATAAAGAAATGTAACGACTTCGGTGCAGGTGGAGTGTCTGTGGCAATAGGAGAACTTGCAGACGGACTTATTATCGATCTTGATAAAGTGCCTAAAAAATATGCGGGACTTGACGGCACGGAGCTTGCAATCTCGGAATCACAGGAGAGAATGGCTGTGGTACTTTCACCTGAATCGGTAGAAGAATTTTGCAAATATGCAGAGGAAGAAAATCTTGAGACAAGTATTGTAGCAAAGGTTTTGGAAGAAAAAGACTGCAAATGACATGGAGAGTGGCAAAACTATAGTCGATTTATCAAGGGCATTTCTTGATACAAACGGTGCCACCTCCACAACAGATGTTGTATGTAAAAGCGCCGTAAATGGAAGCAGAAAATCCTTTTGAATACAACAAAACAGAAAAACATAGAAAAAGATGGCTGAAAACTGTTTCCGACTTGAATGTGGCTTCACAAAAGGGACTTGTGGAGATGTTTGACCTCAAGTATATGGGAAAAAGTACTCATGCCATACGGCGGAAAATATCAGCTTTCAGAGACTCAAAGTATGGTGGCCAAAAGGCTGCTTATGGATGAAGAAAGTGATGCGGTTACCATTATGAGCTATGGATTTGATCCGTATCTGTCAAGCTGGAGTCCATACCATGGGGCAATGTACGTGCTATAGTCAGCTCTTTTGAGTAAGTGTAGTACTGGGCGAGATTATAAAAGGTACATTTACTTTCCAAGAATACTTTAGAAGAATGACTGAGGCTCGACCTGGGGAAGTAGCCGCTCGGCACTTCTTGGAGCTTATGAGCGCACAGATGAGGCTTGGACTTGCATCCATAGGCGGTAAAGATTCGATGTCGGGTTCATTTACGATATAAAATGTACCTACCTTGGTTTCTTTGCAGTGGCGGTAGGTGATAATAAAAAATATTATATCTACAGAGCTGAAAAAGCCGGAATAAGCTCTACTTCATCGTAAAATTAAAGAGAGATGAATATGATCTTCCCGATTTTTGAATATTTAAAAGAGAATATACAGTGATATTCAAACAGAGACTAACAAATATAGTAAGTGCATTTGTTTTGAGAGAAACAGAATAGCGGAGGCTGTTTCAAAGATGTGCTTTGGAAATATGTTAGTGTAAGCCTCTAAAAGCGGATGAGGAGACTTTATTTGCTCCGGAGTTTGGAGGCTTTTTGCTGGAATCCGAGTCGGAACTTGATTTTGGAAAGGAGCAATTTATCTTGGAGAGTAATTAAAGAGCCGAAGGTCATGATAAATGCGGAAGAGATTTTCACTTGATAAGATATTAAAAACTGACCGCTTGAGAGTGTATTCCTGTCAGTGGAAGAGCCTTTAAATAAAGAGGTACTTGAAGATAAAATATATAGGGGCTGAAAAGCATTTATATTGCAAAAAGATGCAAGTCCTAAGTATTTATTCCTGTTATGCCGGGAACCAACTGCGAGTATGATTCAAATAAGAGCATTTAGAAGAGCCGTGCAAGTGCGGAGAGCATTTGTATTTCAGAAACAGTTCACCTTTTGCTGTCAAGGAATCTGTAGAGCAATATAAAAATGAAATAAGAAATTCACAGATAATAATGTTCCCAGGAGGTTTTCTACGGGTGATGAGTCTGACAGTTCTGCAAAGTTTTTTGCTACAGTGTTCAGAAATGAAATTTTGAAAAAAGAGATAGAAGATTTGCTGGGCAGAGACGGTCTGATACTTGGAATATGCAACGAATTCCAGACACTTATAAAGCTTGGACTTTTGCCTGACGGAAAGATAAAAGAACAGGAAGAGCTTTCAGCAACTTTGGCTACAAATACTATCGGCAGACATATTTCCAAAATGGCATATCTTAAGACGGTAAGTAATAAATCACCATGGCTTATGAATGCAAAACTTGGAGATGTGTATGCAAATCCGGTTTCACATGGAGAGGGAAGATTTGTAGCCCCGAAAGAAAAAATTGATGAGTTGTTTAAAAACGGTCAGGTAGCTACAAGATATGTGGATTTAAACGGAAATCCTACCATGTGCGGTGAGTACAATCCGAACGGTTCTTATGCGGCCATAGAGGGAATTACAAGCCCTGACGGAAGGATTTTCGGTAAGATGGCACACTCCGAAAGAAGAGAAAAAGGTGTTGCTATAAATGTTTTTGAAAAACAGGACTTGCAAATCTTTGAATCTGGTGTAAAATATTTCAGATAAATCAGATAAAAAGGTTTGGAGAGATAATGATAAAAAGTAGTAAAATTTGAGGCTGACATCACTGGCCAGTGCACATCAATTTAAAAAGTGGGGAGATATCATAAAGGCTGATAAATCAAGAAGATTTGTTGTTCCGTCCGGCACTGGGAAAAGAAATTCCAAGGATGAGAAGGTAACAGACCTTTATACTGAGACATATGATGCGGCCGTAGAAGGCGGTTCATATAAGAAAAAGTTTGAAAAGATCAAAGCAAGATACGAGGAAATTATAGACGGACTTTCACTTGATTTAAATCTTGATCATGAGTTCGCAAAAATAGAAGAACAGTTTTAAATAAAGCCGGAAGAGAGTAGCAGTACTTCAAGAGGTGAGTATTTAAACGGTATTATAATGGCAAAATATCTTGGGGTTGAGTTTATGAGATCCTGCAGAGATGATTTTTCTTCTTTGAAGACGGTCACATTTGATGCCGAGGCTACAAACAAGGAAGTTTCAGAGAGACTTGAGAAAGTTCAAAGAGCGGTAATTCCTGGATTTTACGGTAGCGATCATTCGGGAAAAATCAGAACATTTTCAAGAGGCGGTTCAGATATAACAGGTTCTATAATTGCAAGAGGTATAAAGGCCGATTTGTATGAAAAACTGGACAGATGATCAGGCTTTTTGGTGGCAGATCCAAGAATTATATCAAATCCTGGAGACATGAGTCGATAACATATAAGGAGCTTAGAGAGCTTGCATATATGGGTGCTTCAGTCACTTCATGAGGATGCAATCTTCCCTGTAAGAAAAGAGGGTATTCCTATTAATATCAGAAATACCAACAAGCCGGGAAGATAAGGGTACAATGATAGTAGAGATACTTGCAAAGAGTTCAAAGTTTACTATCACAGGTATTAGCAGGTAAGAAGGGATTTTTGTGCAATAAATGTCGATGAGGCAATGATGAACTCTATGAGGTAGGTTTCTGCGCAAGAGTATTGGATGTTTTTGCACAGAACAATATCTCTATAGAGCATATGCCTTCAGGTATTGACACTATGACACGTACTTGTACATCAGTCCGAGTTTGAAGAGCATGAGAGCGACAGATAGTTTCAGGTATGACACAGGCCGTAGGCCCTGATACTGTAGAGATGGAGTCGGGACTTGCACTTATAGCTGTGGTTGGCAGAGGAATGAAAGGCAAACAGAGGTACTGCAGGAAGAATATTTGGCGAGCACTTGCACATGCCAGAGTCAATGTAAAGATGATAGATCAGGGTTCATCAAGAGCTTAATATCATTGTAGGCGTTAAGGAAAAATGACTTTGAAAACAACTATAAAGGCTATATATGATATGTTTGTAAAATCGGTATCTTAAAATGGCAAAGGTAATAATAATAGGCGGAGGTGCGGCAGGAATGATAGCAGCATACTCCGCTGCTTTAACATCAAAGCAGGTAATACTGCTGGAGAAAAATGAAAAACTCGGTAAAAAGATATTTATTACAGGCAAGGGCAGATGTAATCTTACAAATGCCTCAGACATGAATACGGTGATGGAAAATGTTGTAAGTAATAAAAGATTTTTATTCAGTGCATTTAAAAACTTCACAAATGAAGATATTATGAATCTTGTGGAGAACAACGGTACAAAGCTTAAGATTGAAAGAGGAAACAGAGTATTTCCGGTAAGCGACCATTCCTCGGATATAATAAAGTCACTTGAAAATGCAATAAGAGATCTGCATGTGGATATAAGACTTAACACCAAGGTGGATGAGCTTATAATAGAAAATGACAGATGTATAGGTGTAGTAATCGGAAAAAATAAAAATTATGGCGGATGCCGTAATAGTTGCTACAGGCGGAATGTCATATCAGGCTACAGGTTCCGACGGTGACGGCTACAGATTTGCCAAAGAGGCAGGCTTAAGTGTAAGTAAGCTCTATCCTTCTTTAGTACCTTTTAACATAGAGGGCGAGAGAATAAAGGCATTACAGGGGCTTTCTTTAAAGAATATCCATGCTTATATCTACAATGACAAAAAGCTTGTATATGATGAATTCGGTGAAATGCTTTTTACACATTTCGGAGTGAGCGGACCTGTAATAATATCCGCATCTGCAGTTATCGGAAACAAAAATATAAAAGGCTACAGACTAAGCATTGATTTAAAGCCGGCTCTGGATGATGAAAAGCTTGATGAAAGAATTCTACGAGATTTTGCGGAGCAAAAAAATAAAAGTTTGAAAAACTCTTTAAATAAGCTCTTTCCTGCAAAGCTGATAGATGAGGTTATATATCAAAGTAAGCTCGATCCCGATAAAAAGGTGAACCTACTTACAAAAGAGGAAAGACACAGTCTTGTTCATGCTACAAAAAATCTTGAATATGTGATAAGCTCTACAAGAGGCTTTAATGAAGCTATAATAACAAAGGGTGGAGTTGAAGTTTCACAAATAAATCCGAAGACTATGGAATCAAAGAAAATAAAGGGTTTGTTCTTTGCAGGTGAGGTGCTTGATTTGGATGCATTCACAGGCGGTTATAATCTACAGATAGCATAGTCAACAGGATATCGGCAGGAGAAGGAGCGGGAAATGAACAGTATAGCGATTGACGGACCTGCGGAGCGGGTAAATCGAGTATAGCAAAAGGCTTTAAGTA
The DNA here is from genome assembly GCA_916439285.1 of uncultured Lachnoanaerobaculum sp. The sequence continues at coordinate 39,682 of CAKAIM010000011.1, read as the reverse complement.
AAAGACTCGGATATATTTATATAGACACAGGTGCAATGTACAGAGCTGTGGCACTTTTCTTTTGGAGAATAATGTGGCGGACGGTATGGACAGCAGAATCGAGATCTTTGTTGGACGAAAGCTTGAGATAAGCATAAAGCACTGAAGACGGTGCATCAGAAAGTTATCCCTAAACGGAGAAGATGCTAACAGGTAAGTTAAGACTTGAAGAGATAGGAAAACTGGCAAGTGAATTCAGTGCAATAGGCAGTGTGAGAGAAAAGCTGGTGGCACTGCAAAGAAAACTTGCACAAAAAGAAAATGTGGTGATGGACGGCAGAGATATAGGTACTGTAGTACTTCCTAATGCCGATTTAAAGATTTATTTAAGTGCAAGTTCAAAAGTCAGAGCTAAAAGAAGATATCTGGAACTTTTAGAAAAGGGACAGACGGATTTGGACATAAATGATATAGAGGATGAGATAATAAAAAGGGATGAAGCCGATATGAACAGAGAGATTTCACCTTTAAAGCAGGCTGATGATGCTATATCTGGATTCATCCGATATGACACTTGAAGAGGTGGTATCAAAGATACTGTCGATGGTAAAAGAGGAAAGATGAAAGTCGAATTAGCAAAAAGTGCCGGTTTTTGCTTCGGAGTTGAAAAAGCGGTAAACACCGTGTATGAAGAAGCCAAAAAAGGCAATGATATAGTCTATACTCTAGGGACCCATAATTCACAATGAGGAAGTTGTGAAGGATATGAAAAAGAGGTGTGGAGGCCGTGAAGATAGAAGATTTCGGCTTCACTGCCGAAAGGCACTGTAATCATACGCTCACATGGGGTAAGCAGGGAGATATTTAATTTTGTAGAAAACAGCGGACATAGAGTGGTAGATGCCACCTGTCCTTTTGTTATTCATGCCATAGTTTCCGCACAAAGCGGTAAAGGAAAAACTGGTAATAATCGAAAATCGAGCATCCTCAAGTGATGGGAATAAGAGGCTGGGGAGATGAAAATACCTATGCGGTTGAAAATATCGAACAATTTATAAATTTAGAATTAAAAAGATAAAGAAATAATAATTGTAGACTCAAACGACATTTAATCATATTTCAAGAAATCATTGATAAAAATATCGCTTTTTGGGTTATGATGTAAGATGTTTTAATACGATTTGCAATGCAACACAGGAAAGACAAGCTGAGGCAAAAATATAGCATCAAATGTGGATGCCATGATAGTTATCGGAGACAAAAAGCTCCAATACAGGCAAGCTTTGTGGAAAATATGTCAGGAAGAATGTAAGAATACAGTTTTATCTCAAACTCTTGAAGACCCTAGATTATGATGCTTTACTTTCGTGGATAGTGTAGGTATTACGGCAGGGGCGTCAACCCCAAAACATATCATTGAGGAGGTTCAAAAATATTGTCAGATTCAGTTTTGAACAAATGTTAGATGAGTCATTCAAGACTCTACACACGGGAGAAGTTGTCAACGGTAAGGTAATTGATGTTAAGGAAGATCAGATCATTCTTAATGTCGGATTTAAGTCAGATGAGTATCATCACAAGAAGTGAATATAGTAATGACAACGGTTTAGATTTAAGAACAGTTGTAAATGTCGGTGATGACATGGAAGCAAAAAGTCTTTCAAAGATAAACGACGGAGAAGGTCAGGTTCTCCTCTCATACAAGAGATTGGCTCAAGATAGAGGTAATAAGAAGCTTGAGGGATGCTTTTCAACAACCATGAGGTTCTTACAGGAAAAGTTGTACAGGTAGTTGAGGGTGGTCTCAGTGTAGTGGTAGAGGATGCAAGAGTATTTATACCTGCATCACTTGTATCAGATACATTTGAAAGAGATTTATCTAAATATAAGGATACAGAGATTGAGTTCGTTATCACAGAGTTCAATCCTAAGAGAAGAAGAATCATCGGTGACAGAAAGCGACTTCTTGTAGCTAAGAAGGAAGAGCAGAAGAAGGCTTTATTTGAGAAGATAACACCGGGTGATGTAATTGAAGGTACAGTAAAAGAATGTTACAGATTTCGAGCATTTTTGTTGACCTTGGTGGTGCAGACGGTCTTTTTACATATCTCAGAGATGAGCTGGGGTAGAGTAGAGAATCCAAAGAAGGTATTTAAGTCAGGTGATACCGTTACAGCCTTCGATTAGGATATCTCAGGTGAGAAGATCGCACTTTCAATGAAGTTCCCTGATCAGAATCCATGGCTTGACGCTGAAGAGAAGTTCGCACGTGGTAATGTTGTTAAGGGTAAAGTTGCAAGAATGACAGATTTCGGAGCATTCGTTGAGATTTCAAACGGTGTTGATGCATTGTTGCATGTATCTCAGATTTCACATGACCATGTTGAAAAACCTTCAGATGTACTTAAGGTAGGAGATGAGGTTGAGGCTGTTATCGTTGAGTTCAATGAGGCAGACAAGAAGATCTCATTAAGTATCAAGGCTTTGACACAGGCAAATGAAGAGCTTGAGAAAGAGAACGCAAGAACTTCAGAGTCTGTTGAAGAATAATAAATACTTTAGTTTATACAAGGTCGTAGGTGTTTTCATCTGCGACCTTTTTAACGGAAAAAATAAGGAGATGTATGAAGAGAAATTATAAAAATGTAGTATTTTGGTGCATTGTAGTTGCACTTTTATATCTTAGCTATGAGTGGCTAAGTGATGTTATATTCAGAGGCTTTAATTATCTGGATGTAAAATATATGATAGTACCTGATGCACTTTTGCCGAGCATAAATGCTTTTGTAGATACATTGATATCGGTGGTACTTATTGTTATCTATCTGATATTGGCTATATTTATAGTTAAGAAGCATGAAAAAGGAATTAAGCTCGGATTTGTAAAAGGGTTTATTTTCTGTATTGTAATGGGATTTGCATTCTATGGTATAGCAGGCCTTTGGTTTGAAATAGTTGACAGATTTTTGGTATCAATACCTTTTATAGCAAAGAATGTGGAGTATTTTTCGGGAGTATATGACGATCTTGAGTCGGGAGCATATATCTGGTCATTGCTTTCAATATCAATTATAGGACCGATAGTTGAAGAGATACTTTTCAGATTGCTCATTTTCAACTCACTTGAGAGAATAACAAAGAGCCCGTGGTTTGCAATAATTGTATCCGGAGTATTATTCGGTATCTGGCATATGATCTTTGTTCAGAGCGTGTATACAGCGATAATGGGCTGTATTATGGGACTTATTTACTACAAGACAAGAAATATTTTTTACACGATTTTTATACATATGGTAAACAATACAATCGGAAATCTGCCTTCAGCTCTTGATACCGATTTGGTAAATACGGCTATAAACCGTATATCATATGCAATGGTTATTCCGGCTGTTATTTTGCTTGTTATTTTTTGCTTAAAGAAACCTGAAAGCAGGGATACCGAATCCGAAACATACACATACGGATTATAAAAGATATGAATATAACTGTTTTTTCATTTACAAAAAATGGTAAAGATATAAATATCAGATTGATGGATATATTGAAGAATAACAATGTTTCATCATATACAATGTCAAAGTATATTTCAGACAGTAGAATGAAAGCCTTTACGGATTTGAAAGAAACCGTAAAGACACATTTTAGTGATGATGCAATTATTTTTGTCGGAGCTACAGGGATTGCGATAAGAAGCATTGCACCATATGTAAAAGATAAATTTAGCGATCCTGCGGTGCTGGTTATAGATGAGCTTGGAAGATATGTGATATCTCTGCTCTCAGGACATGTGGGTGGTGCCAATGAGTTGGCGGAATATATAGGAGGGGCACTTGGTGCCACTCCTATTATTACTACAGCCACTGATATAAACGACACATTTGCGGTGGATGTATTTGCAAAAAAGCATAATTTAATAATCTCATCAAGAAAACTTGCAAAGGATGTGAGTGCCGCATTGCTTGATAAAAAGTCGGTGGATATTGACAGTGATATTGAAAGCATAAATGTGGAAGATATCAAAAAGAAATTGAATCCTTTAAATGCGGACTGTGAGCTAAAGGTAAGGATTACCGACAGAACTTATGATGACAATGAACTGACTCTTATACCCAAGGATATATATCTTGGTGTAGGATGTAAAAAAAATACGGATACACAAAAAATGTGGGATTTTGTAAATGAAGTAATGAAAGAAGAAGGCATTGATATAAGAGCCGTGAAGGCGGTAGGCAACCATTGATATAAAGAAAGATGAAAATGCAATCAAAGAACTTGCCAATAGACTCTCGGTTCCTTTTAATACTTTTTCAAAGGATGAACTGAACGAGGTTGAAGGAGAGTTTAACGAGTCCGATTTTGTAAAACAGACTGTAGGTGTAGGGAATGTATGTGAAAGATCGGTTCTTATACAGTGCAATAATCTGATACTGGGAAAAACGGCAAAAGACGGCATGACTCTTGCTATAGGACGGGAATGATATGGTATATCTTATAGTTGATAAAGAAAATGAAAATTATTCTGAAAAATAAAGATTTCTTATAAACTTTATTTGCAGAATCTGTATCATGATGATGTGGAATGTATCATAGAAGACAACAGGGTAATTACACCTCTCGGCAAAGAGGGGGAAGCTTTGGAAGAAAAGGGAAGAATTGTCAGAAAGAAACTCTCATGTGCAAATGCGGTATATCTTTGGCGTGATAATGAGTTTACGGTATTAAAGATTTGACGGACAAATTATTAGACTATAAATACAGGTTATGCCAAACTATAATAAAAATATTTTCGATATTAATAATTTCATATTGCGAATATTTTTCTATTCATATATGATACAATGGTATCAAAGTAAAACTTACTTTCGAGGTGTGTTATGGTTACAGTTGCATTAGATGCAATGGGTGGAGATTATTCACCGAAGAAATAATAAAAAGGGGCGTTTGATGCCTTAAAGAAAGATAAAGACATTAATGTTATTTTAGTCGGTAAGAAGGAGGTTTTTAGAGGGAAGATAACCGAAGAGTATAAGGGACAGATGCAGTGCGGTTTACGCATCTGAGGTAATAACAAATGAGGAAGCACCTGTAAGCGCTTATCAGAGCAAAGAAAGATTCATCAATAGTAGTGGGAATGAACCTTGTAAAGGAAGGTAGAGGCGGACTGGGATTTGTAAGCGCCGGAAGCACAGGAGCCGTTCTTGTAGGCGGACAGCTTATAGTAGGCAGGATTAAAGGGAATACTCAGACCTGCATTGGCTGCCGCTTATTCCTACGGAAAAGGTGTGTCTTTGCTTATAGACTGCGGTGCAAATGTGGATGCAAGGGCTGAACATCTGGTTCAGTTTGCCAGAATAGGTTCCTTGTATATGGAAAAAGTAATAGGTATAAAAATCCGAGAGTCGGCATTGTAAAATATAGGTGCCGAGGAAGAAAAAGGAAATGCTCTTGTAAAAGAGACCATGCCGCTTTTTGAAAGAATGTGACGATATCAACTTCATCGGCGTAGAGTCAAGAGAGATACCTAAGGGCGGTGCCGATATTATAGTTTGTGAGGCATTTGTAGGGTAATGTTATACTTAAGCTTTATGAAGGCCTGGGTTCTACACTGCTTGGTAAGATAAAAGATGCTTTGATGAAAAATGTCTTTACAAAGATAGGTGCAATGATGATAAAATCATCATTAAAAGAGACATTAAAGTCTTTTGACGCAAGTGAATACGGCGGAGCGCCTTTACTTGGTTTGAACGGCCTTGTGGTAAAAGCACATGGTAATTCAAAAGGCAAATGAAATTTGTAATTCAATTTTACAATGCAAGAGCTTTTAAAGAAGAAGCTTTGAGTGATATTATAAGAGATGACAAAAGAATTAGAATGGAGATGGAGTTTGAGAAATTAAAGAAAATTATCGCTGAGGTTTTAAATATTGATGAGAGTACAATTGAGCTTAATTCAGCTTTTGTAGACGATTTGGGAGCCGATTCACTTGACCTGTTTGAGATTATTACAGGAATTGAAGAAGAATTTGAGCTTGAGATACCTCAGGAAGTTGCAGAGAATATTCATACTGTAAATGATGCGGTAGAAGAAATAAAGAAGGCAACCGGTAACTGACTCCTGTAGATAAGAGATAATGAGGCTATTGTTAATTTGCCTATCGATCTGTATAAATGTATAATCTTTTAATTTTACAATCCTTGTAGCGTTTAACACTTTCGCAAAGCGAGACAGGATTCAGCAGTCGAGGACCTGTTTGAGTGCAGTTCGCTGCTCTTCAAGCGAACAAACGAGTTCCGCAGACTGCGTAAAATCCTGCGAAGCTTTAAGAAAGTGTTGCGATTAGGATTGTAAAATAAAAGCTATTATATTGCAGAACGGTAGCTCCAAGTTAAATAGCCTCTTTTGTAAAATTAGAAATAGTAGAGGGTTTGTATGAATAATAATTTAAATGAATTACAGGAATTATTAGGATATGAGTATAAGAATAAAGAGCTTTTGAGCCAGGCACTCACTCACAGTTCATATGCAAATGAGCATCAGCTCGGTAAAAACGGGTCAAATGAAAGACTTGAGTTTTTGGGAGATGCCGTGTTGGAGCTTGTAAGCAGTGAATTTTTCTATGGAGTCTACCCTGATAAACCTGAGGGTGAGCTTACAAAAATAAGAGCCGGTTTTGTCTGTGAAGCGGCTTTGGCGGACTGTGCCAAAAATATAAAACTCAGTAAGTTTTTAAAGCTTGGAAAAGGCGAGGAACATACAGGCGGAAGGATGAGGCCGAGCATTATAAGTGATGCATTTGAGGCACTCATTGGCAGCATCTATTTAGATGGTGGTTTTGCTAATGCAAAAGAGGTGATTTTAAAATTCATTCTGAATGAATACGAAAATAAAGTCTTCTTTTATGATAGCAAGACTATATTACAGGAAGTGATTCAATCACAGGACTCAAAATCTGTAGAGTATACCCCGATATCTGAAGAGGGCCTGATCATTTGAAAAATTCGTAGTTGCGGTAAAAATTGACGGTAAAACAATAGGAATGGGAGAAGGTGTAAGCAAAAAGTCGGCGGAGCAGGCGGCAGCCTATGAAGCACTAAAAAAATTGGGGAAAATTGAAGGATGTATTTAAAACGTATTGAAATTCAAGGATTCAAATCCTTTGCAAATAAAATTGTATTTGATTTTCACAATGGAATAACCGGTATTGTAGGCCCGAACGGCTCAGGAAAAAGTAATGTTTCGGATGCGGTAAGATGGGTACTTGGTGAACAGAGTGCAAAGCAGCTCAGAGGCGGAAATATGCAGGACGTCATATTTGCAGGTACCGAGCTTAGAAAACCGCTTGGATTTGCCTATGTTGCAATTACTTTGGACAACTCCGATCATAAGCTTGATATAGACTTTGAAGAAGTTACGGTTTCAAGAAGGCTTTTCAGATCCGGAGAAAGCGAGTATATGATAAACGGTTCAGCCTGCAGGTTAAAGGATATCAGTGAGCTATTCTTTGATACAGGTATAGGTAAGGACGGATATTCCATTATAGGACAGGGACAGGTCGATAAGATACTCAATGGAAAGCCTGAAGAAAGAAGAGAACTTTTTGACGAGGCGGCAGGTATCACAAAGTTTAAAAGAAGAAAAGGTCTGGCTCTAAAAAAACTGGAGTCTGAGAGAGAAAGCCTTGTGAGAGTAAACGACATTCTTACAGAGCTTGAAAAACAGGTAGGTCCTCTTGAAAGACAGGCAAAGGTTGCCAAAGAGTTTTTAGCTTTGCGTGAAGAACTGAAAACCTTTGACGTAAACAGCTACATAATGGAGTATGACAGCATAACTCAGAATCTGAATGAATATAAGAAGAGAGAAAAACTTCTTTCAGATGAGTTTTAAACGATGCCAAAGCTTCACTTGAAAGATCGAAGCAGGACTATGAAAATATCACTGCAGATTTAAAAAAGATAGATGAAGAGCTGGATGAATTAAGAAATACAAGAAGCGCTACAAGTATTACATTGCAGGAAATCACTTCACATATTGAAATCTTAAAGGAGCAGATAAATTCCGAAAAACAGGAATAATGAAAATCTTGCATCCAGAGGCGAAAATATAGACAGTGATATAGAAAAAAAGCAAAAAGAGCTTGATAAACTTGAAGAGGAAAAGAATTCTTTACAAAGGCTTTTAAATGAAGCACATGAAAAAGAAAACAGTGTTTTTGAAGAACTTGAAAATATTGATAAGAATATCAATGAACTCACAAAAAGACTTGAAGATTTAAAAAATGCTTCAGAAGAGTTCAACTCAAAGAATGCCGATCTTAGAGCAAAGAAGGAAAGATATAAAGGTATCCTTGAGCAGGTTAGACTTAGAAAATCTCAAATGACACAGAGACTTTTGGAGAGTAAAACAGGCCAAAATACTTTAGAGATAAAGATTGAAGAAGAGGATAAAAATCTTTCAGAGATAAATGCTTCGATAGATACCGTCAATGCGGCAAAAAAAGATCTTGAAAACAAGAATGAAGCAATTCATACGGAGATAACAAGATTTGCAAAGGTGGCATCGGACTTGCAGATTAAATACCAAAGAGAATCCGCAAGACTTACTTCGATGAAAAATATTGCCGAAAGATATGAAGGCTATGGAAATTCCATAAAAAAGATTATGGAGACCAGAGACAGAATCGGCGGCATTCATGGAGTTGTTGCCGATATTATCAAGGCGTCACAAAAGTATGAGATTGCTATAGAAACGGCTCTCGGAGGAAGAATTCAGAATATAGTTACAGATTCGGAGAACACTGCGAAGATTCTTATTGACTATATTAAGAAAAATAAATACGGAAGAGCCACATTCCTGCCGCTGTCATCAGTGAGAAATTCAACATTTTCAAATAAAGAATTTTTAAAAGAAAAAGGTGTTATAGGAATAGCATCGGAGCTTGTGGAGTTTGACAGTGCCTATGTAAACCTTGTAGGAAGTCTGCTTGGAAAGATTGTTGTTATCGACAATATTGATAATGCAATTGCTTTTGAAAAGAAATTCAGATATGAGTACAGAGTCGTTACACTTGACGGTGAGTCTTTAAGCCCGGGAGGTTCTATAAGCGGTGGTGCTTTTAAAGGTGCAGGAAATCTGCTTGGTAGAAAGCGTGAAATAGACGAACTTGAAGCCGAAATATCGGAGCTTTTAAAAAATTATACAGAGGCAAATGATAAGGTGGAAGCTTTCAAGGCCGAGAGAAATTCTATAAATGCAAAACTTGAAGAAAACAGAGTGCAGAGCCAGGAACTTATTATTGAAAAAAATAATATAGAGCATAGAAGAAACAGTCTTATAGAAAAGCTTGATGAATTAAAGGCTTCATCTGTTTCTGTTCAGACAGATTTTGAAAATATCGATAATGAACTTACGGAAATAGAAAATGAGACTAAGAGACTTGATAATACACTTCTTAATGTAGGCGAGGACTTTGGAAAAGTCGGAAAAGATATTGAAAATATCGAAAAAGAAATTCAAAGTTATAGAAGCAAAAGAGAAACTGTGGTTGAAAGACTTAATTCTTCAAAGCTTGAATACGCAAATATATCGCAGAGACTTGAATTCAGCGATGAAAATGTAAACAGAACAAAAGCGGATATGGATGCTCTTATAGCTGAGAAATCGGGACTTAAGGGTAAAGCTGAAGATATCATAAGAAATATAACCGAGAAACATCAAAGAATTGAAGAAGAGCAAAGGGCAAGAGAGGAACTTGCTCAAAAAATAGAGGAGCTTAAGAAAAAAGAAGAAGAGCTTAGTGAAATAAAGGAAACAAAAAGTAAGTCACAGAATAAGATATTTGAAAACAGAGATATTTACAGTGACAGAGTTTCACTTCTTGACAGAGATATCTATAGACTGCGAGGTCAGATAGAAAAATCCGAAGAAAGAATTTCCGAGCGAACAAATTATATGTGGAATGAATATGAACTCACATATAATTCTTCTCTGGAGCTGAAGACCGATACAGGTATGAGCTTAAATGATATCAGAGCAAAGATACAGGAACTCAGATCAAAAATCAAAGCTCTCGGAAATGTAAATGTAAATGCCATTTCAGATTACAATGAAGTTTCGGGAAGATATGAGCTTATGAAAAAGCGAAAGATTCGGATATCTTGGAAGCTGAAGAAACTTTGATAAAGATTATTGAAGAGCTTGATATTGCTATGAAAAAGCAGTTCGCTGAAAAGTTTGAAGAAATAGCAAAAGAATTTGATGAAGTATTTAAGGAGCTCTTTGGTGGCGGTAGCGGTAAGTTGGTACTTGAAGAGCAGGATGATATGCTTGAAGCGGGTATTGCAATTATTTCACAGCCGCTGGAAAGAAACTTCAAAATATGATGCAGCTATCAGGAGGCGAGAAGGCGCTCACAGCTATTGCACTTCTTTTTGCAATACAAAACCTTAAGCCTTCACCATTTGCACTTCTTGACGAGATAGAGGCCGCTTTGGATGATTCAAATGTAGACAGATTTGCAAAGTATTTACATAAGCTGACAGATCATACACAATTCATAGTAATTACACATAGACGTGGTACTATGGTATCTTCAGACAGACTTTACGGAATTACTATGCAGGAAAAAGGAGTTTCAACTCTTGTTTCCGTAAATCTTATAGAGAATGAACTTGATAATTAGGAGTTTTATATGGAAGAAAAGAAAAGAGGATTTTTTTCGAGGCTTGTAGAAGGCCTTACAAAGACAAGAAATGCCGTTGTAAGCGGAATAGAAAATGTCTTTCTTGGATATGATGTAATAGATGAGGACTTTTATGAGGAGCTTGAAGAGACACTTATTATGGGTGATATCGGTATCAGAGCTTCCACAGATATCATAGAAGAACTCAGAAAAAGAGTAAAGGAAGAACATCTGACTTCACCTTCACAGTGTAAAGATGTGCTTATTGAAACTATAAAGCAAAGAATGGATTTGGGTGAGAATGCTTATGAATTTGAAAACAGAAAATCCGTAGTATTTGTTATAGGTGTAAATGGTGTAGGAAAGACCACATCTGTGGGAAAGCTTGCAAGTCAGCTTAAAAAAGATGGAAAAAAAGTACTTGTGGTAGCTGCAGATACTTTCAGAGCCGCGGCAATAGAGCAACTTGAGGAGTGGACAAAGAGAGCCGGTGTGGATATAATCGCCCAAAACGAGGGTTCAGATCCCGGAGCAGTGGTATTTGACGCCTGCAAAGCCGCAATAGCGAGAAATACCGATGTAATGATAGTCGATACGGCAGGAAGACTTCACAATAAGAAAAATCTTATGGAAGAGCTGAAAAAGATAAATAAATAATTGAAAGAGAATATCCGGATGCCTACAGAGAGACATTGGTGGTACTTGACGGTACTACAGGACAAAATGCACTTGAGCAGGCAAGAGTATTTAATGAAGCCGCGAATATAACAGGAATAATACTGACAAAACTTGACGGAAGCGCAAAGGGTGGTATTGCCGTAGCAATACAGGCTGAGCTTTCAATTCCGGTAAAGTATATCGGTGTGGGGGAGAAAATAGACGATTTACACAAGTTCGATTCACAGGAATTTGTAGATGCACTGTTTAGCAATGAGTAATAAAAAAGCTGTTACAAATTATGCAAAAATAGAATCGAGGCAATCATGAAGGAATTTACATTAGAAAAAAATTTGAAGAAGCCAGCGAGCTGGTACAAAGAGTTACATCGGAAACCAAGCTGGTTTTCAGTGAGTTTTTTTCAGAGCAATCAGGAAATAAAGTATTTTTCAAGCCTGAAAATATGCAGTATACAGGAGCATACAAGGTAAGAGGAGCATACTATAAGATATCGACTTTATCTGAAGAAGAAAAGAAAAAAGGAATTGTAACGGCATCGGCAGGTAACCATGCACAGGGAGTGGCATATGCCGCAAAACTTGCAGGGATAAAGGCTACGGTATTTATGCCTACAACAACACCTCTTATAAAGATAAACAGAACCAAAAACTATGGTGCAAATGTAGAGCTTTACGGGGATGTATTTGATGAGGCTGCAGCAAAGGCTATGGAGTACGCAAAAGAGAGCGGGGCAACCTTTGTGCATCCTTTCAATGACTTGACAGTGGCTACAGGACAGGGTAGCATTGCCATGGAAATAATCAAAGAACTTCCTACTGTAGACTATATACTTGTACCGATAGGCGGAGGCGGCTTATGTGCAGGAGTTGCAACTCTTGCCAAAATGCTGAATCCGAATATACATGTTATAGGTGTAGAGCCTGAAAATGCGGCATGTATGAAGGCGTCTATAAAAGAAGGTCATATAGTGACTTTAGAATCTGCAAATACAATTGCAGACGGTACAGCAGTAAAGACACCGGGGGATAAGTTATTTAACTATGTTAAGGAAAATATAGACGATATCATAACAATAAACGACAATGAACTTATAGTTTCATTCCTTGATATGGTGGAAAACCACAAGATGATAGTTGAAAACTCAGGTTTACTTACCGTTGCCGCACTGAAGCATCTGTATGTAAAGGGTAAAAAGATTGTTGCCATATTAAGTGGCGGAAATATGGATGTTATAACAATGGCATCTTTGATACAACACGGACTTATTGAAAGAGACAGAATATTTACAGTTTCAGTGCTCTTACCTGATAAGCCGGGTGAACTTGCAAAGGTAGCAGACCTTTTGGCAAGTGAGAGAGGAAATGTTATAAAGCTTGAGCACAATCAGTTTATAAGTATAAACAGAAATGCGGCAGTAGAGCTTAGAATTACTATTGAAGCCTACGGAACGGAGCATAAAAAACAGATAGTTGAAAGATTGAATAAAGAGGGGTACAGACCTAAACTTGTAAGGAGTAAGGGAACTTATAATGCTTGATGGAAAAGTAAATGTAGATTTCAGGGGATTTTTAAATAAATTTCATTTTAAAACCAATATAATATATTGCATAAAATGGGGAATAGTTTCAGTTATAATAGGCGTAGTTGTTGGTGTTGCGGGCTCAAGCTTCGGTCATGCCATAGATTTGGCAACAAGAATCTGGAGAAGTCACAGCTATACACTCTACCTTATGCCTATAGCGGGACTTTTGATTGCGGCACTTTATCATTTTATACATGCCGACAATCCAAGAGGGACAAATTATGTAATTGATTCTATATCATCAGGAGAAAGACTGCCTTTAAAGATGGCACCGGCTATTTATATATCGTCATTTCTTACACATTTGACTTCAGGAAGCGCGGGAAGAGAAGGTGCGGCATTGCAGATAGGAGGAAGTATCGGAAGCTTTATCGGAAGAAGATTAAAGCTTGGACAGAGCAGATTTTCAGACAAGGCCGATATAAATATTGCAATAATGTGTGGAATGGCGGCATGCTTTTCGGCACTTTTCGGAACACCGATTACAGCATCAATATTCAGTATGGAAATATTCAGCGTAGGTGTAATGTATCATGCGGCACTTATTCCATGTATACTTTCATCATATGTTGCGGTATATATTGCAGGACTTTTACATACACCTGAAGAGAAATTTATATTGCAAAATGCACCTGAGTGGAGCCTTAAGATGGTATTATTTATGATATTGCTTGCGGCTTTAAGCGCAACGGTGGCCATATTGTTTTCTGTAGTGATGCATGAAAGTGCGGATCTTTATAAAAAATATTTTAAAAATCATTATATTAGGATTGTAGTTGCATCAATTTTATTTATAATATTAACTGTAATCTCGGGAAGCAGAGATTATAACGGAGGCGGATTTTGGCTGATAGAAAGAAGTATGGAAGGAGATGTGAGATATGAAGCATTTCTCATGAAATACTTTTTACTGCAGTAGCCCTTGGAGGAGGCTTTAAAGGTGGAGAGATTGTTCCGACATTTGTTATAGGAGCAACCTTCGGAGGTGCTTTTGCAAAGGTGTTCGGACTTCCGTATGAGTTATGTACCGCATGTGGAATGATTGCATGCTTTGTGGGAGTAACCAACTGCCCGATAGCATCGATTTTTATGGGAATAGAATTTTGCGGTAGCCTCGGACTTAATTATTATGCTATAGTAGTGGGAGTCAGTTTCGTTTTATCAGGCTATTACGGACTATACAGTTCGCAAAAGTTTGCATATTCAAAAACAGAAGCGAGATATGTAGGCTCAGATGCAATAAGTATCAGAAAGAAAAGACAAAACAGTTAGGAGGTCGTTTATGGCTATATTTGAAGGAGCAGGTGTTGCACTTATTACACCTATGAATGAAGACGGTAGTGTAAATTATAATAAATTGGAGGAAATACTTGAGGAGCAGATAGCAGGCGGTACGGACTGTATTATTGCATGCGGTACAACAGGTGAAGCTTCAACTCTTACAGTAGAAGAACATTTAGACGTTATAAAGAGAACGATTGAAATAGTAAATAAGAGAATACCGGTAATTGCAGGGACAGGTTCAAATTCTACAGAAACTGCTGTGGAGTTTTCAAAAGAAGCACAGGAATACGGTGCTGACGGTGTGCTTGTGGTTTCACCTTATTACAATAAAGCTACACAAAAAGGACTTATACAGCATTTCAGTGCAATAGCAAATGCAATAGATATTCCTGTTGTGCTTTACAATATTCCGGGAAGAACAGGAGTAAATATCGAGCCTGAGACTATTGCATACCTGGTAAATAATGTACCTAATATAGTCGGTGTAAAAGAGGCAAGCGGAAACTTCTCAAATGCAATAAAGACTTTGAGACTCTGCCCTGAGATAGATATGTATTCAGGAAATGACGATCAGGTTGTTCCGCTTATGAGTATCGGAGCAAAAGGAGTTATATCAGTTTTATCAAATGTAGCTCCAAGACAGACACATGATATGTGTCAGGCCGCACTTGACGGTGATTTTGTAAAGGCAAGAAAGATGCAGATAGAGGCTCTTGATGTTGTAGAGAATTTGTTTACAGAGGTAAATCCTATACCTGTAAAGGCTGCAATGAACTTACAGGGAAAGAATGTAGGACCGCTTAGACTTCCTCTTACACAGATGGAAAAGGCACATGAGGATGCTTTGGCTAATGCTATGAAGGAGTACGGTATATTATAATGACTAAAATAATATTAAACGGTGCAAACGGAGCTATGGGCAAGGTGGTCAGCGAGCTTATAGCTTTGGACCCTACTGTTGAAATAGTTGCGGGAGTTGACTTAAATACAGATGTGGACTTAGGATTTCCTGTATTTGATGATATAAGAAAGATAGATATAGAGGCGGATGCCGTAATTGACTTTGCTTCAGTGAAGGCTGTGGATAATCTTCTGGATTTTATTGAAGAAAAAAAGATACCTGCCGTTATTTGTACCACAGGACTAAGCGAGGAACAAATCGGAAGAATCAATGAACTTTCAAAAAACACGGCGATACTTCGTTCAGCAAATATGTCCTTGGGCATAAATACATTATCAAAAGTTTTGGCACAGATAGCTCCCACACTTAGAGCTGCAGGCTTTGATATAGAGATAGTGGAAGCACATCACAGAAGAAAGCTTGATGCACCGAGCGGTACGGCTATTTTACTTGCGGATGCGGTAAATGAAAATATGGATGAGAAGCTTACTTATACCTATGACAGAAGCAAAAGACATGAGCCTAGAAGAGCTGATGAGATAGGGCTTTCTGCTGTAAGAGGCGGTACAATAGTCGGAGATCATGATGTGATCTTTGCAGGTGAAGATGAGGTCATAACATTCAGTCACAGGGCATATTCCAGAAAGATTTTTGCAAACGGTGCGATATCGGCAGCAAAATTTTTACAGGGTAAGACTGCAGGATTATATGATATGAGTGATGTAATCTAAATATGAAGATATTGGGGATTATTGCGGAATATAATCCTTTTCACAACGGACATGAGTATCAAATAAAGAAAGCAAAAGAAATTTCAGGTGCCGATTATATAATTGCAATTATGAGCGGAAATTATGTACAAAGAGGAGCACCGGCTATATTTGATAAAAGTATAAGAACGAAGATGGCGTTAAATGCCGGAATTGATGCGGTTTGAAATTCCGGCTCTGTTTAGCGGTGCAAGTGCAAATGATTTTGCGGGATACGGAATAAGTCTTTTAAAAATACTTGGCGTGGACTTTATATCATTCGGTGCAGAAAATGATAATTATAAACTTCTTGATACTGTAGCAAAAGTTTTAACTGATAAAGAGCAGGAGCTTGCTGTAAAAAAACATATGGCAGAGGGGCTAAACTATGCCAAAGCAAGGCATAATGCGATAATAGAGGCATTGAAAGAACGGGAGAGAGAAGATATTACTGAGATAGAGAATATACTTTCTTCTCCCAATAATATACTTGCAATCGAGTATTTAAAAAAAGTATAAGACTAATTAATGCTGATATTCATCCTGTTATAATAAGTAGAAGTGGAAGCGGATACCATGAAAAAGGAAATAGAGGAAAGCAAGTTTTCATCGGCTACAGCCATCAGGAAGCTTGTCAGTGAATCAAACTCGGATATATTTATGGAAAGCATAAAAAAACTGCCATACCAGATGTAAATATAGATTTATTTAGAAAAAGTAATCCTGTGTTTGATGATGATTTTTTTATTTACTGTACAAAAGAAGCATATTGGAAAAAGCTAGGTAAGGGTGATGACCTTTCAGAGTATTGCGATGTTTCAAAAAGAACTTGCCAATACTATTGAGAAAAATATATTTGAACTTGAAAAATAAAAAAATTACGGTGATTTTTATTTTTGAAGCTTAAAAGTAAGAACTTCACATACACCCGAATAAGCAGAGCAATTTTTTTCATCTGCTTTTAAATCATAAAAAGAAATTATTGGAAGAGATAAAGGCGGAAAAAAATATGGTCGCCTATCCGATGCTTTCAGGTTTCAGAAAGGATGCAGGCGATCTGCTTTCGGAACTGAAAAAAAGAAGTGCGCTTCCGATTATCAGTAAGGTAAGTAATGCAGGTGATATATTAAGTCCTGCTAGTCTTAAAATATTTGAAAATAATATCTACGCCGATTTTTTATACAATTCAATTTATTTTGAAAAATACGGTGAAAAGCTTTGTAATCCGTACAGAAGGAATGTGGTTATGGTATAATTTCACCTTGCCAAATCTTTTCCCGGATGTTAAAGTATCTTTTAGTAAAACAGACGGTCGCACAAGTGTGAGGAAAGTCCGGGCTTTATAGGGCAGGATGCCGGATAACATCCGGTGGAGGCGACTCCAAGGAAAGTGCAACAGAAAATAACCGCCGAAAGGTAAGGGTGAAAAGGTAGTGTAAGAGACTACCGCTCGTATGGTAACATATGGGGACAGTGTAAACCCCATCCAAAGCAAGACCGAAGCGAATAGGGCGGCCCGTCCGAAATTCAGGTAGGTTGCTAGAGCCTTGTGGTAACATAAGGACCAGATAGATGACCGTTTAATACATAACCCGGCTTATGTTTTGCTCAGGCTCCCGAAAGGGAGCCTGTTTTTATACTATGAGTGTGTAATATATTTTTCAAAATTCATTGAAATTTAACATATAAAGGTATATGATTGTATTATCATATATTCATAGAGGAGTCTTTTTCTTGTAGGTATTTTTTTATTGGTGCCGTTTTATATGGCGAATTTTTTTATAAGAAAAAGAATGGAGGGTAACTATGGAAAGAGTGATTGATGTTGCACGATATATTTGTGATGAATATCAAAAAATGTCAGGGGAAGCAATTGATGAGATAAAATTGCATAAACTGCTTTACTTTTCACAGCGAGAAAGCTTTTGCAGTAACAGGTAAGCCACTATTTGCTGATGAATTTGAAGGATGGCGTTACGGTCCTGTTTGTGTTGCAGTCAGAAAAAGCTTTTGTCAAGGAGAAATTATCTCTAAGGAAATAGAAAAAATATCTGATGAAGCAGTATATATTGTTTCTAATGTAATAGCACAATACGGAGAACTGGCATCATGGAAACTTAGCAAACTTTCACATGATGAGATTTCATGGAAAAATGCACGCAAAGGCTTGAGTGTTTGTGAGAATGGAGATAATAAATTATCTTTTGGAAGATATCGAAGAGGATGCAAAAAAAGGTTAGACCATATGACTATATATGGGATATGTATCTGGATGAATTCGAAGATTACGAGGATTTATGATGATAGGAAAAGTCTATAAATCCATTGTTCCTTATTATGATAGAGTTAATCGTAAACAAAGTTTTAAAAGCAGACCATGTTTAATAATAGGTCAGGCGGATGTAGGTGACTATGTAGTTTTGCCTATATCGTCAATTTCTGACAAAAGTAAGGTGAATCCGATTTATGACATAAGTCTTGATTGTTCCGTTTTTACATTTTTACACAAAAATTCTTATTTGAGAACACATAAACAAACTGTAGTAAATATATCATTACTTAAAGATCAGTTAGTAGATTTTAAATCAGTATATGAAGAAACATTTTTAGAAAGTATCATTAAAGTTGAGGAGTTTCAGAAGAAAATGACCTCTGATGCTTTATAAAACAGCTTCATATTAAATGCCGAGGGTAGGTTGATTTTCAACCTGCCTTTTTTTGTATAAAGATTTACTCTATCTTAACCTAATACATGGTAGAATATGGGAAAGCTTAAACGTAGGAGAGTAAGATGAAATATTTCGAGAATAAGTACACGAGATTTCAAGAGAGAAAAAAGAATATAATACAGGCATTGGCGACACTGGCAACAAATGCAAACTTAAAAGGATTTTTTGAAGGCAGAATATACACCGGAAATACCAAAGTTGCATGTGTGCCGGGGCTTAATTGCTATTCATGTCCGGGGGCGGTAGGCTCATGCCCCATAGGTTCATTACAGGCCGTAATAGGCAGTAAGAAATTCAGCATATCATACTATGTATTCGGAATAATGATACTGATAGGAGCATTACTCGGAAGACTGGTATGCGGACTTTTATGTCCTTTCGGATTTGTACAGGATCTTTTATATAAGATACCGACACCTAAGTTTAAAATACCTGAAAAGATAGACAGACCGCTCAGATACTTAAAATATGCAATATTACTTGTATTTGTAATACTTCTGCCGATGTTTTTGACAAATCAATTCGGACTTGGAGCACCTTATTTTTGTAAGCTTATCTGTCCGGCAGGAACATTAGGCGGAGCACTGCCTTTACTTGCAACAAATGAAGGACTTAGAAGTACTATCGGATTTTTATTTTTCTGGAAACTCAGCATTTTAATAGTAATAGTGGCATTATCAATATTTACATACAGACCGTTTTGCAAATATATATGTCCGCTTGGAGCATTCTACTCATTCTTTAACAAAATAGGATTTTATAAGATGGAGTTTGTTCCGGACAAATGTGTAAATTGCGGACTTTGTGAAAAGTCATGTAAGATGGATATAAATGTCAGAGCAAATCCGAACTCATTGGAATGTATCAGATGCGGAGCCTGTACAGCGGCCTGCAGACATGACGCACTTGTAATGACATATGCCGGATTAGGAAAGAAGAAAGAAGACAAGCCTGTAGCGACAAAGGCTTGCAGTGGAAATTGCAGAGGATGTGCCCATGTGGAATAGGCTCTCTATAAGAGTAAAACTGACTCTGGTTACAGGTGCCGTGCTTTGCATAATATCTTTGATATCCTATCTTATAAATATAGGCAATGCCTCCACAATATTCATATTGCCGGATAACGCCAATATAACAGAGGCTACAGGAGAGAACTTCTTTCAGATAGATATGAATGTGGCACAGGAGACATTCAGGATAAACTGCTTTTATATTACGGTATTCTGCTCGGTTGTAGGTACAGCACTTATGTGGTATGTCAGCGGAAAAGTCTTAAAGCCTTTGAATACATTTGCGGATACTATAAAAGATCTTGATATAAATAAAATAAATGAAGAGATAAATGTGGTTAAGACAAAAGACGAAGTAGGAGAATTACAAAACTCCTTCAACTATATGCTTCAAAATATCAAAGAGTCATATATAAGACAAAAAAGTTTTTCACAGAATGCCGCGCATGAACTTAAGACTCCTGTTGCCGCAATAAAGACAAACTTGGAAGTTTTGAGTATGGACGATGAACCGGGAGTTGAGGACTATAAAGACTTTGTAAACGTAGTGGACAGACAGGTGGAAATGATGAGTTCAATAGTACAGGGACTCAGACTTTTAAGCAGCGGTGAAGAGCTTAATCTTGAGAAAGTATGCCTTCAAACAATTGTTGATGAGGTAATATCGGATTTAAGAAATGATTTGGAAAGTA
Organism: uncultured Lachnoanaerobaculum sp.; assembly: GCA_916439285.1. The sequence goes on along the minus strand of CAKAIM010000011.1, from coordinate 19,400 downwards.
AAATGCAAAAGATAAGTATAGATTTTTGATAATAAAAAAATTTATCGTATCTGCAGACAGAGTACTTTTAAAACAGGCAATCTTTAATCTTATGCATAATGCAATAAGATATTCAAATAAAGAGGCAAGCATTGAAATCAGGCTTAAAGATAATATATTAAGTATAAAAAATTACGGAGTCGGAATACCTAAAGAAGATTTGGAAAAAAATATTTGATGCATTTTATTGTGTAGACAAATCCAGATCGAAAAAAATACGGCGGAAGTACTTGGACTTGCAATAACCAAGGAAATAATGAATAAGCACAAGTTCAATATAAGCGCAAACAGTATGAAAAATGATTTTGTAGAACTTTTAATAGATTTCAAAGGAGAAAAATAAATGAAAGAACTGATAAAAAAAGCTGAAAAAAGCAGAATACTTCCATTTGCGGCTCTCGGAATAGGAGCAATAATGGTGGTAGCCGGTGTTATAAGAGATGAGCATCTTGTAGTGTTAAAAAAGGCGGTCAATATATGCCTTGAATGTATCGGTATAGGATAATAGCGATATTACATCGTTAAAATAAATTTAAGGAGAAAGATATGAAAAAGAATTTGAAAAAACTTATGATAGCAGCTGCGGCGGTATCGGTTTTGATGGGTTGTGCAAACAATGCAAAAACAAATGAGACTAAAGAAACAGTTGCGGAAAGTGTGGATGCAAAAAGAAGCCGGTATGAGTATTGAAGCAAACACGGATATGCCGACAGATATGCCTTATTTGCCAGGAGCAGAAAACGGAAAGATAAAATCAATTTCAGATGATGTGATACGTATAGAGAGGATATCATATGTCGGAAATGAACCGGTAAGCAGTGAAAGTACAGCCGGTAAAGATGAACAGGAAGTTCCGGATGAAGTTGACCTTTTACTTGATAATTCGGGAATAAAATTTGTAGATATATCTACAGGACTTGTAAGTGATGCACCGAAGGAAGGCGATACTATTTATGCATGGGTGGCGCCTGAGTATATGATGAGTTTGCCACCACAGGTAAATTCATATGTGGTACTGACCAATGTACCTGATAAATTACATATGCCTATGTATACAGACAGTATCGAAGGATATGAGGAGTCTGACGGTAAAGTAAAGCTTAAAGATACTCTAAACAATGCCAAATGGAGTATTGACAATAAAGTAAAACCTGTACTTTCATCAACAGGAGAAGAAGTTGAGTTTTCAGATATCAAAAAAGGTGATAAAGTCCTCGTGTGGTCTGATAACTTCATGCTTACAGGTGATAGTAAAGAAGCACCTGAGATAAATGTAAGCAGAGTGGTAATATTAAGATAGAATACTGGATTTCTTAACCTTAGCTTTACCTAAGTTATGGTATACTACCACAGTATTATAGATAAGGAGTAATTATGAGGAAGAAAATATTGATTTTAGGTATGGCTCTTATGCTGGCAGCAGGAATAAGTGCTTGTAATGCAAGCAGCAAGACTTCATCAAGTGAGGCTACAACTACAGAGTCAAAGCAGGCTGATGCAAAGGCGGAAGATTCCAAACAGGCAGAGTCCGATAAAGAAGATAAGAAGTTCCCTGAGTTCAGTGCAAAGACTGTTTCAGGAGAGGATATCAGCAGTGATGTATTCAAAGAAAGCAAGCTTACAGTTGTAAATGTATGGGGAAGCTGGTGCGGTCCATGTGTTCAGGAGATTCCTGAGTTGCAAAAACTCTACGAAAGCATGAAAGACAAAGATGTAAATGTAATCGGTCTTGCACAGGATGCCGGAACAGATTTGGATGCTGTTAAGGAAATCATTGATAAGAACAAAGTTACATATCAGAACATAGTACCTGAAGGTGCTACCGAGGACTTTGTAATGAGTATTATGGCTTTTCCTACAACATTCTTTGTAGATTCTGACAGAAATATAGTAGGCGTAATACAGGGTAACAGAAATTTGGAGGCATTTACAGCAGCCGTTGAGGGTGTGTTGGAAAAGCTTAAATAATGTAGGGATTAAATATATAGGAAAAACTTAAGGAATGGGCATACTAGTCATTTATAGTATAGCCCATTCCTCTGTTTGTTTTTATAACATCGCTGCCAAGTTTCTTTCTAATAGCCGCTATATGCACCTTTATAACACCGGAGGCGTCATTTGCATTCATATCTACATTGTGTTCAAGCAGTTCGTCAGTAGAAACTAAAGTATCCTTATGCAGACAAAGATACTCAAAAATAGCGTATTCCTTCGGAGTAAGAGCAATATTCTCACCGTCCTTTTGAACCTGCTTCTTATTTACAAACAGTGTAATACCGTGAGAGTCAAGCTTTATACAGTCATTGTTTGCGCTGTATGAAGTACGAAGCAATGCTCTTATCCTTGCCTCCAGCTCTTTAAAGTGGAAGGGCTTTACCATATAGTCGTTTGCTCCAAGGTCAAGTCCCAGAACCTTATCATTTAAAAGTATCCCTTGCAGATAAAAATAATGACCTTACAGTCAGGATTATCCTCTCTTATAACCTTTAAAAACCTCAAGACCGTCAAGCTTTAGGCATATTCAAATCAAGAACTATCAAATCGTACTCGGATTCAAAAATATAGACTCAGAGCCTCTTCGCCGTCCATAGCCGTATCCACATAATAGTTAAGTTTACGAAGTCCCTTTTGCAAGTCCGTTTAAAAATATCCTCTTCATCTTCACATATTAAAAGTCGCATATAATCTCCCCGAAATATTGATAAGTATAAAGATACAATGAAATTACACGAATGGCAATATAGAAAAAAAGTGAATAAATACACAAATTTTATGAATGAAAAAGAATCAAAACATTCATTTATAGAATAAAAAAACACTGCTGTTTATTAATGGAAGAACGTCTATTGAAAAAGCAGACTGAAAGTAGAGAACAAAAATTTTAACAAAGTTGACAAAAATTCTTAATATGTCTTTAAGTAATCTTAATTTTTTTCGTTGAATAAATAATATTCGGTTGTATAATAGTATAAAGAAAAAGTTCTTTTTAAAAAGAAAAATAAACATATATGAAAGGAAATAACCGATTGATTGACATTCATGCCCACATAGTTTTCGGTGTGGATGACGGAGCAAGAAATCCTGACGAGTCTCTTAAACTTATAGATATGGCAGTTAGTCAAGGTATAGAGAAAATAATAGCAACGCCACATAACATGCCGAACCTAAGACCCGAGGAGATAGTTGAAAAAATAAATGTATTAAACACAAAACTGAAAGAAGAAAATATCAAATGTGATATTTATACAGGTGAGGAGATATTCTATTCAAAAAGACACTATAGAGTCATTGAAAAAGAAAAAGTATCTGACACTGGCAGACAGCAATTATGTTCTGGTGGAATTTGATCCCGGAGTAAGTTTCAATTACTTGAAGATGGCAACAAGAGATATAATCTTTGGCGGCTTTATTCCGGTATTTGCTCATGTTGAGCGGTATTCATGTTTAAGAAAGAATAAGAGACTTGAAGAAATAAAAACCTTAGGTGCATTGTTTCAAATGAACTACAGCAGTTTGAACGGTGGAATTTTCAATATGAATACACTTTGGTGTAAGAAGAAGATAAAGGAAGGTAATATTTCCTTTATGGCTACAGATATGCATAGAATTGACTTAAGGAAACCTGAAATCACAAAAGCATTATCATGGATTTCAAAGAATGCGGAAAAGTATTTGATAGAAATGACATATGAAAATGCAAACGTAATATTACAGAAATAGAATGGAGTAGATAAATGGGGGACAGAATGATAAACGAAGAGACGGAAATAGATCTTCTTGAACTTATTTTTGTCTTAAAAGAAAAGTGGTGGATGATTTTAGCGGCAGGAGTACTGGGGTTTGTATTGGCGGCAGCTTTCAGCGTATTTTTTATTACTCCGCAGTATCAATCCACATCTCAGATGTATGTTTTATCAAAAGAGACTACGCTGAACTCGTTGGCAGATCTTCAAATAGGAAGTCAGCTGACAAAAGATTATAAGGTGATGATTCAGAGCAGGCCTGTACTTGAGGAAGTTATAGAAAAGCTTGGACTTAATATAAATTACAAGCAACTCAGAAAAAAGCTGAAAGTGGATAATCCTTTGGATACAAGAATCCTTTCACTTACAGTAACAGATCCGGATCCTGAAAATGCAAAAGAAATCGTAAATCAAATAGCGGTTTCTTCTTCAAAATATATAGGTGATTTGATGGAGGTGGTACCGCCAAAGATTATAGAGTTTGGAATAGCACCGGAAGAAAAATCAGGACCAAGTATAAAGAAATGCCTTGATGGGGGCAATTTTAGGAATATTCCTTATTTCAGGAATCATCATAGCAATAGAACTTTTAGATGACAGTGTAAAGAGTGAAGAAGATCTTGAAAAAAATCTAAAACTCACTATACTTGCAAGCTTACCGGAATATAAAAAGAATAAATAACTTGAGAGGAGGAGACATGGAAATATTATTCAATTTGGATGGAATGGAAAAAGGCTTTTTGTATGAAGAGTCTATGCGAATGCTAAGAACCAATCTTCAATTCTCAGGTGCAAATATCAAGGTTGTACTTTTTACGAGCTCAATACAGGCGGAAGGAAAGTCTGAGACAAGCTTTCAGCTTGCAATGAGTCTTGCACAGATAGATAAAAAGATTTTGTATATTGATGCGGATATGAGAAAGTCAGTACTTACCACAAGGTATCAGATAAAAGAAAGTGTTGAAGGACTGAGTCAGTTTTTAAGCGGAATGAATACCGAGGACATAATATACACAACAAATATACGAAACCTTGATGTTGTATTTGCAGGGCCGTATGCACCGAATCCCGCAGAACTTTTGTATGAGTCAAGACTTGATGAATTCATAAAAGCACAGAGAGAAGTTTATGACTATATCATAATAGATACGCCGCCACTTACAAATATAGTGGATGCGGCGATTATCGGAAGATGTGTTGACGGTGCGGTGATAGTGGTAAAGAGTTCCACAGTCAGTCAAAGGATGGTAAAGAAAGTAAAAGATCAGCTCGAGAAGGTAAATTGCAGAATACTTGGAGCAGTGTTAAACGGGCTTGAGATGAAAAAAAGAGCACTATCACTATAAATACTACGGAGATTACTATAGTTATAAAAAAATGAGAACACATATAAAGAAAAAAATAGTTGGACTTTTTTTGTGTTGCTGATACTCGCAATATTAATTATAGCTATAAATATTTGGCAAAATAACAAAGATAAGGCGATAGCCACTACATTAATGCATAAGGCGGATGTATATGACACAGGCAATCATTTGAATTGGAAGGGGAAAAATTACAGAAGAAAAAGTTATGTAAAGGCTATACTTGCACTTGGAATAGACTCAAATGTAGACATGTATTATATACAGGATGCCGGCTCGGGTGGACAGGCAGACGGCATAGGTCTTATTGCCTGGGATACAAACAGCAATAAATTAAATATGATAATCATACCGAGAGATACTATGACAGATATACCTGTTACAGATGTGAATGGAGATATTATAGGAAAGACCCTACAACATATCACAATGGCATATGCATTTGGAGACGGGAATGAAATAAGCTCAGAGTTTATGAAAGAATCTGTAAGCAATCTTTTCGGAGGATTATATATAGATCAATACTTTGCTATGAATACAGTTGCAATTGAGACAATCAATGATGCAATAGGAGGAGTGGATGTGGTAATACCTTATGAAGGTATGGAAGCGGCCGATCCTTCTTTTGTAAAAGGAGCAAAGGTTAATCTAAAAGGGGATTTGGCTGAAAAATTTTTGAGATATAGAGATACAAACAAGAATTTTTCAGCAATGAAGAGAACAGAGGCACATAAAGTATATCTGGAAGCATATCAAAAATAAACTCAAAAAAATTTAAGGGAGATTCACTTATTGAAAAATATATTGAGAGATATCGATCCATATTTTTTTATACAGACATGCAAAAAAAGATATGATTTTAAAACTTGGTGCCTGCGCCATGACAGATGATGACTTCAATGAAGACAGAATTTATGTACCGGAAGGCGAAAACAAAAAAACGGAGCTTTATGATGAGTTTTATATAGACCATGATAAGGCAATGGATAAAATTATTGAATTGTTTTATACAGAAGAATAAAGCAAAAAAATAAAGAAAGGGATAGAGATATGAAGAAAAAAAGGTATAGCAGTGTTAGCATGCATATTGGCTGTTTCAATGGCAGGAGGTGCATTCGGTGCTTCCAGTATACAAGGTGGAAGCGGTTCAAGCTCAGGTAGCCACAGAAGAGGTGGTGGCGGAGGCGGCAGGGAGGCATGGTAGCCACAGAAGAGAGCGATGGAGGAAGTTCCGGCGGAAGCGGAGGCGGAGGCGGTAGCGTTCGCAGAGGAGTATCAGGTTCGCATTCAAGTGCCGGTACAAGTACTCAAACAAACAATCAGACAAATACTCAAGGTTCAGCAACAAATACACAGGTAGCATCTACTGCAATTCGTTTTGTAGCCGCACTTGAGAACGGTCATGCGACAACTCCTATGGCAGGAAGTGAAACCACAGGACTTCCTGAAAAGACAGTTGCAAGCATCAACAGCTTAAATCAAGGCGGAAATATAAATGATGCAACTACTTTAAAAGATTATGCTGAATATAAAGCAATGGATAAGACTCTGGCAATACTTACCACAGATGCAAGCGGAAAGATTGCAGATGTTCAGACAAAAGTAACTATATATGTACCCAACATAGTGGAGGGTAAGGATATAAAGGTACTTGCCTATGCCAATATTACAGGTACATGGTCACCTGTACAGGTAATAGGAATAAATTATCAGGCAAAGACTATAGATGTTTTGCTGAACGGCTCATCAACAGTTTGCGTGATTTACAAATAAAAAATTTTAAAATTGAGGCAATGGGGAAAAATGCAAGAACATGACGTTAAACTAAAATACTTACATGGTGCGGCTGTAATGCTGGCTATCTATGATATGATTGCGGTAAATTTGTCATATCTCATAGGACTATGGCTACGCTTTGATTTACAATTTTCACATATTGAGGGTAAATATATATTGGCGTGGTCAAAATTTGTTCCGATATATACCCTCATAACCTTGATAACTTTTATTGCTTTGAAGCTATACAGAAGCATTTGGCAGTTTGCAAGCTATACAGAATTAAAACATGTAATGTATGCAAGTATTATAACAGGATTTTTGCATACTTTACTTATTACACTGATGTTTGAAAGAATGCCGATAGCTTATTATCTGTTTGGAATATTGATACAGTTTTTGGCAGTTCTTGGAAGTCGCTTTTCCTATAGATTTGTGCTTTTACTGCGTTCAGACAGAGAAAATGTCAGAAAATCACAAAAAGATATGTCAAGAGTGATGATAGTAGGTGCGGGAAATGCGGGAAGATTGCTTTTAAGAGATATCAAAAGATCGGTTGACTATAATGACAGTGTGATTTGCTTTATAGATGATGACAAGTCAAAATGGGGAAGAACGGTTGACAATATACCGATAGTAGGCGGAAGAAGCCGAATACTTGACAATGTAGTGCATTACAGAATAGATAAAATATACGTGGCAATACCCGGAAGCAGTCCTGAGGAACTCAGTAAGATATTAAATATCTGCAAGGAATCAGGCTGTATACTTAAAAATCTACCCGGAATGTGTCAGCTTGCAAACGGTAAAGTTGCCGTTAAAGATCTAAAGGACGTTAACATTGAAGACTTACTTGGCAGAGCGCCTATAAAAGTGGATCTTGATGAGATATTCAACTATCTAAACGGTAAGACTATCTTGGTAACAGGTGGAGGCGGTTCAATAGGAAGTGAGCTTTGCAGGCAGATTGCGGCACACTCACCAAAGCATCTTATAATATTTGATATCTATGAGAACAATGCCTATGAGATTGAGCAGGAACTGTTGATGAACTATCCGAAGCTGAATCTCGATACAATAATAGGATCTGTGAGAGATTTAAAGAAGCTTGAACAGGTATTTGCAACATTCAAACCTGATGTGGTATACCATGCGGCTGCACACAAGCATGTTCCGCTTATGGAAGACAGCCCTTGTGAGGCTATAAAAAACAATGTAATGGGAACATACAATACTGCACTTGCGGCATTACATTACGGATGTAAAAGATTTGTACTTATCTCAACAGATAAGGCGGTAAATCCCACAAATGTAATGGGAGCCAGCAAAAGAATGTGTGAAATGATTATCCAGACATTTGCAAGGAAAGTAAAGGAAGGAAGAGCAAGCGAGCTTAGACCTATACAGGTGCAAAAGGATAACAGAATCATCGGTATGGAAGAGTACTACAGTGCTGTAGAAAATCCAACTACAGAGTTTGCAGCTGTCAGATTCGGAAATGTGCTTGGAAGCAACGGTTCCGTAATACCTAAGTTTAAAGCAGATAGAAGCCGGAGGACCTGTCACAGTCACACATCCCGATATTATCAGATATTTTATGACAATCTCGGAGGCGGTATCTTTGGTACTGCAGGCAGGTAACTATGCAAAGGGTGGTGAGATATTTGTACTTGATATGGGTACACCGATAAAGATAGACACGATGGCAAGAAATCTTATAAGACTCTCAGGACTGCGCCCCGATATAGATATCAAGATAGAATACTCAGGACTTCGCCCGGGTGAGAAACTCTTTGAAGAGAGACTTATGTCAGAGGAAGGACTTGAGACTACACCGAATAAACTGATAAGTATAGGTAAGCCGCTTGACTTTAATGAAGATAAGTTTTTAAGACAGCTTAAGTTATTATCCGTATATATGGGAGAGAATAACGGAAATATCCGTGAACATATAAAGGAGATAGTGACAACATATCATACAGCGCATGTTGACAGTATAAATAGTGAATTATTTGATAATAAAAATGAAATTGCAAACGGATTACATCATGAAGACTTACCACAGGCGGCAAATTGATTTTTATCAACTTAAAAAAAGCTTACAGGAGCAGTCTTGTAGGCTTTTTTTGATTGGATATAGAAAAGGAAAATAACTATGAAAATCTCATTCTCACCACCGGATATAACTGATGAAGAGATAAAAGAAGTATCGGAAGCATTAAAATCCGGCTGGATAACGACAGGACCAAAGACAAAGGAATTAGAAAGACAAGTAGCAACATTTTGTGATACAAAGCGTGCTGTATGTTTGAACTCACAGACAGCATGTGCAGAGATGACATTACGTTTGCTTGGAATAGATAAAGATGACGAAGTAATAACAAGTGCGTATACATACACAGCAAGCGCCTCGGTTGTATGCCATGTAGGTGCAAAGTTGGTACTTATCGATACACAAAAAGATTCTTTGGAAATGGATTATTCAGACCTTGAAAATGCTATAAATGAAAATACTAAAGTGATAATACCGGTGGATATTGCAGGTATTCCATGTGACTATGAAAAAATATTTGATATTGTGGAACGAAAAAAACATCTTTTCAGACCGGAAAATGAGATTCAAAAAGCCATAGGAAGAGTAATAGTGATGGCAGATACAGCACATTCATTTGGTGCAACTTATAAAGGAAAGCATACAGGCTGTATTGCCGATTTCTCATGCTTCAGCTTTCACGCTGTAAAGAATTTTACGACTGCAGAAGGTGGCGCGGTAACTTGGAGAGATATAATAGGCATAGATAACGAAGATATTTATAAACAATATCAATTGTTGTCACTACATGGTCAGTCAAAAGATGCACTTGCTAAAACGCAACTCGGAGCATGGGAGTACGATATCATAGGACCATGGCATAAATGCAATATGACAGATGTGGCTGCCGGAATGGGACTGGCACAAATGAAAAGATATGAAGGGCTGTTAGACAGACGAAGAGAGATAATTAAAAAAATATGATATTTCATTTAAAACAACTTGGTATAAATGTCTTAGAACACTATACAGATGAATACAACTCTTCGGGACATTTGTACATAACAAGAATACCGGGTATAACATTAGAAGAAAGAAATGAAATTATAATAAAAATGGCCGAATCAGGTATAGCTTGCAATGTACATTACAAACCTTTACCAATGATGACCGCTTATAAGGATATAGGATTTTCCATAGAGAATTATCCAAATGCCTATAACCAATTTGCAAATGAAATCACATTGCCGTTACATACAAAGTTGACAGATGAAGAAGTTCAGTATGTGATAGAGCAGTACAGCAGAATTGTAAGAGATTATATATAATATTACTTTGGAGAGATATATGTTGAGAGAATGGGATAAGTTACCTAGATATATGAGGACAAAAGAAGTCCGACCGTATTATGAAAAGCTTAAGAATAAAAAAGCCGGTTTGATTGTGAAAAGAAGCTTTGATATTATCGTATCTGCATTAATGATTTTATTACTTATACCTATTTTTTTATCATTATATCATTTGCAATATTGAGAGATTCTAAAGGTGGTATATTCTATTGTCAGGAGAGAATAACTCAGTATGGGAAAAAGTTTAAAATTATTAAATTTAGAACTATGGTTAAAGATGCTGATAAGAAAGGTAGTGGTGTAACTGTATCAAATGACAGCAGGGTTACTAAAGTAGGAAGTAAGCTAAGAAAATATCGCTTGGATGAGTTGCCACAGCTTATAAACATACTTTTGGGTGATATGACATTTGTCGGAACAAGACCGGAAAGTACATATTATGTTACAAAGTATTCAAAAGAAATGTTTGCAACACTTTTACTTCCTGCAGGAGTGACATCAGAAGCTTGTATAAAATATAAGGATGAAGCAGAATTACTTGATAAGGCTGATGATGTAGATAGAGTTTATATTGACAAAAATACTTCCGGAGAAGATGAAATATAATTTGAGAAGTATTAGAAAAATTTTCATGGTTAAGAGATATTTATACAATGTTTAGAACTGCATTTGTTGTTTTTTTAGAAAGAATAATAATTATGGAAAAATAGAAAAAAATGATAGATGGACTTGTTTCTATTATTATGCCTTCATGGAATACAGAAAAAAATTTATTGCAGAATCAATTAAGTCTGTTATTGATCAGACTTATAAAAATTGGGAGCTTATTATTGTTGATGATTGCTCTACAGATAATACGGATGAAGTAGTAAACTCATTTAACGATAGCAGAATAAAGTATTTTTCACAATAAAAAAATTCCGGTGCCGCTTTAACACGTAACAAAGCATTAAGAGAAGCAAGAGGAGAATGGATTGCATTTCTTGATTCGGATGATTTATGGATGCCTAAAAAAATTGGAACATCAAATTAATTTTATGAAAAAGAATAGATATAATTTATCATATACAGAATATGAAAAAATAGATGAAGATTCTAAGCCGTTAAATATTTATGTTTCAGGTCCGGAAAAAGTAAATAAAAATAAGATGTATAATTATGATTACATCGGACAGCTTACTATGATGTACAGTGCGAAATATTTTTGGAATGATTCAGATAAAAAGATATTAAAAAAAGAATAATGATTATGCCATTCGCCTAAAAATTATTTAAAAAAAGAAAAAAACATGTGCTTATCTATTGAAGGAAAAACTTGGCAAAAATACAGAGTCAGAAAAAGTAAGTATAAGCCATGATAAATTTAGAAGGAAATTTAAAAAGTCATTATGATCTCATTCCATATGTGTGATGATAAGCCGGCGGTAATCGCAATGTGGTATGCATGTTGGAATATGTTTTTTTGGGATATTCAAAAAGATAGTTTACGAAAAAAAGAAGGTGATATCTTTATGAAAAAAAGCATGTGTGATAGGTCACTTTGGATTTGGTGAGAATTTGTTAAATGGACAAACTATCAAGACAAAAAAATGTAACACAGGAGTTAGAGAAACATTTTTTTGCGAAGAATTAATTTTAAAAAAATTGATACACATGGTGGAGTAAAAACAATTACCTAAAAATTATTGTTAAGATGGTTAAAGCTTTTTAGATCTTGTGAAAAATATTATTATTTTTTTCCGGCTCATAATGGTGTGAGGATATTTGTCCCTTTATGTAATGTTATTAATATATTCTTTAGGAGAAAATTACATTATGTTGTTATAGGTGGCTGGTTACCTTCATTCATAAGAAATAGAGGAATACTAAAATTTGATTGAAGTTTTTTTCACCGGTATTTATGTTGAAACAAGTACGATGAAAAAAAGGAATTAGAAAAAGCTTGAATTAAATAATATTGAGATATTGAAAAAAACTTTAAAAAAATTAAAATTTTTATCAAATAGCGAATTGGAAAGCGTATATGATAAGCCATATAAAAATATGTACATTTTCAAGAGTAATGAAGGAAAAAAAGGCATTGAAGATATTGTTGATGCTGTTATATCTATAAATAAAAATCGAGATAAAATTTATGAGCTGGATATATACGGTCAAGTGGATAAAGAGCAAGAGGAGTGGTTTGAAAAGCTGAAAAAAAGCTTTCCTGACTATATATCCTACCGAGGGATAGTTCAGTCTGATGAGAGTGAGAAGTATTAAAAAAGTATTTTTTATTGGTATTTCCAACAAGATTTTTTACTGAAGGAATACCGGGAACTATTTTAGATGCATATGCAGCAGGAGTGCCTGTAGTTTCATCAAGATGGGAAAGTTTTTTTGATGTAGTTGATGATGGATGCACCGGAATAGGGTATGAATTTGGAAATTTAAAGGAGTTAATAAATACACTTGAACAGATTAGTGATTTTTCCGGAAATAATTGTTGAAAAAAATTTAAGTGTTTAAATAAAGCAAAAGAATATGTACCTGAATTGGTTTTTACAATCATTGATTAAAAAGATTGTAAAAGTTATGAGGAAGTAAGTGAGTGTATGAAAAAAATAATATGTTATATAGATATTATGGCTAGTACCGGTGGAGCACAAAGAGTGATGAAAAAAATTTGGTTTCATATCTAATCGAAAAAAAGACTACTGTGTTATATTGGTTAATGATTTTGATGTTGGAAATGAAAATTCATTTGATATACCTGATAAAGTAAAGAGAATATTTCTTAGAAAAAGATAACTCAGGAAATCCTATAAAAAAAGAATATTGAAAGGATAATAAGATTAAGAGAATTAGTTAAGAGAAAAAGCCGGACATGATACTTTCATTTCTGGGAGCTCCTAATATTAGAGCAGTATTGTCAACTATGGGATTAAATATAAAAAAAGATTATATCTGTAAGAAACGATCCAAGATATGAGTATGGAAAAAGGAGTAATAAATAAGTTTGCTATAAATCTATTATTTAGACAGGTAGATGGGTGTGTATTTCAGACAGATGATGCAAAAAAATATTTTAATTATAAACTGCAAAGTAAATCAAGAGTTATACTTAATCCGGTAGATAAAGTATTTTTCAACACTAAAAGGGCAGATTCTTGCGCCGGTATTGTTACAATAGGAAGGCTGGAAGATCAAAAAAACCATAAACTGCTTATACAAGCATATTCGAATTTATTAAAAAAAGAAAAGGGCATTGATGACTTATACATCTATGGAGATGGAAGCTTAAGAGGGGAACTTAGGGACTTGATTGACAAAAACGGATTGCAAAATAAGGTGCATCTTTTAGGTAAAGTAAGTAATGTTGCAGACATACTATCAAAGTCAAAACTTTTTATACTTTCATCAGATTTTGAGGGACTCCCCAATGTTTTAATGGAGGCTATGGCATGTGGAACTCCTGTTATATCAACAGATTGTCCTTGTGGTGGCCCCAAAATGCTAATAAAGAATATAAAACAAGGTATTTTAGTAAGGTGCAATGATGTGAAGGGATTAGAAGACTCAATAAATAGTGTGATATATGATAATGAGGCCCTAGAAGAAATGTCAATTAAAGTTAGAAAAAGAGCAGAAGATTTTGAATCATCAAAAATATTCAGTGAATGGGAAGAGTATTTGAATTTAATCGGATAAAAGGGTGATAGAATTGATGATAGTAAAAAGAAAAAAAGCAATAAATTAATTCAAATACTGATGTCTGCTCTTATAGCATCGTTTTATATTTTTTTGGAGAAAATCCATTTGGATCAATAGTTTTATTTGTTTTAACTACAATGATATTTATAGTAATGTCAGTTGAGTATAATTTTCGTATACCTTTTAAGATTGAAAAATTTTCACATAGCTATTTTTATATTCGCATTATATTGTTTTTCTTTCTGCAACATGGGCGATAAGGCCGGATTATGCAGTTGAAAAAAAGGATTAACAATAATAAAAAAATATTAGTATGTATGTCAATATTATACTCATATTATTCAGTTAGAAATAATGCGCTGGAAGAGCTAATTTCTGTACTATTTTTTTGGCTAGTTGTATAGTTGTATTCTATTCTTTTTATTTTTTTTATGGAAAAGATTTAATTATAGATGCTATTCTAAGAAGTAAAAGATTAGAAAAATACTTTTACTAATGTAAATTCTATAGGAATGGTAGGTGGTGTAATGATTATCATTTCTATTTTTTTAAATTTATTTATGATAAATCTATTTGGTATATGATTTTTTTGATATTCCGGCAGTCATTTTAATTTTGGCTACAGCAAGTAGGAAAGCTTTTATTAATGGTAGTTATAGGAGTATTTCTATTGTTTGTTTTCAAGAATCTTAGTAGAAATATATTTATAACAGTTTTTTTGGACTATATGTATATCATTAATTACCTTTTTATTAATACGCTGGTTAATGTCATTAGAAGCTTTCTCAGTTATAGAAAAAAAGAATGGATGGTATGGTAGCGTTGTTTACAGGAAGAGGTATTGTTGACTCATCTACTTGGCTTAGATATGAATATATAAAAATTAGGTTTTAAAAATCTTTAAAGAAAAACCCTATTTTTTTGGCATTGGAATGGGCAATGCACGTTTGTTTGTTTCAAGTAATTATGGACGTGATGCATATTTACATAATAATTATGTGGAGCTATTGGCTAATGGAGGCATATTTGGATTTTTTTAATTTATTATTATATTTACTATCTAGTAATAAATGATTTAATAAAAATATTTCAAATATAGAGAGAAATATACAGTTGTAGTTATTATTTTTAATGTTAATGCAACTTATAATGGATTATGGAAATGTAAGTTATTATTACAAAACTACTATTTTTTTACTTTCTTATTTTCTATATAAGCATAAGAAAAAAATGAAGGAGAAAAAAAGAGAAGTGAGACTATTTCATTTAATTAAATGCGGTATAAGATTTTTTTAGATCCACAATATAGATTTATCTATTTATCAGGCAAAGGAACATATAACAAGGTTACAGATGATGAATATTTAAGAAGAAAAATTTTTATGCAAAAATTAGGATATAATCTAGACCTATCAAAGCCTAAGACGTTTAATGAGAAATTACAGTGGTTAAAAACTATATGATAGAAATCCGGAATATAAAAAAATGGTCGATAAATATGAAGTAAAAAAATATGTGGCATCAGTCATTGGAGAAAAAAATATAATTCCTACAATTGCCAGTTGGGATAATGTGTATGATATAGAATGGGATAAGCTTCCAAATCAGTTTGTTCTTAAGGTTACACATGATTCTGGAGGAGTTATAATATGTAAAGATAAGAATAATTTTGATATAAGTAAGACAATTCGTATATTGAAAAAAAGTATTAAACGTGATTACTATTTGTTACATCGTGAATGGCCATATAAGGATGTAGTAAGAAGAGTAATCGCAGAAGAGTATATGTCTGATGATGGTGAAGAACTGACAGACTATAAGTTTATGTGCTTTAATGGAGTTTGCAAATGTATTTTTACATGTAATGATAGGCATTCTAAGGATGGTTTAAAAGTAACATTCTATGACACTAAATGGAATATAATGCCATTTAAAAGGCATTATAAGTCTCTTAGAACGCCTGAGAAAAAAACCGGATAGATTAGATGAGATGATTAGACTAGCGGAGATACTATCTCAAGGGATTACATTTGTTAGGATTGATTTCTATGTTATAAAAAAAGAAATTTTTTTTGGTGAAATGACTTTCTATCCTGGAAGTGGGTTTGAAGAATTTACACCATTTAAATGGGATAAAATATTGGGAAGTTGGATAGACTTATCAAATATAAAGGGTGTTCAATAAGAAATCAATATAGTTTATGTATTATAGGATAACAGGAATATATAATGATTGGAATAAAAACAGGATGGATATTTGAGAAAGAAAAAAGCTGGCTAAAAAAATACAGTTTCTTCATTAGTATTTAGAATAACTACAATTATATGTGGGTTTATTGTACCTAGACTAATATTAAATAGTTATGGATCAGAAATCAATGGACTGATTAATTCTATTATGCAATTTTTAGGTATTATTGCATTCTTAGAATTAGGAGTTGGAGCAGTTGTTCAATCATCTTTGTATAAACCGCTTTCAGTTAATGATAATGATGGTGTAAGTAGTATTGTCGTTTCCGGACAGAAATTTTTTTCTAAAATTGCCGGTATATTGCTTGTGTATGTAATTTTGTTGATACTTTTCTATAATATCATTGCTAAACAGAGTTTTGGATTTATATTTACAGGAACACTCATATTAGTTATTAGTATAAGTTCATTTGCACAATACTATTTTTGGGATAATTAGTAGTTTATTACTTATTGCAGACCAAAGAGGATATGTGTCTTACAATATACAAACCCTTACGTTAGTATTAAATACACTATTCTGTTATATATTGATAAGACTTGGAGCTTCTATTCATATTGTAAAGTTGATTACATCTATAATATATGCTATTAGACCGGCATTTCTTGCAATTTATATTAAGAAAAATTATAAGATAAATTGGAAGATTAAATATTATGAAGAACCGATTAAACAAAAATGGAACGGAGTTTCACAGCATATTGCGTCTGTAGTCTTAGACAGTACAGACAGCATTGTTTTTAACAATATTTGATGGGTTAAAAAGCAGTATCTGTATATTCAATTTATAATATTATAGTATCAGGTATAAAGCAGTTAATTCTTGCAACGACAAGCGGAATACAGTCGGTAGTGGGAGAGTTATGGGCTAAACAAGAACTGGATGAATTAAGGGGATTTTTTGGTTGGATAGAGTGGATTATTCATACAGGTACAATATTTATATTTAGTATTACAGCAATTGTTATTCTACCATTTATTAAATTATATACATATGGCGTTAGAGATATTAATTATATTCAACCAATATTTGCGGTATTAATAATAATGGCAAATGCGGGACACTGTTTACGTCTGCCATATAATATCATGATATTAGCAGGTGGACACTATAAGCAGACGCAAAAGTGTTATATAACAGCTGCAATTATAAATGTTACTATTTCAATTGTCACAGTAAAAATTTTTGGGCTTATAGGTGTTGCAATAGGAACTTTAGTTGCAATGTTATACCAAACAATCTGGATGGCAATATATGATTCTAAAAAAATTTAATCTGCTGGCCAATAAAATACTTTATTAAACAAGTTGCTGTAGACATAATTATTATTGTGTGTTCGTTTGTATTTGCTTCTTATGTTAAAATTAAGGTCAATGGTTGGTTTGAATGGGTTGTATACGCAATAATAATAACAACTATAGAAGTACCAATAGTTATAGCAATAAATACAATGTTTTATAATAAATATATAAAAATATCTAATGAGTAAAAATAATAGATTTATTTATAAAGAGGTGAATATGGTTAATGAAAGTAGGTTTCAATCGGATCGTGTAAGATATAATTCATTAAGAGAAATGCCTAAATTTCAAAAAGTGGATGAGGAAATATCAAGACACAAATAATGTGATTTTTAAAATGATATATAAAGTACTATTTGTATATTATAGGAATAAAAAAATTGTGTAGATATCTCAGCAGATACAAATATTGGTGGAGGGTTATATATTGGTCATCCATATTGTATAGTAATTAATCCCAAAGCTATAATTGGTAAAAATTGTAATATACATAAGAATGTCACAATAGGGCAAGAAAAATAGAGGGAAAAAGAAAGGGCATTCCGATAATAGGTAATAACGTTTGGATAGGAGTAAATGCGACTATCGTTGGTAAAATTGTTATAGGTGATGATGTTTTAATTGCGCCAAATTCCTATGTTAATTTTGATATTCCATCACATTCAATTGTTATGGGGAATCCCGGAATTATAATTCCAAAAAGAAGATGCAACAAGTTGTTATATTAACAATACTATGGGGTAATTTAATGAAATTAAATAACGTTATTTTAAATAATAAGACTATTCTGGTCACAGGCTCATCAGGTTTTATAGGTAGTAACTTAGTTATTGAACTGTTAAGAACCCAACCTTCAATTCATATCATAGGAATTGACAATATGAATGACTATTATGATATTTCTATAAAAAGAATGGCGATTACAGCAGATTGAAAAAGTATCTTTAGAACATACAGATTCAAAATGGACATTTATAAAGGGGAATATAGCTGATAAAGAACTTATTAATAGAGTATTTGCTGAATATAAGCCTTCGGTAGTTGTAAATCTGGCTGCACAAGCAGGAGTTCGATATTCTATTACAAATCCGGATGCATATATAGAGAGTAATATTATAGGCTTTTATAATATTTTAGAGGCATGTCGTCATTCATATGACAATGACGAAAGAGGAGTGGAACACTTAGTTTATGCCTCTTCATCATCAGTATACGGATCAAATAAAAAAGTTCCTTATTCCACAGATGATAAAGTAGATAATCCTGTTTCACTTTATGCTGCTACAAAGAAGTCAAATGAATTATTGGCTCATTCATACAGCAAACTCTACAATATACCGTCAACAGGACTTAGATTCTTTACTGTATACGGACCGGCAGGAAGACCTGATATGGCATACTTTGGATTTACTGATAAATTGCTTGCAGGTAAGACAATAGAGATATTTAATTTTGGTAACTGCAAAAGAGATTTTACATATGTAGATGACATAGTAGAAGGTGTAAAGAGGGTTATGCAGGCTGCACCTGAAAGGAAAAATGGAGAAGACGGTTTACCTATACCTCCTTATTCAGTTTACAATATTGGAAATAATCAACCGGAAAATCTACTTGATTTTGTAGATATATTACAGCAAGAGTTGGTTAGCGCAGGAGTATTACCGGTTGATTATGATTTTGAAAGTCATAAAAAGCTTGTGGAGATGCAACCGGGTGATGTACCGATTACATTTGCGGATACAAGTGCTTTAGAGAAAGACTTTGGATTTAAGCCACATACAAGTTTAAGAAATGGACTTAGAAAGTTTGCACATTGGTATAAGGATTTTTTTATGAAATATAATCTTAGGA
>CAKAIM010000010.1 GCA_916439285.1 uncultured Lachnoanaerobaculum sp. | reverse complement strand
CCTCATACTTTATAAGGCTGGCAATATTGTATTTTGAAAGCTTTTTCTCTTCCTTTGAGACCTTCAAGTTCCATTACAAATACAATCTTTACAATCTCACCGCCAAGGCTTTCAACAAGTTTTGTGATAGCCTCAATTGTACCGCCCGTAGCTATCAAATCGTCTATTATAACAACTTTGTCGCCCGGCTTTATGGCATCCTTATGAATTTCTATTGTAGCCTTGCCGTATTCAAGATCGTAATCCATACTTACGGTCTCACATGGAAGCTTACCTTTTTTTCTTACAGGGATAAAAGCTTTGTGCTCTGCATAAGCCACAGGTACACCGAAGATAAAGCCTCTTGATTCAGGTCCCAAGATAAGGTCATAATCAAGACCTTTAAGTTCAGCTCTTAAGCCGTCTATACTCATAACAAGTCCGTCAGGGTCCTGTAATATAGTAGTCACATCCCTAAAAATTATTCCGGGCTCCGGAAAATCGGGGATACTTCTTACATAGTCCTTTAATTCTTTCATAATACACACCAAATCGGCCCAAAATATTTATTGGGCCGGCCTTTCTGAAATATTTACAATATTATTTATAGATAGGATACTTATCCATAAGTTTTGTAACTTCAGCTCTTATCTCATCTGCCTTTGCATCAAACTCAAATGCAGCCATTCTGATAAGTCTTGCTATAGTCTTCATATCCTCTTCCACAAGTCCTCTGCTTGTTACTGCAGGAGTACCTATTCTTACTCCACTTGTTGTAAAAGGACTCTCAGGATCGTTTGGAACGGTGTTCTTGTTCAAAGTAATATATACCTCATCACATTTATTTTGAAGTTCCTTTCCTGTAACACCTGTACCTCTAAGGTCAAGCAACATCAAATGGTTGTCTGTACCTCCTGTAAGTATATTGAATCCCTCAGCTATCAAAGCATCTGCCAATGCCTTGGCATTCTTTACTATCTGCTCCTGATATGTCTTAAATTCAGGCTTTAGAGCCTCACCGAAGCATACAGCCTTTGATGCTATTACGTGCTCAAGCGGACCGCCCTGTATTCCCGGGAATACAGCCTTATTAAAGTTAAATTTCTCGGCGGCTTCCTTGTTTGCCAAAATAAGTCCGCCTCTCGGTCCTCTTAGTGTCTTATGTGTTGTTGTAGTTACAACGTCAGCAATTCCGATAGGTGAAGGATGAAGTCCTGCAGCTACAAGTCCCGCAATATGAGCCATATCAACCATCAAATATGCGCCCACCTTATCTGCAACTTCTCTGAATCTCTTAAAGTCGATAGTTCTTGCATATGCACTTGCACCTGCTATTATCATTTTAGGTTTACACTCGACAGCAATCTTTTCAAGCTCATCATAGTCTATAAAGCCTTCATCATTTACACCGTAAGGTACTATATTAAAATATTTTCCTGAAAAGTTTACAGCTGAACCATGTGTCAAATGTCCACCATGATTCAAATTCATTCCAAGTACAGTATCTCCCGCCTCAAGCATTGCTAAGAATACAGCCATATTTGCCTGAGCTCCTGAGTGAGGCTGTACATTTGCATAGTCACATCCGAAAAGCTTCTTTGCTCTCTCAATTGCAATACTTTCTACTATATCTACATCTTCACATCCGCCGTAATATCTCTTTCCCGGATATCCTTCGGCATATTTATTTGTAAGGACTGTTCCCATTGCCATCATTACAGCTTCAGATACAATATTTTCTGATGCAATAAGCTCAAGATTTCTTCTCTGTCTGTTTGCCTCTTTTTCTACTGCAATGCCAACCTCAGGGTCAAGTTCCTTTAAAAAGTTCATCACTTCATTAACCATATCTTTATCTCCTAACTACAACTGTATTGATGTTGTCTATGAAAGTATACAATAAATCAAATCTCTTTGCTATATGTTTTTACCTATAATTACTTATAACTATCTGAAGGCTCTCTCTTCCGTTATACTCATTGATATCAGGATAATATATTATATCCATTTCTTTTCTATCCCCTATATCTTCGAAGAATTCTTCACCGTCACCGAAATATATTCCTTCAACTGCAGTCCCGTCAGTATCTTCCAAAAGCATCTTTACAACATTTTTATTCTTTCCGAGTATCTTTTTTGAAAGTATTTTTATATCTTTTCTTGCAAACTTCGGTTTTTCATTCTTATTTCCAAAAGGTTCCAGCTTCTCAAGTTCTCTAACGAAATCAAGATTCAAATATGAAAACGGAAGTGCAATATCTATCCAGACCTTTTGCACAAAATCCTCTTCGCATAGTTTTGAGTTCATATTAAGCCTGTTTCTGAACTCATCAAGTCTGTTTTTTTCAAGACTCATTCCTGCAGCCATATGATGTCCGCCAAATTTTGCAAATACATCTTTGACTTCATATAGTGCTTCAAACATGTTGTAGCTTTCTATAGACCTGCCCGATCCCTTTATCATATCTTCCTCACCGAAGGCTTCCGTAAGTATGATAGTCGGTTTTCCAATAGCCTCTCTTACTCTTCCGGCTATTATTCCGGCAATTGATTCATGACAATCGTCTAAATGTATTACAAGAATATCATCATCCATATATTCATTTTCTGCAATCTCTATAGCTCTTTTTACATTCTTTAATGTAAGGTCTTTTCGCTCGTCGTTTAATTCCTTTAGATGTGCGGCATATTCATCCGCTTCTTCTTTACTTTCAGCCATAAACATATTCAGTGCAATCAGAGCATTTTCAAGTCTACCGCCGGCATTTAGGCATGGTCCAAGTACAAATCCTATACTGTATGCACTTAGTTTTTTGCCTTCCATTCCTGTAGCCCTTATAAGAGCCTGAAGTCCAAGATTATTTGTGTTCATAAGACTTTTCAGCCCGTTTTTTACCAATATCCTGTTTTCATCAATTAAAGGCATTACATCTCCGACAGTAGCTATAGCCGCTACTTCCAAGAGATCTTTAAGTTTGGGATCATCATAAATCTTTTTTCCGTTGTTTCGCTTCTCATAAATATATTCCATAAGCTTATATGCCACCAGACCTCCGCATATACTCTTAAAAGGATATTCACAATCACTTCTTTTCGGATTTATTACTACATTTGCAACAGGTAAAAGGTCCTTATCATTCTCCTGATACACCTCATGATGATCTGTGATAATTACTTTAATTCCGAGCTCCCTTGCAAGCTCCATCTGGGAATGTGCCGCAATACCGTTATCACAGGTAATAATCATATCCACGCCCTCATTTGCGGCTTCGTTTATGATATTATCATTGATTCCGTACCCATCCTTTATACGGTCCGGTACTCTCACATCTACATTTGCACCGAAATATTTTAATGCTTTTACCAGGATATAAGACGAACATACTCCGTCTATATCATAGTCTCCTACTACTCTTATCTTTTTTCCGGCATTTATTTCCTCTGTTATGATATCATAAGCCTCATTTATACCTGTCAGATCTTTCGGATCATGCATCAGACTCATATCATTTTGAAGAAATATCGGGAAATCTTCTTCCTTTATATCCCTGTTTATTATTATCCTTGCCAATACCGGTGAAATATTAAAACGGGCTGATATTTTTTCAAACTCAGCCCGCTTTGTATAAAGCATCCACTTTGACTCCATCTATTCTCCAATCTAAAAATTCAAAACGAACTTATAATTGCTTTTTCTTATTTACCTTTGTCTTTATTATAGCCAAATGTGTATTTGCAGCTACCGCATCGCTGAACACTTCAAGCACAGCTCTTTGCATATCATTTTCGGCATCATATCTTATATCTACAGCTGTATCGGAGCTTATATCAGTAAGACAATCATAAAGTGCATCAAGATTTCCCCGTAATAATCAGGAAACTTCATTTTCTTTTTTTCAAATAATTATGTATCTCATTTTTTTCCGCTGAATTTATCTAATTTCAAAGTTATATTATTCATTTAATTTTTCCCTAATATATTTGTTCGAAAGTATTGTAATGATCCTCTGTGTAAAATACCAGGCCGTCATTTGAATAAACAAGCCTTTTGGCACCTCTGTATCCACCGTCATAATCAATATCACATTCAAAATATCTTCTTCCGTTTGCTCTTGGGAGTGCACCCTCATAATTTCCGAAGGCGCTTCCGCCTATACTCATTCCCGGCAGTATATCTGAGAGATTTCCCTTTGAAGGATCCCATCCCATATCCTGTGCTTCTTTCTTTGTAATATAGTTTACCGGAAGTTTTCCATAAGTATGAATGTATAGCGCAACTTCTTCCTTGGAAGTATAGTTTCCGTTTTCTTCTACCTGTACCTCTTTTTTTGGTTGCGCTTTCTAGAATCGTTTCTTCTTCAGACTCGGTAATTGTGGTAGTTTCTTCTTCTTTGCTCGTCGACTCTTTACTTTGACTTTTTCCGTCTTTGACGCTTTCCGTTTTTGAACTTTCTATCTTAGAGCTTTCTGTTTTCGCACTCTCTTTCTTTGCTTCCTGTCTTGTGCATGCACCAAGAGCAAACATTAAGCCAAGTATTATTATCGGAAGCCACCAAAGCAGTTTTTTCAGCAAACTTCCACCGTCTTTTTTCTTTTTTGTCATTTCTCTCTTACCTCACATTTCTATAATTATACGTAATGAGATAGGTCTTAGCAACCAAAAAAATATATTAAGTTTGACCTTAAGTATTATGTTTTTGTATAATAGTATTTGAAACAACTAAAAAAATAAATTTAAGGTATGGTTAATTATGAAAATACATATATTACAAACCGGAGAAGTGATGGTAGCTCCTTCTCTCGCATATAATGGAAATACCGGCTTCAATCCGCAGACACATGGTTTATTACTTAAAAGTGAGGACAGAGTAAATATTCCGGTACTTTCATTCCTTATACAAACAGGTAACAAAAAAATATTCTTGTAGATACAGGTATAAAAAGGGAATTGGAATCTGAAGAGCCTCTCAGCCTTGACAAACAGTTAAAAGCTATAAAGGCACCTCTAACCTTTGCTTCCACACATTTTCACCTAAAAAAAGATTCATCTCTTTTGTCAAGACTTGAAGAGATCAATATTTCACCAAAGGATATTGACTATGTGCTTCTTACACATTTGGACTTTGAGAATGTCAGCGGTGTCGCAGATATTTCTTCGGAAACCAAAATTCTTGTTTCAAGAGATGAAGCAAAGGCTGCTGTGAAAAATCCTTTAAGATATTCAAGAAGCTGGTGGAAGGATGCAAATATTTCTGTTTTTGACTGGAACGGTAAGGAAGGACCTTTTGAAAAGTCTTTGGATCTCTTAGGTGACGGCTCCATTATACTTATGAAGCTCTACGGGCATTCTGCCGGAATGTTTGGAGTAAAAGTAACATCTGAAAATAATAAATTTACATTATTGTACTCCGACGCAGGATATGGAGAGCTTGCATGGAAAGAGCTTGCTCCTCCTGCTGTCACAGTCGATAAAGAAGCCACCATGCGTTCCCTTGAATGGGTAAGAATGGAATCCCTTGATAAGAACTGTGCTTACAGTCTTGCATCACATGAAGCAACATCTATGAAAGTTTTAAGATTCTAAAAAATGAGCTGTTATAAGGTCTCCCCTATAACAGCTCATTTTATATTTCAAAGTTCTCTCCCTTTATTTTATCTCTCAGTAAAAGTGAAAGTAATATTCCCAAAACCGCAATATTTATCCAGAAAAATCCCGAATCTCCTCCTATAAAGAAAGACATAACGGTGTTTATCGCCTTGACTTTTAAAACACTGCCCATAACTTCTATTCCGGAAAAAACAGTTGTCAAAATCACTGTAACAGCCATTCCGGACTTTGAAAGTCTTACAAATTTATTTAATATAATTATTGCAACTATAACTATTGTAATCGGATATAAAATTCTAAGTACAGGCACGGATATCTTAATTATAGTATTCAGTCCGAAGTTTGACATTGCAAATCCTATAAAAGTAAATATATTCACATAAGTCTTATACTTAAATCTTGGAAATGTGTCCACAAAATACTCCGACACCACCACAATAAGACCTGCAGTAGTTGTAAAGCAGGTAAGTATAGTCATTGCACCTAAAAATACCTGTCCGAAGCTTCCAAAAAGTTCGTATGAGCTTTTTGACAAGATATAGGTACCTATATTAGTATTAGGATCTGCCAATACCTCTGCCGGTACACCGAATTTATTTCCCAATGCTCCAAGACCTATATACAGGCTGCTGAAGAATATGGCCGTTACTATACCGACTATCGCCATTATCTTTATATATTCCTTCTTTGACGAAAATCCGAAAGTCTTTATACTTGAAGTTGCAATCAGGCAAAAGCTCACTGAAGCCAGCGCATCCAAAGTATTGTAGCCTTCCAAAAAACCTGTCTTAAGAGCAGACATTGCATTACTCATTTCACCCTGATTTAATGCATGGAAATTCATATTACCAACAGCTATAAGAATAATTATAAGCATTGCAAACATAGGCGTAAGTATTTTACCGACTCTGTCCATCAGCTTTGACGGATTGATTGCTATAAGGTATGCAAATAAAAAATAAATTGCACTGAATATAAGAAGCGGCAATCTTCCGTTACCTGTTACAGGTGCTATTCCTATTGAAAATGATGTTCCTGCAGTTCTCGGTATTGCAAAGAAAGGTCCGATAGCAAGATATAATATTGTCAGATATGATGTGGCAAACTTCGGGTCCACCTTTATACTGATTTCATTTTTATATCCGCCTTTTACCATGGTGCCAAGTACCAGAGTAATTATTGCTATACCTACTCCTGATAATACAAAACCGAGTATTGCCGGATAGAAATTCACCCCTGCTCTAAATCCGAGTTCTGCCGGAAAAATCAGATTTCCCGCTCCGAAAAATATACCGAAGAGCAAAAGCCCGATTAAAAAACCCTTTTTTATCATACTCTTACTTTTACAACCACCTTTTTGGCAGCTGCAGGAGCAGTAAGTGCGCATCCGGGCATATGTGCATCTTCCGGTGCTACTACTATAAAGTCTCCGGGATAGAGTATAACATGTCCATATACCTCCGGTTTATCGTAGAAAATGACATCTTTTTCAGGCTTACTTTCAATTACTGTAAGACCTTCTCTATTGCATACCCCGAAAAATTCGACGCCTTCCACCAGACACTGGATATCAAAAAATTTATCATGTGCCTCAAATCTTTTTTCTTCAACAGGCAATGTATCATATACTTGTACATTTGCGACCACATCATCACCCGCTATTTCATACTTACCAGGCTCCAATGCCTTTAAATCATTGTTTCTTAGCCAGTCATATGCAGCCAAAAACTTTTCATTTAAGTAATTATACTTTTCTGCAATCTTTATGTTTGTAAAAAACATAATCTCTCCCCCTATAATAAATATGCAGTATTCGGATCTATACTCATTTCATCTGTATAAATAATCCAATCTGTTACATCATTGACGGTATATTCACCCTCATCGCCCTCTTTCATGGCTGCAACTCTATATGGTGCCTGTGTAAGAACCGCCTTAAATCCTTCCTCTGTAAATTCTATAAGTTCAAACCAGATGTGCTCAAGATTTTTCATAATCAGGCTTTCCATCCTCACCGTCTGTAGGCAATCCAACCTTTATCAATGCTCTGTAGCTTGGATTTTTCCAAAATTGCATTTCTCAAAAGTTCATATCTGTCTCTTGCCATAAACTTCATATGATCTGTCTGCTCATTTGTATAATAATAGAGCGGATTTTCTATAAGCTTGTCCTCCACCTCTGATGGCTTTGTATATTTACCGTTATTTGCATCCTCCTCAGAAAGGAACAGGAAAATAACCTGACTGTTTGTATTGTGACTGTCGACTCTGTCCGCAGGGCCTCCAAGTATATTTGAAGGATACTTCTCAATAGCAACATTCCAAGGAAGTGGTGCAACTACTATCTCATTTCCGTCTATGAACTCACCCAGGAAAATGTAATCTTCTATAGCCTCATTTTGATACAGTACTCTACAAGCCACTGTATTTAATAAGTAATAAATATCATTTGCATTGTCCTGACTTACATCTAAAAGTTCAAACTCCGAAAAGCCTGTTCTGCACATACCATGTGTATGAAGCCAAACTTTCTTTGTTTCATCATCAAATACCGCCTGTACGGTAAATAAACTTTCGGCATTAGGTGTAACACTTGACTCTGCCGCAAGTTTTACCCATCTTCCGCTTAAAAGTCTCTCTGCACTTTCATCCACTACAGCAAGTGTATCAGGGAAAAAAATGCCATTATAAGCTTTTAGCTGTAAATGATATGAATCAAAAATAATTCTTATTAAAGTTCATATGAATAACAAATGAAGTATCCTTTTCCTGTATCTCTAAAAAGTCCTCATCATGAATCTTTTGGTTCTGCAAAGAATACAAACTTTCCAAAACAAAGTCCTCAAAATAGAATCCTACACCATACTCTTCACCCTTATATTCCAATGTAAGATTTCCTGATCCGTCATCTTTTTCATTAAACTCTATAAGTTTTACACCTTCAATTGCTTCTATTCTTTCCCTTGCACCTTCAATATCTTCATCATCTACAAGATTTGAAAGTACATGCATATAGGAGTTTTTCCTCCCATGCGACCATAGGTTGTACCTGTGGTATCTCTACCTCATTCTGCTTTTTCTTAAAAAATTAAACATTAGTCCTCCACAAAAAGTTATTATTTTTTTGATATTTTTTTCTAAAAGTTTTATAGCCTGCAAAAGGTATTTTATTCTTTTCAAAAAAATCACATGCAGTATTCATTATAAGCATAAAACTTCCAAATATTAAAAAATCAAGATATCCGTATTTTTTACCGGTTGCACCCTCAAGGAATGCTATATCATGTTCTCTGTTCTTTTCTTTCAGCTTTTTTTCATAATATAATCAATAAGCTGACTTCGTAAATTCATTATTTCAAACTCATATTCAAGCATATCATCGGAATGTTTCTTCATGTCCAGGCTGAAAACAGAAAAAAATCCGCTGCAACTCCGTTTCTGTATAACTCATCCATTATCGGCATTTTATCAAACAGATTTTGAGGACATATACTCACTTACAAGAGAAGGTAAACAGGTGGTTCCTGTATATATATCCTCTCTTATCTCATCCTCCGTTATAGAAGGCAACTGATAGCCTGAATACATTTTAAGATAGTCTTTTGCATTTATTCCAAGCCTTGCGCCCTTACCCTCGGCACATGCTCTAAGTCCTCTGTAGTCAACACATTCCTTTAAAAAATCTTCTCTGCTCTTAAACTTAAGTACTATTTCGCATGTCTCATCATTCGGAGAATCAAAGTCCTCTATATCTGCAAAGTCAAATTCAAAGTCATTTGCCATCAAATCTATTTCACCGAATATATCAATAAAGAGCTTTTCAAAAACCTCCAGAGGCATATCAAATTGATCCGCATAGATAACTATCTGCCTGTCATCACTGACAAAAAAATCTAAGTCCTGTTATATCATACTCTCTGTCATTAAAAAAAGATGTATCGGGAATATCCGATTTCGGTGATATACCTATTCTTATATCAAAAAGCTCTCTTAAATCCCCGGGCATTACATCAAGTACATATTGAAGCATGAAAATATAGGATTTATCATCACCTGCCTCAAGTTCCATTGCTCTATCACCTGTTATATGAGCATCGGTTCTTTTTAGATATTTCCTTTAATACCTTTTTGCTATGACGGCCAAAAGCATTTTGAATAAAAAGTCTTTATCAAGTTTATTGTACTTATTTATATCTTTTCTTACATCTTTCCCACATCGTGCTTACTCTTTCAGACATTTTTATTCTTAAGTCCGATTCTGAAAGCATATCGGCACAGGAAGTCATCATTTCTATAGTATCACTGTCTCCCGGGCTTTGAATCCAAAGCTTTTTTTGAAAGTAGTGCAGGGCAAGTCCGTCTTCATCCAAATAATAGTATGAATATGCCAACCTGAAATAATACTTATGATTTCCTCTAAAATATTCTTCATGAGGCTTTAACAGTTCAAGCGCCTGTGCAAACAACTTTATATTCCCCGGTTCTCCAAGGTTATTATAGGCTCTTGCAAGTTCCGAATCCATCTCAGGTGTTCTGGCATTCTCCGGCAATATCTCAAGCGCATCAACTACGCTCTCATAATCACCGTCATCATTCCAGGTTTTTACATTGTTCAAGTAATTCCATGTTATTTTCCTATAAAAATTTATATTATTTTTTTCTGATTAGATAAAATCAGTCCAGGAATCCATCCTTAAAAACGCCTTTAAGCGCAATCAATATAAATATACCATATAAAAAAATTACTGTCAGCAGATTTCATAATATAATATTTTTTTCAATAAAAAAATAAGGCACAAATCTTACAGAAAATAAAAATTTGTGCCTCTTTATAAAAAGTCTATTTAATTAGTGTAAAAAAATAAGCTGAGAAGCATTATTTCAACAATACCTGCAATACCTAAGAGCAATGTACATACAGTCTGTGTCTTATATCCCTTTTCAGGTGACATCGCACCGAAGTTTGTAACAACCCAGAAATATGAGTCATTGGCATGTGAAACAGTCATTGCACCTGCACCGATTGCCATAGTTACAAATGTAGCACTCATAGGACTTGCAAATCCAAGTGCCGGCAACAGCGGGGCCACAATACCTGCAGTAGTTGTAAGAGCTACTGTAGATGAACCCTGTGCACTCTTTAAAATAGCGGACAATAAGAACGGGAAAAGCATACCCATTGTGCTGAGAACCGCTGCATGATCCTTTATAAAGTTAACCATATCCGAAGATGCTATAACCTTGCCAAGTACACCACCTGCCGCAGTCACGAACAATATAGGTCCTACAGTCTTTAATGTCTCATTTGTAATACTGTAGAACTCCTTCATCTTGCCTGTACCTTGTAGCTGTAATACACCGAAAACCGTACCGACTGCAAGAGCTATAATAGGTGTTCCGAGGAATTTTAAAACGTCCGCAAATACTCCGTCCATCTTCATCATCGCAACTATTGATGCAATAGCCATAAGTAAAACAGGAACTAAAATAGGTGCTAAAGACATCGGTCCGCTTGGAAGCTTGCCGTACTCGGCTACAAGCTCTTCATATGTCTTTGTAACTTCACCTGAATCAGCCTCATCATCAGCCTTTACACTCTTGCCGATAAATTTAGCATAGAATAAACCTGCTATAAGAGGGAATATGGAACATACAGCACCCATACCCATTACAAGTAAGAGGTTATCACCTATACCAAGTGTAGAAGCTGCAGCTATAGGTCCCGGTGTAGGTGGTATAAATACATGTGATATGTATAGACCTGCTGAAAGACCAACTGTCATAGCTACAGATGACTGGGCCGTTCTCTTTACCAAAGCTTTTCTGATAGGGTTTAAGATAACAAATCCCGAATCACAGAATACAGGAATTGAAACTACCCAACCCATAAGCTCTACCGCCAAAACAGGATTGTTTCTTCCAACCAGCTTAATAACCATATCTGCCAGTTTAAAAGCTGCACCTGTTTTCTCCAAAATAGTTCCGATCAGAGCACCAAGTATGATAACAATACCTATACTTGAAAAAGTACCTGAAAACCCTGCTCCGATAACACTTGCAAGACCTTGTATCTTTGTTCCGTCTTCCAATGTCTTATCTACAAGCGGTATTCCTGCTACAAGTCCCAAAATAAGTGATATACACATAATAGATATAAACGGATGTACACCAAACTTTTGAGATGGCAACTATCATAACGATAACCGCCAAAAATAAACACGAATATAAGTGGTAAACCTGTCATATAAATCCTCCTTGTCTAGACATATGGGTATAAAAATCACTTAATAATTGTTAATATTTATACCCTACTCCACTTAATAATATTGTAAAGCTTATTATATCATAATATCTAATAAATGCAATTATAATAATAAATTTTATATAAAGAATAATTTTTTTAACAACTGTTTTCTAACAAAAACGCCAAGTCACAAGACTTGACGTTTTTATTATTTAGTATTAGTATTTTATTTTCACATTACACCCTTTTGGAGTATTATACAGCCGTATGGCTGTCTTTCACTTGTACATACGGTAACAAATGCCCTTCCGGCTTTTTCATAAAACTTTGTTCTCTCAATAGTTCCTACAGCATCTTCAAACCCATATCTTTTTGCCACAGCTTTTATATCTTCCCATACTTTATTATTGTCAATAACAACACCGGAATCAGCATCCGGAACCATATATTCAATAGGATGAACTGCATAGTCTGTATCTATAGGCAATAACTGTAGTATAGCCTCCAACATTTCAGCTGCACTGTTTCCTTTTGCCTGTATGCTTATTGCATTTGGACTTTTACTGTAAGGAGGGTAAAAATCATCTGCAATTACCAACAAATCTCCATGCCCCATATCTGCCATTGCTTTCAACAAATCAGATCCTATTCTTTCAGGAATACCCTTTAACATAAATACGCTCCTTTTTATTTTTTTATAAATACGATTCTATCGTTATTAATATGATAATATCATTTAATGTTCTTTTGTATATTGGCATCTTTACCATTCTTTAACGAAATAATTAGGCATAATGCATATCGGCTTTTATATGACTATATCCTATCATCTATATATTTTTACTCCCAAAAAAATATTTAAGAGTTAACCCTTGTATTTCTTATGTTTTTTTCAAATAAAAAAACATATATAAAATTGACCTTGCAGGCTTTTTTTGTATAATATATATAATTTAATCTTTTTGGAATTTGTACTGTGGAGGGAATAAATGTATGAATTATTTAGAACTTATTGAAAAGAGAAATTCTATAAGAGATTTTCTCAAAAAGCCTGTTGAGCAAGCTAAATTAGATGAGATAACAGGATTTTTTAATTCAGCTCAAAATCTTTTTGACGTGAATACTCAATTACTTATATTTTCAAATGAAGATACTGCTCAAAGACTTTACAGGCGTGGTCGGATATCGTGGAAATGCCTTTAATGCTCCTTCCTATCTTGTTATGTTATCTGAAGAAAAGGATAATTACCTTATAAATGCAGGATTTGTGTCTGAGCATATTTTATTAAAAGCTTGAAGAAATGGGATTGTCCTCATGCTACCTCACATGCGATGATGACGATATAGTAAAGAAGGCTTTACTTATTGATTCAGACCTTGCTGTAGCAACTGTGATTGCATTTGGGTATGGCAAAAAAGAAAAGGATACTACAAAGATAGATATACACTCACCTTCAAATGTAAGTATCAGCAGTAAATCCGGACATATCGCTCCAAAAGATTGCTGTTACTACATCTGGCATTTGATAGTGACTTCAATACTCCCATATAATTTTGATGATGAATATGCGGATCCTGTCATTGCCGATGCCCTTTATGCAGCCAGCCTTTCACCAAGCTTTTTGAATCATCAAAATTATCGCTTCGTTATAAACGGAACTCATATCTATCTGTTTAACCAGCTTGACGAGATGGTTACAGATGATGATAATTTCCTTGGTCTCGGTGCTGCAATGCTCAACTTCCATATGATATTGTCATCAAAGTATTCGGGAATCGGAAACTGGAGCCTTGATGTTTCAAATATCAAATATGATTTTAAAAATCCGAGTGATTATACTTTAGTAGCTGTTTTGGATATTTAAATTTTTTTAAAAAGGCACAGCCATTTTTCGACTGTGCCTTGAGCTTTTTAGTGTTTAGTTTTGTGCAAATGCTTTAAGCATCCACAATGTCTTTTCATATTCTTTTACATAGCCTGTAAAGATATCTGCGGTAACCACATCACCTTCCTTATCAGCCAATTCCACAATTTCCTTTGAATCGTTTACCCAGTACTCAACATCAATAGTAAGTATACGAATAGCCTCGTCAATGTTGATGGCTTTGTCCGGAAGTTCCTTTACCTTGCTAATTTCCAACGCTTCTTTTAAGTTAGCTATCGGTAGAGCATCCTTAGCAAGTATTCTCTCAGCTACCTCATCGATAATCTCGGCTGTCTGATCGTAATATTCCTCCAATTTGGAATGAAGAGTGAAAAATCCATGCCCCTTCAGATTCCAGTGCATATTATGTAGTTTGATGTACATAATCTCCTGATTTGCTAAATAAGCATTCATTTTTGCAAGTAATTCCTGTTTCATAAAATATTCCTTTCTGCAAAACAATACCATTTATGCAATCCGTTTCTATCACCTCCAACTTTTCAAAAATTAATATTCAGCTTGAAATTTTTCAGCTGATATAAAACTTTTGAAATGATAGTCTCTATCAAGAGGCAATTATATTTTATCATTTTTTATTGCTAAATCAACTCTTATTGCACATGTATACAGTATACTTATATTTAACCCTGCTACAAATATCTCTTCACATACTTTCCGGTATATGATTTCTCTATTTTAGCTATCTCCTCAGGGGTACCGGTAGCAACCACTTCGCCGCCTCCTGCACCGCCTTCCGGACCTATATCTATTATATAATCGGCACATTTTATAACATCCAAATTATGCTCTATAACAAGTACCGTATTCCCACTGTCCGAGAGTCTTCTAAGTATCTCAACCAGTTTATGTACATCTGCAAAATGAAGACCTGTAGTAGGCTCATCTAAGATATAAATAGTCTTTCCTGTAGCCCTCTTTGAAAGCTCGGTTGCAAGCTTTATTCTCTGAGCCTCTCCACCACTTAGCTCTGTAGACGGTTGACCAAGTTTGATATAAGAAAGCCCTACATCATACAATGTCTGTATTTTCCTTGCTATAGTAGGCACATTCTCAAAGAATGTTAAAGCCTCCTCCACAGTCATATCCAGTACATCATATATGGATTTACCCTTATACTTTACTTCCAAAGTTTCTCTATTGTATCTCTTTCCTCCACAGACTTCACATGGTACATACACATCAGGCAGGAAATGCATCTCTATCTTTATGATACCGTCACCTGAACAGCTCTCACATCTTCCACCCTTTACATTGAAACTAAATCTTCCCTTCTTATAGCCTCTCATCTTGGCATCCTGAGTTGCCGCAAACAAGTCTCTAATCATATCAAATACACCTGTATACGTGGCAGGATTTGATCTTGGAGTTCTTCCTATCGGTGACTGGTCTATTGCAATTACCTTATCAAGCTGCTCTGTACCTTCTATTGACTTATACTTACCCGGAATAGTATGAGCACGGTTTAGCTTCTTAGCCAATGCCTTATATACTATTTCATTTACCAAAGATGACTTACCGGAGCCTGAAACACCTGTAATACAGGTCATCACTCCTGTAGGTATATCTACATTTATATTCTTTAGATTATTTTGAGCCGCACCCTTGACTTTAAGCCAACCTGTAGGTGTTCTTCTGCTCTCCGGTACAGGTATCTTTATCTCACCTGAAAGATATTTGCCGGTGATTGAATCCGGATTTGCCATTATTTCCTTAGCAGTTCCTGTAGCTACCACCTCACCGCCATGGCTTCCGGCTCCCGGACCTATATCCACTATATAGTCCGCTTCCATCATAGTGTCTTCATCATGCTCCACCACCAAAACTGAATTTCCTATATCTCTTAGATGTTTCAATGTCGCAAGCAGCTTATCATTATCTCTTTGATGGAGTCCGATACTTGGCTCATCCAATATATAAGCCACACCTACAAGACCAGAACCTATCTGAGTTGCCAGTCTTATTCTTTGCGCTTCACCGCCGCTAAGTGTACCTGTCGCTCTTGTAAGGCTTAGATAGTCAAGGCCTACATCTATGAGGAAGGTAACTCTTGCTCTGATCTCCTTTAAAATTAATGCTCCTATAGCTTCCTGCATCTTTGTAAGCTCCAAAGAATCTATAAAGTTTCTAAAATCGGTAATAGATGCATCTGTAGCATCATAGATATTCTTTCCGCCAAGAGTTACAGCCAGAGCCTCTTTTTTAAGTCTCCTTCCGCCACAGGACTTGCATGGAGCTATTCTCATATACTGCTCATATTCTTCCTTGGCAGACTGTGAAAATGTCTCTCTATAACGCTTTTCCATATTTTTTATAAGACCTTCAAATATAACAGGATATACTCCGCTACCTCTCTGGCCTGTATAGGCTACATCCACCTGCTCTGTGGTACCGTAAATCAATATATCATGTATTTCCTTCGGATAGTCCTCAAAAGGTGTATCCAGACTGAAGTTAAACTTTTCTGCAAGTGCTCTCAGCATAGCATTGCTGAAGCTTTTTTTATCATTGCTGCTCTGCCATCCAAGTACTATTATAGCTCCCTGATTTATAGAAAGTGATTTATCGGGAATCATCAGATCTTCATCAAATTCCATGGTGTATCCAAGTCCTGCACAGTCCGGACAGGCTCCGAAAGGATTGTTAAATGAAAAGGTTCTTGGCTCCACCTCATCAATTGAAATACCGCAATCAGGACAGGCAAAGTTTTGTGAAAACTTCATAGGCTCACCGTCTATCACATCAATGGTTGCATAGCCGCCACCAAGATTTAGGGCGGCTTCCAATGAATCTGTAAGTCTTTTTCTATATTTTCCTTTACTGAAAGTCTGTCTATTACAATATCAATGCTGTGCTTAATGTTCTTTTCAAGTACTATCTCCTCGCTGAGTTCATACATATTTCCATCTATCATAGCACGTACATAGCCTGATTTTTTTGCACTTTCAAGTACCTTCTCATGTCTTCCTTTTTTACCCTTTACCACAGGTGCAAGTATCATAAACTTGGTCTTTTCAGGAAGTGTAAGCACTCTATCTACCATCTGATCAATACTCTGTCTATGTATCTCCTTACCGCAACAAGGGCAATGCGGAATGCCTATTCTTGCATACAAAAGTCTGAGGTAATCATAAATCTCCGTAACGGTACCCACTGTAGACCTCGGGTTTCTGTTTGTAGATTTTTGGTCTATTGAAATCGCAGGGGACAGCCCCTCTATACTTTCCACATCGGGCTTTTCCATCTGTCCCAGAAACATTCTGGCATATGAAGACATTGACTCCATATATCTTCTTTGTCCCTCAGCATATATGGTATCGAACGCCAAAGAGGACTTTCCTGAACCGGAAAGCCCTGTTAAAACAACCAATTCTCCTCTTGGTATGTCCACTGATATATTTTTTTAAATTGTGCTCATTGGCACCTCTTATTTTTTTATACTTTTGTATCCATTATTATCTCCATTACACATGTTCGAAGCAGTTCGAACATACTTTCGTAACAGTATATAATTTATTTTAATTTACGTCAATAATGGATATTATCTTTTTTTACACAATCTTCTATACTGCCGTTATTCTCCACGGTATGAGTCTGCATACTTTTTGATATTTTGAAAATTCTCATATCATACATCTGCTTAAGTTCTTCCTTTGACTTATCTCTTGCAAGAGGTCTGTTTCGTATCTGACAGCAGATCTTCATATATCCTGTCAAAATCCCTTACAAGACATATGATAGTTCCTCCCTTTTTCAAAAACCTCACCGTTTCTGTCAAAGGTAAGCATTCCTCCGCCTGTGGAAATAACTCCGGACGTCATTTTTGGAAACCTTTTATAGCTATATCATGCTCCAAATCTCTAAAAATGAGTCTTCACCATGTTTTGTCAAATATAGTAGGTATATCCATTTCCATAGGTCTCTATCAAAGAGCTCATCGGTATCTATATAATTGGTAGAAATCTCCTTTGCCAATGCTCTTCCTACAGTTGTCTTTCCGCTCGCCATAAAACCGCAAAAGTATAATTTTTTTTATTTAACATGTATCAGTATCCGTTTCTATAAACAGCCACAAATATCTTTCAACATTTGTGGCTTCCAACTCATAAACTAAATATACTTTTCTACAATCTTTTTCATCTCTTCAATATGTTCTTCCATATCTGAAATAAGCTTTATTTGAGTTCTTGCACGGTCAAGATTATGATTTTCTCTTGCTATCTTAAAATACTTATCACCTGCAATATAATCTCCCAAAAATCTTATACCGCATTCATAGGTCATTACTATAGCTCCCATATGCAAAAAGTTCAATTTCTCTTTTATTTAAACTCTTACCGCAAGCTTCCAAAAAAATCCCCTTGTAAAAGCTTCAAACAGTTCAATATCAAAACCTACCTTTGACAGATCCGGCTCATCCTCAAGTCCTTTATTTGCACCGAAACGAATGGAGTCACCAAAGTCAAAAGCTGCAACACCCGGCATTATAGTGTCAAGGTCTATTACACATAAAGCCTTCTTTGTATCTTTATCAAATAAAATATTGTTAAGCTTGGTATCATTATGTGTAACCTTCAACGAGATCTCATTATTTGCAAGTGCTCTGTTAAAGATATGGGTATATTCTTCCCTGTTTAAGAAAAAGTCCATCTCCTCTTTGACATCCTTTACTCTGCCCAAAGGATCTTCATTTATTTGTGCTTTAAATGTAGCAAATCTGTCCTCAGTATTGTGGAAGTTTTTGATAACTTCGCTAAGTTTATTCACCGGAAAGTCTGCCAAAAGATTTTGAAAATTTCCGAAAGCGAAGCCTGATTCATAAAACTCTTTAGCATTTGTAACCTGTTCATAGCATATAGTATCCGATATAAAATTATAAGCTCGCCAAATATCTCCTTTACTGTCTTCATAAAAGCTTTGTCCGTCTTTGGTCTTTATAAGATTTAGAGTCTCACGGTCCGGATCTCCGCCGTTTTTTTCAATCTTATCTCTTAAAAAAATGATGTTACCAGGGCAATATTTTTCCATGAGCTTCTTCGGCTCTTTAAATATTGATTTATTTATCTTTTGTAAAATAATCTTACCGATACCCTCATAATCCAGAAGATAGGTATCATTTATATGACCGTTACCATACTCCGAAAACTCTTTTAAGTTCGGCAAAATTATCATATTGCTGCAATACTTCTATTATACTTGATTTCATACTTTCCCCTCTATTTCAAACCATTTTATTTCATTTGGCTCAAGTTTAAGTTCAAATGAACTTCCATCCCCTTATATATATTTGTAACCTGAGATTCATAGGTATTGTTTACTACACAGAATTTATTATTTTCCACATAAGCATTTACCTCTACATTCAAGTTGGTGCTGAACCATCTGTGGATACCCTCTTCATCATGTGAAGCCCAAAGTATTGCTCTATAAAGCAATCTGTTATTTTCAAGACTATAAGGTAAACCGCTGATATAAACAGTTCTGCCCTTACCGTTCTCCTTACATGCAAGCTGTACGGAGTCTCCCTCTAAAGCAAGAATTTCTGTACCATCAAGTGCATAAATGGAGTCCTTACCTTCGCCAAAGTATATTTCATCACGGGATTCCGCTGTAATAAAATGTGATTTTACTTCTTTATAATACTTTCCTCTTGCCAAAGTAAATCCGTTTTCAAGTTCTACTCCAAGCTGAGTTGCAAGCTGCAGTGTTCTTCCCTGATAAGCATATCCGCTTGGTTCACCTACACCTATAAAGCCTCCGCCATTATATATGAAGTCCCTTACAGCTGTAAGTATTCTCTCATCACTCCAATACTGTCCACCGGTTTGTCCTGTGTTGGCATCACCGATATTCATCACTATATCAAATCTGTTTAAAATATCCTTATCCTTTAAAATTTCTTCAAAGCTGATAAAGTCAATATCGAATGGAGCACCGCTAAGCGCCTCTATTACTCCTGCATATGAATAATTCTTCTTGTAGTATATAGCATGGTGTACCATATGATTCCCCCATGCCTTATATCTTCCCCAAACGCTGAGCACAGCAATCTTCTTTATACAATGAGCCTTACAACCTTGAGCATTTGTATACAGTTCTCTAAACTCATCACATACCTGCTTTGTATAGTCAATAAACTCAGGGAAATCAAGTGTAAGCTTTAAATATCCGCCATAGCCTATTCTGTCTACAGGTTTTCTAAGTATTGCTCTTCTGGCTGTGATCCAATTTCTCTTTGCCTCTCCCAGCGGATCACCACCCTTATAGAAAGTATCCGGGAAGAAATAAGGCAAGAGTCTGCCCTCTGTATATTTTACCCCTTCTATATCACTGATAAGTCTAAGTGTCTGTCCGTTTCCGACACTTCCAACCACTGCATCCAAACCTATATTTTTGAACTCTTCCATATACGGCTCCATGCCGATCCAGTGATCACCCAAAAACATCATAGCTTCCTTACCGTACTCGTGAACTATATCGACCATCTCTTTGGCAAGTTTTGC
The DNA here is from genome assembly GCA_916439285.1 of uncultured Lachnoanaerobaculum sp. The sequence goes on along the minus strand of CAKAIM010000010.1, from coordinate 285,451 downwards.
AACTTCTCTTCTTTGGAAATCCATAAAGGCAAAATATTCCTTTACATGGAACTCTGTAAGTATTGTTCATATAACCCTGATCTATAATATATTCAGGTCTGAACTTAATACCGGTTTCCTTTTCAAATTGGTCTAAAATATATGGACTTACAGAGGCTGTATATCCATACCAATCCACATACTTTTGCCTTGCAAGTTCATCAAATATCAATGTAAACTGATGAAAGAATGTGGTAAATCTTATTACATCGACCTTAGGATGTTCCTCCAAAAACTTTCTGAGTCTCTTCATAGAATAGACTTTTTGTCTTTTGGCTGACGTACATCAAAATGTTATCTGCTTTTCAAAATTTCGTCCAGCCGTTTGTCACTGCATTGTACATATGTACAGGATCCCAAATGATATAAGCCAAGAAACTTACTGTATATTCATGGTACTTCTTTGCATTTATAATTACTTCACCGTCTTCATAACTCCAGTCACTCACAGGCTCTCCGATTGTCCTGTCCATGACTTCCCACCATCTTTTTATATCATCATAATCATTAACCTTTAAAAGATCCGGATGTAAGCCTTCCATCAATCTGATTCTAAGAACATCCTCTGTTGCCATATGGAAGTCAGTCATTATATACATCTGCTGCACTTCATCAGGATTAGCCTTTGCCCACTCATTATCCTTTCTGGTGGTATAATAAGTGGCATAGATCTTCGCATCCAGTTCCTCTATTTCCTTCGGCATATCTGTTCCGTCACAATCTCTGATAGCGTCAGCACCCCAAAGCTCCATTATTTCCTTTGTCTCTTCAATGATATCAACATCTGTAGGTATTGTTACCCTTCCTTTTTAACATTTGACCCCCTAGGTATCTATATTTATAATTTTTTTAAGTCAAAAAGTCTTGTACTCTCCAACATTTTCCTCTTCTACTTCACATAAGACTTTTTACAAAAAGCTATACTATAAAAATATAATATTTTATTACAAAAACTTCAACTAAAATCTTAATCAAAAATATACTATTCCAATAAAAAAACTCACCTCTTATAAGGTGAGCTTTTTAAAACTCAAGTTAAATTATTTTATATTTTTTAACCTAAGAAGTTTATAAAAGAAATGTTATTGTCAAACTGTTTAAGAAATCCACAAACATACTGCCGACTATCGGAACAAGTAAGAATGCCTTTAACTGACGGGAGATATTTCTCTGTAACAGCCTGCATATTTGCCATGGCATTTGGTGTTGCACCCATACCGAAACCACATGTACCTGCTGCCAAAACAGCCGCATCATAATCACTTCCCATACATTTGAATACAATAAATCTTGCAAAGATAAATATAAGAACTACTTGACCTGCCAATAGTATAAACAGAGGAAGGGCAAGTGCGACCAACTGCCAAAGTTTTAGTGTAATCATAGCTACACCAAGGAAAAGAGAAAGGCAAATACTTCCAAGATCGTTTATTTCACCCATATGTATTCTGAAGCTGTCCGTATATTCACTGATATTTCTCATTACAGCCGCAACTATCATAGAGCCTATGTAAATAGGGAAGGTCATTCCGGTCTTTGAAAGTACAAAAGATATAATAGTTCCAATACCCATTGCCAAAGTCAGCTGATACACTGCAGGTGCATACATTGAAACCTCTCTTCTGTGCTTTATCTCCTCCTCAACAAGCATACTGTCATCTCCATATACTGCAGTATCCATAAGGCTCTTCTTTTTTATAAGACTGTTTGCCAATGGTCCGCCCATCAGTGAACCTGCCACAAGTCCGAAAGTAGCCGCCGCTGTAGCCAAAGTGGTTGCACCGTCAACATTCATATCCTCAAGCAAAGGACCGAAGGCTCCGGCAGTACCATGCCCTCCAATCATCGATATTGAACCTGTACACATACCTATAAACGGATTTATACCAAGAAGTTTTGAAAGTCCCACTGCTACAAAGTTTTGGGATATTATAAGTAACAATACCAATATAAGGAAGATAAATGTACCCTTACCGCCACTCTTTAACACCTTCATATTTGCCTGGAATCCTACTGAAGTAAAGAACATAACCATGCATACATTTCTAAGAGTTTCATCAAAATTTATCTCAAGAATGCCAAGCGCATACAATGCACAGAATATTATAGCAAAGATCATTCCTCCTACCACAGGAGCCGGAATACAAAATGTTGTTAAAAATTTTTATTCTTTCCTTTAAAAGTACTCCTATAAAAAGTGCAAGTACCGCAACTGCAACCGTCTGATACATATCCAGATTTAAAGTTTTTTTCTTGAAACGGTATCCGCCTTAACTTCGGCCTTTAATCCGGTTATTCCATTGTCACTGTACCAAGTACTTGCAGCCTTATGTAGTGGTACATCAATGCTGTTTAGTGTTGATTCATCAAAAAAATATTTAAAGCATTACCCTGATATCTTATTAAAGCTGTCCTGATGGCTTTTTATCAGATTTAATACAGTTTCAATATTTGCTTGAACTCATATTGTTGTTTGCCACAAGTACAGCCATTACTCCCTACTGTGGTAATATCCTTGTTTACACCCTTATATGTACCTTTTTTATTGTAGTAACACTATATCCACTATAACTGTTTTGAAGAAATCTTATAGCCCTTTCATCCAATGAAAGAATATCAATAGCTACATTGAATCTGCCAAATCCGAAATTGCCTTTGTAGGTGCCGACGCCGTTACAAAGAAATGCATCTATCTCCCCGTTTTTTTAAGGCATTTGCTGCATCTTCAAATGATAGATATCTCACATCAATATCATCTACAGTCATACCATAGGCTCTCAGGATATTCTTTGCATTTTTCAAAACACCTGAGCCCTCTTCACCTACTGAAACTCTAAGTCCTGTCAAATCCTCCACAGAGTTCAGCTTTAATTTCTTATTTACGACTATTTGATAGCTCTCCGTATAAAGGCCTGCAACAGCCTTGGTTGTTTTTAAAGGATTACCTTCAAACTCGCCTTTTCCTTTGTAAGCATCTGTAAGAGTATCATTTTGCACTATTGCCATACCAACGATATTGTTTTCAAGCAATCTTATATTTGCTGCAGATCCGGCGCTCATTTGTATGCTTACATCAATATCACTTTCCTGCTCGGCAATAGCCTTTAAGGCATTTCCATAGGCAAAGTATGTACCGCCTGTCCCACCTGTTCCGATATGAATATTATTGTTTTCACTTTGCTTTGCACAGCCTGAAACCAACAGTGCAAACATCAATATAATAAATACAAAACTTAAATTCTTTCTTATACCTTTAATATTATATCCCTCCTTCTCGAATCAGTACCACCGCTAAGCCGGTGGTTTGTTATTTCGCCCTATAAGGGCTCTTTACCTGCGCTAGAGTCTAAAAAGACTCATCGAAAGTTCGCCAACCGCACGTCATTTACTTACTTAGCCCCTTAGGCTTATTTTTCTTATTGTCTTTTATTACCGGCTCACCCGTAAACGGGTCTATATATTCTTTCATACTCATCTGATCATACACCATATCTTCATTTAACTGGTTCCTTATATACTCTTCTATCTTTTTGCATTTTTCCTACTGTATCTACGTAATATCCCCTACACCAAAAAAATGCCTATTTCCATACTTATATTTTTAAGTTTGCGTGTCTTTCAAATATCATTAATGTACTTTTCCCTTTTAAATACCCTACAAAATCTGACACACTCATTTTTAGGTGGAATTTCTACCAACATATGTATATGATCAGGACATACTTCTGCTTCTACTATATGTACTTCTTTTTCTTTTTGCATAGCATACTTAATATATTTGCTATGTCCTGTTTTTAATTCTCCATATATTATTTTTTTCTCCTATATTTTGGCGCAAATACTATATGATACTTACAATTCCATGATGTATGTGATAAACTACTATTATCCATTTGGATACCCCCTTTGATATATTTATTGGTTGGCGAACCTTTAATATTATATCAAATTTGGGGGTTTTTTACATAACGCTAAAAGTTATTTCAACCACCCGCATAGCAGGTGGTTTATTTGTTCTCTTGCGAGAACAGGGCCTTGCCCTAACAGGTATAGTAGTTGAAATAATAAAAATAAGGGGCTGTGAAATAAGTACCTAAAAGAAATAGGACCATTCGATCATGCGAAAGGTCCTATTTTTGTGGTAAAATTAACTTGCAATGAAAAATTTACACACTAATTATTGTAATTCAAAACAAGGATATTTTACCACTGTTTCTTTCAGATTGTTTGGATCTGCTGGATCCTGTTTTAACATTTGACAGATTGATGGGAGGAATCGATTTAAACAAGTATCTGACGGATATTTCGGAGTACACAACCGGACGACTCAGATATAATCCGGTCAACATGTTAAAAACAGTACTTTTCGGATTTATGACTAGCGGTTACTGCTCTCTGAGAGAACTGGAAGACAACTGCAAAGTTAATATCAGGTTCATGTATCTCATGGATCACCGGACTCCGTCATACAGAACCTTTTGGATATTTCATCAATGAAATACTTCAAGATAAGATTGAAAAACATTTTTAACGACATCAATCATGCTATCTTTAACGAGGAGCATGTGGATCTACAACATCTCTACATCGACGGCTCCAAGTTTGAAGCAAACGCAAACAAGTATACCTGGGTATGGAAGAAGGCTAGGAAAAGTTCCGTTACAAGCTTTTACGAAAAAATCACTGCAGAGATTGATGAAATTAATGCAGAAATCGCATGGAGTGGGGTGCAGATCACAACAAACACAGAGTATGTACCGGATTATCTGAATGAAATCATTGAGCAGCTATTACTTTTATGGGAACTGGATACAAGTGCATTTTGTTTACGGAAGCGGAAAGCGAAAATCCAAAGAACAGCGTCATTATGAACACTTGACTACTTTCTGTCAGAAGCTTCAAGAATACATACAAAAATTGAAATCTGTGGTCCTGACCGAAACAGTTACTCTAAAACAGATAACTCGGCTACTTTTTATGCGTATAAAAAAGGATTACATGGGCAATGATCAGCTTCTGCCGCATATAATGTACAGATTGGTGTAGCAGATGAATATATTGCAGTTGTTGACGTGAACCATTATCGTTCCGGATATGGATTGTTTCGTTCCTTTGATGGAGCACTTCAAACAAACTTATGGATTCTATCCCAAATATCCTGTGGCAGATGCCGGATATGGCTCATACAACAATTATATTTTCTGTGAGCAGAACGGAATTGAAAAGTATATGAAATTTCCAATGTTTAAAAAGGAAACTAAGGATCGTAAATATCATGAAGATCCATTTCGTGCAGTTAACTTCAGAATTGATGAGCAAGGAGTCATGAGATGTCCTAACGATAAAGCATTCCATTTTTATGCAGAAAAAGATGTGAGGGGAAATCAGTACGGACGCAAGGAAGAACTGTATGAATGTGAAGACTGTAGCGGATGTCCATATGCAAAGAAATGTAAGAATACAGATAAGAATCGAACCGTTCGGATCAATCAGGAACTAACTTCCATGCACCAGGAAGTAATAGAAAACCTAGAAAGTATCCATGGTGCGTTATTACGAATGAACCGTTCGATACAAGCAGAAGGCACTTACGGAATTATGAAAAACGACCGTTGGTACAAGAGAATTGTCCGAAGAGGTATTCATTCAGTCAAACTGGAAGTTTTACTCGTGGCGATAGGACATAATTTATATAAATATCAGAGATGAAAACAGAACTGCCGCATAGATTCAAAAAGAATTTCTATGGGGTAGGGGAAGTGCGCTTTTTTCACGTATGATTTCAGTAAACTATACACAATAAATGTAAAAAGGGAGATGCGAAAAAACTCAATCGAGTTTTTTCACATCCCCTTTAAGTCTACGTCACCTTTTGATGTGAAGTATTATACAGAAAATTAGGGCTGTACGTCAAACTTAATTTGTAATATAGGATTTACTAATGTGCAACTTGTAGTTCATGTTTACTACTTATTCAAAAATCTTACCGCCGACTTTCTCGCCTTTTCTATTTTCTCAGCATCCACATCTTCCACAGCCGATGAACTTATCCATTTCTTTCCAAATAGAATCTGTGCAGCTTCTATCATAATGCCACAGGCATGTAAATCGGTCTCTGCAGCAATCACAGATGCAAAAACATAACTTTGTTTTTCCTGCAACAATTCCTTATCAACTCCGTGAAAAGACATTTGCATAAGGCTTTGATGCTGACCATGCCCTGCAAAGACTGTCTTTATCTTCCGACATTTGCTTTGTCAAAAATATCAATCTCATTTGAAAGAGCCTATCCATCCAAGAGCTATAATAACTTTTTCTACGAAGTGAATTATCGGTTGTTTCTATAAGTGAGATCATAACCGAAATAAGCCTGTTGCAAAATTCTAAATAAAAATCTCTATATCTTAGTTTTTGAAAGCGTCTCAGCCATAAGGTATGCGAGTAAAATGCTTTTATGTTTTCATCATCTTCATTATCTAAAAACTGTAAATAAAAACTCCAATCCCTCTTTATCATGTTTATAAAAAACTGCCGGACAGATTTAAGTTCATACCTTCATCCCGGTCTGTGCAGATTAATTTATAATGATATTCTATCTCTTCGCTTGCTCCCAAATCCGCAATAAATTTTTATTCTTTCGCCGTCAGGGAAGTTTTGTTTTTAGTTCTTCATATCTTTTTGTAGGTCCATTATACGTACACTCACTTTTTGTTTTCTGTTTTATTTTCATCTTTAAAAAGCTGAAACGTGATATCCAAATCACCCAAAAATCAATATATTTAAAATGACGATTGGAATAGCGAGTATATATTTTATAACTTTTACCACTTTAGAGTCTCTTTTATATTTTGAGATTTTTAATACTAAAAGTACAATAGTTAAAAATATAAATATAAAAGTAAAATAGCATGTCAGCATTGTCACATATTATTTTCATATATACTCCTTTTCCGGTATTACCGCAGTATGTTAATTAAAAATATATTTACGATGACTTTTCATAGCCATTTTTGAAGTATTTGGCTATTAAAAATGACTATCGGATAGAATAATCTCGCCATTATTTGAATTTTGGCATAGAAAAATGTAATTGGCGAGATTATCACTTTTCCCTGTTCTATCATCTTATCCTTAATCATCTGAATCTCACCTGCAGATTGAGTTTCATAAAATCTTCTCCATTTTCACTGTACACTTCCCCTGAAATCATGCCTTGATGTGGATACTGTTTCATACTTTTGTATTACTTAACAAATATTCCTCAAAAGTAATTTCTGTTGTATATATGATATGCAAGAACATTACCTTCCTTTGTAACTACAATATATCCACCTGTGGCCTCATCCAAACCGTCCCACACTGTAGCAGGTTTCATCCTCAATGCCACAGCTGTCAGAAAAACTTTTTAAACTTATATTTATAGGCATTTACATTACCGTAATTCATAGGATTTTCCTGTTCAAGTTTTTCAACCATCTCATTGCAGTTGCTGATTCCGTCTTTATAAAAAAATATAAAAAGTGTCTCAGCAATAATTTTATCCATATTACTGTCGATAAGTACCAGATTATCTTTCAAAAATCTGATTATTCATCTTACGGTATTCAAGAGTTCCGTTTTTCTTCAATTATCTTTATTTATACGCCCTCTGACATCTATATAATTCTTACCGCCTGATACGTTGTATATTTCATTTGTTTCTATCATCAAATCAAGATAATTATGTACTATCTTATATATAAAGTTTGTAGTTTTTCCTGCATTCAACAAGGTTGGAGCTGAACCCAATTCGGATTTTATCGTGGAACCTATAGTCTTACTGTACACTGTATCTGCATCAATTATTTTTTTACCATGATATCACTTTTATCCGTTGGAGCGCAAAAATCTTATAACATAAAAATTCTATCCACTGAAATTCTGAGTACTTTCTACAGAAAATGTACACTTTGAATCTTTTGTTGTTAATCTCTTTCAACAGCTTTCCGTACTCCGATTCAAACTCTGTCACAGGCAATTCCTTCACTTTTTCTCCATTAATATAAATCGATATCATTTCTCCGGCGGTATACTCTTTGATTTCACCCTTGTTTTCTTCTGCCAAAAGTCTTAAAAAGGACATATACTTCAGCCCATTCCCACTTATTTCCTATGAACATATTTACCTCCATGTAAAAGCCAATTGTTCAAATAACTCTTTGGTTAATGAAATAATCATGAGACTATGTATCTATAACATTATCTATTTAGCATCATGATATTTTTCTATGATATTTCAAGTATTCTCTGTTCCCATCTGTAAGCTTTATACTCATATCTTGTCTAAGATTTAAAAATACTCTATTTGTATCATCAAGCTCATCTGAAATTATAATTAAAACCATTATCATCAAAATGATATATAGCCTCTATCAAATGCCTTGTCATGGTTTGGACAAAGTAATAATCCATTATCAATATCCAAACGCTCATCTCATCTGCTATCCTTCCATGGTTTTGAAATATGACTTGCAATAAGAAAATCTTTCTGTGTTACATTACATAAACAACAATGACTGTACCTACACAATAACTGTTCCTTGAATACACCTTGATTAACACGTATTTTAATTACTGCTTTCTTTTATCCATCCCCTGTAAATTAAGTTTTTCAATCTTATTTTTCTACTTCCTTAGCATTCTTATAATATTCGTCTTCCAGTTTATAACCTTCGATCTTTTTATTATATTTCTTCAACCATTCTTAAAAAACTCATGAATACTTGTTACTCCATGAAGAAAAATTCCGGTACCGAATTCTTTCCAATCCTGTAACGTAATATTATTATAAATAACATCTTCTTAGTATCATAGGTTAATCCCAATATTTCAAAAATAGCTTTTTAAACTTGATTCTGTAAATCACCGGAATAATCATTCCCGGAAAAATATGTGATAATAAGTCTAGACTTAAACAGTTTTATGTAGTCTACTATTTACTATAGCAGTATAATCCCCTTTTTAGCATAATCCAGTAATTTGATTATATCTTTTTATGGCTAGAAAAGCTTCTTCAACATCATCACTGTAAATTTTTATATGTTTTTGACAGTGTTGCAGTAATCCCATTATTAAGATATATGCCAAATATACTTGGATATGTATTGCCCATAGAGGCCATATCTTTAAGCTCATACTTTATTCTCTGACAAAACTCACTTTGTTACCTATAGCATAATCAAATAATGACAACTCCTCTATCGATTCTATAGGATAATCCTCAACAAACTTTTCCTTAGCTTCTCTGCATTTTTTATGCCATTTTACTGCTTTGTCATACTCAAATTCTTTAAACAACTGGATTTCTTTTAATGCTCAAGATACATCCCTTTTCATTGCAATATAAAATATATATTTTAAATTAAACTCCTTATCGTTATATTCTAATCTTTCTGTGCAAGAATAGCATCATAAACTTTTTGGGCTTCAACTGAATATATTCTCCGTTTGTTATCAATCCACCTCCAAGTAAGTTGAATCAAGTCATTTGAAGTTTTTCATCTAAATACATTTCTGGATTTGAAAGAATTAAATCTAAATTATAGGCAAGTTTTTTACCAAAAATTTCTCAGAAGCATCAATTTAAGCCTTAAATCTTCCTACTTTCACTATGACGCTTAATGTGAGCATTACTCATAATTCTTATTTCATTTGCAATTTCCAGCATATGAAATATGATCTTTAATAGATGTTGCTTTGCTTCTGTTTCTGCCTCATATCTATATACATCTTCTCAAAGACCTCATCTATTTGGTTTGGAAACCTTTTTCCATTTCAGCAAGATTTTTATCTTTATTTCCGTATTTGCTCTCTGTACTGATTTATATTTTTCTCGCCTTTAAAAATGAAGTAACATAATCACTTCTTCGTTTTTACCCACGGTAATGCAGCGCTCTTCCACCACGGTACAATCTTTATTATTTATCACATAATATAATCCTGCTCCGGCCGCAGCAGCATATAATAGCAACTGCAAGTGCCTCACCCATCTCTTTGTAACTAACCGCATCTACTGCTTCCCATTCTACAATATCCGATTTTTATTTTCTTTATCACGAGCCTGTCCTAACACGATTCAATTTTCAGAAGAATCTACAAAGATACCCATCTTTCAATATTGGTTTATAAAAGCTTTCTTCCCATAATTTACAAATCCTCTTTATAATTATTATTTTCTCAAAATCTTTTTGTTTTCCACAATACATTTTTAATATATTCAAACACAATACTCGGCGATCTGATAAAGTCCGCCGTTGATTCTCTCCGTTTTTCCTTACCTGAACTCGTAAACACGTATATAAGAACCATCATTATAAACTGATATAGAATCATCAATCTTTACAAACAATTCCTTAGCATTATCTTGAACTTTAAATTATCTTGAATTCTGCGTAACTCATATACTAATCTGTAATCTGCCTCTGACCTGATATTAAATAGTTTCAAAAAGTTGATTTGCTGTTATGTAGTAGGAGATGAGTGCTATATCTTGGACGGTACACTCCAATCCCTCTCAAACCCAATCTTTGATGGCAGCTTCTTCCACTCTTTTTATTGTGAATCTGTAGCACTTTGCATTTGGATGTGCATGTCCTCCAAGATTGTTTATCTCTATCCTAGGTAAAACACTTACCTCTAAAACTTCTCCCATAATAAAAACTCCTGCATCTTCGCCAAAAGTTTCTTTGATTGATATATAGCAATATATTCAACCTGATGGTAGTTAGTATTTAAACTATCTGCAGGAACGTAGTAATACTTTTTATTAAAAGCACTCCACCCACTGCTCTCACTGAGCTTAATGGACCCTGACAAGTACATCTTTCTTACTCCAATCTGTTTTTCAGTCTATCCTCAATACCCTTAGGTAGAACCGCTCTCTCAAATGCACTGGAATCAGATTCACCAACAAGCCTTGTCAGTAGTTCTTCAGCTATTTTTGTTTTCCCGTAAAAAGGTACACCACCTATATTAACTGAGCCAATACTTTTATAAAATTGATGTGAACGGTATTCTTCCTCATTACCCGGATATGGAAAAAGAGAACGTATGCTCCAAACATCAGTGTCTCTGTAAAATCACCATTCTAGCTACTATAGCATCTCTATATCTGTGCATTGTATTAATATCTGCTACTTTAGGGGCCGGGTTTCTTTTCCTTATCCGGATAATACTCATCAGGATCTCATCTCAACCTTATATTTTGCATCAAACACATATTGAAATTTTGCTGTTTTTCCATTTATACCACTCTGTTTTGATAGTTTCAAAAACATTATCAGGAACCTGCTTAACCGTATCTGATGGATATTCTCCCGGATTATAAATAAGCTCAAATCTATCACCTGTGTTTTGGATCAAGAAAGCGTACCTCAGATTTTGAATTTTTGAAAGAGTAACAACCACTCCTTTTCTGTTAGCTTTTATTATATCATTGCAGCATCATCAAAGAATTGCATATCTTTTTCTTCATGATATTAACAAAGCTTTCTGATGAAACACCAATATTCATATAATACTGATGTCTCTTTAATAGAAAAACTGTATACTTCACCTGTAAAAGATATTCCTCTTTGTATTAATTGGAAGTATCTGTACAAATCTCTATATCCCGGTGCCATTTGAAACACTAAAGACATCGTATTAAGGCTCTTTAACTTGGACACTTCAGAAAAATATAGGATTATCCAGCTCTCCTATTAATCTTAGATACCATAGTATCAATATTTTTAATAACTTCTATATCAGCAGATTTTTCAGAATATTTAAAACTTGATACGTATATCAGTCTGAACTTCGACAAACGCTGAACTGTCGTTATAAGCATAAACTTTTACTAACCTGTTTTCAACTCGTATCATATGTTATTTTCTTCTGAACTCCAAGAGCGCTTTTTAACCAAGTTCTTTCCTTCAGAACGCTTTTATCCTATCAGGATGTTTTGATAGCTACAGTAAAGTCTTGTTATCTGTTCTTCTTAACTTATGGTTTTCAACTATTAGAATACTCTTTATTTAACTTATGATTTGGTTTTTCATTATCACTTTCACAGCTTTTTAAAAACTTATCAAATAGTTGGCTGATAAGTGTAAAAGAAATTGCAGGTACATCATTTCGTACAGAACTGATTGTGCACCAACGAATAGGTTGATTTGATAAAAATCTATAGCAGCCCTCAACCATCTCATTTATGTCATTTCATAGATCTGCATAGTCCTCTTTATATGATAGTTTAGATGGAAATACCTCTATTTCAATCAATAATTCTATTTCCTAAGTTATCATGAAAATAAGATTAGAATAGCCAACATTATTTCCGGAAATTTATAACACCACTCAGACAATTTGGCTCATAATCATCTACAGGGTTATAGCTTCTCTAATGCACTTATCTACATGCTCAAAAATGTACCGGCTCACCTTAAGAGAGAGTACTAATAATATAATCCTCCTGCTCAAAAATAGAGGCACTCGTTTCTTCCTGAGAATAATTTTTCATTTATGGAGTACATTCACAACCACAGAGAATTAATTTTTCTATATTCCAGATTTCCACTTTGACTTCTGCCTAAAAAGCATCAGAAAAAGAGAAGTTGTTTTTCTTCTCTTTATAGTAACTTTATATCTGATGCTGTCACTCAATTATTCGCTAGACCCAGAAAGAGGTAAAATCATCGTCTCTCATATCTCCTAAGCATCTTGCATATTTTTCTCTGAACTCTTTTGGATAATTTGCAATTTCTTATTATCTAAGTAACTTTTTCATTTTTAAGCCATCAGTTTGTCCGTTGTTATTAATGTAACTACCCTGCACATATTTTAAATAATTCACGTAAAATATTAGCAGTTGACTCTGCACTACCTTGAATACGAGGAAGTATCTTTTTGCATTATCTGATTATCAAAAGCTTCCTTCTCATCTAATAAGTCAAATTCGTCATTGTATAACATATAGAAAAATAATCTCATCTCTCATTCTATATCCAAATGCAGAATCCGACTTTTTCAATGCGCTGTTAATTTTAGATAATATCCTCATTGAATTTCTTAACAGCTTCCCATTTATCTATACAATCCGTTCTTAATTTAAGATAGTCAGAACGCAAAATTCATTTTTCACCTCTACAACTTCTGCTTCTGTTTGGCGAGATACTTTCCGGCAAGTTAAAATCAACATATGAAAAACTCTACTGTATTTGCTCTATCCAATACCTTCTTACTGAATGGAAATGTAGTTTCATCCATATTTACAGTTCCTATGATATATAAATTTTCTCGCTATCATTAAATTCGAATAAAGTTTTTTTCTGCATCCTCATCTCCTGAATAACAAATCTTAGGAACCAAATTGTCGGTTATGATTTCATCTTCAACCCAATCTCTTGTCTCCATAATGAAAGAAAAATCGCTGAAGTAGTACTCCACGTGCTAAATTCATTTCATCTAAACACTAATATATATGGTAATTTGTCTCGATCGTCTGCAGCTTTCTTTATAAACTCAACAATTGCTCCCGGAACAAATTTATCATCAAGATTCACATGTCCGAAAAGATCCATAGAATCTGACCAATCAGGTTTCACCGCAACCTGTTTATATCTTCCACTTCATATGCACCCTCATAGCTTCTGCAAAACAGTCGTATCAATCTAGTTTTTCCCGTACCACTCGTACCGCTAAAAGAACAAAATGGTTTTGATTTTAAGCTGAGGTAGAAATTTTTAAGTAATTTTTCACATATACAAATCCCCTTGAATTAATATATTCAAAGATTTTCTCAATTTTTGTTCTACTTGCAATTCCTCCCACCTTCTTGCACCTTTACATCACTTTTCCTCAGATTTCAAAAAGACTTTATCATAATATGCTTTATATGCTTCTATAAATTTATTTAAACTCGAATACAGTTTTTCATCTTCGCAATGAATTAAGGGTATATTTTATGTAGTAGATACAACCTGCGTCATAAGCCTTGAACCGCTACCAATAGGGTTGCTTTCTAGTCCGGGAAAAGAGCCTATCTCACTCCTATATTTTCCGCTTTGTTTTTAAGATTCTCAGCAGCCTTAATATTACTTTGCATTAGCAATTCCAGTAAAAGCGAGCTTCCCTGTACTATCCCTCCTTGTGCAATATCTGTTGCTCCTTGTTAAGCGTGAGAAATAATTCCTTAGTATCTTTGTTAAGTAAATATACAATATATACGCCTCTTTGAGCTGATGTAGTAATACGTTTATCAAATACTGTAACCACGGAACATCTGTCCATCTTCCTGCTCCAACACTACCCTTAACCTTATAAGTGTTCTCCGAAGTCGTACTCTGATTAGGGACGTAATATCCTGTCTAACTAATTTCCCAAAAGGTCGTTTTAAAGTCCTCATCTTTACGCGCAGCATTTAGCCTGATTCATATTCTCCAATAAACTTTTTCAAAAGTTTCTGCAAGTCATTGACATTTACATTTTCACCTCTTCAAATTATTATCCCTGCTCTACTATATTATCTACTCCAATCCTCAAGTTAACTTATCTAGCTTCTCTATCATATATTCTGCCATTTCTTTTATTACAGGGATTGAGACAGAATTTCCAAATTGCTTATACTTTTTGCCCATTGCACATTCCATCAGGAAATTCAAAGTGATCTTCTACCATCTGCATCCATAAATCCATATCCTATGAATCTTGTAATCTCCCCCACTCAGTCAGGTCATCACTCTAATACCTTGATCATTAATAGGTGTTCTTTTCCCTTTAATAACCATATTGTTATACCTAGAAACTGGTTGGTATACCAAATTTCTCTTTACCAGATCACCTGTTGCTAATATTGCATTTGCAAGTTTATATGTTCTGTTTGGATCATTTACTATGCAATATCCAAATCCATTTCCTCTAGCATTCTCTCTTTTATGGTTAATTAAAGTCTGTAAATAACCTGAAGCCACATAGTAATTAATAGAAACCAGAGGTTCTAAAAGTTCATTCACATCCTGATAAATCACATCTTTCGATCCTTTGGGCATCCCTTCACTTTCATCCAACAAGTTCAATGCATCACCATAAATATCCCTATTAAATGCCATAATATATGCTCTATGGACGGTTTTGAGGTAATCCAAAGTCAATAGTATTTCTTATAAATGAACTTCTTGTAAAATAGGATTTCCTTTTCATCAAAATCTGCACCTATAATCTTATATTTTTAGTTCATTTAATATTTTAAGAATTGAACAATAGTTTTTCCACCATCATGGACATCAAGTTTGTACATTTTCAAGAAAAACAGCTTTAGGTCTGCTTTCTCTCAATAATCTTCGCACTCCACATTTCCTTTTCCTCATCTTTCGAATCCCATTTGTAAACCTGCACTACTAAAAAGCCTGACACGGAAATCCTGCTAAAAGAATATCATAAGGATAATCTTTCAACTTTTCACGAAATCTCTTGCTCATTAGAGTTGTTTCTGATCTTCACCGAAAAAGATGCTCCTATGTTCTGGCCGCCTGTTCATCTATTTCTGCAGACAGAACATTCCTACATCTTCCGTTAGCTCAAACCCCGCCTTATGCCACCTATTCCGACACATAAATCTATAGTTCTGTACATAAAATGTGTTATTCTCCATCTGTTAATAAATTTTTCTCCTAGAATACCGTCTAATATAGCTATATAATCACTACTCACTTAACTCCCAAAGGTAATACCCCACCGACAAACGATGTTTATCTAATTGCAGGATATGATTCGTCTACTGTATACTTATCGCAATGCTTTTGTATCTCCAGGCACATTCTTTACAGTGTTTTTATATCTTTACCCCAAAAGCGAAGCACTTTCCACCCTTCGTTCTCTAAAGCTTTATTTACTTCTTTATCTCTTTTCAATATTTCTTTTCTATTTTAGGTATCCAAAAATCTTGATTTGATTTAAAATCCCTTTTTCTATTTTCCCAATCATAACCATGCCAAAATTCACTGTCATCAAAAACAGCTACCTTCTTTGATTTGAATACAATATCAGGTTTTACCTATTATTCGACGACATTCTTTCTATACCTAAGACTCTGGCTCCATAGTTCTTTCCTAAGTATTAACTCAATATTAGAATCTTTATTTTAACTTGTCTCATATTAAAACTAATTTGTTCTTTTGTTTTCTTAGGCATAATTATATCCCCTTTAAACTTTAATGCATTTTCCTTAATGATATATTAAATGAGATTTCTCCGGTCAATATACTAAAACAATCGGTATTGAATTAAAAGCTGAAGCCATATCTCTCTTTTAGGGTTCTTTGTTTTCTTTTATAATCAACCACATTAAGAAGAACACTTTCACAAGCTGTATCTGTCATTGTAGTTACGATTTCCAATCGAAGTCTCGTCCTTGAAGCTCCAACATAAAACCTTTGAACTGCCTCACTACGAAATGTTTCTTCATCAACATCTACCAATATAATCGCATCAGCTTCTAACCCTTATACTTTCTACATGTGGTAAATATTTTTCTTAAATGTACCATTGGTGCATGCATCATTTAAAAATACTACCGGCTTCACTTTTTACAAGTAAGAATAGCCACATCAGTAATACCTTCTTCCTTTAATTCCTCAATTATCGATTCAACGCGATCGATTACTTCTTCAGAATTTTTCTCGATAATGAATCCTTGCCGGTACCCCTTTGATCGCTCCGTCCACACAATTTAGGATTTCTGTCCGATATAGCTTTTAAAGACGTTATTGCAATATTTTTCAGTATTTCAGTTCTTATATAATGTTAATTTACAATCGGCATCACTTATAAACTTAGGGATATTTTAGACTGAACTAAGCTGTAATTTATCATACATAGAATGTTCCCCTCAACCTCTTCATTATCAATTACAACATCATATATTGTCTGCAGAAGATCCGCCTCTTCTATCTGTTCTCGCTCAAAATCTTGTCCTTCATCTATAATCACATGCGTACAACGGAATGAGCCTGAAAGATACATATCTAAAATTCTAATACTGCAGCCCGTAGTCAGGTTTCTCAGTTTTAGCAACCTTACATGCAAATTTATTCAATTGTCATATAATCTATGTACTCATGGTGATACTTTTATCCAAATAATCCTTAGCATTACATTGTAGCAAAGAAATAATACTCTTTTCGCCGTTAGATGCATGTCTGGCTGCTTTTTCAACTGCCATCATAGTTTTTCCTGTTCCTGCAGCCCCATTAATAACAGCAGACTTTTGTTCAACAAGATAGTTTAACAGTACCTCTTGTTCCTTCAACAATCTGTGAAAACTATCTTTTCAAATCATTATCAAAGCTTTTGAAGGAAAAATGTTAAACTCAGGACATATTATTTCTCTAATAAGTCTTCTTACATCCCGCTCACTTAGGTCTGTTTTGATGTGACTTTTCCAGCTCAATATCGAACAAAGAACTACATATGCGGCCTCAGGGATCTTCTAATGCCTCCTTGTGTAAGAGTAATAGTTCTATCCACTTTCCTTAGGAAACTTGATTCTACGCAAATTGATCCCATGAGATAGAAGTTATGGAAACCACAGCATGCACTTACATCTGCGAGTGAAACATCTTTAATGAGCTCGCTTTTGTACCACACTCAGTAAGTCCCCACTTATCTCATGCAGCTTTTGGATTATAAGGACTCACCATGTCTCATAATACATCCACTTGCGTATTTCCAGTACCTCGTACCTTTACTGTCTCAAGCCATTCTCAGCCTCCTTACATACACTCCTTTAGTTTGATTTAAAAATAACAAAGTCCACTTCTCCTCTCATGAAGTGTGTTGTTCTCAACATATACATTCTGGGTGAAAAGAATGGGACAACATAGTAATCCGAAGGAAGTTTTAGGGACTCAAACATTACTCCTTCCAAAACTGGCCGATCATATTCTCTTGCCATACCCCAGGTATCATTATTATTGCCATATCAAATCTCCTTTTAATTACTGCTGCCAATATGCTTTCTAAAGGATTATGTGTCCTCTCTGCTAAGGTAAAAACGATTTCCATTCACTTCTTTGATGCCCTTTATTGAACCTTCTTCATTTTCAGCACTAAAAATCATTATCTTCTTCTTGGGCCAATATAGACTGCAACGTTATAATATTTAGAATCGCCAAGGACCTGAAATGTACCTTCTTTTGAACGGCTTCTTCCGTCTTCTTATAATCAGAAACTTAGCAATCAACTCATCATTTATTATCTTCTCTCATGCTCATCTGATGAGTGCACCAGCGCACATTCTTCCATATACTCACATAATCTGCATAAGTTCGTACCTAAATCTGTTACAGGTAACCTGAGACTTGAACCATCATTTTGAGGATTTTAATCATGTTATATGTTACGGTATCTTTATAAATGTAGTCCGAAAACCAATATCCTGCTCTTTCGCAGCGTTCCCATGATCATTCCTCTATCCAGAAAACATTAAATTTCCTTCATAGGCTTGTTTTCGCACAAGAGTACAGGCATGACAAGCGGACAGATTTAGCGAATCGCGCCCTGCCCTATACTCAAACTCACAAACCGGATTCATTTGAACATGTTATAGCACTCTAATTGCCTTTTTATGCTAGGAAAATGTCAGATCTTGCTCCCGACGAACAAGTCCACCTATTGTTCCTTCTTCCAGAGTCTCCGTCACAGTATATACTTTAGAAAATCACTGATATACTTTTTACCTTTCGGAAAATTCTACTGCAGTTATACCTCTCTTTAATAGATGCTGAGTGCTATACCCACACTCAAAACTCAACTGTCGCATCACAAGTGTGAAAGAGTGTGCAATAAAAGAAATTTTGCTGTAATAGTCTCTAGGTCGTATGTCACCATACAGATTTAGAATAATTTCTCGTCTCAACTGATCAACACGGTGTTGTATACGGGATTGGTTTGTTCTCCATCGATCAATGGTGCATCACTCGCTCCAGCGTTCCAATATACTTCTGCCCTCGAAACATCGTATCCCGGATACCAAATTTGTATTTTCCTCTTGATAGATACTCTTTGATTTTTGCTGCGTTGTTCTCATCATCTTCCTCAACCGCTCCAATCTTTGAAAAACCAACTCAACGTCTGAACTTTCTGCACTTTTATGAATCACTGATATATTTTTACTATATGCTCAAATCACATATGGTACTATCAGTTGATTCTCGAAACAAATTCACCTACTTCTTTATCCTCTTGAACTACTTTCTCCGCCTCAGAGCCTCATATTCTTCTCAGCCTCTATACTTTATGCACTTGTGGTAGTGTGGTAAATCTATCATCTGTGGTCTCACACCATCTACGCACTCAAAACAGGGCTTTTCACTTTTCGATGCTCATCGCGTCCCATATCTCGTCCCATTTTAGCTAGCTATTCACTCAATCTCTTCTGCGATACAACCTTTCCTTCATTTCCTGCGTAACCTCCATGCACACATAGAGGAAAAGTATTGATTCTGTACAGCCTAAGTCTGGAGAGGACCTTTGTACTTTTGCCGTTAATCGACTTTGAATAAGGTGAAATAACCAACGAACTCACGAAATAGGAAAAATAAAACAGATGATCCACCTCTTTGCAGTGCACATGTGGAGGTTCCCCACACGGCTCTATAGAATCTCTTCCAAGGATGTCTCCTGTACACTGAAAACTGTATCTCATACCCTGTAGTCTTATCCAGGTTTCTCAAGAGCATTCTTGTCGAAGGCCCCTTACAGGCTGCCCTGGCATGACATATGTCTCACATGTGATTGCTCTGAAACCTTCCAAACCTTCGGTTGATGGACATGCACTTGTTGTAAACTCAGTTTTGATTGTATGCATATTTTTCGCGCCAAAACCATCTCTTGGTATGAACCCATTTTATCCATGGAAAATCATCCAGGTATGACTCATGACCAATATCGCAACAAATAACACGTGCCACTACCAGTTCCTGAACAAGAAGGCACTTTAAGTTCTTAATCATGTGAGGACCACCTTTCTCATCTTTTTGCACTCTTTTGGATTAGATCTAGTACTCATTTATCCACTCTTCTAAAGACTTTAAAAGATCTGGCACTCTTGGACAAAAATACTCATCTCCGAAACTCTTGAACACGCTGATACCGCTTTTGATATCCTGTGTCATCCTTTACTCCCGGCATCCCAAAAATCCACATGAAGAACCTCCTGCCTCCTCATCACAAGTGAATCCTCAAACTATACTTCCTTCCCATGTTCTCAGTGTGCCGCAGCCATCAAAGCTCTGCCCAGGAAAATCGAACCATAGCTCCAACACCGCACTGTAGTACTGCTTCAGTGAGTGCTCTAAATCCGCATGTGTTATTTTATTTAAATGGAATCTCTCATATTTATATTCCATGTTATCAATCCTTCCATATTAAATGCTACTCCTGACAGAAATATCTCATATTCCTCATTGGATGTCATTGCATCAACGCATTATCGCTCCTACTTGAGTTATGCTTTCATTAATCTGAGCATTACCATCTTCCGGATATGTGACCATACTATACTGCTACCATAAAAGAAGTGATCACCACTATCCTCTAAGTTTCTCCCAATTCTTCCATGTATCTATTTCTTCCTCGAATATCTGATTCCTCGGTGTCTGCTCCGGACTCAACCTTTGTTGATTATATCGTTATTCTTGGAGCACTCATATATTCCAACTATAGAATCAATTTCCTTTGTACTTAACACGTGAAAACAGCCGGCTGCATCAGGTGTTAAATCCGGTAATAATTGTCTCAATTAGGTGCAACTACTATAGCGCGTGTAATGCTCTATCCTCGCCGGCTTTGAAAACGGGGTAACCTCCTGTAGGCTCTGCGATGTTTATAAAACGATTCAAGGAGTAGCCGATAAACTGCCTCCAGCAATGTGATCTGTCCTCGACTCTTGGAACCACTCACACGTCGCAAACAGTCCCGATTCTGATGATCTTCCAACTCGGCTTGAGGCCTCGAATATATCTCACTCTGTAAGCTTGAGCTGGCCAACCAAAAGCATTACTGTTTAATGAATCTGGCAACATCTATACCTACAGAAATTGAGATTCGTTGCAAGCAAAACATTTGAAGGCCACCTCTTTGTTTTCTATATTTCGTTTGCTATAGGTCAACTCCTTTTCCAACTTATCCAAAGTTTCATTTGAATTGCAAGAAAGTTGAAAAACACGACTGGTCAATTCATCTGCACCTGTAATTATTCGAGTATCCTTTGCTGTCCCCTGTATACGGTGTTTCATTCCTTTACTAAAATCTTTTATGTCACTCACCCACAAGTGTCGAAGCATTTCCCAAGATCCTTTAAACTATTAAAATAAACAGTAAGCGTCCGATATTTATCTTTACTATCAGCAGGCGGCAAATCCATTGTGTGACTTTGGAAGCAATGCTGCAGGTAGACCTGATTTCCATCAATGCTTTTGTATTTTTCCGGAAGGCATCAGACCGACATACTTTCTTCCATATCCCTTTCTCATAATCTGGCAACCGACTCCTGTGGGTAAAAATGAATCTTCGGCACTCGAGTACCCGGATGCGGGAAATTGGCAAACTTCCTCTGTCATACAAAGACGAGCATTGTTCTGCAGCTCCTTCTTATAGTTGCTGTTGACTGTACAATCTGGTTTCTTGAAACCTTGTTATCAGCAAATAGGAATCAATTGCCGCCTCATGCAAAATCCAACCATGTTCCCACCGGACCGGAAATAAGATGTAACTCGGTATCGTGAGGATCAATCTCGGGTGCATGCTATCTAAGTCACACCATGCCCTAAATTTGTGGGGTTCCAAGTGAAGCATTGCAATTTCAACGACTGTACCAAAGCAAAAGGGCTGGCGGATTCTGATAGAATTCTTCATCAACAACCTGTGATCGTGGTAACTTGGCCCTGTTCGTTAAAAAGCATGCTCCTGAGGGCACCATTACATCCAAAGTGTGTGCTACCTCCTCATCCTGTATCCCCATCTCACCTAATTCTTTACGCCCGTTCTCGTTCCTGAACCATTTTAGTTCCAAGCACCACGGACACCCTCAATACCTGAAACTCATTGAAATGTCTGTCACCTTTTGGTAATCAAGCTCTTCTGCTGTTGCTTTGGCTACAATTGACTAAGTCTCTGATTTTGTTTTGGCATTTTTATTCGGTGTAAGGATCTCCTCCCATCCACAGCCCAATCAAGTCATCAAGGTTCTGAACAAGATCGTATTTTCCAAGTATGCTGATATCCGTGGCATCAACACGAAATATACCTTACATGCACAGATAAGAGTAGATGCATCGCGTAAACGTTGTGCTGCCAGAAGACGCTTGGGCCTGTATAACGCAGTAGTAACAGCTCGTTCGCTGCAGGTCTCCTCCTTAGTGAGCAAGTCTCATAGAGTGACAGCCGTAAGACTCAAGATAAGCTTCTCTGTCTCACTGCACACCTGTAGGAAACCATATTACTCGACCAACTCTCTATCACCGGAATTCGGTCATTCATTATTGACTTTATATACTACGTTAGTAGAAAATGCACGAAGGGTCCATGCATAGAAGTCTTCCAAAAAGCTTTCTTTTCAACACTACGTAGTCAATCTTATCCACATTTCCAAGTTAGCTCTCATCGTAAGGATATCTGCCTACACTAGATGTCTTTTTCCTGCAACCTAGTGGTGGAGTCTGCATGTATAAACATAGCTCCTTGTTAGCCAACTTTGTAAATGCATCCTAAGCCAGCACTTTGCACTTGAGCAAGGCCTCACACCCTCATGCATGGCGCTTTGCAGCTAGCTGTCACAACCCATTAGTATTTTTCCCGTCGCAATATAGTCGGTATTTCTCCGGCAGTGAATTAGTCTTATCTCTCTCTGATTCTCACTTATCCATTTATCGTATGCTGATACGATAGATAATAATTTTCTATCTTGACACTTTTTCTTCTCTTTATCGTCTGATAAGTATTTCATGGATAAAGCCATCTTGGTTACACTCTGAATCTTTGGGGTAAACTGAAGTTCAGCGAGGACTTTTCGCTCAGAGGAAAAAGCTACTCACTGAATATCTCCATTTCCCAAAGCATCGAGCATCCGCTAGCGAGATAGAAGTACCTAATCCTGTACATACGATATTTCTATACTGAAGTGCCAGTTACACTGCTCTTCATCATCGACCTCGAGCAGCTCACATTGGCGCCATACTCGCAAAACAAAACGCATTGTTTTCACCGTTAATCTTTACAGTGTTGATAGCGCATAGGCTTTGCGCTTTCTTGATTTCCTGAGTCATCATTAACTAAGCATAGAGCTAACGCACCAAATATCACTTCCCACATTACGCCTTAGCGGTAACTTTTGGCATTTGTTTTGATCTAATTTCTTGTTTTGAATTCAATATAATCGAATTCAGAAAGTCCAACTCAAGCTCACGACGACATGAGGTTCTCTGACATATCCCTTTCCCAAGCTTGATCAGAAAAGTCTCATACATAAGGAAATAATGTCGTGACCATCTCCACCCAACAAGTTCTCTCTCTCAGTGCTGCCATTGATTTTCTATTAATCCTCTCTCGAAGTAAGCTCAGATCGTCTTTTCATTACGGTCCAGATAAACGTAATGACTCAAATTCTGTTGGAAGCTCGTATCTCATTAGGAATGCCTCTGTGTGAAGGACTACGACAACCAGTAGCCACAGCCTTCTTGCAAGCTGCAATCTGATCTACAACTCACCTGCCTCACATTTTCCTTTACAGGGTATATCTCACAGAAGAGCGTATATTTTGTGTGGCAAGACTAATCTCTCGTCAAGATTATCCTCGTCAGCATCAAACTCTCTAGTGGTGATGTTTGACAAACTCCTCTCAGTATTGACCAAACATCCTCCGGCTCTCTCGTCAATCTTCACCCTCACTTATCCGTTCCTGCAACCTCAAAGCGCCATTATTGTCAGTCATTTTAATATTCTTTGCAGTACACTCTACTGAGTATCTGGTATTGGGAGCATCGAAATAAGTCTCATGGTTCACATCAGGAATAGGAGGTCTCCGGATCGGTCCCATAAGTTCTTTTTATGTTTACAAGCTCTATATACTTATCCTCGACTTTATCATCTTTTAGCTTTATCGGCATCCACTAATTACCACCTAACCAAAATCGGCCCATTTGCCATCCTCTCTCCTATAGGAACAACTATCTTTAACCTCTCGCTATTCGTCTCAACTCTTTAACTTCAAAAGTGCATCTATCTTTCGTAAATTGATCTCCATATAATTTTGTATCTGCGGAGCTCGTCCGCTTAATTTATCAACAATCGCTGTTCCCACTCCGTCCAATATTTTTCGTCTGATAGATCTTTATATCTCTACAGGCTTCAAAATATTCGCTCGGGGCTCTCAGCTCTTCAACACCTGTAGATTTCCAAGTATGACGTATTGAATCATTACATCTCTTGGGCAGCAATCTGCGTAAGAATCTTCATCCAGCCAATGTGGTATTGCTCGTGCACCGGCTCCATCTCTAAAGGCATTAAATCCACAACTTTCCTAGCAGTGTGTCCATTAGAACGCACAAATTCCACTCAACGTCCACAAGTTTGCTCTCTTCCTATACTTTTTCGTAAGTATTGCCGCCAAACTTGCCGTCTATAAACAGTCGGTCACATAGAAACTGACTGCTGTCTTTGGTATCGTCATTAATATTTTCGTAAAGATGATAGAATCTCTTCACAAAATTCCTGTAATTACTTCCTTAACTATGCCTTAGCTTCCTCACACATATCCTTTCTTTTGTAATTTCTACTTAAATAAGCCTTGGTGTCATCATCAAAAACAACTACAGCCACAATATCGCATTCATTGCGCTCATATCCGGAATCGCTTATAGATTGAACCATATATGACAAGTCAATCTAGTACATAATCTTCGATTTCTTTTTCGAAACCTTTTGCATTCTCTCTTCAGTCGTTATTATTTCATCTTCATCCTGATTAGATATTATAATTGTCGATTTCTATTGTCGGGTTTAACCTATTATGAAATATCTTTATCCTTAAAATAATACCCTACTTTCTCACTTTCATATATTACCGAAATAATTGTTGCTGCAGCATTACATCTAAAACATTAAAGTTTTTCCTTCGTAATTCCAAGAACAACTACAATAATGTACATCTTAGAACTGTCAAATCTGTTTGCAGTAACAAACTTCTTGGTTCCTAAACAAATACTCCGAAAAAAAAGTCCTGTTCCTTTATGAGTGTTACATATGCTTTTGAACAACAATGGCCAATTCTCTTGCCTAAATGATTATATAAAAATTTTCGTAACCACTCATATTTTCCGTTATGCTTTTCTTTCGACAAGTATCCCTTCAAGAATTTCAACCATTGTTAATGAACTTTTGCATGCTTTCCGGAAAACCTCTGCCAGTCTCCTAAGCTCTAGATCTCGAGAATCAACTTCAATAAGCCACTCTCCCTCGGCCACAGAAAATATGTCCATAGGGAAATGGTGCAGTAACAAATAATTTTCAGCCAATGGGTGCAAGGAATTAGAAGTAATCGTCTTTCCCTTCTGTAGAATACCTCCTCGTTTTATCATCAAGAATATTCTTCTTGAACGCTGTGAATCACATCCGAGCTCTGTACCATCAATGGCGACCAACTCATTATTCCTTATCAATAATTGTATTAACGTGTGTTACGAGTTCTGTAATATAATGATTTATGTTTCCGACTTTCTCATAAGTTGTATTTTCCAGCAGAAATCTAGCTGGTGTGCAAAGATTTCCATCTTTTCAACATCTGATGTCAATTCGTCCCAAGTCACTGTTCATAGAGCATATATGATACATACTGAAGGATTTTCTATTAATCAACTCAGGTAACTCAAAATAGCCTCTTTTGATATCGAATCTTCCAAGAACAATTAGCCCTAAATGCCTGTTCCACGTCTGACAAAAGTAAAGTTCTTGCAACGAAACCTTAGAAGTAAACTTTAATGTCGGTTCGTTTTACCTGCATACTACCTTCGTATCTATATTCTTCTTCCGTAAAATAAGAAGCCGTTATCAATTTAATAAGCTGATTTGTTTTTTGTTAAAAGCAAACTTATGTTCTTTACCAAAAAATCAGCATGTCTATGTTACCATCACACATGACGTGTCTAAAATACTAGGTATATTCTCTTTGAAGCCCAACACATCAACGTAAAAAACATCTCTTAGTGATGTTTCTTTCTTATTCCTTCCATCCATGCGAAACGAATCACCATTGTATGGTCTAATATTTCCATTCTTTTTCAGGGACATATTTTAAGATATCTCACTTTTGTATAAGTTTTATAAACTTTTACCTTTTTTCGTTCCAATCTCGCTTCCGTCTAGCAACCTCAAAATGTAACGGCATTTCTTTGGTTGTCCGTAAAGAACTGTGTCCCTTCTGAAAAAGAACTAATATCCATGGTTTCAGCTTTATTTGATATCAGATTAAAAATAGCTGCGTAAGTAATTAATACAACATCAAAACAAAGCGACCCTGTATGCATAACCAGCTCCGATATTGTGGTCTGCTTCGCCATTGTTTGCGTCAAAAATCTCCCAAAAGTCTTTTTAACAGTAGTTCCTTTGAAATAGTCTGTCCTTCAATCTGTATTTCGCACTTTTCAAAACCTCGATAAATTATCTCTCTTCATTTACCCGCATAGCACCCCCAATACAAATTACCTAATTTTATTTGTCCATCATAACCGAACACACAATCAATTTAGTAGCAAGATCATTTTTATACGTGTATTCTGTCGATCAGCATTTTACATAACTATTGTATGAAATAGGTGTGTTTCTTCCTTTCACTTAGTCCGCTCTTTCATGCGTAAGCCAAAACACTTACCTATTAAAAGTATAACACAATGAGGCTAAAAGTCACAATGACTCTTTATATAGTAAAATACAATGTTTCACTATACCAAATCTGTTTTTATTTATAATTTTTACAGTCAATTTAATTTACCATGTTATTCCTCTCATTTTAATACTGAAATTATTTATAAAGTATAATTACACTATCGGATACTATAAGCACTCGCCTAATTTTCTCATTTCAGTATACAAGTTCTGAAACCATAGTATAAATTCTATATGTTTATTATAATCAGGTCATCCGTAAAACATTTCCGTAGGCAAGAATATTAAACATAATATTGTTAAAAATAAATTGGTTTATAATCAGGCATTACTTGCAATTTTATATTTAAATTTTCTGTTTTTCTGATATCACCTTATGTACTTCCTCTTCCCATTATCAATCACACCCTGTATCAAGTCATGTTCCGTTGCAGTGCTTCATATTCGCTTCTAATTTCAGTATCATTGTTGTTCATTTAAGAAATCATCAAATTTTCTACTCATTGCTATCTCCACTCCTACTTAAATGTCATTCTATATTCTATTGCTTTACCTATCTAAATACAAGGTGTCTTTTTGTGTCACCAAACAGACTGAAATAATTTGAATAGGATTCAAATATTTAAATTTTATCTTAAGCGCTTCATCCATAATATCAACCCTATATTTTACTATCCGTTATGACTCTAAATGTTCAAAACCTGTGTCCCACCGCCTTATAAGATTCATATATCCTCTTGTATCTTATCATGAATCTGTTCACTCATTTTAGTCATATCAATACTCTCCGGAGCACTTGGTAAAGTTATGGTAAAAGGAATCTCCGTCATAATTGATTAAGAAACATATCTACAGCCGTAGACATAGGAACTCCCAAACGTCCAAGTATACCGCATTTTCTCTTTAGTGTAGATTTACTCTTAAGTTCAATGTTGCCGACGGTCCATATACGCTACCTCCATTCTTGTATCAATATTGTAACTATATTGTCGTTACTATCAATGTGGACAAGATTACTACAATATAAAACAAAAAATGTTTTCATAACTAAACAATATAAAGTATTTTCTTTATGTTAATTAAACTATTGATATATTTCATTTCTCAAATGCGTTTTGTGTTCTCTTTATTTGAATTAATTACACAGCTTATTTATACAAGGGTTATATCACCATGCTCTAAGTTAAAGACAACTCCTCTCATGTATTTCATATCTTATGGCAGTTTAACCATCTCTTGAAGACCGGCATATGACAGTGTTCTTCATATGAGAGTCCCATAAATTGTAATCAACAAGCCCATGAACTACTTATTGAACGATGATGCTCATTTACCTTCTTAAACATCAATAATAATGTACTAGTATGATCTGTGTGCTAATGTCTATAATCAATTATTATTTTCCTTTGATTTCCAAATCAGACTTTCCCACATATAATCAATGAGGTGTATTACCCAATAGGTTCTAAAAATTCTTTTTGTCAGCAGGAAATTTTTTGCCTTTATAGTTATAATAATACGCTTTTTATTCAATAAAGCCTTTTCCCACAAATCATAGTAGCCACTACCAATCAATTTTTGATAAAGCTATAATTCTATGATTCTTTGCGTTTTGAACTCGCATTTAAATTCCACAAACAATATCAGCATCATAATTTTTCAAAAAATCTATATCATATTCTCCTATTTCAATTTTAGGTATGTACG
Organism: uncultured Lachnoanaerobaculum sp.; assembly: GCA_916439285.1. The sequence continues at coordinate 256,753 of CAKAIM010000010.1, read as the reverse complement.
CCTAATACTACACATTTATTCTTCTTTAACCTATATGAATAATTATATCTTTGAAAATCAGCAGTATCATCTCTTTTCCAGTCTTTTTGTAAAATGCTACTGTTAAAATGAATTTTAGATTTAATATTACAGTTAATAACCCTTAGGAAATATAGTTGAATACTTTTCTCGTTTAACCTGTTAAATCTAACCTCTTGGATAATTGCTAAACTGGTTTATATCATGTAAATAGTCACAAAACTATTGTCAATTTGATAGTTAAACATATTAATATTCAATGTTAATAAACGCAACCACCTTCCTAATTTCAAATTTTATTTTTGGTATTAAAACCTCATGTTTTCTTTGCACTTTTACTCCATATTTTCAAAGTTAAACACTTCCACAAATTCTTCTGTCATATCCGAAAAACATATATCCTTTAACTTTACAGTATTTCGTATCTCCATATATGCTATTTCAGCACTTTTATATCGATCATTTATCACTCGATTCGCTTTCTCCATTTTTGCATCAACGCCCTCCAATCAAATTTCGCCACTAGTCCCACCCAAATAAAACTTCCTCTCCATAACGAGTTAATGACTAGTATAAGTCAATTTAATTAGCATATGTTTGTGACTGTGGTATAATAACCTTTATCCAAGGGAGGTCACATTACGCCAAATTTAGTAAAGTCAATTAAACTTGCAGATGACGATGTTAAAGCTACTTTAGAGGGTATCTCAACCAAAGCACTATAGAAGTAAGAACCCATCAGGCTAAAATATTTCGTTAAAACTGTATCGCTGATCAGATGAATTGATTGCGGATAAACTGGACATTTGCGTTACAACGTTACGCCTTGATAAATAATACCGATGGCATTGAAGCAGCCCTGCATGATAACAAGGACGTGGACGTAAAGCGGAAATTACCGATGCAGATATTACTTGGGTCATAACAAGGCTCGCCAGAAGTCGAAAGAGTTCGGATATTCAGCCGGAATTGTGGTATCCCGCCAGCTTACGTTTTATTAATTCCATTGCAGAACAGGAAGGTCATCCGCGTATGGCATCCCAGACAGAAACAACGTTGCGCAAAATTTTGTCAACGCAAAGATTCGCCTCTTTAAGGTATCTTTATTACCGTGAAAAGCGCGACCCGGATTTTGATTCAAAAATGCATGATGTCCTTATTTATAAACAACTTTCCTTACAGTTTGATGAGGAGGGAAACCTTAAGCCTATGGAAGGTATGCCGTTCACACCCTGTCCTATGATAAAAGCCGGGTATGCAGGCATTGAATACAACTGTTGACGATAAACCGCCTGTTCCCGCACAGAGAAAACAGTACAGTATACAGGGATTATGTGAATATGCGGTTAGGAACACTGTCATTGCTTGCTGCTATTGACCGCCAGGAGAGAGGCGATTCCACTGGTAAGTCCACCCACAAAAAGCCTGATTTCGTCCGTTTTTTGAAGGTACTGGATGAGAAATATCCTGTCATGATAAAATACGTAATATTCTTTGACAATCATTCTACATCAAGGAAACACAGGAATATCTCAATATAAGGCAGGAGGTTTGACTTGTATTTACGCCAACCCATGGTTCCTGGCTGAATATGGTGGAAGCTGTTTTTTTCAGTAAGATTACGAAATGATGTCAGAGCGGCATCAGGGTTTCAAGCAGAGAGATGGAAGTCGGATTTATCATACTTTGATGAAATCAATAAGGTTCCTAATCCCATATCACTGGTCGTATAAACTTGATGATATAGACCCCACAAAGAAGATATCAGCAAGATTGTATATTTTAGTTGTAAACCATAAAGCCGCCAATGCCTGTGATATGAAAAGTGTGCTCCAAAACTCCTGAACAAGAAAGCGTAAGATTTAGAGGTTGTAAGTGTAATAAAACATAGTTTTATTTAGTGGATTATACTAGGTAATTTATGCTCACGGATACGAATCAGCTTTAATACCCGCTTTTTTTGCGCGTGCCCTTTTCATTATCCTCAGAAGCTTGCTTTTTATGCCAGTAGCCCATCATATTCAATCGCAACATCAATTGAAGGTATATAAATATTCAATCACAACAGTCGAATGTCATAGCGATTTGCTGCATCACAATAGAATTTCTTACATAATAAAAATCACCTTTCTCTAAAAGAAGTACTTGCTTTACCTTCCATGCTTCCTCTTACAAATCAAGTTCAATATCTTTTGATCTCGAAATACTCACAATAAGATTCCCAATTATATGTACGTACCATCTGTTTTCGCAAATAACATGAATACAGTCCATCTTTCGTACTACATGTATTAATATTGTCGCTAATGTCAGATTACCGCATGGTTTCTATTTTATAGACATGAATGCTGCCATTTCCACATGATGAAAGTCAACATCTGACCGGGATATTCCTTCCTACCTTATACACTCTCAGGGAGCTGATTCTTTGGAGTTCCGTGTTTTCTTATTATTAGACAACTGTCCATTGTCCATCGGTATTACAGACTCACTGTCTAAAGCCATTTGTAATAAATTGATCACAAATAGCTGTCCCTGAATCAGCTTTAACAATATCTCATACTATCCTTAAGGTAACGCTAAACGTATAGGTAGTCCCCATCGGTTCAGCATTTCCATCCATGAGAATAACATCCGGATTAAAGATAGAATTACCGAAAACAAGTCCAGACTTCGTTCTTTACTATAATTTGAGTTTGTCTCCAATAGCACAACACTCACAATATTCTATACGCATCTCTTTTGCCAAGTATTCCCATACTCATCAATCACCTTCCTGCTATATTTAAACAAATGTATTTTTGCGAGACTCATCTATCCTCACCATCCCATCACAATCTTAAATAATTTGATTGCTCGTGGACATCCTTAGTCACCGAATAATTTCTGATACCTTTGTGCCATCCGCACCCATCAACCCATACCAAATTACGTACTACCTTATTTTCATCATCATATGTAACTATAAACCTATATTGCCGCAGTCTCACTACCATAGCCTCTTGATCGCGGCTTATCATCCCATCAACAGCCATAGCCATCTTCAAACACCAAGCTGAAAATACTGTTCGTCGTTTTATAAGACCACTTCCGCAACCCGCGACGTTCAATCCAAGGTTACAACCGACGCACATTTTGTTTGAAGTAGACATGTTTCATATAAGAAAATCGAGCTTTTTCAAAAGTACGGCTTCGATCCAAACCTCCGAAAAGCCCGGAAATACGCTTTGTTTTGTCCCTTATTTACCATTTCGTCAGCAAACACACTGCCCATTATTAATAAAGGCTATTTGTGAATTTATCCACAAATGCAAGTCCTATTTTATGACTTTGACAGCTTTTCTTCTCATCAACCTTAATTTTAATTAGGCTATTTAATAAATTGCGGTACTCTAATTCAATTTATCTCATTCTTAAGCAAAGCTACATCATGACTATTATTCTCGGTTTTAATCTATTGAGAACTTTCTTTCACTTTGTGTCCACAAATTTTTAGTTTCTTTCTTGCACGAGTAATAGCAGTATAAAATACTGTGAGTTATTAATTCATCAATCTCGTCCTTGTTAAGATAATTTTAACGAACTATATTCAGTCTCCTTGTGCTTTTGTGGATTGATACAGCATATGCAATTTGAACGGAACCATTGTTTTGAAACAATCATCGTCATCTTCATCTGTACTTGTTTTATTAACCGCAAAGCGGATGATTGAAATGCTTTCAGCTTTTCCAATAATCTCAAACTCATAATCATCCACATTTAGCTCAATAAGTGGTCTATCAATTTCTATATCAAATTGAATGCGCCTGGCTGGCTTGTCTTTATCCAAAATTATAAAATTTATACCCGAGCTTTCATATTATTATGAATAATCGGCACTGTTCTTTATTCCGACTAAAAAATTTATCAGCAGAATCATTAAACAGAACTGGATCACCAACTTTATACTGTTGTATCCTCCATATTTCCTCGCTATTATTGTTTTCTTGCATAAAATGATTATTATTATTAATTCCATATCTCATAATTCAGACAAAGGATTATTTCATCATCCTGTTGAAGTAAACATAGATGGATCAAGGTTAGCCGAGAATTCACCCTTGCAATTCATCAAAAACATCATCTTCCATTCTGCGCACATTATCCCATAATGCAAGTAGCTGCTTACTGTCACTTCTATATATTTAGTTAATTCACAAACTGTTGATTTCGGCAAAAGCTACGAACAGCATCAAACCAATTACCAAATTCAATAATAGCTTCAATTGATAAGTATTCCACCAAAACAAGTAACTTAAATTTTGCAAGTTCACAACTTTTCTCATATTTTGATTGTTTATAGTACTACATTCATCAATTATAAGGATGTCATAATCTCGTTTCAACTCTTTGTGATGAGAATTTCGTTATTGTCATAAACTCACAAATTTGATGACGTAACTTTTCGCTTAAGATTATTTACCGCAGGATTTGTATGGAGTTAAATAAATCTTTAGAATAATTATTAAAAAGGTGTGAAACATGATTTATAAGAGTTGTTTTACCGGTGCCTGCTGATCCGTATATATTACAGAAACCCTTGACTTAGTGAACATATTTATCAATACTTTTCTTTTCGTCAGAGTCAATTTGATAATCTGTGTTTTGGAAGCCACGGTTCACCATATTAGAATAATTTTCACAATTCATCCATCGCTGCTTTTACTGTTTGAATAATTGCAATGGTATCATCCTTATAATTCTCAATAAAAATATGGGATTATTTTTCTACAATTATTAACTTACGAGCTATGTTTCTCACTCATATACAATTTCATAGGTTTGACAAGCATATCAATCATCTTTATCACCTAGCTTATACTTCGCTATCTTCGCATTTTCTAATGGTGTAAAAAGAACTCCTTTCTGCTCTGTATTTAACCATCCACGCTAAAATCTCATGTTCGGCGTCCAGTTGCATCAAGGCAATCAAACAAACTGAAATGCTCGAACGGGATGTCTCAAAGCAGAACAAAAAAGGCATTGTATCGTGTTGAATATATCTATAAGTCAAATGAAGATGTGAAAGTTTAAAATTTCCTCCCACATACTCACTTATCATTCTTGATAATTCCATTTCCAATGTTTTTTATACTGGTCTTTAATAATTTCTGTTTGTCATATGATGAAGCAAATATCGAAGAACATTGCAACCCGAAGCCATTTTTATAATCAATCGACAAGTATCAAGAATATCAAAAATGTCGAGCAGTACTTTTAGGTACTGTCTGCTCATAGACTTCTTGGTAAGCCCTCATCTGAAAACATAATAATTTCAGACAAACTTACTCCTGTTTCAGTTAAATATTGAGCAAAATTTCGTTGTTCTGCTTGGACTTGAATAAATCTAATATTGTTCATGAGTTTACTAAAATTTGAAAACTCGCATGGACGAATATTCACTTCCCAATCCACGATAATTCGAATTGGCATTGTTTCACAATAAATCTATATAATTATCGGTGTTAGCAAATTTAACCGCACAAAATCTGTAATTTCAATATCAGTAATGCAATTATTCGGTCTGTTTTACTAGATCTATCATTTGCAGGAATAAAAAGCAACTCGTAGTATATTTTATTACCAAAAGAATGGTTTAATTGTTCGAATATAAAAGCGATCAAATCGAAACCATTTGTATGGAGTTTCTATTGATCTACTTTTGAGCAATTTTCTCATAATATTCTTTAAACAATCATCGTCAATGGAACTGATCAAGATTAGAAAGTACATCCATCGAATATTCTTTATGCAAAAATTTTTATGCGAAAAAGATATTCACATTTCAACATCAATCGCTCAGAATTCTTTCTTCTAAAGTGCGATGCGAAACTGATACTTGCAAAAAATGAGAAAGCGATAAATGGCGTAAAAACTTTCGTTTTACGTATTTAACAGCTTTTTGAATATTTTCATGTGAATCTTCTATGTCATTGCTAATAGCATAAACCAGCATAATATGCTCCACAAAATGTCGAAGCTGAGAGAAAGAATATCCTGTGAAATCTGCTCCTCTTGACAAATTGCTCATATTAAGTTATAAGGACGACATATGACTTATTTGTTTTTAAAATTTGCTCATCAATTTGTAAATTAATCTTGCAATCATATTATCCTCCATTTGTATTTCTAAATACATTTGTATATATTTCACTTTTAATATCTAATTGTCAATTATCTACTTCTCTTTTGAAGTATACTTTGAGTTTTTCTTCACATTCTCATCTTTTGTCACATTGCTCCTATGTGCTTTTTCTATCTGCACAGCTCAAACACTTCTTTAGATATTATCGCCGGATTATTATCCGAAGGACAAATATTGTACCATTTTTACTAGATTTAGAAGCACGATTCTGTATACTTCTAGTTATGAAGCATTGCATCAATCGTTCTTTGCACTATTTTCTCTTTTTCCGTAGGCGAGAGGATTTGCTTTTTTCAAGTTCTCTGATAACCCTATACACTTTGACCACTGAGATACAACCAAATATCAGCCATTTTAGCTGTTTCTTCATCAATAATCAGATGACCTTCCTTATCATGCTTATAGCCATAACTCTTTCTCTATCAAAGTTTTGATGTCCCAGATGCCGCTTTTGCTTAATTCCCCATCGAATATTCCCACTCCTTGATTCATTTTCAGCCCAAAAAGGATTCAACTATCGAAATCATTGTCGCTATCCGTATTCGCAGTATCCAATTCTTCCTGTTCAAACATGAATCAGCTCAATGTTTTCAGTTGATTCAAGGCATCCAGCATTTCTACAGTATCTCTTCCAAATCTACTGATATTTTTCGTTATAACTATTTCAATTTTCTCGAATTGCAATCTTCCAGCAGACGATTGAATTCTTCCTTGATGCCCCTAGTCTTGCTGGTAGCAATATACATATAACATCTGCCAACACTCATTGGTGGCATTGCGCAGCCGTCAATCGTGTCAATGAGATACTTGGACTGTCAGGGTTTCAGTTGCTCCATGCTGTTTGTGCGACGGCAATAAATCCTGACACGTTGTTCTCTTTCGGTACTGGAGGTATAAATGTAAATTTTGAATTTCCCGCATATTTTATCCCATCTCTATCTTCCACCTAATTATCATACGTCAATAATAACATATAGTAATTAGCCAATTCAACCATTCTATCAACTCAACATATTAAATACTCCATCCTGTCTACACAACATACCCACATCTATTCCATCAACTCAACTGTTCGAATGATATTATACCCCACATTGATTTTAGTGATTTTCTTGAATTCATCGCAGTCAAACTCCATGCTGCATTTCACAGAATTCTAATTTCAAGCCATTTTCTCACCTTATTTCTCCACCCTTGACATCAACACGACACTCTCACATGAGATTAGGCTATTTTAGGAGTATTCAATCTCGTATAAACCAATGACTTAGCGGTGCTTACATCAATGCTTTCTAACTCAATACAGCAATTTTTGATTAGGCTATTTTTGAGAACTTTAAAATCGTTGCATCATCATTTTCCACGATGGCTGCGCAAAATAGCAAACTAACATTTGTCTATTACAAAATGTTTTAAATAGTGACTCTCGTAGTAATTTGGTTTTGACTCATGTTGAATCTACTTCTTGCCCACTATTAGATTTCTTTTACCTTGTTACAATAAATCTTATTAGGATTCTCGGAGCTACTGACTCAATGAATTCACCTATTGCTTTTCGCACAATATCGACGACAACACATCTGGTACCATTTGAGAATTATATTTCAAGTTGTTTCGTAAATTGACAAAGAATATCTGCCATATTATCAGAATATTCTATTCCAAAACATAAATCTTAAAGTTTTAGCATCAATTATCAAGCTTTTACTATTAGCCTCAACCTGTAAATCATTAATACTTAAATCATTGCTTTCATAAAATGTAATTTCACCAATGCATATTGATTCGCTCGTTTTCTGTTCTAACAAATCTTTGCATAAGTACAATGTATCTAATCTTTTTTATATTCGAATACAAAACTACATATTGTCCATCTTTACTTACAATATCATCTTTAAACATTTCAAATTACTCAGCAAAATACTCACACCTTCCGCTATATAATTGTAAGCGTCGATCTGGCACGCTTCCCATAAATACACTTACACTATAAAATCTTTTAAAATAAATATGTGGAGGTGCCTATACAAATATTCAAAGAAGAAAGAGCAATTGATTGAGGAGTTTAAAATAGTGATTAAGTATCGCAAGCTGGCTAGGGAAGAATGGATTACCTATTTCAACAGTCACAGATGGGTGAGTAAACATGATACAAGAAATCAAAGCACTCTAAGGATGTTAAATTTATTGAAATCAAGACAACACAATGGCAAGACCCTAAAGATGGAGATAGGTGCCAACAACATCGTAGTGATAGATATACGATCTTGAACTACTTGCAAAGGTGATCAAGGTGGTGAATAAAATAAAATGTTTAACTATGACAAACTATCGTGTAATTCTTTTCTTGTGGTGCTACTGATATGAGGAAAAATATAAATGGATTAGTTGAAATTGTTTATAGCAATTTCAACCTTTGATCCAAGAGATAAGGTAATATTTGCTTTGCAACAATGTATGGATAGGATAAAGCTTCTTTGTATGGGAAGATAGTCGGATTTTGGATTCATTCTTAAAAGAATTGAAAAGGACATGTGGTTTGGCCGTCACAAAGGGGATACAGAAATCACTAAGGATTTATTACGATTTGACTTTGAAGAATATGCAATCATGGCACCGGAATAAACAAAATCAAGTGTAGTGAAGTCTTTAAAAAGTGTTGTTGATTTTGCTGGATTTGGCCTATAGATTTATAGTATAATCTTTATATAAATATTTGAGATTTGGAGGTCCGTAAAATGAAAACTATAGATGAATTGCAAGCAGAAATTGCCGACTTAAGGCTATCTTACATGATAAAGACAATGAGATTAAGACTTTAGAAAAAACAAAAAAAGAAAAGGACAAAGAGATTGAGACTTTAGAAAAGTACAAAAAGAAAAGAGGAATGATTGCTGGGTTAAATAAATTAAATAATTGGTATATGGAGCAACTGAAATTAAAGGCAAAAAGAGAAATTTGGGCAAATCATGAAAAAGCTATTACGGACAACTTTCTTTTGATGTCTTCAATGAGGCTGAAACATTTAGAGAGCCCATATTCAGTGAGCTACCACAGGAAAGTATTATACCTGAGCACAAAGAAGAAAAGCTAAAAAGGAAGCAAGTTTAATGATATTCCTGTTGAGGAAGAATATAAATTAATGACAGTGAATAGGTATGTGATAATCACACAGCTCTTTACAGTTATGAAGAAAGAGATAAGAAAAGAACTGGTGGTAGTCCCCAGAGGTTAAGGTTATAGAGATGACTTATGTTTATAGTTGCAGAAACGACAAGAATGAGAAAGTGGCTTTATAAAGATAGCACCTCATCCTAAAGCTCTTATTAAAAAGAGTGTAGTATTACCAAGCTTTATGTCTTATAATGAATCAAAAGTACACACTTGCATCAATACCACTATATAGAATGGAGCAAGAGTTTAAAAGATTAGGGTTTGATATCAAGTATTAAAATTTATCTAATTGGATCATAAAAGGAGCTAATCTTCTAAAGCCTATATGAGCAGATAAAGCTTAGTCTACTAAATGAGACACTACTCCATGCAGATGAAACTGTCCTGGAGGTATTGTAGAACCGAAAGGAAGCAGAAGCAAGTCATACAAGGGTGTATAGAAGTTAAATACACACACATCCTGCAGTATTGTATGAATATACACTTGTCGAAGCGACACTTGGAGAGATTACCACAGCGAACTTACCTTCACTGCGATGGGTACACCGATATATAAAAGCTTATGGATAAGACCTTATGCGGATGCCTTGTACATGCAAAGAGAAAGTTCCATGAAGCATACGAAGTTAATAGAGGTAATGAGTATGCAAAACAAGGGAGACTTATTCAAGGAAACTATTCCTGTTGGAAGATAAGTGACGAACTGCCCTTACATTGGAAAAGCGACTGGAAATGAGAAACCGAGTCCAAACAACAAGTACTGATGAGTTCTATAGTTGGATTTCACAAATAGAATCAAAATCCTTCCTAAGAGTTTACCGGGGAATATTACTATGCAATAAATCAAAAGAGTACTTTAGAGAACTTTTCTAAAGGATGCAAGAACAATTGGCACAATTGCTGAAATGTGCGTGAAGCCATTTGTTATAGGTAGATCTAATTGGCTATTTGCGAATACCCCACCTGGGGCTAATGCATCAATATCATTATGCCAGCATAATTCAAAGTGCAATACTTAATAACCTGATACCACAAAAATATCTTACATTTGTTTTTGATACCATACAGTCAGGTAGACGCTTCAAGCCTGCACCTGGTCAGATGAGATCTCTGAGAGTTGTAAAATAAAAGTCGTAGGATTAGAATGACAGTTCTTGAAGAAAGACTTTTTTGTTTATGCGTACTAGCTTGACGCTTACATTTTCTCCCCATCAATACTTTAGATAAATTTCCTGCCTTCACTTTCACAGATATTATGTACTATTCTTGGAATTGCCGTAGTATTGCTAAAGAAATTCCTTGCTATATAATTACCTGAGCTAGACCTGAATTATATAATTTATAATCATTCCATATACCTTCATTTCATTTGAATTTAAAGTAATCATTCCTTTTCTCCTTTTGAAAATCATTTGTCAAATTAGTTGCAAGTATTTTCATTTGTGACAGAATATTTCTTTCTGTTTGTGTTAAAAGACTTTAGTTTTTTGTTAATACTAATACTCTAACCAAAAATCCATGTCTGAAATATTATCAATCACTTTAGTCTTTATATACTTTTCAAATGAGAACAATCTTCCATGCCATAAATTTTCTTTAAAAACTGTCATATTCATTTGAATTTTCATTTAATAATGATCTTGAAAGTCCCAAGTTTCACCAGGTGAACTTAATTCAAGTTCAGATTCTACTTTAAAACAACTGGTAAGTCGTCATTTTCAAACGGTTCAACTACTGTCACCTTTTTGATTATAATTACCAAGAGAGTTCATTTCATCAAGCTTGGCTTTATGAATTCCAAATGATCCTTTAAAGAACCTTGTCGGATTAGGATTTGCCAATTTCATTTTTGGGCTATTATTTGATGCATAAGGTCTCCTTTATTTTAAATCAAAGATTAGGTTTGATTTGAGATAATAATACCATATTTTATTCTATATGTAAATGCTCAAAACAAAATCATTTTTTGATTACCAAATAGTACAAAAATAGAATGGAAGCAATTTTGTAAAGTAGATTTGCTCTCTACTTTTCGGATATTCCAAACTGTTCTTGTTCTGTTCAGATATTCTGAACATTTCAAATTTTACCAAATTTAAATATTAACTTTCTTGTGTCTAGTCCTCACATAATCGTATTGAATTTTTTATTAAGAAGGCTGACCAGTTCATTGCTCATTCTTTCCGTAGCAATAACTATTTCCAGAGGCATCCGACAAAGTTAATGTTTCTACCACACTGTATATAAGATACTTGCACACTTAACAATTCATCTGATAGAATTGGGGAAGCCATATCAATAGATGAGTTTAAAGGGACGTCGAACCGAAAAAGTATCAAACTATTGTTGTGAATCCTATAAACACAAAGTTCTGATATAATTTCACCAATAAAGATGCATGTTATTAATACTTTAAGTCTCTTGATAAGTCAAAACGCATGAATGTAAAATATTTCTCATGTGATATGAATAAGACTTCTATAGATATAGCTAAAAACATACTCTTCCAAATGCTAAGATATAGTTGCTGACAGGTACCACTTTATAAGGCAGGTATATTGGGCCTGGAGAAGGAAAGCACACTTCATAAAAGAGTTGTTTATTGCTACTTGATGAAAATCATACTCAAAGTAAGGAGTGCTACTTCGCGAATGGCTGCTTGAAGTGGAAAATCTCGGCATAAAAGAGTTTAATGCGGCAATCACAGCATTTAGAAATAACATAAATACATCTTAACCAATTTAAGTATCGACATATATCAAATGGGTTTCATAGAAGGGTTTCTAATAACAAGATAAAGGTATTTTAAAAGAATATCTTATGGTGTACGTAACTTTACATATTTTAGAATAGAATTTTTAACAAGCATATTTAAAATGTCTGGGGACGAGGTCTTTTTGTTGTGCAAAATATTTATCAGGCTTTAAATATATAATGCCAGGTAAAATGCTAAGTTCAAAAAAATTCAATATAAAAAGTGGCTGAAAAATCAACCCACCCCAACACTTGACAAAGAACCTTAATTTAGATTCATATGTTTTATTTCGAAAGCCTTATTTCTGGAGTAATTATAACTGATAGGTTCATCATATCAAAAGAATACCCTAAGATACCCTTCTGCGCAGAAGTGTAGCTTGGTCTTTAAGTTCTTTATCGGAACTGTTTTTCCAAGCTCTTTGTAAATAACAGGCATTGCAGCCATATTTCACTTTCCCTAAGATCATATATATCATAGTACAGCAGATTACCGTTCATAGGCATTAAGATTATACCCGCAACCACTGGGTGTCTATATTAGCAAGACAAAGAAGTACAAAAAGTATATTTCCTGCATAGAAACTTAACGGTAACAGGAAAGCCTTTCAATTCCCTCCAATTATGATAAAGGCAATACAAAACATAAGAAAATCATGCAAATACACTTGGAAGAGTGCGCAGTGTTGTAAGTCCATAAGGTTATATACAGATACATCTTTGGCAAAGTCAACTGATATAAGTGCTAATGTTAATATTGAATTTAGGATTATATGAATACAATACTTTATTATTTCATTTAACTGAAAAATTTTAATACCGTAATAAATACTATATTGATTAAGGTAGCCAGAAGTTCAAAAATCCTCTTCTTGTATATTTGAATAGGTAAAATCAGCCGGCAAAGAACCGCCTAAAATATCTCAAAAATATATAGCCTAATTCCTATAAAAGAATATAAAAGCAGCAACAACTGCATTAACGGTATATAAACTAAGTCTTGGTATGAAAGTTGCATTATCCATGGTTTTATTAAACTTATTCATATTAAAGGACTTTGAATTATCCTCTATGAACTTCCCTAGATAGTGTGTACAGGAAGGCTATAGGTAGTGACCATATAAGAGTTCCTATATTTTCAGAACATTGACATCGGAAGAATAAATGGTCAAAATATTTTTAAAAAGTAGCATCTGCACTTGAAAGCAGGAAAAATGACAATCATTATAAACGATACCAATCAAAAACTGAGAAAATATGCAAAAGTACTTAGTCTTTTGTACTTGAAGTGCTTTTTCCCTCTTTGAAAACATGCAACCAAAAAGAAGTAGCATTATGTATAGAACAAATATAAGTGCATTGATATAGTCATATAATATGTTATTAGTTTCACTTTTGTTTGTTAAATACCGCTACAGGAAGTGTGTATAAGCATAAATTCATAGCTATTTGCATAAATATATTAAGGGAATGAAGAAAAATAGTAAAGCTGCAGTGTATTAAAAGTATCAAGTAATTGATAAAATAATACTTTTCTATTGAATTTAATATTTTAATTTAGCATATGAAGCACTGAGATAACATAAAGCACATGTATAAGGTAGTTCCAAACCCAAAAGTCACTATACCTACGGAAGTATAATATTTTATGCATAAAATGCGAGTATAAATACAACGGGCAGCATTATTAGTATCTAATGTCAAATTTAGATAGGTTTTTTTTGGGAGTCTTATTTGAAGTTTCAATCATATTAATGCCGATCAGGAGTACTTGCAGTATTGTTTGAACTGTCAGCTATATTATTGCCTGGTACTTGCAGTGTTGTTTGAACTGTCAGCTATTATTGCCTGCACTTCTGCAGTGTTGCCGGAACTGTCGATACATTATTGTTTGCATTTGCAGTTATATCATTATCTGAATTTATAGCTGTATAATTATCTGATAAATTTCTCGCTCATGTTAAAGACCTCCTTTAGTTTCTTCGTCAGGTATGTATCCTAGCATATCTGCCACTCTGGCAGTTGTCTTCATATAGCCCAAAGGGAGAATCACCGCCTGGCTTTATTATTTTAAGTATCGGACAAATTGGCGCTGTGATACCTATTCGCTCGGCAAGCCTCCGCAGACATCTTCCTTTTGCCATTACCACATCTATACTACCATAATCATAACTTTTCCTCATGGTATACCATTTTCTTATTATTTCATAGCCTCTGTAAAGATACATTCTAATTACCTTATATTTACAACGCAGAGCCTGTAACAAGTAATACAAAAAGGTAGATAGAAAATGTTAAAATAAAGCATGTTAAATGAGACAATAAAACAGCACCATGAAAAAGACTCTAAGATACTTACATTTTCTGCTATAATACTTTTAGGACTTATGTATATTACATAAGAGCTTATATAGGAGAAATAGTAGTATAGGCAAGTATATCAAGTATGTAAACATAATCATATTAGAAAATGATATATACTTTCCGACAAGTTCTTCCTTGAAAGAGGAATATAATGCGCCTTAAGATAATAAATTTTATATCATATGTATGTAAATATTACAGTATACCCAATATGGCAAAAACAACACACATACCTTAGATAAAAGCTATACTTATTTTGTGTCCAATTCATCACAACCTCCTACTTTACATATAGATATTTACAAGCCAAAAATTCATTACTGGGAACATGATAACATATAATTTAATGTTTAGCAATAAAATGTATTGTTATTCGATAAAAAAAATATTGAGATTCATTAAGAATTGTTTTTTAAGATGAGTTGTAAGGTGATATTATTTATTAAAACATTTTGTAAATAAAAAGGAGCTGAAAATCAACCTACCCCAAAACTTGACAAAGAACTTGAAAAAAGAGCAGACGCCCTCAAGGTTCGTTCAAAATTTATCTATATTATATTACTTTCAATTGCTGCTCAGCGTTGCAAGTCTTGCAATCGGCACTCTGAACGGTGAACATGACACATAGTCAAGACCGATCTTGTGGCAGAACTCAACTGATGAAGGATCTCCACCGTGCTCTCCACAGATACCTACGTGGATCTCAGGTCTTGTCTGCTTTCCAAGCTCGATAGCCATCTTCATAAGCTTACCTACACCAACCTGGTCAAGCTTAGCAAACGGATCGTTCTCGAAGATCTTTCTGTCATAGTAAGCATTGAGGAACTTACCTGCATCATCTCTTGAGAAACCGAATGTCATCTGTGTAAGGTCGTTTGTACCGAAGCAGAAGAATTCAGCCTGCTTAGCAATCTCATCAGCTGTAAGACATGCTCTTGGAATCTCAATCATTGTACCAACTTCATACTTGATGTTTGATCCTGCTGCCGCAATCTCCTCATCTGCTGTCTTAACAACGATATCCTTAACGTACTTAAGCTCCTTAGCGTCAGATGAAAGTGGAATCATGATCTCAGGCTTAAGGTTCCAATCAGGATGAGCCTTAGCTACATTGATAGCCGCTCTGATAACAGCCTTTGTCTGCATTACTGCAATCTCAGGATATGTTACTGCAAGACGAAGTCCTCTGTGTCCCATCATAGGGTTAAACTCGTGAAGTGAAGCGATGATAGCCTTAATCTGTGCTACGCTCTTGCCCTGAGTCTTTGCAAGCTTCTCAATCTCAGATTCCTCTGTAGGAACGAACTCATGAAGTGGCGGATCAAGGAATCTGATTGTAACAGGATTACCCTCAAGTGCCTCGTAAAGCTTCTCGAAATCTCCCTGCTGTACAGGTAAAATCTTATCAAGAGCTTTCTCTCTCTCTTCTACTGTATCTGAACAGATCATCTCTCTGAATGCGTCAATTCTGTCGCCCTCAAAGAACATATGCTCTGTACGGCAAAGTCCGATACCCTCTGCACCAAGCTCTCTTGCTTTTCTTGCATCCTCAGGTGTATCTGCGTTTGTACGAACTTTAAGTCTTCTATACTTATCAGCCCATCCCATGATTCTTCCGAACTCACCTGCAATCTGAGCTTCCTGAGTTGGGATAGCACCGTCATAAACATTTCCTGTTGTGCCGTCGAATGAGATAACATCTCCCTCGTGGAATGTCTTTCCGCCGAGCTCGAACTTCTTGTTCTCTTCATCCATAATAATCTCTGAAAGACCTGATACACAGCAAGTACCCATACCACGAGCAACAACGGCTGCGTGTGATGTCATACCGCCACGAACTGTAAGAATACCCTGTGAAGCCTTCATACCCTCGATATCCTCAGGTGATGTCTCAAGTCTTACAAGAACAACCTTCTTACCTGCATCAGCCCATGTCTTGGCATCCTCTGCTGTAAATACGATCTGTCCGCTTGCAGCACCCGGTGAAGCGGCAAGACCCTTACCGATAGGTGTAGCCTTCTTAACAGCCTCTGTATCAAATGTAGGGTGAAGAAGTGTATCAAGGTTTCTAGGCTCGATCATTGATACAGCCTTAGCCTCGTCAATCATACCCTCATCTACAAGGTCACATGCAATCTTAAGTGCGGCAAATGCTGTTCTCTTACCGTTTCTTGTCTGCAACATGTAAAGTTTTCTATCCTCGATAGTAAACTCCATATCCTGCATATCTCTGTAATGATCCTCAAGCTTATGGCAGATCTCAACGAACTCGTTATAAACGTCAGGCATTACTTCCTTCAACTGATCGATATGCTGTGGTGTACGAACACCTGCAACAACGTCCTCACCCTGAGCGTTCATAAGGAACTCACCCATAAGCTTCTTCTCACCTGTAGCAGGGTCTCTTGTAAATGCAACACCTGTACCTGATGTATCACCCATGTTACCGAATGCCATCATCTGTACGTTAACTGCTGTACCCCATGAATATGGAATATCATTGTCACGACGATATACATTTGCACGTGGGTTATCCCATGAACGGAATACGGCCTTAACGGCAGCCATAAGCTGTTCCTTAGGATCTGAAGGGAAATCTGAACCGATTTTTGACTTATACTCAGCCTTGAACTGATTTGCAAGTTCCTTCAAATCTTCAGCTGTAAGGTCAACGTCCTGTGTAACTCCCTTTCTCTTTCATCTGGTCGATAAGAACCTCAAAATACTTCTTACCAACTTCCATAACTACGTCTGAGAACATCTGGATAAATCTTCTGTAGCAGTCATAAGCCCATCTTGGGTTACCTGACTTTGCAGCTAAAACCTCTACAACCTCTTCGTTAAGACCGAGGTTAAGAATTGTATCCATCATACCCGGCATAGATGCTCTTGCACCTGAACGAACTGAAACTAAGAGTGGATTTTCCTTATCACCGAATTTCTTTCCTGTGATCTCTTCCATCTTAGTAATATTCTCCATGATTTGACCCATGATCTCATCATTTATCTTCTCACCGTCCTCATAGTACTGAGTACATGCCTCTGTTGTGATTGTGAATCCCTGAGGTACAGGTAAACCGAGATTTGTCATCTCTGCAAGGTTTGCACCCTTACCACCCAAAAGATTTCTCATTGTTGCGTTACCTTCTGTAAAAAGGTATACCCACTTATTTGCCATACGTAAAAACCTCCATATGTATTTTCCTGTATTTTCCGCTCACCATTATACCATATTCATATAATATAGCAAAGCATAAAAAAAGAAAAATTATTTACCTTTTTACATTGTTTTTTTGATATTTTCTTACTAAAAAGATGATAATGGTGATTTTTTTAACAAAAATCCTGTATACAATATTCCGCTCATTTTCGTCAAAAATTTGTTTTTACAGTCATTAAATCCACAAAAACTTACAGCAAAAATAAAAACTTTATAAAAATTGTATTATAAAAAAATCTTGCAAATATAAACTTTTGCATTATACTATTAGTTGTAAAACAGTAAGAATAAGTTATTTAATTAATATAGTAGCTTCGGTCGCTTTATATATGCAATTGTAATGGAGGAATTATGCATCAGGAACAATGTATTAAGGACAATTTATATTATGTGGGTGGAAGTGACAGAAGGCAGAGACTTTTTGAGAATGCCTATCCTATTCCGAACGGAATGTCTTACAACTCATATGTTATATTGGATGAAAAAACTATACTCTTTGACTCTGTTGACAGATCTGTAGAGGGAGTATTCTTTGAGAACTTAAAGGCAACACTTGGTGACAGACCCCTTGACTACGTAGTAATAACACATATGGAGCCTGACCATGCGGCTACTTTGGGCGATCTTTTAAATATGCATCCTGAAATGATGATAGTAGGTAATGCAAAGATTAAGACAATGATCGGTCAGTTCTTTGACTTCTCTTTGGATCACAGATTCTTGGAAGTAAAAGAAGGCGACACATTGAGCACAGGCGAGCATACATTTAAATTTTATTTTGCTCCGATGGTTCACTGGCCTGAGGTAATGATGGTATATGATGAGAAATCAAAAGCGCTTTTCTCTTCAGATGCTTTCGGTTGCTTCGGTGCACTCTCAGGAAATATATTCGCAGATGAATTGAATTATGATTGTGAGTGGTATCCGGAATCCAGAAGATATTATGCAAATATTGTAGGAAAGTTCGGATTACAGGTATTAAATATCTTAAAGAAGCTTGCCGATTTGGATATAGAGCTTATCTGTTCACTCCACGGGCCTATATACAGAACAAAAGAGGATATTATTGCATGTTTCAAGAAGTATCAGACATGGGGTTCATATTCTCCTGAGGATGATGAGGTGGTTATATTCTCCGGTTCCGTTTACGGACATACAGAAGAATTTTCAACATTGCTTGCTACTTTGGTAGCTCAAAGAGGTATCAGAAATACAAAGGTACTTGATATTTCATCAATTGATGTATCTTACCTCCTCTCAGAGGCTTTCAGAGCAAAGGTACTTGTATTTGCTTCTGCTTCTTACAATGGCGGACTTTTCACTCCTATGGAAAACTTCCTTATGGACCTTGTTGCACATAATTTCCAAAACAGAGATGTTTTCGTGGTTGAAAACGGTTCATGGGCTCTTACAGCAGGCAAGAGTATGCGTGAGATTATAGGTCAGTTAAAGAAGGTAAATATTGCCGAAGAAACAATCAGCATCAAATCTCTTCTTACAAAAGATCAGTATGCCGATGCGGTTGCAATGGCTGATAAGATTGTTGAATGCTTAAAGAAATAAAATGTTTTTTATATGTATACCTGTATTTATGCGGGTATACATTTTTTATTGATTTTTTTATAACCCGGTAGTAAACTTGTACCTTGATTTAATTTACAAGGAGTTTTTATGGTTTCTAAAAAGATAAAAGCCGCTTTCTTTGCTGCATTTCCAAATACAATCCCTATTTTTGCCGGATTTTTATTCTTAGGTGTTGCCTATGGCATATATATGAATCAATCCGGTTTTAAATTTTACTATCCGATGTTTATGAGTTTTATCATATTTGCAGGCTCTGTAGAATTTGCTACCGTTTCATGGTTGCTTGGGAACTTTGATCCTGTAAATATCTTCTTTCTTACACTTATGATAAATGCAAGACATTTATTCTATGGACTTTCAATGCTTGAAAAATACAATATTCCGGGATGGAAGAAACTTTATTTAATTTACGGAATGTGTGATGAATCATTTTCTATAAATGCCACGGTAGATGTACCTAAGGATATTGACAAGGGTTGGTTTATGTTCTTTGTAACCATGTTAAACCAGATATATTGGGTAGCAGGTGCTACTATAGGCGGAATATTCGGAAGCTTTATCCCCTTTGATACCAAGGGAATAGAATTTGTTATGACTGCACTCTTTGTAGTTATATTCCTTGAAAATTGGCTTAAAGAAAAGGATCACAGCGCATCTGTTATCGGACTTTTTATTTCATTTATATGTCTGATGATTTTTAAAGGTACTAACTTTATCATTCCTTCAATGATAATAATACTTAGTGTACTTACATTACTTAGAGGGAAGTTGCAAAAATGAGTAAAATACAGCAGTTTGTTATAATATTAATAGTGGCATTTGCCACAATGATAACCAGATTTTTACCCTTTATAGTTTTTCCGGCAAACAAAGAAACTCCTCCATATATAAAGTATCTGGGCAATGTTTTACCTGCAGCCGTACTCGGGCTTTTAGTGGTATATTCACTTAAAGATGTATCAATATTTAATGAGTTGCACGCTTTACCTGAAGCCATAAGCATTGCGGTTATTGTAATATTACATTTTTTTGGAAAAAGACAGATGATACTTTCTATTTCAGCAGGTACAATACTTTATATGTTTCTTGTACAATTTATTTTCAAATAAATTGCTTGCAATTGTTTATGAATTACTATATCTTTATTATAGATTAAACATTTAAGGAGATTTATGAAAGAGATTGCAAAAAAAGTAAAAAGCGGACAGTTTTATTCTGATGGCAAGCGACAATGATATGAGAAATAACTGTCTTCAAAAATATTATAAAAAAATTTAAATAAAAAAACAGAGAACATATACTCTCAGAAAAATCAAAAGGATATTGAAAAACGCAAAGGCTGAAAAATATATCCTCTTCAATCCTTTTCAAGGCTTTTTGTTTGACGAGCATAAGATGGATACAGTTATAGCAGGTATCAATGATCTTATAAAGATGGAAGATCCTATAGGAAAGATAACATTGAAAAGAGAGCTTGATGCCGGACTTACACTTACCAGAACCACAACACCTATAGGTGTTATAGGAGTTATCTTTGAAGCAAGACCTGATGCTCTTGTTCAGATTGCTTCTCTATGTATAAAAAGCGGAAATGCAGCCATACTTAAAGGCGGCAGCGAAGCCAAACTTACAAACAGAGCACTTTTTGAAAGTATAAAAGAGGCCGTTTTAGAAGCCGGCCTGCCTGAGAATATACTTATACAGCTTGAAGCCAGAAGTGATGTAGGTGAACTGCTTGGATGTAGTGAATATGTGGACCTGCTTATACCAAGAGGTTCAAACTCTTTTGTAAAATATATTATGGACAATACAAGTATTCCTGTTATGGGGCATGCTGACGGTGTATGTCATACATATGTGGATGAGGACTTTGACCTTGAAAAGTCTGTAAGGATTTTGATAGATGCAAAGACTCAGTACCCTTCCGCATGTAATACTACAGAGACTTTGTTGGTTCATGAAAGAGCGGTTACAAAGCTTTTGCCGGAACTTAATAAAGCATTTATGGCGGCAGGCATTAAGGTATATGCCGACAATGATGTTTTGTCATATTTTGATAATGCAAATCTTGCAAATGATGAGTCTTTCCATACGGAATATCTTGAAAAGACTATCAATGTAAAAACTGTAAAGAGCATTGATGAAGCAATTGTTCATATAAATACTTACGGTTCACATCATACAGATGCCATACTTACAATTATAGACTCCAATGCCGATTATTTTATGAGCAGGGTTGATTCCGCAAATGTATATAAGAACTGTTCCACCAGATTTGCCGACGGATTCAGATACGGTTTCGGAGCCGAGGTGGGTATCAGTACCGGAAAGCTTCATGCCAGAGGTCCTGTAGGGCTTGAAGGTCTTTGTACTTACAAATACAAGCTCTATGGAAACGGAGATATCGTTGCAGACTATGCAAACGGAAATAAAGAATTTCATTTTAGAGAATTATAAAAGGAAGGGTAATCCCCTTCCTCTTTTTATACTTATCTTACCCATGCACCGTTTGCGCCGAGTCTGAATGAATCAACTGTTGTATTTGTAGCCATATATCCCGAGCCCGGATAGAAATAGTACCAGTTTCCGCTGATCTGTGTCCATCCCTCACACATAGCACCGTTGCTGTCAAGGTAGTAATACTTTCCGTCACTGCTGTGAAGCCATGTATTGCTTAGCATCTTACCTCTTGGAACCTCAGCATTCATGTAATACCACTTACCGTTTGACTGCTGCCAACCGGTTGTCATATATCCGTAGGAATTCATATAGTAATACTCTCCTTCGACCTTCTGCCAACCTGTAAGCATTCTGCCGGCATCATCAAAAAGATACCATTTATCTGCTATATATTCCCATCCGCTTGTCTTAAGACTTCCGTCAGGGAATCTGAAATACCATGTATCTCCCGATTTATTCCAGCCTATGCCGTTTCCAACCTGAGTTGTTACATTATTATTTCCTGTTGAGACATTTGAAGCATCCAGATAGAATTCATCTGAAGTAATCCACTCCGAATGTCTTCCATAGTCCTTATCTCCATGTGAAACCGTTCTGATTCTGAACTTATATGTACCCTTTTGAGTCATATCATTTCTAAAGTTATAATTGCTGCCCTTGTAGTTTTCAACTCTTGTGACCTGTGTACTTCCACGCAACAGTATAAGTTCATAGTATCCTGAAGTCTCAGATGGTTCATCCCACTTGGCAATACCTATACCGCTGTCCTTCCACTCTACATCCTCAGGGGCTTCATAAGTTCCCTTTAACGGATTTAACTTGATATTTACTACCAAATCACCGTTTTTCTTGGATGAAGAAAGAAACTTTCCACCGTTCACAGATATGTTTGAAGATGAATATGTTCCCTTAAATGAATAGTCGCTGTTTGCTTCCAAAGTTATTTTCATCTTTACTTCATCACCTATGTTCAGACTGCTTCTTCCGCTTGTAATCTCGGCATCCGCTATATTGAATCTGTCGGATGTGGTATATACATTTATATCTCCGCCTGAGCTACTTCCGTAGTTTATACTTAGATTATCTGTACGATCTCCTATACTCAAATCCGAATTTACTTTTATCGTGACTGAGCTAATAGTTTTATTTGCAGCATAAGCAGGTTTTGATAAAAGTGAACATAATAAAATAGTTCCGAAAACAGCTATTTTTTTAGCTAACCTCATATATTCCTCCTTATATTTTTTGTATCATATCATATGATACAAATATATTTATACTATAAGTATATGTAATTTGAGTGTATATGTACAGTTAAAAATTTTTCTTACTTATTCATATCTTTCGGCTCAAATTTTATTCAGAATATATTCAATTAAATGTTGCTTAAAAATATACTTCCATTACAATATCTGATAAAAAAAGTAAATAACTCAACGTTTTCATCTTTTTTTGTCAAAGGCATCCACTTTATTCTTTGCATACTCAAGTCTTTTTTTCAAATCATCTACAATCTCGTTTTTTTTGTCATCCTCTATGTGAACCAGAATATCATACAGCTTCGACAAAGACTCATCTCCCTTATCAAAGCTGTTATATATACTCAAATCACAGAGCCTTTTAATATCCGCAAAGGAGAGTACATTCTTGTAAAAATATATAAGTATAAGAAGCATCACATGATTCTTGGTATATTTTTTCTTATCGGAAGGCGGCAAAAGCTTGTTCTTCGTATAATTATTGATCATGGTTTTTGTAAGAAGCTTATCATCCTCCTCTCGTTTGAAACTTTCAAGCTCCTCGTCAATAAAACTTGTCATCTGATCCATATACAAAGAAATATCCG
Organism: uncultured Lachnoanaerobaculum sp.; assembly: GCA_916439285.1. Next base: position 233,149 of record CAKAIM010000010.1, on the reverse strand, counting down.
GTATATCTTCCGATTTTACAATATCCAAGCCCTCAAAATGCTTTATCATATCATTGATAATTTCTTTATTGGTTTTCATAACATCAGTATATAGTATTAAAAACCATATATCAAGTAGATAAAAAGAGAGCCGGTAAGCGACCCATATCTTATAATTTATTATTGATAAACTTCTCAAAAAGTGTATATCCTTCCTCTATAAATATTCCGGATTCTTTTTGCATTCTTTTTCCGTATAAGTTATTGCAACATCCGTTTCATTATTTGATCTGTATATCTTAAAAGGAACAGGGTCTGAAGAATGAGTCTTGGTCTCGATAGGTGTCGGATGATCCGGCATTATAAGCATTGCAAAGTCTTCGTTTGCTTCTCTAAGTGCCTCACAAAGAGGTCCTACAACTCTTTCATCGATTCGCTCCACCGCTGATATCTTACCTTCAGTATCTCCATGATGTCCGCACTCATCCGGTCCTTCCAGATGAATATATAAGAAATCATTTCCGTCCTCAAGCAAAGTCTTTTTTGCAGCTGCAAGCTTACCCTCATAATTTGTGTCCACAGTACCTGTAGCACCTTCCACATCGATGCTCTCCATTCCTGCGCTAATGCCGATACCTTTTATAAGATCCACAGCTGAGATAACCGCACCCCTAAGTCCGTTTTTCTTTTCAAAGTTTTCTACATTAGGTTTGGTACCTTCTCCCCAAAGCCATATGGAGTTTGCAGGATTTTTTCCCTCCGCCTTTCTCTTTAAATTCACAGGATGATCCTTTAAGATATTATAGCTTCTTTCCATAAGAGATAAAATCTTATCATTTTTCGGTAAGTATTCACCTATTACTCTGTCAGATATATCATGAGGAGGTGTAAGATCAAGTCCGGTCTTTCCGTTGTCCCATATCAAACAATGTCTGTATGATATTCCGGGATAAAACTTGAATTCCTCATCTCCAAGCTCTTTTTCCACTGTTTCAATAAGCTCTCTTGCCTCCTCAGTGGATATCTCACCGGCAGAATAGTCAAGCATTGTTCTTTTTTTCGGATCCTCCTCATCTGATAGAGTAACCAGATTACATCTTATTGCAACATCTGTTGCTTTCATATTTATACCTATACTTACAGCTTCAAGTGGTGATCTACCCGTATAGCACTTAAGAGGATCATATCCCATTACTGCAAGGTTTGCCACATCACTTCCCGGCTTTAGCTCCTTCGGCACTGTTCTTGCCATACCGAGCACGCCCTTAAGAGAGTCAATATTTGGCTTTTTAGCCACATCAAGTATTGTCTTATTGCCAAGTTCAGGAATATCTTTATCCGCCATTCCGTCTCCAAGTATAACTATGTATTTCATATTATCCACCTTTTTGTTTATTTGCTTAATGCACCTATAAAGTTCTTCATTCTTTCATTAGTTGATGCAAAGACTTCCTCAGGAGTTCCCGACTCAACTATCACTCCGTCAGACATAAATATTACCTTGTCGGATATTTCTTTAGCAAACGCCATCTCATGTGTAACAATGACCATGGCAATTTTTAAATCGGACAAAGATTTTATTACTCTGAGAACTTCTCCCGTAAGCTCCGGATCGAGTGCGGATGTCGGCTCATCAAAGAAAAGTATCTTCGGATTTAGCGCCAGTGCTCTGGCAATAGCGACTCTTTGAGACTGACCGCCTGAAAGCTGATAAGGATATGCTTCGGCTCTGTCCTCAAGCCCCATCTTCTTTAGCAGAGAAAAGGCTTCTTCTTTCACTTCTTCCTTATCCCTTTTTTGTACTCTTATCGGTGCATCACAGATATTTTGCAATACATTCATATGTGGGAAGAGATTGAAGTTTTGGAATACAAGGCCGAAGCATTCAGAAATTTCTTTCAATTTACTCTGGCTCTCATAAACCGCCTTACCGCCTACACTTTTACAAACCGAGTTTCCGTTATAGCTAAGTTCTCCGTCATCCATTTCTTCCAATAATGTAGCACAGCGCAAAAAGTGTGGATTTGCCTGAACCTGACGGACCTATAATACTCAAAATTTCACCTTCTTTTACTTCCAGTGATATATCCTTTAAAATTTCCACACCGCCAAAGGATTTCTTTACTGATTTCATACTTAATAATGACATAATCACCTACTTGTAATATTCTAATTTCTTCTCTATTGCTTCCATTACAAACGCTACTATTAAATTAAATATATAATAGAACAATGCAGGGCACACAAAGGGTAACATACTTGTTGTACTGCTTTATGAGTGCCTTTGCCATTGTAAACATCTCCGCCACACTTATTGTAAAGGCCAAAGATGTATCCTTTACCAAAGTTATTACCTCATTTGTTATAGACGGTAAAATTCTCTTTATTACCTGTGGCAGTATTATAACAAAGAAAGTCTGAGATTTACTGTATCCCAATATCTTTGCGGCTTCGTACTGTCCGCTTGGCATGGACTGAATTCCGCTTCTGTATATCTCTGCAAAATATGCCGCATAATTTACCACAAAACCGATTATGGTGGCAACTATCCTGTAATTTCCTGAAGTTGATACTCCGAAAATATAATATGGTCCGAAGTATACAACCATCAGCTGTAACATAAGCGGTGTACCGCGCATTATTGAAATATATACCTTGCACAGATATGAAATAAACTTTATTTTACTCAATCTGCCGAAGGCAACCAACAATCCCAGCGGAAGTGAAAGTAACAGTGTGATAAAAAATATCTGTATACTGACCAACATTCCGGGTACAAGCTTTAATGCAATATCAAGAATATTCATAAAATCTCCAATCAGTGTAAATATCTTACTATTATATCCTTTATTTTACAATCCTACCATAAGTTATTTCTTAAAGCTTTGCAGAATTGCAAAATAAAAGTCTTATATCTATAAGAAAAAGAAAACGCCGGCATATATCTGTCGGCGTCTTAATTTTACTCTAAAGTTGTAACATCCTTACCAAACCATTTTTCTGAAATAGTTTTCATTGTTCCGTCCGCTTTCATATCTTCAAGTGCTTTTTGTACTTCATTTTTTAAAGTTTCATTTCCAAGCTTAAATCCGACACCGTATTCCTCACTTGAAAGAGGTGTATCAAGTACTGTAAATCCGTTTCCTCCTCTCTTTGTAATCTGATAGTTTGCTACTACACTGTCCATTGCAATGGCATCCACACCGCCCATCTCAAGATCCATAAAACCTGTATTATAATCCGCTACAGTCTGTAATTTACCGAAAGTATTTGCAAGTTCGGTGTTTTCCTTCAACGCCGCCTCTGCTGATGAATCTGTCTGAACCTCTACAGTCTTTCCTGCAAGATCCTCTATTGAATCAATACTTGAATCTGATTTTACAACAAATACCTGATCGTTTTTCATATATGGTTTTGACCATGTGTACTTATCTTCTCTACCCTGAATACTGAAGCCGTTCCAGATACAGTCAATGTTTCCTGATGTAAGCTCCATATCCTTTGCATCCCATGCTATAGGCTGATATTTGATTTCCTTGCCTATTCTCTTTGCAACTTCAGCTGCAAGCTCAAGGTCAAATCCTGTGAACTCTCCGTCATCTCCTACAAAGCCCATAGGTGGGAAGTCCTGATCAAATCCCACTGTGAAAGTAGACTTATTCTCTGATGCCGCTGTGGTAGTATCATCCGACTTACTCTCCACCGCACTTGTATCTGCTGATGCTGATGTGCTCTCTGCAGTCTTTGCTGATGAACAACCTGCCAACATAATTGTTGCTAAGATTCCAAGTAAATAAATTTTTTTCATAAATACACCTCATAACTTTCTTTGACTTTTGTTTTCTCTTTATAGTTCATTATGGTAGCATACTAAAGTATATCTGTCAACACTTTATTTTACTACCATGATAAAGTGTTATTATCAATACATTATCTCTCTACTATAGTATAGAAATATTTTATACTTATATAAAAAGAGTCGCTATACTAATCAAATTCTATAATATATGTTGATCATCTGCTCAACTCACATTATAGACTTTTGTATAACAGCTCTTGTAAAAATTTATTTATCGTAAGAATTGTCTTTTAAATGTACTTCCAACTGATTGTAAGGAATCTCTATTCCGTTTTTATCAAATTTAACCTTAATTTCTTCTATAAGGCCCCATTTGACGGTCCAATAATCATCAGTCTTACACCAGGCTCTTCCACCAAGGATTACAGCAGATGATGCCAAATCGCTAACATATGTTAAAAATCTCTTTATTTTTTTAATATCAGCCCGTTTTCATCAATGGCGTCTTTTATAAGCTTCTTTTGCCTTTCTGATATCGGAATCATATGACACACCTACTTGAATATCTATTCTCCTGGTATCATTCGCAGTAACATTTGTTATAACATCGTTTGCAAGCGCACCGTTGGGTATGGATATTCTCTTATTATCGGCCGTCAAAAGTATTGTATATATTACTCCTATTGTATCTACAATACCCTCGGCCTTCGGTGTGATTATATAATCACCTCTGACAAAAGGCCTGCTGAAAAGTATTATCATTCCACCTGCAAAGTTGCTTAAGCTTCCCTGCCATGCAAGTCCTATCGCAACACCTGCAGAACCAAGTATCGCTACCACACTGCCCTGATTTACTCCCAGTCTCCCGGCCAGTCCAAGTACTACCATGGCGTACAGTAATACTTTCAGCGTTGACAGAAGAAACTTTCTTACAGTCAAATCAACATTTATCTTTTTCAGAAACTTTTCAAGCATTCGTGATAAAAATTTTATCACCTGACCGGCAATAATAAATGTAATTATCACTATTACAATATTATAGGCTATTGCCAATAATACCGGAGAAAGCTCTTTTAAAGTCTGCATCATAACACTTGGTTTAAGCTTTTCTATATCCTGTGCTACAGACTCGGCAACTTCACTTTCAGAAATACTCGGTAAACTTGAACTTATTTCACCGGTCATATAAATTCCGGTAAAGCTTTTTAATATATTATAAAAATCCACTATTTCGCCCACTTAAATACTATTGTAGCCATTGGAGGAACCTTTATCTTAAGTGAATTTTCTCTGCCGTCCACTTTTTTCTTAACAGATTTCTTCGCTCTCTTATTTCCGACTCCGCTTCCGCCATACTTCTTATCATCTGAATTGAAGATCTCGGTATATGTTCCCTTATATGGAACACCGATTTCTCTTTCATAAACAACCGGTGTGAAATTGCATACCACAACCAATGTGTCTTCCTCATTCTCGGTCTTTCTAAGGAATACAACCGTACTTTCATCCTTTGATGTACAGTTTATCCACTCGAATCCGTCAGGATTATAATCAAGCTTATAAAGTGCAGGATAATCCAGATACAGTTTATTCAAAGCCTTTGAATACTTTTGCATCTTACTGTGAATATCGTAATCAAGCAGATTCCACTCAAGTGATACATTTTCATTCCACTCATTCATCTGACCGAATTCCTGTCCCATAAAAAGAAGCTTCTTTCCCGGATGAGTCATCATATATCCGTATGCCGCTCTGAGGTTTGCAAACTTTTCTTCCTGAGTTGCTCCCGGCATCTTTCCTGCAAGAGTAGCCTTACCGTGAACCACCTCATCATGACTTAAAACAAGAATAAAGTTCTCACTGTAGTGATAAAAAAGCGAGAATGTCAAAGCATTATAATCTCCGCTTCTAAAATATGGGTCAAGCTTCATAAACTCAAGGAAGTCATTCATCCAACCCATATTCCACTTATAGTCAAATCCAAGTCCGCCTTCATTTAAATCACCGCTTACTTTAGGCCATGCTGTAGACTCCTCGGCTATCAAAAGGCTTGAAGGATTTTTTTCTTTTTGTAAATTGAATTCAGATGCTTTAAGAACTCTATAGCATCCAGATTTTCATTGCCGCCATATATATTTGCAACCCACTCTCCCGAGTTCTTACCGTAATCAAGGTAGAGCATTGAAGCTACCGCATCCATTCTTATACCGTCAACATGGTATTTATCCGCCCAGAAAAGTGCATTTGAAATAAGGAAGTTGCTTACCTGAGGTCTTGCATAATTATATATCAATGTACCCCAATGCGGATGTGCTCCCTGTCTGGGATCTGCATGCTCATACAAATGACTTCCGTCAAAACATGCAAGGCCGTGCAAATCTCTTGGGAAATGAGCAGGTACCCAATCAAGTATTACTCCGATTCCCTTCTTATGTAAATAGTTTATAAAGTACATGAAATCATCCGGTGTACCGTATCTGCTTGTAGGGCTGTAATATCCTGTCACCTGATAGCCCCAACTTGCATCAAGCGGATGCTCCATTACAGGCATAATCTCCACATGTGTATAATTCATCTTCTTTACGTAAACAGAAAGTTTATGTGCTATCTCACGATAATTATAGAATACAGAGCCGTTTACTTCCTCACCGTTCTCATAATACTGCATTTCTTTTCTTATCCATGAACCAAGGTGTAATTCATAGATATTCATTGTCTGCAGATTCATTCACCTTTGTAGATTGGATATTTTCTCTGTCTTTCATCCAATCCTCATCACTCCATTCAAAGCCTGAAATATCCGCAACTATACTTGCAGTATTCGGTCTAAGCTCTGAATAAAATGCATAAGGGTCGGACTTTAGCATAGGCTCTCCCTTTTTTGTCTTTATTTCAAATTTATAAAGGCTGCCTACACTAACTCCGGGTATAAATATTTCAAAAACCCCGAAATCACCGAGTCTCTCCATCTGATGTCTTCTGCCGTCCCAAAGGTTGAAATCACCTACAACAGATACTCTCATAGCTTCAGGTGCCCATACCGAGAAGTTTACACCCTCCACTCCTGAGATTGTCATAGGCTTTGCACCCATTTTCTCATAGATTTCATAGTTGATTCCGGCATCAAATTTTGATAAATCTTCCTCGGAGTATATACTGTCAAAGGAATACGGATCTGATATGGTCTGTTCTGCTTCATTATCATATTTAACTATAAATTTATATTTAAACTCCTGCTTTCTTCCCACAAAGCATGCAAAAAATCCGGCTTCATCCATACATTGCATTGCAACAGGATTTTTGTTCCCGTCAATCAACAACGCCATCTCTTTTGCACTTGGTATAAAAGCCTGAACCAAAAAACCTCCATCCACTCTATGTGAACCGAGAATCTTCTTTGGTCTGTCACATTCTGAATAAGTGATCTCCTCTATCGCTGCCCAATCCATCAAATCATATAAATTCTTATCCATAGCCTAACCCTTCCTTCTAACATTATGAGTAACAGTTCAGATAATATACTGCCTACTTATCCGCTCCATAACATTTACATAGATTATACTATTCTTTTGCAAAACATGAAAGTAAATGTTATAAACTACACTGTTTAAATATGACTATTATTACTTATTATTTTTTTATACTTCATTATACTTTTTTTACTTCTATTATTATACCATAAAAACAAAACTCAAGATATTTAAAGTATTCCAAAAATATGTTTATTATTATTTTCATAATTATTTTATCATTTGGTTGTATTATAAATTCAATTATCGTAAAAATAGTATGAGTTCAAATAAAGAAAAAATTGTGAGAGAAAATTAGATTGGAGAAGATGATGAATAACAATTCAGATTTTGACGTTGTAAAAGAAATTTTCAGTTGATTTCTATAATAGTGGTAGTCGCTGTGATAGCGCTTGTTTTAAACCTTTTATTATAGCAAATTCGAGAGTACCGTCTGCGTCTATGGAAAATACTATAATGACAGGGGACAGAGTTGTCGGATTCAGACTCACTTATCTTTTCCAGGAACCGAAGCGTGGGGATATCATAATATTTAAATTCCCTGATGATGAGAGTCTATACTATGTAAAGAGAATTATCGGTGAGCCGGGAGATATTGTAGATATCAAGGACGGCAAAGTGTATTTGAACAATTCCGAAACTCCGCTTGAAGAAGATTATATAAAGGAGCCTATGATACCCGAGGCCGATATGCATTTTGAAGTACCTGACGGAGCTTACTTTTGTTTAGGTGATAACCGAAACAATTCTGCAGACTCCAGAAGATGGGTACACCCATATGTATATAAAGAGAAAATAATTGCAAAGGTAATCTTCCGCTACTTCCCGGGATTTAAGATGTTGAAGTAATATGAATTGAATTTGAAAAACAGGCATATCAATGATATATGCCTGTTTTTTGATATTAAATTTAGTTTTTAAAACTATGTATAGGTGCAGGTATTCTGCCACCTCTGTTTACAAATTTCTCACATGAGAAGCTGTTTACAGGCATTATAGGCGCATAGCCTAAAAGTCCTCCAAACTCTACCACTTCACCCTCGCCTTTTCCGATAACAGGTATAAGTCTTACTGCAGTAGTCTTTTGATTTATCATACCGATAGCCGCCTCATCAGCTATAATACCTGCTATTGTCTCTTCCGAAGTATCTCCGGGTATGGCAATCATATCAAGACCTACAGAGCATACGCAGGTCATTGCCTCAAGCTTTTCCAAAGTCAAAGCTCCGGCATTCACCGCATCTATCATACCTTGATCTTCCGATACAGGAATAAATGCACCTGAAAGTCCTCCTACATATGAAGAGGCCATAACACCGCCCTTTTTCACCTGATCGTTTAAAAGTGCAAGTGCCGCTGTAGTCCCCGGTGCACCTACTCTTTCAAGTCCGATTTCTTCAAGTATTTCAGCTACGGAATCTCCTACGGAAGGTGTCGGTGCCAATGAAAGATCTATTATTCCGAAAGGAATACCAAGTCGTTTTGACGCTTCTCTTGCCACAAGCTGTCCGACTCTTGTAATCTTAAATGCCGTCTTTTTTATAGTCTCACAAAGCACCTCAAAGTTTTCGCCTTCGGCTCTCTTTAAAGCCGCACGCACAACTCCCGGTCCGCTGACACCTACATTTATAATGGCATCGGCCTCTGTAACACCATGGAATGCACCTGCCATAAAAGGATTGTCATCAGGAGCATTGCAAAATACCACAAGCTTTGCACAACCGATAGAATCTCTGTCGGCTGTCATAATTGCGGTGTCTTTTACTATTTTTCCCATAAGCCTTACAGCATCCATATTAAGTCCTGTCTTTGTTGATCCCAAGTTTACAGAGCTGCAAATAAAGTCCGTCTCATTCATTGCCTGTGGTATTGACTCGATAAGAAGTCTGTCAGCCGCAGTTATTCCCTTTGAAACTATGGCTGAATATCCCCCCAAAAAGTTTACACCTAGGTCCTTTGCAGCCTTATCAAGTGTCTTTGCTATCTGTACAAAGTCTTCTTTTGTCTTGCAGGCGCTTCCACCCACCAAGGCGACAGGTGTGACCGATATTCTCTTGTTTACAATAGGTACACCGAAGTCCTTTGATATTTCGTCACCTACTCTTACAAGGTCCTTTGCGGTGTTTGTTATCTTATCATATATATTTTTACAAAGCTTATTTAGTCTTTGTCTATACAGTCAAGTAAGCTTATTCCAATAGTAATAGTTCTGACATCCAACAGATCCTTGTCGATCATGTCGTTAGTCTCTATTACTTCAAACATATTCAGCATAATTCCTCCTAGAGTCTGTGCATGGATTCAAAAATTTCTTCTTTTTGAGCTTTTATCTTTACTCCGATCTCATCCCCGAGTACATCCAGATCCTCAACAACTTTTGTAAATTTTACAGTGGCGTTTTCCATATCTGTAATCATCATCATATTGAAATATCCGCTTACTATTGTCTGTGATATGTCCAATATATTTATTTTATTTTCTGCAAGATATGTACATACTCTTGCTATAATACCTACTGTATCCTTGCCCACCACAGTTATTATGACTTTGTTCATAAAATTCTCCATTCCTAACATTACACATAGCAAATTTCAGATAATGCATCTCTTTTTGCCACTTCTATATCAAAAATCTTTCGGATTGTAAGGTCTCTCATCTGCAAAAATTTCATATCTTACACTTTCAAGAGCCAGTTCCGGAAGATTATTCTTATCTGAAAGATGTCCTAAAAAAGATTTTCTTTATATTTTTCATTTAAGATCTCACATATAAGCTTTCCCTGAATTTTTCATTGGAAAGATGTCCTCTTTCACTAATATTCTTCTCTTAAGCTCATATGGATATGGACCTGTTTCAAGCATTCTGATATCGTGATTTGCTTCAATAAGTAACGCATCCAGATTTGAAAGATTATCGACAATATCCTTTGTATATCTTCCGAGGTCTGTAGCTACCGCAATTTTTATTTTCGCATTCCACCCTGTACCCGAAGGGCTCATTTGCATCATGGTCTATATCAAATGCCAAAACTTCCAAATCTCCCAAACTTGTATATTTTTTTGATTGTATTATATGAAAATAATCTTTAATTTTTAGAGTATTTATCTCTTTCTTTTTAAATATCTGAGCGTACCTTCTGATGCATATACAGGAATTTCATTTTTTCTTACAAAGACTTCCAGACCTGATATATGGTCACTATGTTCATGTGTCAAAAATATTCCTGAAATATCTTTTCCGCAAAGCCCCAATTCGTTCAGTCTTGTCTCTATTTTTTTATTTGAAATACCCGCATCCACCAGAATATGAGTATTCTCACTGCCAATGTAAGTGGAATTTCCGTCACTTCCGCTTGCCAAGCTAACCAGTCTCAAAGTATCACCTCAAAGCCTCTCTTATGTTTTTCTCCAATTCAGATCTATCGCCGTTATTTTGTATAATTTTATCCGCAATAGACTCAAAATCCGACTCTTTTGGCTGCTTTGCGATTATCTGCTCAATTCTCTCTTTCTCAAGCCCTCTTGATAATATAAGTCTGTCTGTTCTGATTTCAATATCTGTATGCAGATACCAAATCTCATCATAGATATCCTTATTATCAGGCATAAGCGCCTGCTCCACCACATTCAATCTGTTCTCTAAAAGTCGGCTTTTAATTTCTTCATATACCAAAGGATGTATTATACTGTTTACCAGCTTTAATTTCTCTTTATCATAGTAAAGTATATCACCTAATTTTTTTCTATCAATGTTTTTATCATCCAGTATAATATCCCCAAAAACCGACCTAAGGGCAGTGTAACCTGCCCTGTCTTTTTCATATAAAAAATGTGCCACTTTATCGGCTTCTATTATATTTGCAAAATGCTCTTCTCTAAGTATTTTCAAGGCTTCGCTTTTTCCGGAGCCTATACCTCCCAAAAGCAAAATATTCATTATTTTGCCTCCAACCAGGTTTTTCCTATATGAGCATCTACTTCAAGCGGAACTTTGAGGCTTACCGCCTCTTTCATCGCCTTTTCTACAAGTTCTGAGACTTTTTTGCCTCTTCTTCTTTTACTTCCACCAAAAGTTCATCGTGGATTTGCAATACAATTCTTGCGTCAAATCCGCTCTTTTCAAGCGCATCATCCACTTTCAGCATGGATATTTTCATAATATCCGCAGCGCTTCCCTGTATAGGCGAATTCATTGCAACTCTGTCACCGAATGATCTGGTCATAAAGTTTGAACTCTTTATCTCAGGTATAGGTCTGATTCTGCCAAACATTGTTTTTACATAGCCTTTTTCCTTGGCATCCGCCACCTGTTTATCAAGGAATGTCTTTACACCGCCATATATCTTAAAATAATTGTTTATATAATCCAGTGCTTCTTTTCTTGATATACTTAAGTCTTCCGAAAGTGCGAATGCGGAGATACCGTATACCACTCCGAAGTTTACAGCCTTGGCATTTCTTCTAAGCTCCGGTGTCACCTCTTCAAGCGGCACATGGAAAACCTGTGATGCCGTAGCCGCATGAATATCCGCTGCAGAGTGATAGCTCTCTATAAGTTTTTCATCACCTGAAAGTGAAGCCAAAACTCTAAGCTCTATCTGAGAGTAGTCGGCATCCACAAATACATAGCCTTCCTTAGGTACAAAGATATCTCTTATCTTACTTCCCATCTCGGTTCTTACAGGAATATTTTGCAGGTTCGGATCTGTAGATGAAATACGTCCTGTTGCAGTAATTGTCTGATTGAAGGTACCATGTATTCTACCGTCTTCTCTTATATATCCTGCAAGTCCTGTGGCATAGGTTGAATTAAGCTTTGTAAGCTGACGGTACTCAAGTATATCTCTTATTATCTCATGCTCAGGTGCAAGCTTTTTCGAGTACATCCATGCCGAGTAGAGTAACCTGTCTTTGTCTTTTTTTCCTCCTGAAAGCTTGAGCTTTTCAAAAAGTATCTCTCAAGCTGTTTTTGGAGAATTTATATTGAAGCTTTCTCCGGCTTTTTTTGTTATGCTTTCTTCAAGCTTTTGCTATTTTTTTCAAAGCAATGTGTCTGCATATTTTTTCAGTCTTTCTTCATCCACTCTTACTCCGGTGTTTTCCATATTCGCAAGTGAATATATCAGAGGCATTTCCACATTTTCATAAAAGCTCTGTAAGTTCCAAATCTTTAAGCTTTGCCAGGATATTTTCTTTGGCATGAAGTGTCACATAGCTTTCTGTAGCAAAAATAATTTATTGCCTTCTCATCGTTAAATCTCAAGACTTCATTGAGCTTAGCCTTGCCTATCATATCACTTTTTGAAGAGCAGGCACTTTCCATATAATCTCTTGCAATATCCTCTACAAAATAGCTGTCTTTTAAAGGATTAATAAGATATGCCGCCACTGAAATATCATAGAAGTTCTTTGCCGCCTTCATATCTTTTAAAAGCTTTATAAGAGTCTTTAATGAAAGTATATACTTTCCGGCATCAAGTCGGATGATCTCCTCAAGTATGTCCGAAATATTTTCCATATCCTTTATGATATAGGATTTATTTTCCAAGGTAATAGATATGGCATAAAGCGAATTTACATGATAGCTCTTTATAGCCGTCTCTTCCGGGCATATGGAAATGCCGAATTCTTTTGACGCTTTCAGCTCAGTGTAAAGGCTCTCCCATGCTTCCTTTTTATCAATTACACTTGTATCAAGTTCGATACTTGCTTCTATCTCAACATTTTCATATCTTTTCAGGAAGGATTTGAACTCAAGTTTGTTTATCCATTCAAGGCTCTCTTTGGTATAGAGATTTCCCACTTCCATATCTGAAATATCAGCTTCTATAGGAGCATCGGTTACTATAGTAACAAGCATCTTTGAAAATTTTGCATCCTCTACATGCTCACTTAGTGCTTTTGAAGCTCTTGGCTACTTTTAATTCATCCACATGCTCAATTGCATTTTTCTATAGAATGATATTCCTGTATGATTTTTGGTAGCCGTTTTTTTCTCCTATGGAAGGAACTCCCGGCACATTATCGGAGGTATCTCCCATCAGCGCCTTTACATCTATAAACTCCTTCGGTGTAACACCATATTCATTCATCACATCCTCAGGAAGGTAATCATGAACTGTTGTAACACCCTTTGAAGTCTTTGGGATCCTTATCTTTATATGTTTATCGGACAGCTGCAAAAGATCTCTGTCACCTGATATTACACTTACAAAAAAACTTCATCGCTTTGATATCTCTTTGCAATGGTTCCTATAATATCATCGGCCTCATACCCTTCTTTTGTAAGTATAGGTATATTCATGGATGAGAGCACATCCTTTATAAGCGGAACCTGCTCTCTGAGTTCATCAGGCATTGACTTTCTTGTGCCTTTGTATTCCGCATATGCCTTATGTCTAAATGTCGGGGCAGACAAGTCAAAAGCGACTGCTATATAATCAGTCGCCTCCTCGTCCAAAATCTTGAACATGATATTCAAAAAACCGTAAACCGCATTGGTATGTAAGCCCTGTGAGTTTGAAAGCTCAGGAACTCCGTAAAATGCTCTGTTTAAAATACTATGTCCGTCTATCAGAACTAATTTCTTCATATATCTCCTACTAAAAGAACCAAATTCGTAACTGCATCATGGCAATAATAAACACTCCGAAAAACATCAGTGTATTTATGGAATACTTAAGCACCCTACCGATAAATAATATAAAAATCTTTTGGTAGGCCTCTCTTATATGGCTGTTTAGAGCTGCAGTCAGATTGTAGTCAATATCTTCACCATCCGACTTATCAAGACCCACTTCAACAATATAATAGATTTCCAGCTCATCCATACATGCTTTGCAACTCCTTACATGTTGCAAAAAGTCTCTTGTTTCCTCCATTGAAAGCTCATCATGTATAAATGGTATGATGAGCTTTCTGGCTTCTCTACAAGTCATTTTATGACATTTCCTTAACCCTTTGTGAAATGTTCTCTTTGAAATTTATAACATCATGGTCGTATTCGGTATCCATAAGTGATGATGTTATTATAAAGTCTGCACTGGATTTGTTTATAGCCATAGGTACATCATATACCTGAACTATACGAAGCAGTGCCTTCACATCAGGGTCATGAGGTGCCGCAGTAAGCGGATCTGTAAAGAATATAACAAAGTCAATCTTTCCTTCCACTATTCTTGCACCTATCTGCTGGTCTCCTCCAAGAGGACCTGAATTGTATCCCTTTACGGTAAGACCTGTTTTTTTCGGTTATAAGTCTGGCTGTAGTACCTGTTCCGTACAATTTATGTTTTTGCCAAAAATATCCTTATGTTCTTCACACCAGTTTATAATATCAGGCTTTTTGCCGTCATGTGCAATCAATGCAATATTTTTCTCTTTTGGTATCGTAAGTGTTACTTTATCTATATTATTCATATTTTCTCCATTCTTTAAAACGGTTTTCCACACTCCGGACAGAATTTTGGCGGATTGCTCGGATCGTTTGGAGTATATCCGCAAGATGAGCAATGAATGGAAGCTGCTACAGGCTTCGGCTCTCCGCATTCGGAGCAAAACTTTCCGGTATTGTTTCCATGTCCGTGACTGCAGGTCCATGTGGTTGCCGCCTGCTGAGTACTGCCCTGCTGAGATACTCCGTTTTCTGTTTGCATGGTATTTGCCTGCCCGGCCTGATTCATCTGTCGCCTTGCCTGCTCATCTCGTCGCCATCTGATAGAGCTGATTTGCATTTATTCCACTCATCTGGGTCGCCATATTCATGCCTGCAAATCCCATCATTGCACCACCCGAATTTTTTTGTCGCATCTCTCATAGCATCAGCCTGAGCCAAAGTAAGATTTCGGTACGCCATAGATGCATTCTGTAAAACAGTCGCTCTTTTGCATCTGCTTTATATCTTTTTCATCTTCCGGTGGAATGGATATTCCGCTTATTGCAAATGAAACGATTTCAATTCCCAGTCTGTCTCCCCATTTGCTTGACATTATACTGTTAAGTTCATCTGCAAGTTCCATAGCATGGTTTGGAATATCACTGTATCTTGATCCTATTCCTGAAAGTCTTCCAAATGCCGGCTGAAGTGAATTCAAAAGATCCGCATTCATCTGGTCTAACATAGGTCCTTCAAGTCTATAATCACCGTCTACATTTCCTGATACATTTTGATAAAAAAGCAGAGGGTCTACAACTTTAAAAGAGTAACTGCCATGACATCTGATTTTTGTCTCATAATCAAATCCGATATTTGAATCAACTATTCTATATGGTATCGGTGTTGAAGTTCCGAATTTAAATCCCGGTATCTCTTTTGTATTGATGTAATAGACTCTGCTGTCTCCTGTAGCACCACCGCCAAATACAAGTCTGTTCTTAAACTGTTCCCAGGTTCTTTTAACTGTCTCTTTCAGATTACCTGCAAAAATCGTAGGCTCTTCAGTGTTACTGTAAACATATTTTCCGGTTTCCGCACAGACATCCTTTACTCTTCCGTTTTCAACGACTATCATACACTGTCCGTCTGCCACTGCAATAATAGAACCGTCAGTAATAACATTATTTGTGGATTTATTATTCGAACCTCTTTGGTCCACTCTTTTTTTACCCTTTGTTACAATTATATCCCCTTCCAGCGAATCTTCATAGAAATAGTCTCTCCATGAATCTGCCAGTACGCCTCCTGCGGCACCGCTTATAGCTGAAATAAGTCCCATAGATTCTAACCTCCTGTTACGCTTAATCTTTGAAGCAATAATAATGTAATTATATCAATTTTTTACAATCAATACCAGTAAATCAATTCTTAAATATTTATAATCAAATAAAAATTCACATACAACATTAAAAAGAGGGTGTACAAATCTAAAAATTAGTATAAAATATAAGAAAAAGAAAAAGGAGATTCACATGAAAGTAATCGATACAAAAAAATGCACCGGGTGCAATAGGACCATATTCACAGGGATTTATCACAAACGGACTTGTTTTTCACATCAGGACAGATTCCTGTAAATCCTGCTAACGGTGAGGTTCCTGAGGGAATCACAGCACAGACAGAGCAGAGTTTGCAAGAATGTAGCACGCTATCTTGGAGGTCGCAGGTTCAGGAATGGACAAAGTTGTAAAGACAACATGTTTCCTTGCAGATATTGCTGATTTCAGCCGCATTCAATGAAGTATATGCAAAGTATTTCACATCAAAGCCTGCAAGAAGTCGCTTCGCTGTAAGAGACCTTCCAAAGGGAGTTCTTTGCGAAATCGAGTGCATCGCTGAGGCATAAAAATAAAATATTTTTAATTATAAATCGGCTCTTTCTTGTGAAGAGTCGATTTTTATAAATTTTACCTCCTTTTTTTGCGAATAATTCTCACTAAATATTGTCTTTTTATACAGCTTATATTGTATAATAAAGCTAGGTTTCTGTGAGCTTTGTATTTGAACTTTTATTCACAGATATATAATCGATTTTATAGGAGGTTTACCTGATGGCAAACTCAACCAACAATACTGCATGGCAGCAGATTCAAAACGGAGTTTATGATACCCAAAAAGCTTTTGGCTACTCAAGAGTATAACTTGTCAATGATTAAGGCAAAACAGACTTTGGAAATCATAATAAAGCGACTCAGCGGTCGTGATGATGACGATGAGCAGAGTATTACCGATATTATAGATTCTTTGTATACAAGTAATGTTATTTCATATGACTCATTTGAACATTATCATAAAATTCGTTCTATAGGAAATAAAGCGATACTTGAAAATAATAACGAGGAGTTTAATGCAACTTTTGCTTGTCAATTGCTCTCGGAGGAAGTACAGACATTTATAAATGAGTACTCTCCAAGAAAAACCCGTGTATCACCCGTGGTTACACCTATTAGAAATGACAGTTCTCAAAAAAGAGCAAGCAGTACAGGTACTGAGGGTTCTCAAAGAAGAAGAGTTGTAAAAAAATCTTCAAAGAACAAGAAAAAGCCTACAGTTAACACTGCAGACTTGACCAAGGTAATCATAGGATTTGTAATACTTATTGTTTTGATTCTTTTATTTAGATCACTTGTTCCTTCAAAGAAGAAAACCAATACAACAAATACTACAACTACTACAGCCGTTTCATCAGACAGTACCGATACTTCAGAAACAAGTGCGGAGACTGCACCTGAGACTGCTGCAAGTGTTAAGTATGTTACAACAGCAAGGTTACATGTTCGTTCTTCACCAAGCCTTGACGGAGACATACTTGCAACTTTAAATGTAGGTGTAAGTGTAGATTATGCAGGAGAACATGATTCAACATGGTCTATTATCAATTACAATGGCGGACAGGCTTATGTAGCTACAGCTTATATTAAGCCGGCACAATAAAACATTTATACTTAAATATAATATTTTAAAAATGAGGGTGCGACTTAAAGCTAAGTTACACCCTCACTCTTTATTAAAAATAAAAATCTCCGCTTTTCCCTCCGGTTTTCTCTAAAAGATGAATATCGCTTATAAGCATTCTCTTATCAATAGCTTTACACATATCATATACGGTAAGCAGTGCAATATTTACCCCCATCAATGCTTCCATCTCCACACCTGTTTGACCGGTAGTCTTTGATTTTGAGAAGACTATTATATCATTTCCTTCAATTTCAAAGGTTATCTTTGAACTTGTAAGATTTATATTATGGCACATGGGAATAAGCTCTGAAGTTCTTTTTTGTCCCATAATGCCTGCAACCTGAGCTACTGTAAGTACATCACCTTTTTTTATCTTTTTACCCATCACCGCCTGCATGGCTTCATCACAAAGAGTAATTCTTCCTGTTGCAACAGCAACTCTGTTTGTAATATCCTTATCTGAAACATCCACCATTACCGCATTTTTGTTATCATCAAAATGTGTAAATTCCATATATTCTCCATTCTATTTCAACAATAATATATTTTCTTCATCTATCTGTAGGAATTTGGGCAATCCCCTGCCGGCAATCTTTTCTTTTATATCCTTTTGCACGAGCCAGGTAATGTCTGAATTTCCGTTTGTATACAGATAATAATTATCCTCAAATGGCAGCTTTGCCCTACTCTTTAATTTAAACTCTATCAGATTGGTACCGGTCTCTTCCCATACAGGCACGAACTCATGAGCTCTGATGCCTATGGCATTTATATTCTTTGGCAGCTCTTTTAAAAACTTAAACTTTATTCCCCAATCTATAGCCTCTATAGTATTATCTGAAATATACCTTATATCGGAAATATTTTTACAACCTGTAAGTATTGCAGTTATTTTTGTCTCAGGGTATTTAAATATTTTCTTTGTATTTCCAAGATTTGAAATTTTACCTGCATCAATTACCATGGTACTGTCACAAAGCCTGTATACCTCATCTCTTGAGTGTGAAACGAATATTGCACTGCCTTCAAAGTCTTCCAAGATCTGTGCTATTTCTTCCTGTATATGATCTCTAAGATAGATATCAAGTGCAGAAAATGCCTCATCAAAAAGTAATGCTTTAGGCCTTCTGATAAGTATCCTTGCCATTGCAACTCTTGCCGCCTGACCACCGCTTATCTTATTCGGTTTTGAATCCTTTATTTTTGTGAGCTCAAACTTCTCAAGAAACTTGTCCGCATCGGCTCTCTCAGGCTTACTAAGACCTATAACTATATTTTCATACACTGTAAGATTCGGGAAAAGTGCGTAGTTTTGAAAGCAATATCCTATATTTCTGTCCTTAGGTTTTATATCTATTTTTCTCTCAGAATCAAAAAGCAACCGATCATCAAGTTTTATATAGCCTTTATCAGGTTTTTCAATACCGGCAAGCATTTTTAAAATCATACTTTTTCCGGCTCCTGAACCACCAAGTATTCCTATTCTGTTGCTGTCGAGCTCACATTCTATATCCAAAGTAAAATTATTAAGTTTCTTTTTTATATTTAATTCAAGCATACTACCTCTGTATATACTCCATCAAAAGCATTATTAAAAATGCGATAAACAGTACAATACCTACCCATATTCCGGCTTCAAGATAGCTCTGATTTGTACAAGATAAGCTATCTGCTGTGATATTGTGGAGGTTTTTCCCGATATATTACCGGCAAGCATGGATGTCGCACCATACTCTCCTATCGCTCTTGCAAAGCTTAAAATTGCACCTGAAAAAAGTGATGGTGATGTTATAGGACATACCACTTTAAAGAAGATCTGAAACTCCGACAGCCCCAAAGTTCTGCCTGCATATATAAGATTCTTATCCAGCTGTAAAAAAGCCGACTTGGCATTTTTATACATTAGCGGAAAAGCTATAATGAATGCCGCCAGTACGCAACCTATAAAGCTTTGCACAATCTTTATATGGAAATTACTGTATAAAAAGATGCCTACCGGTCTTCTTCTGCTGAATATAAGAAGCAGAAAAAATCCCACTACTGTAGGCGGAAGTACCATGGGCAATGTAAGTATGCTGTCAAATATAGCCATTATCCTTTTGTTCATGTAAAGACTGACATAGGCAAGTCCCACACCCAGAAAAAAACATATTATTGTAGAAAGAAGCCCTATTTTTAGAGTTATAAAAAAAGGGCTCCAATCTAAATGTGCTAAAACATTATTCATATAAATATTTTTCAAATACTTTCTTTACATCATCTGACTTTAAGTAATCATAGAACTTGTCGGCTTCGGCACTTATCTTCTCATCAGCTTCGTCATTATTTACTCTTGCTAAAGGATATGTAATCTTTCCGCTTAGATTCTCATCTATCTTTTCAATGATCTGAACATCATCTTTTCCATAAGTATCTGTAACATATACAAATCCTACTTCACCAAATCCCTCTACAACAGATAAAAGTGTTTTTGTAACATTAGAGTTTTCAATCACTTCAAGTCCAAGCTTTTCCTGAAGCTCGGCACCTGTGCTTTCCTTGCTTATGCCAAGGTCAGGATACGCCTTTGAAAGCGCCTCTCTTGCATATGCACCTGCAGGAACGCTACTTTCACCGATTGATATTGACTTGGCATCCTTTATATTGGCAATGCCTGTAACCTTGGTCTCTGAGTTCTTAGGTGCTACTATACAAAGCTTATTGTGAAGCAGATCAACATCTGTACCTTCTTTGATAAATCCGCCTTCTTTTAACTTCTCCATCTGCTTCTTTCCCGCACTGAAGAAGATATCACATGCAAATCCTTCTTCAATCTGAGTCTGAAGTTTACCTGATGAATCTGTATTTAAAGCAATCTTTACATCAGGATTAGCCTTATTGTACTCGGAGATAATCTCTTCCATTGCTCCCTTAAGTGATGCCGCCGCAAATACATTTATTGCCGATGCATCACCTGTGCTCTCAGCCTTTGTTGTTTCTTCCGCCTTTGTCTCGGCAGCTGTTGTGCTCTCTGGGGCTGTTGTAGTCTCAGGAGCTTTGCTCTCTGCGGCCTTTTGTCCTCCACAACCTGCTAATGTCAATGCTGCAACTACACTAAACACTTTACAAATATTCTTCAATCTCATAAATATCTCCCTCTTGTCTTTAATTTGTCTCTCTACCGCTCAATATTCCAAGTCCATGCTTTAGCGGTGTCATTATATATTCAATGTTCTCTTTACAAGCCTTAGGACTACCCGGCAAATTTATTATCAGAGTATTTCCTCTTATACCTGCAGTTTGTCGACTTAACATAGCCTTCGGTGTGATTGTAAGAGAATAGGCTCTAAGCGCCTCTCCTATACCGGGTACTTCTCTTTCCACAACCTGCTTTGTTGCTTCCGGAGTGACATCTCTTTTTGAAAATCCTGTACCACCTGTAGTAAATACTAAATCCACCTGTCTTTGATCACTGAAATACAACAGTTTTTTTGCTATTTGGCCTTTCTCGTCCGGAACTATAATATAATCAACTACCTCCATTCCGGCAGCTTCCACCAACTCCTTTATCACAGGACCTGATTTATCCTCATATTCGCCTTTCGAAGCTCTGTCAGAAACGGCAATTATACCCACTCTGTACGGACCTTCTTCTTTTTCAATGACTTTTATACTCTCTCCTTTTTGTACAACTCCCCCCTTTAATACTTCTGCAAATATGCCTTCTCTCGGCATAATGCAGTCCCCCATTTTTTTATATATATTGCAGTGACTGTGACATTCCTTGCCTATCTGTGTAACTTTTAGCTTTGCCTCTCCTATTTCAAGGACAGTTCCCACAGGCAGACTTCTAAGGTCTACGCCACCAACAATTATATTCTCACCAAATGCTCCGAAATCCACTTCGGCACCTTTTTTTCTGAAAGCATCTATTTTTTCAAATGCCAATAAACTTACCTGTCTATGCCATTTTCCCGCATGTGCATCTCCCTCGATGCCCCAGTCTTCTTTTAATACAATTTTTTCTACTTCTTTTTTCTCAGTACCTTTTTTCTCACTGATACATACTGCTAAAACTTCTATATTATTTTCCATTACCCACCTATTTCTACCATATCTTTCATTTCACTGATCTTTGACAAGTCTTCAAAAGCATGAGCTTCGGGCTTTCCTGCTATACATTCTCTAATTTTTTTTTTTAATATATTATGCTTTTTTTCGAATCCGATTTCAGTATTTTTTTAAAAATATCCTTTACATCAATATTTGATTCATAACAAAGACATGGTTTTAGTTTTCCTGTAGATGTAAATCTTATTCTGTTACAATTGTCGCAAAATTTTCCGTGCATTGCGCTGATAAAGCCTATAGCTCCGGTAAATCCTTCAAGTTTTATATATTTTTGCAGGACCGTTACCATACTTTTTTTATTATCATCGGCGACATTGTATCTTTCTTTTATTCTTTCAAGGATCTCTACATTGCTTACCCCTGTTGATTCCTTGCCATGCCCTATAGGCATCATCTCTATAAATCTGATATTTAATTTATCATTCTTTGCAAGCTCTATAATATCAAAGAGCTCATCATCATTTACACCCTTTTGTATTACTGTATTTATCTTTGTACTTATTCCTGCATTTAGTAGCTTCTTTTATACCTGACATTACATCATTTAATGCATCAACACCGGCAATTTTTTTAAATTTCTCTTTCTTAAGAGTGTCCAGACTTATATTTACACTTGAAAGTCCCGCTTTCTTTAAATCCTTAGCGAGCTTTTCAAGGTAAAACCCGTTTGTTGTCATTGTAATGTCTTTTATATTATCCAAGGTATGAAGCTTTTTTATAAAATCAACTATACCGTCTCTTATAAGAGGCTCACCACCTGTGATCTTATACTTTGTAATACCGCATTCGCTTGCTGCAAATGCCACTTCATATATTTCATCCAGGCTTAGAGTCTCTTCCACTTTTTTTGTTTCAGGCATACAGTATGTGCATCTGAAATTGCATCTGTTGGTAACGGAGATTCTCATATAGTCAATTTTTCTATTGTAACAATCTCTCATATTTAATCTTAAACAAGTTCAAGAAGTACTTCTATTCTTCCATGTAAACCATACCTTCAATGCTCGCTTCATCATCTGTAAGATCAACATTTAATAAATATGGTTGCATATCATCTTCTTTCTTAAGTATATCTTCTACCTTGACCATAATGTCATGTTCGGCCTTTCCTCCGCCGATAGTTCCGACAAAGCTGCCGTCTTTTAAAAACAATGCCTTAGCTCCGACACCTCTTGGCGCTGAACCTTTTTTTCCTACTATAGTAGCCATGACCATTCTTTCGGCACTGCTCTCTATCTTCTCAAGCATTCCGTCTATATAGCCGACATTTTTATTTTTTGCATTTTTTACAGATATTATCTCGGCAAAAAATTGAAATAGCTATTTCTACAGGGAGTCTCTGAATTTATATCAAGTCCTATCGGACTATAGATTTCATCAATCTTCTTTTTCATCATAACCCTCACTTCTGATGGCATCAAGTACAAAGCCGACTCTTCTCTTTGCACCCATAAGTCCTACATAGGCATATGGTTTCTTAAGGATTTCTCTGATACATTCTTTATCCCACTGATGTCCTCTTGTAACTACTACAAAATATGTATCATAGTCGGATTCAAATTTTTGAAAGTGCCGATGAAAAAAATCCTCACAACAAACTCTGTCTGCCCCTGCATTCTTTGCTTTGGCTGCAAATTCTTCTCTATCCTCTACAACTACCATCTCAAAGCCAAGCATCTGACCTATCTTAATCATAGCAATACTTGTATGACCGGCACCGCAAATTACAATCTTGCTTGTATTACATATATGCTCTACATATACTCTGTTACCGGCTATCTCTACCATACCGGATTTATTTATTTCCTTTATCTGTTCAAGATTTTCCTTGAAAAAGCTTGTATCCTTACTTATCCATACAAGCTCTCCCTCTCTTATTACAGCCTTACTGCCATAATCTTTATCACCCAATGATGTAAATACAAATGTTCTTAATCCATTTTTCTTTGACTCAGCTATAACTTTGTATAATTCCTTGTCCATATCCTCGCTCCTTTAAAAAATTATGACATACCAAATGAACAATTCGGGAATATGCATACAGGACAATGCATGCAATATCCGCCTACTCCCAAACAGTCAATATCAGACTTTTCCACCTTTTCCCCTGCCATAATTCTTGGCAATACAATATCAAATATTGTTTTCTTCTCATACATTACGCAACCCGGAAGTCCCATAAAGGTTACATTTTCATTTTCACCGCCGTAAGCAAGCATAAACATGGCACCCGGAAGTACAGGTGCACCATAGGTAATAACCCTGCTTGCATTCTGTCCTATAGCATAAGGTGTCTTATCATCAGGATCCACACTCATTCCGCCTGTGCAAAGTACAATATCCACTCCTGCAGCCATGACCTTTTTTATGCACTCTATCTCCATTTCCACATCATCACTGCTTATCTCATGTGCTATAACTTCGGCACCGTATTCTTTCATTTTGTTTATGACAACAGGTGTAAATGTATCCTTTATTCTTCCGTAGTAAACTTCATTACCTGTAGTCACTATTCCGACTTTCATTTGTTTGTATGGTAAAAAGTTCAAAGAGTGGCTTATCTCCCACAATTTCCTTTGCCTTTTCCATTTTTCTTTTTTTCTATAATAAGCGGTATGACTCTCATACCTGCAAGATGCTGACCGGCCTTTACAGGGAAGTTATCATGTATACTCGCAATCATCATTTCACCAAGTGAATTGAGCTTGTTGATTCTTTCCTTATCTATCTTTAAGAGTCCGTCACATTCTGCAATCAACTCGACCTTACCCTCTTTTTATATCCGGATCTCTTGTAAGATGTTCATTCTTACACATATCATAAAAGCATAAGTCTTGCATCATTTTTCATGCGACATATTTTCATTTACTTCCCAGATATAGATATGATCCTTACCAACTGAAAGCAGTACCTCCACATCTTCTTCTCTTATTATATGTCCCTTTCTGAACACAGGGACCTTTTTTTCTCACCTTTTTATGATCTGCGTTATATCATGACAGAGCATATGCCCTACGGCATCTTTTTGTATCAATAAGTTGCATATTTCCCCTTCTATATTCCGTAACGGTTTGAGCCAATCCGCTACACCAATTTTTTTCTATATTAGAGCATTATACTATAAAAATCAATAAAAAGCGCCATGATTTATTTAAATACAGAATAAATCATGGCGTCTAAAAACCGGATTATTATAAAAATTTCTGATACGGCTTTCTTGCTAAGAACTTACCTTCAGGAGTATCTTTGATTTTTGGTATTGTCAACTATTTCGCTACCTCTTAAGAATACTGTGTCGATATGTCCGCTCAGAACCTTACCCTCAAGCGGTGCATAGTCACATTTTGAAACCTGAGTAGCGGCAGTAATCTTAGTCTGCGCATTAGGGATCTAATATGACGATATCGGCATCAAAGCCTTCTTCTATGAATCCCTTTCTGTCATAAAGTCCGTAGAGTTTTGCAGGGTTCTCACAAAGCACTTCACACATCTTTTCTACACTGATTCTGCCCGCAGCAACACCTTCGGAATACATTACAATACCTCTTGTCTCTACACCCGGCATTCCTCCCGGAATCTTTCTGAAATCTTCCATTCCAAGTTTCTTTTGCTCATATGTGAAAGAACAGTGATCTGTTGCTACAGTTTGAATTTCTCCGTCCGCAATAGCCTTCCAAAGCTCATCAATATCGGACTGTTCTCTAAGTGGTGGCGCTATAACATACTTAGCTCCTTCAAATCCGGGTAACTCATACAGACTGTTGGTCATAGTAAGATACTGTGGACAGGTCTCCGCATATACCTTCTGTCCTCTTTCTCTTGCAGCCCTTATCTCATCAAGTCCTTCCTTACAGGTCAAATGGACATCAATTATATCGCTCCCTGCAACTTCTGCAAGATGAAGTATTCTGTTAATAGCCTCCGCCTCTGCAGCGGCCGGTCTGGTCTTATAATGAGATGAAACCTTGTTCTGTAATCCCGCTTCCACAAATTCCTGCTGAAGTGCAAATATAAGTCCGGCATTCTCACAATGTACTCCTGTAATGGCTCCTACTTCCTTAAGTCTTTGTAGTACTTCAAAAGCCTCATTGTCATGCAGAAGAATGTCATATGTCAGGTAAATTTTAAAAGTGGTAACGCCTCTGTCCATCATATCCTGACACTGGCGTTTAGCCTCTTCATTCCAATCACTGATTGACATATGTATTCCATAGTCACAGAATACTCCGTCTTTAGCCTTATTAAGCCAATTGTCCATGCCTTCGTTAAGAGTTTCTCCCTTATATTGGGTGCCGAAATCTATAATAGTTGTAGTTCCATGCTTATCATCGCTCTTGTTCCTGAATAAAAATCATCACACGTCACTGTGCCTGCCACATGCAATTCAAAAATGTGTATGTGCATCAATAAATCCCGGGAAAAATAAAGCTTACCGGAAGCATCTACTACCTTTGTATCTTCATCAAGCTTAGCTACCTCACCGTTTTTTTAAATACTTTTGCTTATTTTCTCATCTTCAATGAGTATATCGGCAACAAAAGCTTTCTTTGGAATTTACTATTTTTTTCCACCCTTAATAAAAAAACTCTCTTCATATTATCTCCTTACATAGCAAAAATATGCCACTTTTTAGGGGTGGCATATCTTAACTATATCATATTTTATCTCAGTCTATATTATAGGAGCAAATACTCATATTCATTATAGATAGTGTCGATAAGTTCAGCATATCTATAATTGAGCTTGTCATTGCTCTCGCCTATTCTATATACAAGATTTTGTCCGTCAATTCTTACCTTAACATCCTTGCTTCCCTTAACAATTACAAAACCGTCATTCTCTGAATCAAGCATGTCTTCTTCACTTGCGAATAATGTAAGCTTATCCTTGTATGGTGCAGAAGCGTATGGACAGAATGTCTCACAGTTACCGCACTCATTGCACATATAATCCACATGAACTATCTGATGGCTACCCTTTACATTAACATATACATTAGCTCTGTTTGGACAAACCTCTGTACAATTCTCACAAATATAGTCACAAGCTAAACATCTGTTGTCAGCCTTCTTCTCCTCTACCTCTTCAAGGATTCCTCTGTATGAGTATACCTTCTCATCAGTAGTATCAGAAATCTTAAGCTCACCGATTGCATGATTTACGATAGCCTCGCAAACCTTCTTACTGTCAGCAATAGCCTTTACAATAACAGATGCGCCCTTAGCGCCGTCACCTGCGACATATACTCCCTTAACATTTGTCTCAAGAGTAACAGGATCGAGTACCGGAAGATTCTTCTTGTCGATCTCAATGCCGTTGCTTGTGTAGAAGTCACCTCTTACACTCTCACCGATAGATGCGATAAGTGTATCACATGGTAATTCAACAAGTTCGTCTGTCTCCTTAACACCTCTTCTACCGCTTGCATCAGGCTCACCAAGTACATTCTTAGCACATACAAGCTTTCCGCCCTTGAATGATTTTTGGAGAAACAAGTGTAACGAACTCTACGCCGTCCTCAATTGCCTCGTTAAGTTCTTCCTCATCAGCAGGCATATATCTTGCATTTCTTCTGTATGCAAGGTATACATTCTTAACACCGGAACTCTCTTAGTCGCTCTTGCAACGTCCATAGCTGTGTTTCCACCACCTACAACGATAACATTCTCGCCAAGATCCATCTTTCCTTCAGTCTTTTTTTGAAGTCCTCTAAGAGTGAAGTGCATTTGTGCCTTTCCTTCTTCAAGCTCAAGTGGAAGCTCCTTATGTGCACCGATTGCAAGAATAACCTTATCAAAGCCTTCAGCCTTAAGTGCATTTTATATCATCAATTCTCTTGTTTGTAACAAACTTTGCTCCGTAAGCCTTTGCAAGCTCTACGTCTCTTTGGATATCATCAGCAGGAATTCTGAATCCCGGAATGATGTTTTGCAACAACACCACCCATAGTATCTCTCTCATCAAATACAGTAACATCCACACCTTCTCTTGCAAGGAAGAATCTTTGCGCGATACCTGCAGGACCACCACCTACTACAGCAACCTTTAAGTTCTTCTTATCAGCGCTCTTTAAAAGTAGGTACAACCTTTTTCAAATGCGTTCTGTCTGCAATAAAGCTTATTTCTTCTGATCTGCACATCTTCTTCATAGTGATTTCTTGTACAAGCACTCTGACATGTATGTGTACAGATATGACCTGTCATGAATGGAAGCGGGTTCTTCTCTAAGATGACATTAAGAGCATCCTCATACTTTCCTTCATTAACAAGGATTCCGTAAGTTGTAATATCCTGATTGATAGGACATCTGTTTACACAAGGTGCCATGTAGCAATCAAGGTAAGGAACCTTCTTATCAGCCTTTCTGTTTGGAAGCGGCTTAACAGGCTTAACGTGATGCTTATCACTTCTAACCTCTGAAACAAGCTTCTCAAGAGCCTCTACATCAATTCCTGACCAAGCCTTAATCTCAGGCTTTTCAAGTTTTTCTGACATCTCGATAAATCTCTGATATCCGCCCGGTTTCAAGATAGTAGTAGCAACTGTTACAGGCCAAATTCCACTGCCGACAACCTTATCTATATTGAAGTAATCACAACCACCTGAATATGCAATTCTAAGCTTGCCGTTAAAGCTTCTTGAAAGATTTCTCGCAACAAGAAGTGAAAGTGG
The DNA here is from genome assembly GCA_916439285.1 of uncultured Lachnoanaerobaculum sp. Next base: position 204,667 of record CAKAIM010000010.1, on the reverse strand, counting down.
ATAAAGTGACTTTCCTGACATATACATTTCCTGTGACGGAAGTTCATTGTTCTTTACATCAACCGGGAATGTATTTGTAATCTTAACACCGAACTCAAGGTTCTTTTGAAGAAGCGAGTGCCATAAGTCTCTCTAACATAGGAACTGCATCCGAGTACTGTAAATCCTCTTTAAAGTGAAGATCTGTAAACGCAATGTAGTCATATCCCATGCTGTCAAGCATCTCTCTTACAACTTCATATCCGAGAAGAGTAGGGTTACATTTTACAAATGTATTTAATCCCTTTTTCTGTAATAAGGTATGATGCAATAGCCTCGATCTCCTGTGGAGGACATCCATGCAATGTAGATACTGTTACAGGAATTTACAATATCAGGAGTGATAGCGTCAAGATCAGCCTTTGTAAACTTCTTGAACTTGCTTAAATTCTTCTCAAGATATTCCTTACACTCTTTGTATATAGGTGTTTCTGAAGCATCCATCATTCCGTTGATGAAATTATCGACCTTAGGAAGCTTAATACCTGCAAGATCGTAACCTACTGAAATGTTGAACTGGAAGCCGTCGCTACCGCCAAGATCCCATTCCTTTGAGATAACCTTAAGTGCAAACCAACCCTTGATATACTCATCAAAAGCCTCCTGAACTGTAAGCTCTGTAGACCACTCACAGTTGTAGCACTCATCCTCAGCTGTAATACATGGCTTGGCAACGCAAGCTGCAAGCTCTCTACCGTCCATCTTCTGAACTGTCTTAAGCTCGAAGAATCTTGCACCTGCATAATATCCTGCGATAATATTCTGTGCGAGCTGTGTATGAGGACCTGCTGCAGGACCTATCTGTGTCTCCAATTTTCTTCCGAAAATAGTGTAAAATTTATTCTTATCAGCCTTATAAGCTTTCTTTACTCCGTAACAAGAGCCTTCTTTTTCCATCTCATCAAGGAGTCTTCCCATGATCCTATCAAAAGGAATCGGTGTCATTATATCGCCCATTATGCATTTTCCCCTTCCATTGATCTTATTTTGCAAGTCTCATAGCGCCTTCTCTTACCTTAGCAAGTACTTCTTTTTTTCATCAATGTGAAGAAGCTCTCTATCTTTCATCAAGATATTTCCGTTTGCAATTGTAGTTCTAACATCCTTTCCGCATACTCCGAACAATAGATGGCTATTGATATTTGAAGCGTTCATAGGGTGTATTCGGTGTATAATCAACAACTAATAACATCAGTGCTTTCGCGCCCGGCTTTAATACTCCAAGCGACTTCTTAAAGTATCTGTTTGCAATATTTGCATTGTACTCAAAGAGCATCTTTGGAACTTCGCCCCAAAGTCGCATTAGGATCGCATAAATGGTGCTTATGAAGCACATTTGCAACCTTCCATGACTCCAAAACGTCATGTGTATAACCGTCACTTCCGAGTCCGCATACGATTCCTCTGTGAACGAGCTCCATTGTCGGAGGGCATCCGCATGCATTACCCATGTTTGACTCAGGGTTATGTACTACACAAGTGTTTGTATCTCTGATGAGATCCATCTCGTGTGGATTAATATAAATACAGTGTGCAAGCAATGACTTATCGCCAAGAACCTTCCAGTCATATAATCTGTCAACAATTCTCTGGTTGTGTACTTTCAAGCATGAATGCAAATCTTCAATACCTTCAGCTACGTGGATATGGCATCCGATATCTTCCGGCTTTCTTGACATAGCATATTCCATTGACTTGTCAGAAATTGTGAAGCTTGCATGCATTCCCATCATACCTGCAATCATGTCTGAATCGTCTTTTTTTGCATGATTTGCAAAATCAACGTTTTTCCTTAACAGTACTTTCATCTTGTCTTCGCCATCACGATCGGATATCTCATAGCAAAGACAGCTTCTAACACCTGTCTGCCTTGCAGCCTTTTCAATAGCAAAAAGGCTTCCCTCGATCTCACCGAAGCTTGCATGATGATCAAAAATAGTTGTAACACCATTCTTGATGCAGTCAATATAAGTAGTCATAGCAGAAAGATATGTGAGCTCGTTGTCTAAATTTCTGTCCATGGTCCACCAGAAGCCGTCCAGGATCTCCAAGAATCCGTTTGGGTTGTAACCGTTGATGCTCATGCCTCTTGCCATTGCAGAATAAATATGCTCGTGTGTGTTGATGAATGCCGGCATTATGAGCCCGCCCTTTGCATCCACGAAAGTTGCATCCGCATATTTTTCCTTCAAATCACGGTAGTTTCCAACCTCTAAAACTGTGTTGCCATCCAGTACTACAGACCCATCCTCAATCAATGGCTGTTCCTGATTTCCAGTAACTACCCTTCCATTACCAATTAGTAGCATTGTAAATCTCCTCTCTGAATTATGCAGTTTTAATTACAAAAACCTAATAATGTAGCTTGTATTTTTAACATTTTTTTCTATATGCTTTTCAATACTTATCTAATTATATTTTATTATTTCTAAAATATTTTAAGACAAACAGGAATGTATTAAAAAATATACACAAAATTCATATTTATTCTATTTTTTCCACTTGACATTCATCTCTCGTTTTGATATCATGACAAAGTAATTTTTTGCAGGTGTGGTTCAATGGTAGAACATCAGCCTTCCAAGCTGAATACGTGGGTTCGATTCCCATCACCTGCTTTTTTTGTGCTCTTCTTTAGGCACTTACTCTCTTTACATAATTGTAAAACATAAGTACAATATATTTGTACAATTCCTATAGAAAGGGGTGATACCTTGAGAATTGAAAGGATTAGTACCAACCAGATAAGATGTACACTGTCAAATGTGGATTTGGAAAACAGAAATTTAAATGTAGTTGAATTGGCCTACGGCAGTGACAATGCCAAGGCATTGTTTCAGGAAATGCTAAGCAAAGCCTCTTATGAGGTAGGATTTGATGCGGATGACTCTCCTCTTATGATAGAGGCGGTTCCTCTCTCAAATGAAAGCATTATTATATATGTAACAAAAGTTGACGATCCGGATGAACTGGATACACGTTTTGCAAAGTTCTCTCCGACTATGGCTGATGATGTGTTTGCCTCTTTTGATATGAAGTTTAATAATCTTTTAGAGGGTGCGCTCGATCTTGATGAAACTGATAAGTCTGAAGAACAGGAAAGCTATTTAAGAGCATACTCTTTTTGAAACTTTAGATGAACTTATAGAGTATAAAGGCGGTAAAGATCTATTCAGGTGAAAACACTTTATATAAGGATGAGGTAAATAAACGCTTTATTCTGGTTCTAAAAAAGAATGAGAATAAAAAGGATTTCGCCTCGGCAGCAAATATTCTTTCAGAATACGGTGTGAAGCTTTCCGCTACCGCATTCAGTGAAGACTATTATAAAGAACATTTCAAAGTAATGGTCAAGGAAAATGCCATTTCACAAATATCAAAAAAATATAATATTTTGATTATTTTAAAGCACTGATTCGTTCGGTGCTTTTTTATTTCGTATTTTTTTTAACAAAGTTCAAAATATTATTGATTTTTTCCAAATTGTTATGTATATTCTAATAAGGTTATTGTACTTCAAAGAGTACATGACTTTATATTTTTGTATCAAGGGAAAATACCTTTTCACCCGGGTTTCATGATAACAAAATAAATGAATTATAGAAAAAGAGGATTATTATGGCAAATATTGATTTAACTCAGTATGGCATCACAGGCACTACAGAGATAGTACACAATCCATCTTATGATGAATTATTTGCAGCCGAGACAGATTCTGCATTATCAGGCTATGAAAAGGGACAGGTTAGTGAGCTTGGTGCCGTTAACGTATTAACAGGTATCTACACAGGTCGTTCCCCTAAAGATAAATTTATAGTTATGGATGAGAATTCAAAAGATACAGTTTGGTGGACATCTGCAGATTATGCAAATGACAACCATCCGCTTTCAGAGGATTCTTGGAAAGTTTTTAAAGGACCTTGCAAAGAACGAGCTTTCAAACAAGAAGCTTTTATGTAGTAGACGCTTTCTGTGGTGCAAACAAGGACACAAGAATGTCTGTTCGTTTTCATCGTTGAGGTTGCTTAGCAGGCACATTTCGTTACAAATATGTTTATTCAGCCGACTGCCGAGGAGCTTGAGAACTTCAAGCCTGACTTCGTAGTTTACAATGCTTCAAAAGCAAAGGTAGCCAACTACAAGGAGCTTGGTCTTAATTCAGAAACAGCTGTTGCTTTCAATATCACAAGCCGTGAGCAGGTTATTCTTAACACATGGTACGGCGGTGAGATGAAGAAGGGTATGTTCTCAATGATGAACTACTATCTTCCACTTAAAGGGAATTGCTTCAATGCACTGTTCAGCAAATACAGATATGAACGGTGAGAATACAGCTATCTTCTTCGGTCTTTTCAGGAACAGGTAAGACAACTCTTTCAACAGATCCTAAGAGACTTCTTATCGGTGATGATGAGCACGGTTGGGATGACAACGGTGTATTCAACTATGAAGGCGGATGCTATGCCAAGGTTATCAACCTTGACAAGGAGTCTGAGCCTGATATCTACAATGCTATCAGAAGAGATGCTCTTTTAGAGAACGTTACTCTTGATGAGAACGGTAAGATTGACTTTAATGACGGAAGCAAGACAGAGAACACAAGAGTTTCATATCCTATCGACCATATCGAGAATATAGTTAAGCCTATATCACACGGTCCTCTTTTGCAGAGAATGTAATCTTCCTTTCAGCAGATGCGTTCGGAGTACTTCCTCCTGTATCAATCCTTACACCTGAGCAGACACAGTACTACTTCCTCAGCGGATTTACAGCTAAGCTTGCAGGTACAGAGCGCGGTATCACAGAGCCTACACCTACATTCTCAGCTTGCTTCGGACAGGCATTCCTTGAGCTTCATCCTACAAAGTACGCTGAAGAGCTTGTAAAGAGAATGGAAAAGAACGGTTCAAAGGCTTATCTTGTAAATACAGGATGGAACGGAACAGGAAAGAGAATCTCTATCAAGGATACTCGCGGTATCATCGACGGAATCCTTAGCGGTGCAATCAAGAATGCTCCTACAAAGAAGATTCCTTACTTTGATTTTGAGGTTCCTACAGAGCTTGAGGGCGTTGATACAAAGATCCTTGACCCAAGAGATACATATGCAAATGTTGCCGATTGGGAAATCAAGGCAAAGGATCTTGCTTCAAGATTCGCAAAGAACTTCAAGAAGTATGAGACAAACGAGGCCGGCAAAGCTTTTAGTAGTCTGCAGGACCTAAGGTGAGACTAATACTTTAAAAGATTTATAAATTCCAAGAGGCTGTAGCAAATGCTACAGCCTCTTTTTCTTATCTGAAAAGATTTTTCATAAATGCAAGATCTTCCTTTGCATATTCAGCTCTTTCTTCTTCTCTTATTACACTGATATCCGGTTTTTTTCTTTTTTTAAGCCAGTCTTTAATGATATCATATCTCATAATACCTTCACCGAGCTTACATGCCACATGTCTGCCTTTATCAGGAAAAATACCGTCTTTTAAATGAATAATTTTTGTTTCCTTTCCGAATGCATCTATACATTCTTTCCAAAGAGCTTCCTGTGAATCCACTCTCTCCTTTGTAAGTACATTTAGCGGATCAAATATTATCTTTAATCTCTCACTGCTTAATGTATTCAGCATCTTAGCCGTACATTCCGCATTATACAGCGTATGTGATGCCACAGGCTCCATTGCCACATAGACACCATATTTATCGGCTTCATTTAAAACATCATCAAGTCTTTTTAGAAGCTTCGGAAAAAGCCTTACCTTGTTTTCCATATCCACTTCTCCGTAAGAACTTTCACTTCCTACATATAATGCTCCAAGAGGTTTGCTTATTTTAAGTGCCGCAACAAACTCATCTCTATGCTTTTCCCATACATCTTCATCATCCGTGGTAAAGTCGATATAGCTGCCCAAAACACTTATTTCCATTCCGCAAAAAGCATCTTTTATATATTCAATATTCTCCTGCGTTACATCAATATTTCCGTTCATTCCCGGCAAAGATTTTTTTACAGCCAAATGAACAGCTTCAAACCCGTTTTCTCTAATCTTCTCTGCAAGAATTTTTGCATCATATTTCCCGAAGTCGTGAGCTCTTACACCAAATTTCAAATTTCCATCCTCCAAATAAAAAATTAAATAATTTCAACCATCATCCTTACAGCAGCTTTGCCTGCAATATGCTTATTCTCAGTTGCAGAGCTTACAAGTATAGAATCGTCAAAATCATCGATATCCTTTACCACAAATTCATCTCCTAAAGCAATCTTTTTTTCTTCCAGATATTCAATCAAATCCCTGTCATCTTCAACTTTATGAAGGCGGCAGGAAATCCCCTTTGATACCTCCGAAAGCTTTTTTAATTTATCGGTCTCCGGATGATTTTCGTATATTTCATTTCCGTGTGGGCAGTGCATAGGTTTATTTAGAAATTCATTCAGTCTGTCCTTTAGTCCGTTTGAAGTGACATACTCCAAAGCTTTTGCATCCTCATGGACATCCTGCCATGAATAACCCAGATATTCCACCAGAAACAATTCCCACAATCTATGCTTTGTCAGCAATGCTCTGGCCCTCATTTTACCTGTTTCCGTCAAAAGAATCGACTTATTCTCAGTATATACTTCTCCCTCTTCTACCAGTTTTTTTAACATCTCACTTACAGATGCAGCCTTTACTCCCAAAATCTCCGAGATCTTTTTATTTGTTGCAATTTCCTTTTTTTCAATAAGTTCATAAATTGCTGAAATATAATCATCTCTACCGGTGTCTATCTTAGCCATATCATTTTCCCTTACTCTGAGTCCGTAATGTTTTCTTATATCATCACTTAATTTTTTACCCGTTTCAGTCAGGGAATATACACCTCTTTCTTTTGCACGATAAACATATCCTTTTTTTATCAACTTGTCCAAAACATATTTGAGCTTTCTGTCGGACCAGGCAATATGCTCTCTAATTGTACTGTATCCCAATTCACCGAGAGCATTTTTTTCTTTCCTGTATGATTATCTATGTGTAAAATCAAAAAGTTCTCTACTGAAACGATTTTTTTGTTTTTAATATATCTTATCATCTTAGTAATGATTCCACCCGGATATACTGCAATGGTTATCATAAATGTTAAACCCGAAACCAAAGCACACATTCCCGACATGGATACATTAAATTTTACAGCAAGAAAATAACCAATGCAAGAATTAACTACTGCATATACAGTAGCAAAAAATATTGTTATTTTAAGGTCCTTTGAAATCAGATATGCACTTGCGACCGGTGAAATAAAAAAAGGATATTGTAAGTATCGCACCTACCGACTCAAACGCAGAAACTGCAGTAAATGAAACCAAAGCCATAAAAAAACATAATAAAGACCTGCCCCTGCAATACCGGCCACTCCGGCATATACAGGATCAAATGAACTTATTTTCAGTTTTCTAAAAAAGACCGCTATAAATACTGTATTTATCAAAAGCACAAAAACCATCTGTACCAAAGCCTTTGGAAGGCTTAATCCAAGGAAATTTATTCTATGAAGCGGAGCCAGTATAATTTCTCCAATCAAAAACCATCTCAGTATCCAGATGTACATTTCTTGCATATCTTGTAATAAGTATAACGGCTATCGAAAAAACAGCGGAAAAATTATACCTTCAGAAGCATCTTCCGTCACTCTTTTACTTTTTATCAGTAACTCTATACAAACAGTCGTTAAAACACCGAAAAGACTTGCTCCTATTATTAATAAAACACTCCCTATATCTTTAGTAACAAAATATCCTATAACTATTCCAAGAAGGACGGAATGTGAGATTGCATCAGAAACCATTGAAAGTCTTCTTAACACTAAAAACACTCCCAAAACAGCACAGGCAAGAGAGGTTATTATAAGAATATACAAAGATTCAATCATTTCCCTACCCTCATCTTCCTAATATTTAAAAGCATTCTCACAATACCTCTCGGTGCAAACAATACAGAAAAGAGAGCAATGACAGACATAATAAGTATAATGCTTGGTCCTGTGGAAAATCCCTTCACCGCACTGCTTATAAAAGTACCTAAAAAGGCAGATACGGCTCCTGTTACCGCCGCAATCACTAAGACTTTCTCATAACTGTTACTCCATTGCAAACCTGTAACCGCAGGTGTTATAAGCATACTGCTTATAAGAATGGCACCCACCGCCTTTAGACCTGCCGCAATCAAAATCATGGTTATTATCATTATAAGAAGAGAGGTAAGCCTTGAATTTATCCCTATTGTATACGCATAAACCATATCAAAAAAACATATACCTTTATCTCTTTGTAAAAACAGTATAAACAGGGCAAGAGATATAATCGATACTGTAAGTATTATATAAACATCTTCTCTTAGTATATATGCCGCCTGTCCGAATATATAGCTCGCAAGTCCCGACTGTGAAGCTCCCTGATATTTCGGATTACCCTGTATATAACTTTTTAATACCATACCCATACCGAACATTGCAGATAAAATGACAGCCATTGCGGTGTCCGCTTCTATCTTTGAGCCTTCCGAAATAATCTGTATCAGTAAAAAAGCGACTATGCCTGCCACTATTGCACCAAGCATTAAAATAAGAGAACTTTTTCTTCCGGATATCATAAATGCCAGAATTATTCCGGGAAGTGATGCATGACCTACAGCATCACCTATCAGACTTTGCCCCTTTAAAATACTTATCGTTCCGACTATACCTGTTGCCATGGCAAGCAGCATTGTTCCTATCGCAACCACAATAAACGAATACTGTGTAATAATACTTATATTCATAGCCTACTCCCCATATGTCGCATCTATATTCTCTTTTACAAAGGTTTCCTCGGTCCTTCCGCTTGCTATAAGCTGCTTATTAACCATAATTACATGATCGAAATATTCGCATAGGGGTATTTAAATCATGGTGTACCGCTATAATGGTCTTTCCCTCTTTTTTAAACTCTCTCATTGTTTCTATAATTATATTCTCTGTTTTTCTTATCAACTCCTGCAAGCGGTTCATCCATAAAGTAAATAAGGGCATTCTGAGCAATTGCCCTTGCTATGAATACCCTTTGTTTTTGTCCCCCTGAAAGTTCTGAAATCTGTCTGGATGCAAAAATCTTCCATTTTCATTTTTTTCAATGCTTCCAAAGCTTTTTCTTTTTTTCAGAAGCATTTACTCTTTTTAAATAAGCCAAGTCCCGCATATCTACCCATTGTCACCACATCAATCACCGTGGTGGGAAAATTCCAGTTTACCGTGGTGGTTTTGAGGTATATAAGCAATCTGCTTATATACCTCCTTATGAGACTTACCCATAATACTTACTTTACCTGAAATAGGCTTCATAAGCCCAAGTATTCCCTTCATCAAGGTGGATTTACCGGCGCCGTTTGGCCCTATTATTGCAGTAATACTACCCTCATAAATATCGAGATCCATATCCCATATTACAGGAATATCTGTATATGCCATTGTAAAAGTCTTCCAAATGTATCAATACTTTTTCCATATCTAACCTCAAAAGGTACTATTTTAAATTATCGGTAATAAGTTTTTACATTATGCTTATACATATCAATATATGTATCTCCGTCTTCACCCTTTGGTGCCAAAGAATCTGAGAACAACTCATTTCCTTCACCGCTTACGATTTTTTTACATCCGCTCCCTTTGCATTGCACCTTCTCTTAACTTTTTCCATACGTGCAGGGTCTGTTGTAGATTCTGCAAATATAGCTTTTATTTTATGTTCCACTATAAAATCTATAGTTTCTTGTATATCCTGATTTGCCACCTCCGATTCGGTGCTTACACCTTGAGGTGCTTTTACTTCTATGTCATATGCTCTTGAGAAATAATTAAATGCATCATGAGGTGTAATCAAATATCTGCTCTCCTTAGGTATTGAAGAAATATTCTCCTTTACATACTCATCAAGCTTTGTAAGTTCCTCCAAATACTTTGTCTTATTCTCTTCATACTTATCCTTATATTCAGGGTTCAAATTTTCAAGTGATTCACCTGCAGCTTCTACAGCCATCTTATAAAGTCCTATATCAAACCAGAAATGCGGATCTGTAATAACTTGTCCGTCTTCATCCATTGTTCCTATACGATCTTTTCGGAAAAATTTCTGCTCACAGCCTCGCCTTTAGCTTCAAGTGCCTCCACCATTTTACCTTCAAAATGAAGTCCATGATAAAGTGTAAGATCTGAAGAACTAAGTTTTGTATAGTCCTCAGGCTTTGCAACATATAAATGCGGATCCTCTCCGGCAGGTATTATAAGCTCTACATTAACAGTATCACCTGCAAGTTGTTCTACCATATCCTGTAAAAATGAAGTTGTAACAACCACATTCTTCTTATTCATGGTATCACTGCTTGCTTTTTGATGTTTCCTCCATTGACTTTGACTCTGTATTTTTGTGCAGTAGCATTAGTATCTGAAGTTTTCCCTCCTGCACATGCACAAAGTGATAAAGCCATTCCTCTGGTCGCAATAAGTATACTCAAATTTCTTTTAAACATATTATCCCCTCCTAATGAATTAGGTTATTTTATTTTTATAATTAGGTTTACCTAACTATATTTTTATTTATACCTTATTTCATTCAAGAAATCAAGTACAATGCAGAGTATTTTATAAATTAAATTCTTCACGTGAATACAGATAATTACAATAAAATACCTTTTCGTAAATAATATTCCGTTATTCTTTAAAAATTTATTCTGTTATTTTCGTCGAAATTCAAAAATTAGTTACAATATAGTAAGATAAACTTAAGTCTAAAGGACTATATTTTTCTACTAAAAAAATACTTTAGAATATAGTCATAACATTAAAAGATTTATTTCGCAGGATAACCTGCAGAATGGAGGAAAAATATGATAAGAAACCATATTAAAAAAGTGGCTTCAGTTGTTTTAACGGCTTCCATGATTCTTGGAATGACCGGTGTGGCTTTTGCCAGAAACACAAAGACAGTTGTACAGAATGTAAGGATCAATATAAATTACGATCTTGCACCGGGTATGAATGCCGGAAACATTGATGTAGACAGTGACAGTGCAGGAGTTGACGATGTAAAAGTCTCTTCTATTACAAACACCGACTTCGGTAAGAAACCTAAGGTTACTATCAAGGTAAAAGCCTGATGAGGACTATACATTTAAGGGAACTCCTTCAGGTAATATTACACTTAATGATGCTACAGGTAAGGGCGCTACAATCTCTAAAGTTTCTACAACAAGCGGAAATATGTCAATCACAGTAACTCTTCCAAAGACAAGCGCAGGTGATAGCGGTGCATTGGAAGTAAACGATATTTCATGGGGTGATGATGACAGTCCTGTAGTTACATGGGAAAGTGCAAATTACGCAAAGCAGTATGAAGTAAAGCTTTATCGTAACAATTCAATCAAGGACAATATCACAACATCAGGGAACAAGCTATGACTTCCATGAGCAAGATCCGTGAGTACGGTAAGGGAAGCTATACTGTAAAGATTCGTGCGGTACGCAAGCAACGGTACTAAGGGTAACTGGACAGAGTCAGATGAGTTTGATGTAGATGAAGATATTTTTAGCAAGCCTTGGCGGACAGTCAAGTTCAAATAACGGAAGTTCTACAGGACCCTAACGGTTCAAGTGCAGGTAATACAGGCGCTTGGTTAAAGGACAATGTAGGGCTGGTGGTATATCAATGCCGACAGAACATATACAACAAACAACTGGCGACAGATAGGCGGCAACTGGTACTATTTTGATAACAGAGGTTATATGGTGACCGGTTGGCTTAAGAGCCCATATTCAGGTAAGTGGTATTGGCTCAGCACAGAGGGTGGAAGCAATCTCGGTAAGATGCTTACAAATCAGTGGGTTGATAACAATCGCTACTATGTAGACGGAAGCGGTGTTTGGACACAGAGCAGATAAAAATTTTTGGGGCTGTCGGGAAATACTGAATTTTTAATCCCTACAGAACAAAAATAGAAATATCCTGACAAATACAAGGCATTTTGGCTTTGTGACTTTGTCAGGATATTTTCTTTTCTATAATACTGTCTGTTTTTTTGGGCATAAAACCCCCTTGGCTGAAATTTTTGCTTTTGCATTTTTTTACTATGCTGTTTTCTCCTGTAGTTTTCCTTCAAATTTCTTTAGTTTGGCATAGAGAAAACGATGATATTTATTTATATTTCTTCCTATTGCAAAAAGCATAAATTCTTTATAAACCTTATCTGAAGTACGATAGTTAAAGCGTCGGAAATCTTCATTCTCTTTAATATCTCCAAAATGACCTTCTGTTTGAATAGAGCGTATCTGTCGTTTCAGAATACCTTTTTCACTCTGTATGTTAGCATGTGACTTCTCTCGGAGCTCTTCCCATACTTCATTGATCTTCATTACTTTATTCTTATCAATATCTTTATCAGGATTATACTTGTATAAACATTTAGACTTATGTTCACATCCACTACAGTCTGAACATCCATATACTTCATATGTTTGTGTATAACCATTCTGTTCTTTCTTTTCTGTGTTGATATGTCTCAGTTCACGGCCGTCATGACAGATATAGACTTGCTCATCCTCAAATACTGTTGTCTTCATGTTGTAGTATTTACCTATATCTTTACTGTATGCTCTTGTTTTTCGTTTTTCGTGATCCTGTAGTTTTTATATAACTGTCTATTTGATTTTTCTTTCAGATATAAGAGGTTTTTCTCACTACAATAGCCGCTATCTGCCGTAACTTCTTCAAGCACTTCTCCAAATGCTTTCTTATGCTTTTCAAGGACAGGAATCAGTGTGTTATAGTCTGTACGATCATTACTTACATAACCATGCACAATAAAATAATTCTCTACTGCTATCTGTACATTGTATGCCGGCTTTTAGTCGCCCGTTCAACATATGATCTTCCTTCATTCGCATAAAGGTTGCTTCCAAATCAGTTTTTTTGAGTAGCTGTTTCTATCTTTTCCCATAATCTCAAAGCATTCTTTATAGTGCATTAATCGCTGTCCACAATGTTCAAGCTCTTCATAGAGTTGTTGGAGTTTTGGCTTTCTCTTGCCATTTCCGTTAACAAATACAATACCTTCTCCGTCAGCAATAACCATAAGATTTTTCTGAAGCTTAAGTATTTCAATAGGCGAACAGTTATCAATCTCTATAATACGGTTATTAGATAGCTTTTTTTATGTTTTGTAATCTTTCTTTTTCTGTTCTTTTCAATAATATCTCTGACTTTATCAATTCCGTCAATCACAAACATCTGTGCATTTCCAAGCTCGTACTTCTCACCAAATCCATTATCTTGTAAAAAAGAGTTATAGTCTGAATAAAGCTTATCTATAGAATCCAGAAGACCTGCAAGATGATAATTAATGCTTCCACGCCATACAAAAGTATAACGATTGGCATTAGCTTCTATTTTTGTTCCATCGATAAATAATTCTTTTAATGTTACAAAACCTTCTTTTTTTAATCGTCTCATAAACTGATAGTTTAAGTCATCTAGAATATCTGAAGTAAGTTTCTTACCTTTAAAATCATAAAATGCATCTCTTTTAGGCTTCCTCCCTTGAGTAAGCCAGATAAAAGCAATATCTCTTTCACATAAATCTACAATACGATCAATAGAACGAATTCCTCGCATATTTGCATAAGTAATAACTGCATACATCATGATTGGATTGTACCCTGTTCTTCCCTTATCCGAACAATTGGCTAACAGTCCGGAAAAAATCTAAATCCTCCATAACTTTTTAGGGGTATAGACCGGATCGTCATCAGGGTAAACTCAATTCATAGAAACTAAAGTTGATTTTTCTGTTGACCTATTTCAAAAAGTCGTTATAATAATTAACTGTGAGCATAGTTACATTATAACATGTAACGGAGAAAGATGGTTATCGTTAGCCATCTTTTTATGTAAAAACTTAAGGAGGAGTGACTCATTTTTAAGTCACTCCTCCCTCTTTTATGACTGCCATTTCCCGACAGCCCCTTTTTATAGTTATTTAATCAGGTGAACATTAGTTATCTAATATATCTTTTCAAATACACCCCAATATTTAATCCAACACCAATAACATGGATATAAGTTCCTGCCATCCGGTATAACGAGAACAAAAATCCTCTCAGATTACAACCAATTTCCTTGAATCCAAATTTTTTTATAAAGTGCAATCGCATTTTTATTTTTCAGCAACCACTTCAAGTTCCAATTGTCTATAGCCGGCAGTTTTTGCGCATTCAATACATGCCTTTGTTAATGCAGTGCCTATGCCTTTTCCATGATATGCTTTTTCAATACTTATCCCGAACTCTGCACGATGCTTTACCTTGTCTTTTGAGCCAACCGAAGAAATTCCTGCTAAACCTACAATTCTATCATCAACAAGCGCACAAATTTGTATCTCACAAGGGCTGTTTTCTTTATCTTCAAGGAATTTCTCTTTTTCCTCAACACTAAAATTTATTTCATCCGGATAAGAAAGGAGAAGTCTGTTTCCTCACGGATAATCTTTGTATTCTCAAGCACTCCCTTGGCATCGGTAATTGTTGCATTCCTTATAATACAAAGCGTATTGTTTGCAAGTCTTATTTTTTTATAATATTTCAACTCATCATCTCCTCTAAACAACTATACTGTTATATGTATACCTATTAACGACATTATTAATTGTTGTAATAATCGCATTATATAACAACTTTAATGTTTTTATATAGCATTTTGCGTTTTTATTATATCTGTTTTTAACCTTGTAATAAAAAGTTTACATTATAAATCTTGTCTCTTATTCTTGAAAAAAACAAGTATTATCATTATCTGGGCAGGTATTTTCTCATTATTCTTTAGATTATAGCTTGTGTAATGAGGTCTTATATGACAAAACAATAAACCACATGATTAGCCGGTGGTTTACTAATTTTTTCTTAAATGTTTCGTCCATTTAGCCTTGTATCCATAAATCCATTCTATGTTCCATATATTCTCTTAACTCTTTTTTTGTCCAGAATCTTTGTAAATATTTTTTTCCAAATCACCTTCAACATCAACTTCTATAAACCATTCCTCATGATCAGTCCCAAATACGGTTGGATTTTCAGAGTTTACATCTTGGCTTACAACATAAATACAGTCAGGATATCCATATCCATAAAATAGCTGAACAAAATCCGGATCCTTATTATCAGTTACATCAAAGATTTCTTTAAATGAGTGCAAATAATCATTGAAGAAATCATTCCATTCTTCAAAATCCGTACTGCCTTCCTTAAAAGGAGTAAACATTTCACCACTCCAGAAATACTGTCCGTAAGCTTCTTCTGTTAAAAATAAAATATTTTTTTCATATAATCTGTTGAAAAAAACATCTTTATCTTTTTTTGTATAATTCTATATTTTCATCAACAAAATCTCCTAATCCTTCAATAGGTTCCTCATCATCTGCATTGGACCAAGGTGTATCAACATTCTTTCTATATAAAACTGTATCAAATGTAATACTGCATAAATCCTCGGCTAATGACTTTCCTGCTACCGATGATATATTTCCACCTAATTCTTCTATTCTCTCTAAAAATCTCTCTCTTCATATTTTCCCTATCTTAAAAAAACGAAAAAAATAAGAAGAACAGCTTTCACTTAAATAAAGATCAAAAATGTTCTTCTTAATTCTATAATACATTTATTTATTATCTTGCAGGATATTTTTGCTCTGAAGCTTTCAAACCACTCAAGGTATTTAGCCACATTTGCTTTATTCTCAGGATCTTCATCAAACTCTTTTAGTTTCTGCATCGACTCTCTCTTTGTCCTCAGCCGATAAAGCTCTCTCGGCAAATGTATATACTACTTCATCCTCTTTTCCTATATGTCTGTTAAGAAGTGTAGCATATCCGGCAGCATTTGTAATTATATCGAGCTTATTTAACGTGGACGGATCTTTTTCATATCTGTCGACAGCTTCTAAAAGCTCGTTCATATGAAGTCTTCCAAGGTCATGCTCTACAAGCATACCGTTTCTGATAAGTTTATCTGCTACAGGACCCAGCTTTTCAAGCATTATTTTGAAAAGGATCTTCTCTTCCTTTCCGTGATGAAGGTGGTCCGCATATGTCTTACCGAAAGCCACGCATTCTTTTACGAGCTTCGCATCTACTTCATTTCCCTCTATGATTGAGCAGCACATAGACTTCATGCTCTTGCAAAACTCTACTATATTCTTGTGTTCATCTACTAAAATTTCTATTCCGTACATATTACTCCCTTACCAACTTATATGAGCCATTTCCCAAAGCATAATATGTCAGACCGCTACCGTCAAACACGCCTTCAATCATGGCATTTCTTATTTCATAAAACAGTGCTACATTTGCACCTACTTCATCCCAGTACTGCTTGTGAATATCTACAGTTTCCTGCCACATAAGCTCATCACTGTCCTCATTCACAACCATATTTACACCGTCGCATGGCATTCCGCTTACAAATGTATTCTCATAATACTCAAAACCGTCAACAGGTGAAGCTCCGCTTTCAATAGCATTTTCCTTGCCGAAAGCTCTTGCACACTCACAGATAATACCGATTGCATCAGCATTGCCATCTGTAAGATTCTTTGCAACATATGCAAGTCTTCTCTCTACTATGGCTATCTTATCCTGTAACCAACCATGTATATTTGTCGGATCAATTATATTTCCAAGATCGCCCTCAGGAAGTGAACCGAACTTCTCATCTATATCGGCAAGAGCCGATACATTCAAGCCCTTATCCTTTGCTGTTGCTATTAAAGCATTTGTTAAATCGTTTTGTATCTTTATCTTTCTAAAAAGCCAATGATGTATTGGACCCAGTATTGCACTCATATCTTTATTCCTTTACTTAATTTATTTTATCTTTCTAACGGAAAAAAACTACAGTAAGTCGCATCTTAAAGCTCTCAATTGCATGAACTGAATGCGACTTTCTTGCCAGCATCACTACGCTCTCTCCCGCATTTAATATATATTCTTTTTCCGTCTACAATAAACTTTCCTGTTCCCTCAAGCACTGTAACCAAAAGCATCTCCGTCAGACTCATGAGTTGAAATCTCCTCACCCTTTGAGAATGCGAAAACTGTAATGCTGACATACTTGTTCTGTGCCAGAGTCTTTGAAACCACCTGTCCGTCTGTTGCCTGAGCCAAATCAGCCAACTTTAAAAACTTCTTCATGATTTATATTCTTTAAAAACTTATCCATATTCTTCTCCTTTATGGTAAAAAGCTTTAACCTTCATTACTCTTTTCAGTATAGTATTTTTTTATATTTTTTTCTGTAACAATTGTTAATTTTACAAATTTATTTTACACAATTTTTGGATTAAAAACCTGCCTCGTTTTCTCGAAACAGGTTTTTTTATTAAACTTATTAAAACTCTTTACCGCCGTTTACATTTATATCCGCATCTAAATTTTTTTATCAATCACGACTATTGCGACTTCAAGTCCTCTCTTTATGTCCTCGAGTGCCATATAAGGAGCCACAGGTGTTCTTCTTGCTACCTGTGCAGGTATAAAAGGAACATGTGTAAATCCACCCTTTATATGAGGATATTTCTTTGCCAATGTATAGAGTACACCATACATCAAATGATTACATACAAAGGTTCCTGCCGTATTAGATACTGCAGCCGGAAGATTTGCCTCTCTGATTGCTTCTACCATCGCCTTTATAGGAAGTGTGGTAAAATAAGCATTCTCTCCGTCTTCAAAAAAATCTTTGTATCTATGGGCTGATTGCCCTCATTGTCCTTTATTCTGGCATCATCCACATTTATAGCAACTCTCTCAGGTGTTATCTCAAATCTTCCACCTGCCTGTCCTATACAAAGAACTACATCAGGTTTTTCTTCCTCAATAGCCTTTGCCACTGTATCTATTGACTTTCTGAATACGGTAGGTACTTCCAGCTTTACGATATCAAATCTTCCGATTTTATCAGCTACAAGCTTCACTGCCTCAAGCGCAGGATTTACAGCATCACCACCGAACGGATCAAAAGCCGTCAATAATAATTTCATATTTTTATCCTTTCAAATGCTTATCTAAAAGCACATATATACATCAATACGATGTGAGTAACTAACATAACAATTGCAAAAAGGCAATTGCATCTTTATTATTCCATACTTGTTCTTAGTCTCAAGAAGCGCAGCCGGCATAATATTGAAGTTTGCAGCCATAGGTGTCATCAAAGTACCGCAATATCCTGCTGTGAGTCCCATAGCACCTACTACTAAAGGATTTGCACCCTGGTTGATAAGGAATGGAATACCGATACCCACTGTAATAACAGAGAATCTTATAAAAACCGTTTCCCATAATTGCTGTAAAAAGTGCCATTGCAAGACAATATACAATAACAGCAATAATTCTGTTGTTATCAGGAATAATTGTCTCAATACCCTTTGCTATAACCTCACCGACCCCTGCTGCAGTAAATACTGCACCGAGAGCCGCCAAAACCTGTGGCAAAAGTCCTACAGGACCTACATTGTCCATAAGTCTTGTACCGTCTTTTACAGCATACTCTTTCTTGGCACCTGTTACAAAGAATACAACTATCAAAGCTATAAGAGCAGACAAACCTACAGCATTATTTGCCTGCTCTTCTTTCTTTAACACTAAAAGCCACATTTGTGCCTTTCTTTGTTTTAACCACCACTCTGTCAGCTTTTTGTGATTTTTTTCAGCTAAGGGTTGTCCCATTCTTTTGGCCACCTTCGGGCTCATTCTGATAAACTCTCTCTCAAATATAGAGCTGTTATCATTTGTATGCATCGGAAATGAAAGAAATCTTGAGCCTTTTTTCAAGGCGTATTCTACCGCTTCAGTAGTAATAAATGAATAATGTGTGGCGCCTATTATCACATCCGAATAATACATTGTGCCCTTCATTTTTTCTATTACTTCACCCGACTGTACACCGTCCGAGGAAAGTATGGTTATCTTCGGAATAACACCGCACTCAAAGGCCGCCAGCTCAAAAATATCGGCTTCTTTAATATGATTTTCATCGGTTATAAAATGTAATACCTCATTTTCCTTTGCCTCTATCCAGTTTTTGTATAATACATCTTGCACCTGCAAGAGCTTTTACATTATCTTTAATACTGACAGCCACCAAAATACCCCCCTATGATATTTTTTAAATCATTAAAACAGTGCTTTACCCCTGTCCGTAATAAAAACCTGTCCGTTGCAAATATTTTCATGCTCGAAAAAAGCCACTTCCTCAGGGGTAACTTTATTCATTTCTGTAAACCCTTCTTTACATACCGATTCTTTTTCTATATCACATTTACAAAATAATACGGCACCGCTTGCTCTCCACGGTCTTGCCATATATCCCGGAAGACTTTTATAATTCTTATCCTTATTCTTTTCGATTCTGCATTTATAGAATGTAAATACTCCCTTCGGAGCACATATTATTCCGGGAGATGCCTCCTCTCCCGTATATCCGAGCCATATAAGATTACATTTTATAAAATCGGCTCTTGCATCTTCTTCACCGAAAAATATAGTCGACATTGCCATAGATATTGCAGTTAATAAATCTTTGCCTGCCATGTCCTGCATATAATGTGTCCTGGCTTGATTTAAAATTACAGTTTACAAACAGAGAATTTTCAGCTTCACAGACCAATGCAGCCGCTCTCTCTTTATTATGATACTCTCCTACTTTAATTTCAAGAGATAATCTATCTTCATTGGTTTCACATTTGCCCTGTCCGTATTCTTCACTGCTTATTTTTTCAATTTCGTCTGATATTTCACTCTCTGTCATATACAGATTAAAAGAGTTTTCAAAGTTTATATTCTCGGCTCTGAAATTATATGCAGATTTTTCAACTATAACAGTTGCGCCCCATCTTTTTGCAAAATGCTTTTCTTCTCCTTTATTTTCCTCAAAATAGCCCGACTCTCCTATGCTTTTATATTTATAGCCTATTCCATAGTAAAAGCTTATTGTAGGACTTATCCCCTCTTTTGCTCTCAATAAGATATCAGGTTTTGTAATAATCACCTGCTCAAAGTATTTTTCATCTGTAAGTATTATCTCTATCTTCTTATTTTCCGTATTTATAAAATTAAGAGAGTGCATACACTCTCTTAAGCTGCTGTAGTCACAGTCTTCTTTTCCGACTGTGACTATTATTTTATTATCTTCTGTTTTCAATTAAATTTCACCCCTGTACATTCACAATCCTCAATATTTTCCGTAAAAGGATTACTGTCTTTACTGCCTGTAATCTCTATATTCTTTAATATCAGCTTTTTTATATTCTTTGCAAATATTCCCCTTTTACACATAGTAGGGAAATTATCCATCATTATCGGAACAACCGGCCTTATATTCTCGTCCTTATCAAAGTTTAAGGTAATATTTTCAAGTACAATTTCCTCAATAGGCATTTCAGGCAGTCCATACAAACATGCAAATATATTTTTTACATTTTCACATCTGATATCTCTTGCCGCTATTTTCCCGATTTCGGAGTCTTTTCATTGACTTCCATCTTATCCTGATTTTGTACATAATCTGAATGTCCGTCAGGATCACAGAAATAAAACATATTTGCGGTAAAAGGCATGCATACATCTTTCATAAGAATATTCTCAAAACAAATATTATCAAGTACGGATTTCTCTCCTCTGCCTCTTCTTGTCTTTATTCTAAGTCCTCTGTCCGTACCTTCAAATATACATTTTTCCACACTTACATCATATACTCCTGCCGCAACTTCGGAACCAATAGTCACACTTCCGTGACCTTTTCTAAATATTGAGTTTCTGATAACTATATTCTTTGCAGGCTTATAATGCTTCAGTGCCATATAGTATTTTCCGCTCTTTATTGCAACACAATCGTCTCCCACAGAGATATCCGCACCAAGTATAAGGACATTTTCACAACTTTCAGGATCAAGCCCGTCAGTATTTGGTGAATTGTCAGGGTTCATAATTGTATTGTTTAAAAACAAAAGATTGTCACTGTAATAAGGATGTAGAGTCCATGAAGGTGAATTCATTATACAAAGTCCCTGCATGGCAATGTTTTTACAATTATGTAAAAATACCGTATTCGGTCTCCATGCTATATTTTTCTTCTTTGCATCCTTCCACCAGTCAAGCATACCGGCATTACCGTCCAGTATACCCTCACCGAATATGAGTACATTCTCTACACTTATTCCCGTAATAAGTGCGGCAAAGCAGTCCAGCGGATTACCTTCCCATGATCCTATATTGTATTCGTCATTCTCATCACTTGATTGTGTCATACCCGGTAGAATCGGATACTTTTTTCTGTCCTTTTCACCGATAAGTATGGCATCCTTATCTATCCACAGATCTATATTACTCTTTAAAAATACCGGTGTGCATAAATATTTTCCCTTAGGAATATAAACGGTACCATTCTTAGGACAGGCATTTATTGCAGCCTGTATACATACCGAATCAGTCTTTACTCCGTCACCTGCGGCACCGAAATCTTTTACATTAAGAAGTACATATTCATATTCCGTATGAAAGTTTTTTTTATCGGACATCTTATTCTCACAAGTGATATATATATTATAATCACTGTCCGGAAGAAGATCAAAAATTGATATAACATTTTTATTTGTTGATATTTTCTTTTCACCGTTTATAAAAACATCATATATTTTTTTATTTTCATAAGGAGTATCACAACAGACTTCAATTGTTACACTCCTTTTTAAATACCTTTACAATTTCAAAGTCAATCATATGCCATACCCAACCTTATTATTTCCGTATATGCCATAAGAAGCGGTGCCACACCTTTGGCTTCATTTTTTACAACCGGTTCAGAGTAATAATACTCTGCGCTTCCGTCCCTGTTTTCCTTGCCTCCAAGTCCGGCTACAAGACAAATTCCTCCAAGTGAGAGCTCTTCTCCCTCAACACACAGATACCTGTCCAAGATACCGTCAAATATCTTCTTTCCGATATCTTCAAATCTTTTCGGTAAAAGTTTATTTCTTACGGCCTTCAAAAAAGCATATGAAATAAGCGCACTTCCTGATGTCTCAAGGTAATTGTCTTTATCATCTTTCCTGTCTACCAGCTGATAAAACATTCCGCTATCATCCTGAAACTTAAGCAAATCGTTTGCAAGATTATAAAGCATCTCCTGTAATCTTCTGAATTCATAGTATAATGACTCATCAATGGCAAGTGCCGTATCCACAAGACTTAAGATAAACCATCCTATTGATCTCAACCAAAAATTTTTGCTTAAGCCGGTTTTCTTATCACACCAAAGCGACTGCCTTGACTCGTCATATCCGTGATAATACAGTCCTGTATTTGTATCTTTCATTATTCTTTCCACATTTTCAAACTGTGAAAAGCTGTTAATACAAAATCTCATCCTGTTATATTTGGTTTCATACTCCATATAAAAGGGCTGTGCCATATAAAGTCCGTCAAGCCAAACCTGATAAGGATAAATTTTCTTATGCCAAAAATTACCTTCATTAGTCCTCGGCATGGTTTTAAGCTGAGAGTATACGGTATCCATAGCTTTTCTGTACTTTTTTTTACCTGTAAGTTCAAAAAGCTTAAAAAGATTCTTTCCGGGTCTTATATTGTCGATATTGTACTCTTCTATATCATAGGTATTTATACTTCCGTCCTCGTTTACAAATGCGGATACAAAATCATCGCAAAAGTTCAGATACTTTTTATCTCTCTTTATTTCATAAAGTTCAAGATATGCGCTTATCATGCAGGCGTCAATATAATTCCATTTGTTTTTACGTCCGCTTCTAATCTGCTCTATATTCCACATCGGTGAAGAGGCATCCGAGTTTTCCAATAAAAAATCAATATATTTATCAAGTAATATATATTTTTCTTTTTTTACCATATTAACCCTTTACTCCACCTGCAGATATTCCCTCTACAAACTGATTCTGTGCTATAAAGAATATAATTATTGAAGGTAGGATTGAAATAAGTGATGTTGAAAGTATCCTGTTCCATGCAAATCCGGCATCCGAGTCCATTGCAAGCTTTACAAATATTGTTGCAGGATATTTTGCAGGATTGTTTACATACAAAAGCGGTCCAAGGAAGTCGTTACTTGCCCACATGAATTTAAAAAGTGCGCATGAAACAAGTGCCGGCTTTAACATAGGTACTATTACCTTTATCAAAGTCTGTATTTCATTACATCCGTCAATCTTTGCCGCTTCTTCAAGCTCCTTAGGTATATTTCTTAAAAACTGAATAAGCATAAATACAAAATATGTCTCGGTAGCAAACATCGAAGGAACAATGAGCGGCAGATAAAGCTTTGATCCTACCCATCCGAAAATATTGTACATAATATACTGCGGTACATTCAAAACCACCTGCGGCAGGAAAAGTGTTGACATCAGTATTGCAAATAACACACTTCTTCCGAAGAATTTAAATCTTCCGAAACCGTATGCCGTTAAAGTGGATGAAACTATTATAAATATTACGGCAGGTATAACATATGAATATGTATTTAACATCGCCTTCCATATATTTATATCACCGCCATAGTTTTTCATTGCATTTAAATATCCTTCAAATGTAGCCTTTTTCGGAAGAATATTAAGCCCTGAGAAAATCTCATTATTCGGCTTAAATGTAGCTCCGATCATCCATAAAAGCGGATATATCATAAATATTCCTACCGCAGTCAAAACGGTATACCTTATTACAATTTGTATAGTTCTTTTTGTCTTCAGGCTCATTTTTATCTCTCCTCATCCGCATAGTAAACCCAACGTTTTTGTGAATAGAATGCTATCGCTGTCAAAACAAGTAAGATAACAAACAGCACCCAGGCCTGCGCACTTGCCTTACCCATCTGATAGTTTTTAAATGCATTGTTATATATTAAAAGTGACATCAAAGTAGTTGAACCTCTCGGTCCACCCTGTGTAATGATATAAGGTCCGTTAAACTCCTGAAATGCCTGTACAAGCTGAGTTATCAGATTATAAAATATTACAGGTGTGATAAGCGGTACCGTAACAGAGAAAAACTGTTTCCACTTTCCTGCACCGTCAATTGATGCCGCCTCATAAAGTTCAGCCGGAACTCCTTTAAGTGCAGCAAGGAATATGACCATTGCCGAACCGAACTGCCACATTCTAAGCAGTGATATGGAAAACAATGCCCAGTTGGGATCCGAGAAAAAGCTCGGTGCATGAAGTCCAATCATTGCAAATGCTGTCTGAATAAGTCCTTCATCTTTAAAAAGTGCCTTCCAAAGTACTGAAATAGCTACAGAACCTCCAAGGATTGAAGGAATATAGTATGCGGTTCTGAAAAAGTTTACACCCTTTATCTTAAAGTTAAGTATATATGCGATAAACAGTGCGGCTACAAGCTTTAGTGGTACCGTTATAAATGCATATTTAAAAGTCACAATCAAAGCCTTGAGCTCGTTTTTTTATTTGTAAATACATCCACATAATTTTCTACAGTATACTTTGATATTCCCTTAAACAGGTGAAAATCCGTAAAACTGAAATAAAGTGATGATGCAAAAGGATAGAGCTTAAAAACGCAGAATCCTATAAGCCATGGTAATATAAAAAGAAAACCTATATTATTTTTCAAAACTTTTTTAAATGTCTTATTTTTCAAAACAATTCTCCTTATAAAAGGGGGCTGTAAAACTACGGCCCCCTCTGTCAGATTAAAATATTTATTTTGCAAACTTAGTTGCTTACATTGCTGAATCCGTCAAAGAGCATCTTTGCGCCGTCCTCGGCACTGTAATCTCCATAGCTTACGCCGCCGAATACTTCTGTATAAAGTCCGCTTGAACCCTTAAGTGATGAATCGTCAAACTTAGGACTCATACTGAACTCTGCCGCTTCAAGAACCTTCTTATGTGCTTCACCTGTCATAGGATTTATTTTATCTGCCTTTGTAAGCTGCTCAAGAGCCACCTTTGAAGCCGGTATTCCTCTTTCTGTACCGATTATCTCTATACCTTCAGGATCGTTTACAAGGAAGTTAAGTAACATTGCAGCTTCCTTCGGATGCTGTGATTTTGCAGATATTGCATAAAGCATTGATATCTTTGTAAACACTCCTGTGCCGCTTCCGTCGGCAAGATCCTTAAATTCTTCACCTACAACAAGTTCTCTTGCATCTCCCAGTGCCTTCTTAAACTTGCTTGCCGAGCTGTCCCACTCTAAAATACCTGCATATTTTCCGCTGATAAACTTCTCGTTTACATCAAAGCTTGCGGCACCGTCACCGTCAACAGTCTTTATTGAAGGAATAACATGATCCGCCTCAAGTGACTGGATAAACTCTACACCGTCCTTTATCTGATCCTCAGTGAAGTTAAACTTTCCGTCATCACTGAATATTGCTTCCTTATATTTAGCCTGAAGATAGAATGTCATAAAAATTGCTCTGTCGTACTGACCCATTGCCAGAGGATAATAGTCATCTCCAAGTTTCTCTTTAAATGTGGCACCTGCCGCTCTAAGATCTGCAAGAGACTTCGGTGTATCAATACCCGCCTCATCAAATGTTGTCTTATCCCAGTAGAAAATTCTTCCGGTCTCGGCTATAGGCACACCTGCAAGACCACCCTTTGAATCTTTTGATCTGTCAAGAAGTGCGCTGTCATACTGAGTAAGATCGATAATATCGGATACAGTATTTAAATCAAGGAATGTATCACCGTTTGCATCATAGTTGCTGATCCAGTCCATATTTATCTGTGAAAGATCCGCTGCAGTACCTGACTGGAATTCTAAGGCTCTTGCTGTCTCCCAATCTGTCCATGCACCGAAGTTTACTTCAACCTTGATATCAGGATACTTTGCCATGAAAGCATCTACTGCCTTTTTTTGTTGCCTCATGTCTGGAATCTCCACCCCACCAGTTAAATGTAAGTGTAACAGGACCTGAAGATCCGTCTTCACTCTTTGCTGTTGTAGTTTCTCCGGTTTGTGCTTCCTTTGAAACATCCTTACCTGCATTTCCTGTACATGCTGTTAATGAACCTGCCAATAAAACAGCCATTGCCAAACTTAACTTTTTCATCATAATTCTCCTCTTTTTTATTATAAATATTTATTTTTATAATTTCTTATAACAAAGCAAATCACTGTCACAGACATAACTGTTATAGAAATATTGCTTACCATCATTACTATACCTATACTTGCATCTTTTAAATTTGTAAAATTTTGAAGAAAGTAAAGTACCGGTATTCTGAATACAAAGACTCTTGATATATTAAGAATCATTGTTATCCTTGTCTTTCCCAAACCGTAAAGTAATGACATCACTGCCGCATTGACTCCCAGGAATAACGAGCCTACGGCTTCGTATCTGTAAACTTCTTTGATCATTTTTGCAAAATTAATATTTCCTCCTGCAAAAATATTACTTAAGAAATCCAGTCCCAGCAAAGTTGCCGTGCATATTATAAATCCCATTACGGTATTTACAATTGCAGTATTATAAAATGCGCTTAACACTCTCCTATATTTGCCTGCACCGAAGTTCTGGCTTATTATTGCACTGCTGCCGTCTTGAAATCCGTTTTGCGGTGATGTTGTAATTCCTCCAAGAGTATTTGATACTCCCAATGCTCCAACCATCAAAGCTCCGTATACGGTACTCATGCTGTTTATAAGGGTCTTTCCCAAAGAAAAGAATATCTTTTCCGCCACAACAGGAATTGAAAGCAGATACATATCATTTACAACATTTTTTCTAAAGCTTACAAACTTTAAATCAAATGAGAAAATACTTTCTTTTCCAAGACTGTTGTATATTGCAAATATAAGCAATATACTCTGAGACAATAAGGTGGCAATTGCAATCATATACAATCCGCCGTTGAATATGTAGACAAATATTGCTGTAAGTATAAGCTTTGATACCAGTACCAGTATATTCAGCCACAGTATTCTTGATGTGTTCCCCCTTGACCTCTCCACTGCAATATAAATATTATTTATAAAACTTACAGCCATGGTCAAAATTTCAATACTGAAATATGAAGCACCGGCTTTTATAAGTATATCCGGTGTTGCCGCCAGTTTTAAAAACGGTTTTGTCAGCGGAATAAATACAGCCAACATCAAAACCGCAAATACTGCAGCTGTCAAATAAACAGTACTTACTCTTTTTTTGACCATATCATAGTCGCCCTCTCCGAATGCACTTGAAATCTTTTATTCCGGCACTTACTGAAAGACCGCCCGATATGGCAGACAATAAAGCTATAAGCTGTGACAAATATGCTACCGCGGAAACCGATTCGGCATTTATATGGGCAGCCATTATTGTGTCAAATATTTTGAACAACTGACTGAGTCCCTGATATATCGCCAGTGGCATACCTGTATAAATAACCAATGCAAGCATATCACCATTTAAACTTCTCTCTCTAAATGCTTCATCCCTGCTACATTTGATACTTTCACTCATACTTTTGCCTTTCGTTTAACTAATTTATACAACAGCTTAAGCCAAAAAACCAACTGAAAATAGTGCAAAACAAAGTAAACTACTGTTTTTTTGTTATTTTTAATTAAGTACTGTGTTATAATGTTTTTAATTACTGATTTAAGGAGGCCTCATGAGAGTATCAAATTCCGATATTGACAGAATTTATGTGAACATCGCGACCAGAAATAACAGCTATAAATTTAATATGCCTGACAATCACTTTCATATGTATTATGAATTATATTATTGCAAGGCTTCAAAATGTACTTTTTTCATCGAAAATCAGATGCTTGAGATGAATGCCGGAGATTTTTTGCTTATTCCGCCAAGAGAAATGCACTATACAAAATATACTTCCGATACTCCATGTGTGAGAATAAATATTTACTTTAAATACAGTGATCTTGTCGACAATATTTATATAAACAATGACACTTTTAAAAACTATTTTTCAAGTAAAGAGGTATTCCATGTGCCTGCCGCTTATCAAGGTAAAATAAATGAGCATCTGCAAAGTATGCTTACGGAGGATAAACTTGATGATGAACACAGCTCAAAGACTCTCAGGCTTTTATTAAAAGAATTATTCCTGTACTGTATCAGGCTCTGCTCTTTTAACCGTTCTACACCGGCTATTATAAATACCACCGACGAGCATATGCTGACATTGGCAAAGTATATTACGGACAATTATGATAAACCTCTAACACTTAATGATATTGCGGAGATGGCAGGTCTAAGTTATACCTACTTCAGTAAAAAATTTAAAAATACTACAGGAATGAGATTCAAAGAATATCTGAACTATGTAAGGTTAAAGCAGGCCGCCACAAAGCTTGCCACCACAAAACTTACCGTAACGGATATAGCAATGAGCTGCGGATTCAATGACAGCAACTACTTTAAGGACGCCTTTAAAAAGACCTACGGTCTTTCTCCCAGACATTACAGAAAATCAAGTGATGCACAGATTGATGAATAAATTATGTCCAAATTTTTAATAAATACTTACGCTCTTCTACATTTATTATATTATATTTAATGTTACTATTATTATAAGCTTTACACTTGATTGTTTTATTAGGAGGATGAGTATATGAAAAATAGATCAAGTTTTTGTAAGGTAAGTGTAGGTATGTTGATATTTGCCCTCAGCACCCCTGCCTTACTTGTCGGATGTTCAAGCCCACAGCCTAAAACGGAAGGTGCAATTTATGATACCGGAAAGGTGGCTGAATATGCCACTCCTTATGTAAGTTATGATGCAAATTATAATACAGAGGAATACAATGCTGTTGATGAAAGTAACTTCAAAGCTGTAGCTACTTCACCACTTTCCACATTTGCAGCTGATGTAGACACGGCGTCTTATGCAAATATCAGGCGTTTCGTAAATTCCGGAGAATTACCGCCTGCTGATGCAGTAAGGATTGAGGAAATGCTCAATTATTTCCACTATGACTATCCGCAGCCAAATGAGGGTGAGCCATTCTCAGTAACTACTGAGATTTCCGCATGTCCATGGAATCCCGACACCAAGCTGATGATGGTCGGAATGCAGGCTAAAAGTATGGAGGAACTTGAAAAGAAACCTTCAAATCTTGTATTTCTTATAGATGTATCAGGATCTATGGAAGAACCTAACAAATTGCCTCTTGTTAAAAATGCATTCTTGCTTCTTTGCGAACAGTTAAAAGAAAATGATACTGTTTCCATAGTTACATATGCAGGAAGTGATCAGGTTGTACTTGAAGGTGCAAAGGGATCGGATTCAAAAGAAATAATGGCTGCTATAGAAGATTTGGTAGCAGGCGGAAGTACTGCAGGATCTGAGGGTATAAAGACTGCGTATGAAATTGCCGGAAAATACTTTAAAGCAGACGGAAATAACAGAGTCATACTTGCCACCGACGGTGATTTAAATGTCGGAATCACAAGTGAAGGAGAACTTACAAGACTTATAAAGAAAGAAAAAGAAAGCGGTGTATTTCTTTCCGTTCTTGGATTCGGTACCGAAAATATAAAGGATAACAAGATGGAGGCACTGGCCGACAATGGAAACGGAAATTATTCATATATCGATTCAAGATTTGAAGCAAAAAAAGTACTATCAGAAGAGCTTGGTGCAAACTTCTTTACTGTAGCAAAGGATGTAAAGTTCCAATTGGAATTTAACCCTAAATTTATAAAGGGATACAGACTGATAGGCTACGAAAATCGTATCATGGATGATGAGGACTTTAAGGATGATACCAAAGACGGCGGTGAAATAGGTTCAGGCCACAGAGTAACCGTATTGTATGAGATAGTAGATAAAGACTCTCCAATGGATATCGGCTCGGATTTAAAATACCAAAGCAGTGCTGTTACAGAGTCTAATGACCTTTTAAATATTGCAGTAAGATATAAGGAGCCTGATTCCGAAACAAGTAAAGAGTTAAACTACCCTGTTACTACCGAAGCCATAAAAACGGAAATGTCTGATAATATGAAGTTCGCCTCTGCAGTGGCGGAGACCGGTATGTTGCTTCGTGATTCGGAGTTTAAGGGTAAGTCAAGCTATAGTGATGTTGAATCATTACTTAATTCAATCTCTGATATTAAGAGTGATACCAATAAACTCGAATTTTTATTACTTGTAAAAAAGATTGCCTCAATGGCAAAAGAACAATAAAATATAAACCTTAAAATATCGGCTTTATTCTAAAATAAAGCCGGTATTTTTATATATACAGCCACTACAGTTCTCATAACAGTATACTGTCAGCTCTTATAAAAAGTTTATCCATATTAGAGTAAAAAACCGGTAACTCAAGATGCTTTAACTTCCCGGTCTCATAAACACATTTGCACCCATATAGCATATCTCCTACATCACTATGTAAAGTCATGATTCTTCGGGTGAGTTCATTCGTTTTGAACATTCGTTTCATAAAAATTCCGGCAAAGGTAGATGGAATTCTATACGGGAGAAGTTCATTTTTATAGAAGCTCAAGTCTACTCCTCTCGCCTTGACCACCTGAATCGTTTCTCTTATTACCTTTACTGTAATAGACAAGGCATGGGCATCCTTCATCAAATTAAGAGCAAGCTGCATCGGATGATCAATTTTCCCTTCCCGGGCCGCAGAAGAGGTGACCCCGGCATTGATAGCCATATGAAGCCATATCCATTCCACCATATCGTGAGGAATCTCCGTTTTCAAATCTGCGGAAGCGAGAAGAGCTGTTAAAGCTTTGTAATTGGAAATCCCTGCTTTTCCCTCACTTTCCAGCATAATATGGTCAAAGAGAACGCAGTCCAAGTTATTCTGCAAAAGTCTTCCACCTGCGGTAGGGAAGCCGATAATATAAGGATAAGCACCCACTATTTCATCAATCTCTTCCCGACTGTTCCAAAAGTTACAAAACAAAATCAGGCTTCCTCTAATATGGTTTTGTGAAAGTGTTGCTATAGCGTCCTTTATTTTCCCGCTTGCCACACTCAAAATAATAAAATCATACTCTGTATTCGGCTTGGTAAGATTCACCTTGTATTGATCTGCTTTTTCTTCTCCTTTTTTGTTATAGCGTCCATCTAATAAACTGATATTTAGACTTTCTGGGGCCTTCGATTTTTTCTCTTCTCTCAGCAAATGTTCGACTTGATGCCCGGCTTTTTGGAACACATAGCCGTAAGTTGTGCCTATGACGCCAAGGCCCACTATACATATTCTCATAAATCCTGCCTTCTTTCTTCTATTTTCCATCCGATTATCCAGGCAAGAACCAAAAGGTAATTTTCCACAGCACCAATCAAATTTACCATTTGATGCATCTTCAGATAATGTACAAAATGATTGCTTCCGATACCGATTCCTCCAAGGACCAGAGCAAGTAAAATTGACTTTAGATAGGTCCAATTGTAATTCCTATATGCTGTAATCAATATAACCAAAACGGCAATATTCCAAAATCCGATTTCTCTCTGCCATCCTGTAGAAATTCCATACGCAGAGTTTCTTCCCATATATTCCGGTGCAAAAATCTGTAGGATCGCCGCACCGGATATCGCTATTATAAGAATGATAAACAGCACACGCAGGAAAAGATTCATTTTTTTATGATGCATTGTCTGTTCTTTCTTCATTCCTTTGCCCCCTCTACTAAGACCTTGCTGATAAAATGCATGGTTCCCGTTTTTGCCCCAAGAGACTTCTCCAGCATATCGATATACACCTCTACATCTTTTTCACCAAAATTTCCATAATCGAACATATGCTGACTCGTAACAAGGAGCATCTTCACTCGCTCTTCAATATATGTACACGAAAAGATTCCCTGTGCTATTCCTTCTTGAACAATCTCTGCCAAAATCGGTACCGCCACTTCTACAATTTTCTTGCAGATTTTATCATGCATAATAATATTTTTCTTTTCTTTCCAGAACATCCGTAATCACCGCTTCCTCTTTATCCGGACGAAAGGCATTTACAACCGAAACCAGCTTTTTCAGGGTATCGAAAGCTGTGCCTGAAGAAGCTCTTTGGCTACGGCGCTCTCCTTCTCTATCATCATTTCTATGACCGCCTCCAGCGTTGCTTCTTTGCTCGCAAAAATAATAATAGTAAGTTCCTTTTTGCTATACCGGCCTTAGCCACAATCTCATCAATACTTGTATTCTCATAGCCTTTTTTTCTATGAACATACGATAGGCAAGATTTAGAAGTTCCTGTTTTCTTTTTTTCACCTTTTTTTCATTTCAGTCTCCTTTTTTTGACTAATAGTCGATTTTTTTATTATAGGACTTCACTTACTCACTGTCAACACTTCTTTTCGACTATTAGTCAATAATTGCTTTGAGAAATAAAAAAAGACACCTGCATCTTAGCAAGTGCTATAATATTTAATACAACAGATAGATCATATACATATTTTATTTTAATATTGATTATATAAAGCTATACTTCCTTCCCGCATTTAAAAACATATCTATCTTTTCATCTGTTGTTGCAAGGGGAAGGTTACATCCCGGAGTGAGCATAAAGCCCTTTTTACATTTCTTTCCCGCAAGGATACATCTCTTTACTTCATTTTCTATATTTTCCTGTGTTCCGTTGCAGATGGTGTAAACCGGTGCTACATTCCCTGCAATCATCTTTGAATCTGCAAAAAACTCACAAGTTTCATCTATATCCATCTCATTGTCCACACTAAAGAGGCCTATATCCAGATTTTTTACATGTTCCCACACCTTTTTTGTATTCCCGCAAACGTGATAGCTGGGTGCTCTGCCTGATTTTTCCTTGATATAAGAACTGATTTCCAAAGTATATGGATATGCGAATTCCTTATACATTTTGGGGCTTATCATAGTACATGAGGCTATAGGATCCGCCATTGAAAAGCCTATATCAAGTACATTGAAAATATCCACGACCTTTTTTACATTATCTGTTATATATCTCAAAAATTCATGCACCTTATCAGGTGATTTTATCATAGCTTTTAAAAGTTTATCTGTTCCCAGTACAAATCCTGCTAATGTTATAGGTCCCGATACAGAAGCACCTACTCCACAAAATCCGTCTGCTATTTCTCGTAGCCTTGCAGTAGCATTATAATACATCTTTAAATTTCCGCTATCAGGTGTGATATCCTTTAACTTATAGACCTCATCAATACTGTTTATAGGATGACTCTCAACATATATAAGCCCTTGCTCGGGATAAT
Organism: uncultured Lachnoanaerobaculum sp.; assembly: GCA_916439285.1. The sequence goes on along the minus strand of CAKAIM010000010.1, from coordinate 171,340 downwards.
GCGGCACTACGCCCATTGCCTCTGCAATGCCGTAGGCATTTGGACCTACTCCCATTCCGTCCAAACCGAATCGGTTCATAGACACTATATCTCCCATTACAAGACTGTCTTCATTTCTCCAATACTCTCTGGTATTTTTTCCTATAAGTCTTGCCTTTATCTCTCCCAAAAAAGGATCCATCATTATTCTGTCATAATCTCTTTTTTCAGCTATTGCTTTTGCCCTTTCCACAGGTGTCATCTTATCATTAGGATGAATCTTAAGTTCCATATATTTTCTCCATTATCAATCAAATCTCAAAGCCTTTGCAAATATTTTTTCATACTCTTCAAGCTTTGAAAGCTCAAAAAACTCAGTCTCCACAGAGATTTCTGTCATATACTCTATAGCATTTTTATCAAGAAGAGCCATATACGCTCCGGTCAAAGAGGTATTTCCAAGGTATTCCACCTTTCCCTCAAATTCCTTAGGCAATAGTCCCACTCCAAAGAAAGAGTCCATACTTATATACTTACCGAACTGACCGGCTATGCACACTCTTGTTATATCACAGGTTTCAATGCCGGCCTTTTTTATAAGCGCCCTTATACCTGAAAGTATCGCTCCCTTGGCAAGCTGTACCTGCCTTATGTCTTTTGCTGTAAAATACAGATTATCATTTATTTTTATAAAAGGCTTACCAAAATCATATGCTTTAATAAAACTATGATTACTGTCAAGACATTTTTTATCTATAGCACCCATTTTATTTATAAAACCTGACTTTAAAAGCTCCCTTACCATAGCCAGTACCCCGCTTCCACATATTCCTGTAGGCTCTGTATTTCCGATAGTAGTATAAGAGATATCGGCCTCATCAATGTGAAAATCATCTATCGCACCGATTCCTGCTCTTATACCGCATGAAATATTCATACCTTCAAGTGCAGGTCCTATAGCACATGAGGTGGCTAGAAGATTATTATCTGTTTTTAGAAGCATTTCACCATTTGTTCCGATATCTATAAAAAGTATATTTTTATCTTTGTCATCACAAATACCGCTTGCATATACTCCGGATACTATATCAGAGCCCAAAAATCCTGATATATGCGGTAATGTTATAAGTGTAGCATCAAGATCAATACCGATATCTTTTGCACATACTCTTTTTACTTCTATAAATCCAGGTAAAAACGGAAATTTACCAAGGCTCTCCACACTCTCTCCAAGTAAGATATGACACATTGTAGTATTTGCTGAAACTACAAGTTCCGCTATACCCTCTCTCCTTATCTTGCTCTCATCAAGTAATTTATTTATAAGTGTATTCAAAGTATCCACTATACTTTTTTGCAAGATAGAAAGTCCTTCTTTATTTTCCAAGGTAAATGCAATTCTACTCATCACATCAAAGCCAAATTTAACCTGTGAGTTCACATCGGCAACCTTTGAAATAATCTTAGCATTCTTTAGATCTATAAGCTCCATAGCCACTGTAGTTGTTCCTATATCTATAGCAATGCCGTACTTTTCTTGTATATTTGTATGTATGATTTTAGGTGTAAAACTCTCGGTAAGTACGATACTGTCAGGCTTTTTTTCTGATTCAAAAGATTTTAATATAAACTCTTTATCCGCTTCCTCTATAGAATGCATACAGGCAAGCCTATATCCGGATTTTATATTTTCTTCTCCCAAAATTTTTCTCTCACTTATAGAAACATCCGTACTTTCAAGCTTTATCTTGCATTTCCCACACACTCCAAGTCCATTGCATGCAGCATCTATATGAATATTTTTCTCTCTTAAAAACTCCAATATCGTCATATTTAATCCAATCTGAAAGCTGTAATCCTACCAATTTCACCACGAAAAATGTATACATATGCCGGCTGTTATATGCTCTCCATGTTTTGATAATAAAGCCTCAACTATTGAGGAATAACTGCCTTCAAGTTCTATCTGCTTAAAATAAAATTCTCCATATAATTTCAATAGATTACTAAGTCTTGGGCATAAATGAAGTATGCAATCATTAGACTCACATAAATTCTTTAGTTTATATATAAGATTAAGCAAAAATATTGTCAATATATACTCTTGCACCTTTTTTTACCCAAAAATTCAATACCAGATAGCGGATCTGCAAAACTTATTATTTTAAATCCATCTGATATAGCTGTTTCTACTCTTTTTATCAGCTCGGTTTCTATCTCATGGATTTTTTTTCTTTTTATAATATCTTTGGCTTCATCAGATAACCTGTCATATTTTATTAAGTACTTATATACAGTATTAAGCTCACCTCTATTATCAAAAAGTCTGTAATATGCCGTCAAGCTCATATACATTCTCTTTATATAATTTATTATAAACATCATCTGCCGGATATTTATTATTATCCCGGCAAAATAATATATCTCTCATTACCTTAGGCCTGATTGCAAAGCTTTTTTGCTACACTTACAGCTTCTATGGCATTATCCGAATATGCATCTGCACCTATCTGCATTGCAAAGTTATGTGTGATCGGACCGCCTCCCACCATAACTTTTACATTGTCACGATATCCGCTTTCTACAAGTCCCTCTATAACCCTTTTCATACCATACATTGTTGTCGACATCAAAGATGACATACATATAAGACCTGCCTGATGTTTAATTGCAGCCTTTACAAAATCTTCTACAGCAACATCTCTTCCAAGATCTATCATCTCAAATCCGGCGGTTTCAAGCATTATCTTTACAAGATTTTTCCCGATGTCATGTGTATCACCCTCTATTACACCGATTACTGCCTTTATCTTCTTATCGACATTCCCCTCTATTTTCCCTTTTAATACATCAATACCTGCATACATCGCATCGGCACAAAGTAATAATTCCGCTATATAATATTCCTCTTCATCATAAAGCTTACCGGCTTCCTCCATACCCACAGTCAATCCGTCAAGTATACCCTCTTTTGCCGGATAACCTGCCTGCAGATATTCCTTTGCAATATCAACAATCGCTTCATCTTCCATATCTCTTACATAATCCGCCATCAGTCTCAAAAGTTCTTCTTTACTTCTCATATTAAATATCTGCTTAAAGCCTCCAAAATCTTCTCTTAAATACTTACTATCTTAATATAAAAACATATGAAGTTATTATATATCTTTTGAATAAAAAGTATGCTTTTATCGTTTTTTTGAATATATATAGATGTTTCTATATATTTTGATATAATTCTTAGGCATTTAAATTCAAAAGAAAGGGTATGAATTTACAAAATTATGAAAAAAATCTTATCATTCGGACTTGCCGGCATGATGCTTGCAAGTACACTTTTAGCAGGATGTTCTACAACTGCAAAAACGGAGAGTACAGAGACAAACAAGGAAGCAGCAGAGTCTACAACTGCAGGTACATCATCAGAGCATACTGTGATCAAATTATTGGTTCCCGGCTATGACGGCGGTTATTTAAAGGAAGAGCTTGATAACGGTATAGCAGGGTTTGAAAAGGAAAATGAGGGTGTAGAAGTGGAAATAGTATCCGTAGGTTGGGATGAACTCAACTCAAAGATAGTTTCACTTTATCAGGCAGGCGATGCACCTGATATCATGCTTACAGGTTCAAGAACATTAAAGCAGCTTGCAACTCTCGGTATAGCTGAGGATTTAAGTTCTTATATAACAGACGATTTTAAAGCAAACAGAGTTGAGTCTGTTTTGGCAACAGGAAGCGTTGACGGAAAGCAATACGGTATTCCTATGGCATTCTCATCAAGAGCTTTATATTATAGAAGCGATTTGATAGAAACACCACCAACAAACTGGGACGAACTTTTAGCAACTGCTAAAGAGGTTCACAGCTCTAATCCTGATGTGTATGGATTTGCAATTCCTACAGATATCACAAGCGGAACTGATGAGCTTTTAAACTTTATATATCAAAACGGTGGTGCTTTGGTAGATGATAAGGGTGAGATTACATTTGATACTGAGGCAAATGTAAGTACTTTAGAATATCTTAAGCAGTTCAATGATGAAAAACTTGTTCCGGATGTAGTAAGCACTGCAAGAGGTGACCAGGCTACATTATTTGCAAACGGCGATCTTGCAATGTTCGTATCAGGTCCATGGGAGAAGGAAACACTTGATAAGGCCGCTGATACAGCACCTTACAAGGTAGCAGTACTTCCTGAAGGTAAGCAAAAGGCTGAAACCTTAGTAACAGACTCTTATGTTATCTCAAGTATCAGCAAGAACAAAGAGCTCGCATGGAAATTTGTAGAATTTATGGGACAGCCTGAATATCAAAGACCTGTATCAGAGGCTTTCGGTTGGTTCCCTATATTGAAAGAAGAGTTTGAGGATGAAAGATTCAAGACTGAGTTTATGCAGGCATTTGCCGCAAGCATAGAGTACGGTATCAGTGAGCCGCAGGTAGAGGATTGGGACAGCTTCAACAAGGCATTCCTTACTGCTGTACAAAAAGCTCTTACAGGTGAGATGGGAGCAAAAGAGGCATTAGATGAGGCACAGTCTGAAGTCGCAAAATAAAGTCTCTTCAAATAGAGCCAATTTTCAAAAAAGATTTCAACCTTATATATTGTTGCTCCCTCTTTTCGTAGTAGTGGCATTATTATTTGGATACCCGATATATCGTATTATATCGGGGTCTTTTTTTAAGATTGCAATCATCAATGGTGAAATGGACTTTGTAGGTCTTGAAAATTTCAAGAAAGTTTTCAGTGCAAAATTCTTTCTTCCAACACTCTCACTCACTTTCAGATATGCTATAGTTACTGTTTTTCTTAAATTGTCTTTGGGATTTGTCATGGCATTATTTATGAACAGTGATATGTATTTTTCAAAATTTCTAAAATTTATGTCACTCCTGCCATGGGCAATGCAACAGGTGGCTGTAGCTGTTATATGGAAGTGGATACTGGATGGAAATTACGGCTATCTGAATTTCTATCTTCAAAAACTTGGATTGATGCATGAAAATATAAGCTTTCTCTCAAATCCGGGTATGGCATTTTTTGCCGCTTCATTTGTGGATACCTGGCTTGGACTTCCGATGGTCTCTATGATATTTATGGCAGGGATTTCAAATATAAACTCTTCACTTTATGAGAGTGCAAAAATAGACGGTGCAGGTGTTATAAGCAGATTCTTTCATATCACCTGTCCATGTATAAAGAGGGTATTTCTGGTTACATTGACTTTGGTAAGCATATGGACATTCAATTCCTTTAATGTTATCTTTGTTCTTACCGGCGGCGGACCTATGAGAAGTACTGAAACTCTAATGCTGAAAAATATATGAGCAAGCTTTCTCAAAATTTAATCTGGGAGCTGCATATGCACTCTCCTCTGTAGTAGTTATAATACTTTTTATCTTTACAATGCTTTATTATAAGCTGGAAGTGGAGGAGGATTGATATGATTTTAAGAAGAAAAATATTCAAAGCCATAAGAACATTCTTTTACTCTGTATTTGTTTTTATATTTATCAGTCCCATATTTATTATGCTAAATACCTCTCTAAAAAAATATGAGGATATAACAAAATGGCCACCTACATGGTTTAGGGCTCCACTTGAATGGGTTAATTATAAGACTGTTTTAATAGGTGAAAAAAAGCATTCTGCCTGCACTTTTTAACAAGTTTCTATGTTTCCACAGCTTCGGCAATTATTTGTCTTTTGATCGGAATTTTAGCCGCATATGCTGTGGCAAGGTATAAATTTAAACTTAGAAAAACTGTGCTTTTGATTATCATTCTGACTCAAATGTTTTCGGAGGTAATACTTGCCTCACCGATATATATTGTATTTAAAAATCTTGGATTACTTGATACCAAACTTGCACTTATTATTGCAAATGTAGCTGTATGCCTGCCTATGAGTCTCTGGCTTTTGTATTCATATATAAAGGATATACCTGTAACGCTTGAGGAAGCTGCATGGATGGACGGTGCTACAAGGATTGAAGGCGTAAGATTTATTCTTGCCCCTTTGATACTTCCGGGTCTGCTTACAACAGGGCTTTTTGCCTTTATCAGAGCTTATGGCGATCTGCTTTTTGCCCGAACATTTATATTGTCACCGGAAAACAGAACTATAGCTATGGCACTTACAGACTATCAGTCACTTTATAAGACCACATGGGAAACTCAGATGGCTGCAAGTGTCATCACAATGATTCCTACACTTATAATATTTATTTTCATTCAAAAATTTCTTATAAAAGGACTGCTTGGTGACAGCATCAAGGGCTAAAAAAGAGTAAAACCTTAATATGGGGTTTTACTCTTTTTATATTATTTATATTGATAAATTTTCTCACCGTTTTTTTCCGCAAGAATATCAAAATTAAAGTCTGAGAGATCGGCTTTTAGTACTGCTCTCTCCTCTTTATTCTTCCATTCCATAAAAAGCTTACTTCCGCTACATTCCATACTAAATTCACTCTCATTTGAAAATACCGTAAATGTATTACGGAATCTAAGCATTTCAAGCTGCTTTAAAACGATATCCCTTTGTAATCCGACTTCCATCTCTTTAGTAGCCAGGTTTGTACGGTTGATTTCCTTATGTCCTCCGGCTCCTGCTCTCTTTACCGCTTCGTGATCATTCTTTCCCGCAAAAAGATCTAAATACCACACTTGTGGCTTTCCGGGCATAAAGATTTGAATAGCTCTGGCAAGGAGCATTCTCTTATCTTCTTCACCCAATGCACTGTAGTAAGTTGCATTTACCTGATAATATACATTCTTTTGACCGTGCAAATCCTTTACATATCCACCTCTTTTTACAACTGTATCTATAACGGACTGAATTCTTTCCTCACTGATAAGTCCCTTTAAATCAAGCAGAGGTATACCGTCATGACAGCCAAGCATATTTACAACTTGTATATTCTTTTCCACAAGCTCATCAGCCCATTTTTTTAAGACTTCACCTGATTGCTGTTCAAAGGCGTCTATAATAAGTCCCGGAAGGAAGAAGTCATAAGTCATATAACCCTTATTTGCAATCTTCTCATAGATTTTTTCCTCATAGCTTGCGTGAATCTCAGGCAATAGTCTCACATTGTATTTATCAGCCAATTCTCTCACCTTTGTAAGTACATCCCAGGTAGCAGGCTCATTTAAGAAATTCTTCTCGCCCACCTCTTTCGGAGCATAGGCAAAAGCATCCAGTCTGACTATCTTAGCACCGTAATCTGCCAATGTCTTTAAAGTATTATCATAAAACTCCCAAACAAGAGGTGATTTGATATTAAGATCCATCTGTCCAAGATATTTTCTCTCACACTCCAGTTTGTCACAAAGTTCTTTCTTTTGATCATTACTAAGTTTATTGCTGTAGATATTTGACTCGTTTAAAATCTTTTCAGGCGATTTACCATCTCTTAGACTCTCATTTAATAAACTTGCCAGTCCCTCAGAAATACTGTACTGTACTCCTGTAATATTTCTAATATCCACAGCATCCAAAGAAGGATATCTTACTTCCTGATAAAAATGTATTCCAATAAGGAACTTCCTTTCCGTCAGGGAAGCGAACCATCAGTATAGGCAGACCCGGCTTTCTAAAGAACATATCCTTTATAAGCTCAGGTTTTTGGCTGTATATAGCCTTCCTCAGTCATCTCACCGCATCCGGCCCAAAAATTTATTCCAATCAATAAAAAAATCTCTGTACTTTGACTTCTCACCGTTTTTTATAATATCCTGAAACTGCTTGGAAAGCACCGAAGCATGATTCAGTATAAAATCAAGCTTTAAATCAACTCCAAGCTCATCAAGCTTCTCCAAATCCTCTTTTTTTGCAAAAAGCTCATTTAAAGAATAATCAATCACTGAAAATCCTCTGTCAAGATCTGTATGGAAGAGACTTGGCAGTATGTAAAATGATGAAAATACATCCTTTAATTCATTTTTACTGAGGAAATTTGCAATATCACTTAAGTTCCCACCAAGACTGTCCGGATATGCATTAAGCATCGGACCGTTATTATTTTTATTCACAATACTCACCTACATTCCTATATATTTACAATATTCTTCATAGCTTAGTCTGTCACCGCTTGGAGTAATAATTATCTTTGCCTTATGTGCCTGATTTATCAGTGATTCCTGCTCTATATCAAGTACCATGGTTGTAAACGGACTGTCTATTCCGCAGTCACGATTCCTTAAAAGTCTGTATTTCAAAGTTTCTGCCGGAGTATTGTGTATGAGTATCGGAATATCTACTCCATTGAAGCAATCACTGTTTCCATGTGTCCATTCAATTAAAAGAACTCCTACATCCTTGAAATCCACATCATCATACCATATCTGTGTATTGATTCTTCCCATTCTCTTTAACCATATTTTTTCCGCTCCTGATTTAAATTGGTCAACAACATCCTCAACTTCCTTAAATGCAAGCTCATTGCCTGTACCGAGATACTCCTTAAGTGCATTACGTCCACCATTTATATATGACTTGTACCATGGATATTTTTTTATATTTTCAGGATCTGCATCATTACCCTCTTCTTGCAGCTTATGAACTGTTTGAAAACGTTCTTTATTGTACTCTCCGTCCTTTACCAGACCTTTTAATCCACCTTCTCTAAAAATATGTAAGCGCTCTGCATCATTGTACTCAGGGATTCTTCGTGGATAATTGTCTCCACCCAAAATATAGCTTCCTATTCCTATATCATTTAAATAATACGAAAGTACTGCAGCTATTCCTGATTTTCCCACACCTGAACAACCTGATACGGATACAACAACCTTTCCGTTACCGTTTTTACTCTTAACTTTTTCAATCTCATCAAGCAAATCAGGGAAAATCCTGCCTGCTCTGTCAATATGATACTCTGTTATAACAACCTTACTTCCCGGTACATCAGCCTGCTCTATCTCCTTAGGCAGTACCGGTGGCTTCCAATTTTTAAACTCTTGCATAAGTATTCACCTCATATACTTAACTTTACTTATTTTTAGTTTTTATACTAATCTTCCCCCAAAAACAAGCACTCCATATGAAAACTGTTTCATATGAAGTGTAACATAATATTGAGCCATTTTCTATGTATTTATTTTTACCTGTCTGTATACTTTTTTTAAATTCTGCGACACTCATATCGGCTCTTTTTGCCGCATCCGAAATGCTTAGAATTCCGTCCTTTACCAGAGAAATAAGTACATTTACAGTACCCTCTTTAATTCCCTTTTTAATGCCTTCCTTAATGCCCTCTTTAATGCCTTCTTCTCTTCCTTTTGCTATTCCCTTTTCTATTCCTCTTGCTTCTACCCTGTCAAGTACCTCACACATAGTTACATGCTCCTTTCCTTTCACCTCGTTTATTGTCTCTTCAAATCTGTAATCATTCGTCATCGCAGACATCAGCATTAACAGTTCATCCACATGTTCAATTACCGTATCACCGGCTGTATAGTTTTTATTTACACGCATCTGATACAAATAGTCGGCCAGTATCCGAAAATCACTTTTGAACATATCTATCTTTTCTCTGTCAAGATATGCTATTTCAAATATATTTATTTTGAAATCATTAACATATGGTTTGATCCTTTCATCTATCTCTAAAAGTTCAAATAAGCTCTTTGGCTGATTCCATCTACTATTATACCCGAAATATAATACCAATGTAATCACAGGATAAAGTACTTCTTTGTTATTCTCTTTTTTGGCCTGTTTGACATACTCCGTTCCGTCATATCCAAATACTCTAAGCGGCATTCTCTTTTCCGGTTTTGTCTGGTTCTCCAATCCGAACATTGATAATTTTATCTTACTGTTATGCCAATATTTTGCAATATCCCTATACTGCGTCCTTATCCTGCCGTCCATCTTTAAAGTACTTCCCGGCAGTGCATCTGTCAAGCTGTCTTCCGTTACCACTCTCTCACCGTTAAACAGTAACACATTTATAATATCTGCGAATACATCATTATACCTTTCAAGTGTCTTTTGTGTAATATCTTTTTCTTTGTTGCCTTTCATACGACCTCCATTAATGCGACTGATTAGATTTCATAGAAATTGATTAGATAAAATTAACATAGAAATAAAATAAAAGTCATTCACTTGGCTTTATTTTTATGATGAATATAAATATTTTTTTCAATAACAATATTCTTAAATCGTCCTTCGGGAACTTAAAGTATGACAACAAAGAACCAAAAAGAGACCGCCACACCGGCAGTCTCCCTTCTATCTTTATTCTTCATCATTGGAAGCATCCGCTTCTTCAGCCTCAATGCTATCTTCTTCTTCTGTAATCTCTTCAGCATTCTCCATCTCAAGAGCCTTTTCTTCCGACTCCAAAGCTTCCTTTGCATCAGCTATCAGCTCTTCTTTGATATCAAGAAGTGCAGGATCGTCCTCACTTAAGATAATTTCATCATCATCTCCGATGAATTCGTCTGTATTCAGAGTTACACTTCTGTATCTCTTCATACCTGTACCTGCAGGTATCAGCTTACCTATAAGTACATTCTCCTTAAGTCCTATAAGGTGATCCACTTTACCGTTGATAGCGGCTTCTGTAAGAACCTTTGTAGTCTCCTGGAATGATGCCGCTGAAAGGAATGAATCTGTAGCAAGAGATGCCTTTGTAATACCGAGCATTACCTGCTTACCTTCTGCAGGAGTCTTTCCTTCTTCAATAAGCTTTTCATTCATATCATTGTAATCCAGAACATCCATTGAATTTCCCGGAAGTACATCTGCATCATTGTTTTCTTCTATTCTTACCTTCTTAAGCATCTGACGAACGATAACCTCTATATGCTTATCGTTGATCTCAACACCCTGAAGTCTGTAAACTCTTTGAACTTCACGAAGCATGTAGTCCTGAACCGCACGAACACCTTTTATCTTAAGTATATCATGTGGGTTTACACTACCTTCTGTAAGCTCGTCACCGGCCTCCAAAACGTCTCCGTTTCCAACCTTTATTCTTGAGCCGTACGGAATCAAATATGTCTTTGATTCACCTGTTTCATTGTTTGTAACAATGATCTCACGCTTTTTCTTGGTATCCTTAAGTTCTACAACACCACCGAATTCTGTGATGATTGCAAGTCCCTTAGGTTTTCTTGCCTCGAAAAGCTCCTCGACTCTGGGAAGACCCTGTGTGATATCTCCACCGGCAACACCTCCTGTATGGAAAGTACGCATAGTAAGCTGTGTACCCGGCTCACCTATTGACTGAGCGGCAATAATACCTACCGCCTCACCTACCTGTACAGCCTGACCTGTAGCCATGTTTGCACCATAGCACTTAGCACAGATGCCTGTATGTGATTTACATGAAAGTATAGTTCTTATCTTTACGCTGTCTCTTCCAAGCTTCTCAAGTACCTTCATTACCGCAGCGGCTCTCTTTGGAGTACACATATGATTTGCCTTAACTACAACTTCTCCCGTATCAGGATCTGTTATAGTCTCCGCAATATATCTTCCTGTAATTCTCTCCTCAAGACTCTCAATAACTTCCTTACCGTCTGAGAATGCTTTGATTTCCATAAATGGAATTTCCTTGCCTTCGCAACAATCCGTTTCACGAACGATAAGGTCCTGTGAAACGTCTACAAGTCTTCTTGTAAGGTATCCTGAATCGGCTGTACGAAGAGCAGTATCTGAAAGTCCTTTTCTGGCACCGTGAGCTGAGATAAAGTACTCCAAAACGTCAAGACCCTCTCTGAAGTTTGACTTGATAGGAAGCTCGATAGTATGTCCTGTTGTATCCGCCATAAGACCACGCATACCTGCAAGCTGCTTTATCTGCTTATCTGAACCTCTCGCTCCGGAGTCGGCCATCATAAAGATATTGTTGTATGCATCAAGTCCGTCAAGCAGGTCTCTGGTAAGCTGCTTATCTGTCATATCCCAAGTCTTTATAACTTCTTTGTATCTCTCTTCTTCAGTAATAAATCCACGGGCATAGTTCTTTGCAATTCTGTCAACTGTAGCCTGCGCGTTCTTTATAAGTTCAGGCTTACTCTCAGGTACTGTCATATCTGAAATAGAAACAGTCATAGATGCAATAGTTGAATACTTGTATCCGATTGCCTTTATGTCATCCAGCACTTCAGCCGTTCTTGAAAGTCCGTGTACATTGATAACCTTCTCCAGGATCTGCTTACACTGTTTTTTCTTTACAAGGAAATCAATCTCAGGCTTTAACTCATTACCCGGAATACTTCTGTCTACAAATCCGAGGTCCTGAGGTATTATTTCATTAAATAAAAGTCTACCCACTGTTGATTCAACAGTGTCTGATATAACTTCTCCATTTTCAAGCTTTTTGCTTATTCTGACCTTGATCTTGGAATGCAATGTAACAATCTTGTTGTCATATGCAAGAATCGCCTCATTTACACTCTTAAAGAACTTACCTTCTCCCTTTGCTCCCGGTCTTTCCTGTGTCAAATAATAGATTCCCAGAACCATATCCTGTGAAGGAACGGCAACAGGTCCACCGTCTGAAGGCTTAAGAAGATTATTAGGTGAAAGCAAAAGGAATCTGCATTCTGCCTGAGCCTCTACTGAAAGCGGCAAATGGACAGCCATCTGGTCACCGTCAAAGTCAGCATTAAACGCAGTACATACAAGCGGATGAAGCTTGATAGCCTTACCCTCTACAAGTACAGGCTCAAATGCCTGAATACCGAGTCTATGAAGTGTAGGCGCTCTGTTAAGCATTACAGGATGCTCTTTGATAACTTCCTCAAGGATATCCCATACATCATTTTGCATTCTCTCAACCATCTTCTTGGCAGATTTTATATTATGAGCTGTTCCCTTTTCTACAAGCTCCTTCATTACGAAAGGCTTAAAAAGCTCTATAGCCATCTCCTTTGGAAGACCGCACTGATAGATTTTAAGCTCAGGTCCTACTACAATAACAGATCTTCCCGAATAGTCAACACGCTTTCCGAGAAGGTTCTGACGGAAACGTCCCTGCTTACCCTTTAACATATCTGAAAGTGACTTAAGCGCTCTGTTTCCCGGACCTGTAACAGGCCTTCCTCTTCTACCGTTATCTATAAGAGCATCTACAGCTTCCTGTAACATTCTCTTCTCGTTTCTGATAATGATATCGGGAGCACCAAGCTCCAAAAGTCTTGCCAAACGATTGTTTCTGTTTATAATTCTTCTGTAAAGATCGTTCAAATCACTGGTAGCGAATCTACCACCGTCAAGCTGTACCATAGGTCTGATATCAGGCGGTATAACAGGTACATTTGTGAGTATCATCCACTCAGGCTTATTTCCGGAACTTCTGAAAGCTTCTACAACATCAAGTCTTTTTATAATCTTTGCTCTCTTTTGTCCTGTAGCATCTACCAACGCTTCTTTTAATTCTACCGACTCTTTTTCAAGATCGATATTGCTTAATATTTCTAAAATGCTCTCTGCACCCATACCCGCTCTGAATGAACCGTAGCCATAGGTGTCGATTGCATCTCTATACTCTCTTTCTGAAAGCACCTGCTTATAGTTGAGGGCAGTGTCTCCACCGTCCAATACTATATATGATGCAAAGTATAATACTTTCTCCAAGATACGAGGTGCAATATCCATGATAAGACCCATTCTTGAAGGAATTCCTTTAAAGTACCAGATATGAGATACAGGCGCAGCCAGTTTGATATGACCCATACGCTCTCTACGCACACTGGACTTTGTTACCTCTACACCACATCTGTCACAGACAGTGCCTTTGTAGCGGATTTTCTTATATTTACCACAGTGACATTCCCAGTCCTTGCTCGGTCCGAATATTCTTTCACAGAAAAGACCGTCTCTCTCAGGCTTTAATGTCCTATAGTTGATAGTCTCAGGCTTTGTAACCTCACCATGAGACCACTGCAGTATTTTTTCAGGAGAAGCCAAACCAATCTTAATTGCATCAAAAGAAATTGGCTGATAAGCATCATTGTTTTCAGGCATAAAATTTGCTCCCTTCTATATAAAACGATAAATCGACTTCATTGATTTTTGCAGATGCCCTTAGGGCATCTGCTGTATAAGTATTCACTCCACTTTCAGATTATTCTTCAAAATTATCTGTGTCATCAAATGAATCTTCGTTATAGGAGGAATCATCCCCCGAATCTATATCACCATCATAGTCAGCATCGGCACTCTGCATATCGGCTGCATCTTCCGAAACGGATACAAACTCGCCGTCCTTTACTTCCTGCTCACTATAACCTGCAGACTTGAAATCTTCTCTTCCATGGTGTCTGCTCTCACCCTCTATAATTGAGTGAATGCTGAGATCTGCATATTCCGTATTCTCTTTAAGTTCCACTTCTCTTCCGTCTTCTCCGAGTACACTTATATCAAGTCCCAAAGACTGAAGCTCTTTTAAAGTACCTTGAATGACTCAGGTATACCTGCATCAGGTATGTTCTCGCCCTTGATAACGGCCTCGTATGTCTTCACACGTCCTGTAACATCATCGGATTTTACTGTCAGGATCTCCTGCAATGTATATGATGCACCATAAGCCTCAAGAGCCCAAACCTCCATCTCTCCGAATCTCTGTCCACCGAACTGTGCTTTACCGCCAAGTGGCTGCTGAGTAACGAGTGAGTATGGTCCTGTAGATCTTGCATGAATCTTATCGTCTACCATATGGTGGAGCTTCAAATAATGCATGTGACCTATTGTAACAGGGCTGTCAAAGTACTCTCCTGTTCTACCGTCACGAAGTCTTACTTTACCGTCTCTTGAAAGAGGAACACCTTCCCAAAGTTTTCTGTTCTCAAGATGTGAACCGAGGTATTCTACAACTCCCTGATCCAGCACATCTTTATATTTATTCTCGAAGTCATCCCAATCACCGTTTACATAGTCATTTGCAACTTCAAGCATATCCATGATGTCATTCTCGTTTGCACCGTCAAAGACAGGAGTAGCCACATTAAAGCCAAGCGCCTTTGCCGCAAGTGAGAGGTGAATCTCAAGCACCTGTCCGATGTTCATACGTGAAGGCACACCCAATGGATTAAGCACGATATCAAGCGGTCTGCCGTTTGGAAGGAATGGCATATCCTCTACAGGTAATACTCTGGAAACAACACCCTTGTTACCGTGACGACCCGCCATCTTATCACCGACAGAGATCTTTCTCTTTTGTGCTATATAAATTCTTACATTCTGTGTAACACCGGGAGCCAATTCATCTCCGGCTTCTCTTGTAAATACTTTCGCATCAACAACAACACCGTAAGCACCATGTGGTACCTTAAGTGAAGTATCTCTTACCTCTCTTGCCTTCTCACCGAAAATTGCACGAAGAAGTCTTTCCTCTGCTGTAAGCTCTGTCTCTCCCTTCGGAGTAACCTTTCCTACAAGTATATCACCGGCTCTTACTTCCGCACCGATTCTGATAATACCTCTCTCATCAAGATCTTTAAGTGCATCATCACCGACTCCAGGTACATCTCTTGTAATCTCTTCAGGTCCGAGCTTAGTCTCTCTTGCCGCACATTCGTATTCCTCGATATGAATAGATGTATATACATCATATTCTACAAGTCTCTCACTAAGGAGTACGGCGTCCTCGTAATTGTATCCTTCCCATGTCATGAAACCGATAAGCGGATTCTTTCCAAGGGCTATCTCTCCATTATATGTAGAAGCACCGTCTGCAATAACCTCACCGGCATTTACATGGTTGCCCTTAAACACTATAGGCTTTTGATTATATGAGTTTGACTGGTTACTTCTTGCAAACTTGATAAGCTTGTAAGTATCAAGTACCGCATCATCATCTCTTTTAATAACAATCTTATCTGACGAACACTCAATTACGGTTCCCGAATTCTTGGCAACAACGCAAACACCTGAGTCTACTGCAGCCTTGGTCTCCATACCTGTACCTACTACAGGTGCATCGGTAATCATAAGAGGCACTGCCTGTCTCTGCATGTTTGAACCCATCAGCGCACGGTTAGCATCGTCGTTCTCAAGGAAAGGAATCATACTTGTAGCAACTGAGAATACCATTCTCGGTGATACGTCCATCAAATCTATATTTTTCTTCTTAAACTCTGAGGTCTCATCACGGTAACGTCCTGAAACATTGTTGTTTACAAAATGTCCTTCGGCATCAAGCGGTTCATTCGCCTGCGCAACTGTGAAATTATCCTCTTCATCGGCTGTTAAGTATACTACTTCTTCTGTAACTCTCGGATTCTCAGGGTCCTGTGACTTATCCACAACACGATAAGGCGCCTCTACAAATCCGTACTCATTTACTCTTGCAAAACTTGCAAGTGAGTTGATAAGTCCGATGTTAGGTCCTTCAGGTGTCTCGATAGGACACATTCTGCCATAGTGAGTATAGTGAACGTCTCGAACCTCGAATCCGGCTCTTTCTCTTGAAAGACCTCCCGGTCCCAAAGCTGAAAGTCTTCTCTTATGTGTAAGCTCTGAAAGAGGGTTGTTTTGATCCATGAACTGGCTCAGCTGTGAACTTCCGAAGAATTCCTTAACAGCCGCAGTTACAGGCTTAATGTTTATAAGTGATTGAGGTGTAATAGACTCAATGTCCTGAGTGGTCATTCTTTCTCTTACAACTCTCTCCATTCTTGTAAGACCGATACGATACTGGTTTTGTAACAGCTCTCCTACCGCTCTTATTCTTCTGTTTCCTAAGTGGTCGATATCATCCTTGCTTCCGATATGCTCTTCTATATGCATATTGTAGTTTACCGTAGCGAAAATATCTTCCTTGGTGATATGCTTCGGAATAAGCTCATTGATATTCTTCTCAATGGCCTTTATAAGCTCTTCACCCTCATTTTCTTCCAGCAACTTCTGAAGTACGGGATAATATACCTGCTCTGTAACTCCGATAGACTTAGGGTCCGTAAGCTCAGGTACATAGCTTTCGATATCCACCATCATATTTGAGAGAACTTTTACTTCACGCTCTACTCCTTTTATCCATACGGCAGGAATAGCTGCATTCTGTATTGCTGTTGCAGTCTGAGCATCAACTACAGTATCCGCCTGCGCCAATACTTCACCTGTATTCTCATCCACTACATCTCTTGCGAGAGTATGTCCCTTTATTCTGTTCTTAAAATGGAGTTTCTTGTTGAATTTGTATCTTCCTACTTTTGCCAAATCATATCTTCTGGCATCGAAGAACATTGCTTTAAGCAAACTTTCAGCACTGTCTACTGAAAGCGGCTCACCCGGTCTGATCTTCTTGTATAATTCAAGCAAACCGTCCTGGTAATTTTCAGACGGATCTTTTGCAAAACTCGCCATAATCTTCGGCTCCTCGCCGAACATGTCTATAATCTGAGTATTTGTTCCAAGACCGAAAGCACGCAAAAGTACTGTGATAGGAACTTTTCTTGTTCTGTCCACTCTTGCATAAAAGATATCGTTAGAATCTGTTTCGTATTCAAGCCATGCACCTCTGTTAGGTATGACCTGAGACATAAATAGCTCTTTACCTATTTTATCGTGATCGATTGTATAATAAATACCCGGTGAACGAACCAACTGGCTGACTATAACTCTCTCCGCACCGTTTATTACAAATGATCCGGTATCTGTCATCAGTGGTAAATCTCCTAAAAAGATCTCATGCTCGTTTATCTCATCCTTATCCTTATTGGTAAGTCTGATTTTCACCTTTAACGGAGCTGCGTATGTTGTATCTCTATCCTTACACTCTTCTATGGAATATTTAACTTCATCTCTTGCCAATTTAAAATTGACAAAAATCGAGGCTAAAAATGTCCCGCAAAAATCTTCTATAGGAAATATATCCCTAAAAAAACTTCTTTTAGGCCTGCATCCAGGAACCATTGATATGAGTCTTTTTGTATCTCTATCAGGTTAGGCATTTCCAGAACTTCTTTTTGTGTTTGGAAACTCATCCTCATGCTCTTTCCGGAAGTTATCGGATGCATCTTGCTTCTATCCATTGACGTTTCACCCTGTATATTTTTTTATTCTATGAATTTAGATTTTTTTCTATGTTATAATTAGAGCAATCTATTCAATTTGTTTAGCCGTTAGGCAAGTTACATTGGACATTTTCACGTCCAAACACCTCTA
Source organism: uncultured Lachnoanaerobaculum sp. (assembly GCA_916439285.1). Next base: position 153,231 of record CAKAIM010000010.1, on the reverse strand, counting down.
AAAGGGCACAAAAATCCCTACAATAGTGCAACTTTCATCTTACAAAAATAAAGTTAAGCTGTCAATACAGAACATATGTTCATTTATTTTCAATTTTCCACATATCTAAAATGCCTCCTTATAAAGTAATAAGTATTTTTCACTCATTTGCTCTAAAAGGAGGCATAATCAATCAAATATAATATTTAATTTTTAATCTTATCGTATTACCGCATTTGATGATGTAGCGGTTTCTACTGCACTTAATTCTCTTCTTGATCTTGTTCTGCCTGCTGCGGAAGCATTTTCAGCTATCTCCACATTAAATTTGACAGTTTCAAAGTTCTCGGAACTTATTGCCACTTCATTATTTACCTGATTGAATCCGTCAAGTGAAAGGTCTATAAACTGAGTATATCCGAAAGCCATATTTGCTGTAAGCTTATATGTAGCGGCATTTCTGAGATTATATCCTTTATTGTAAGTAACACCGTTTACGGTAACTGTTGCCTTACCTGACTTTATTAACTCTGTGAACTTTTTAAGTACCACTTCATCAGTATCATCAAATGTTAGTCTTACATAATTATCATAGCCCTTCTTAATCTCTGAACCTGTAATAGCCGGTGTAGCTATCTGTGAAGATGTAGTATAGACTAAATCATCCATACCCTCTCCCTTAAATACAAGTTTGTCTGCAAATCCCTTTATCTTTCTTGATTTTATGTAGATTACATTATCGTTGTCTACTGCAAATAAATCTCTGCTAAGTGTTGATATTCTACCTTCTTCAACCTTTACACCGTTTACTTCTACAGCATTAAGCTTCTCTATAAACTCATTAATCTTTGCAGTATCGCCCTTTAGTGTAACGGCATATACTTCGGCATTATTATACTTTTTAAATTCAACCTTATCAACTTCCACAGCATTAACTGTAGGAACTACCGGTGCCGGTGCAACACTTTCCGCTATACTTCCGTCTGCATTCATTGTAAATGTAAGGTCCTTATATCCATCCGCCTTTACAACAAAATCAAACTTATTATCTGTAAAGCTGCTTGCTTTTACAGATAACTGACTTATTTTGCCACCATAAGTTGAATCATTATGCGCCCTAAATTCTTTTGTATTTCCATATCCGAAACCGATAATACCTGCTTTAGTATAATCCTCACCGTTTACACTGACGCTTGTAACCGCTTTAAGATATTTCTCAAGGTCGGAATCATTCATGCCCTCGAATTTCACTGTAAGCATATTGTATAATATCGAATTCGACTTTTTGCCTGTCTTTGCCTTAGGTGCATCCTTGCCCTCTTCCCCTGCAGGTGGGGTTACAGGAGTCACAGGTGTTACCGGAGTTACAGGTGTAACAGGGGTCACAGGTGCTGTATTTGCTTTCTCAGTAATATTAACTTTTATAGACTTAACAGCATAGTTTCTATCACTTGACTGTAGATAGATAATATATTCGCCTGCATTTTTAAACAATCCGCCGCGAAGTGTAACTTTTCCGTCAGCAACAGTATAAACTGAATTTGAGGTATAACCGCCTGCAGATGCTGATATTACGTCTCTGAGTGTACCGTCAGGACTTTGAACCTTTACGTTTCCAAGCTTACTGAGGAAATCGCCCTTCTTGGCATCATCATCCTTAACAGCCTTTATAACTATCTCAGAATCTGTTTCATGCTTTTCGCTTACATCACTAAGTTCCACTTCTTCCAAAGTATCTGTGATGGTAAGGTCAAGTTCTATCTTCTCAAAACCTATAGAATTAAGAGCAAGTTTATGTGTTCCTACTATAGGAGCAAGATATCTGTTGAATGCACTCTTATAGAGTGTGATACTCTTATAATCTGCACTTACTTCATACTGCTTCAAATATTTGTCGCCTCTAAGTGGTGATGAACCGTCAAGTACTACCGACTCAAGATTCTTTAAGAAATCTGCGTTGTCGGTTGTTATTGTAAAGCTGTCAGCATTTGCCTGTACAAGACCTTCAAATGTAGGTGCAGCCTCTCCTACAAGATTACCGTAACGATAAATAGTTCCAAGCTTACCGTTTTCAAGTACGTTCTTTACATTTCCGACAATATTTCTTGTAGTTGCATCCTCAGACTTGATATAGTCCTCAAATGTAAGAACCTTTCCGTCAAGTTTTGCATCCTTATATGCATCCACAAAGTTGTTAAGAGTATATAATTTACTCTTATCTTCTCCAACAATCGCCTCAGGAGACTGCTCAAGCCACCAGTTCATTACGGCATCCGAATCCTTGCTTCTAAGTCCGATTTCATTTAAATCATTGCATTTGCAAGCAGATCATAATCATACATAAGGTATGAATTTATCATCATGCTTCCGCTTGCTCCTGATGTAGCATCAGCCTTACCGCCTGTCTTACCTGTGGCACCTGATACTGAATCAGCCTTCTTTCCTGAGCCTGAAGATGAAGAACTTCCTCCACCTACAAGAACCTTTGTAATTGTTGAAGACTCTCTGTTTCCTGCATGATTTTTACCTACTGTAGGAGCAGATATGGCATCCACAGTTTTAGATTCGTCACTGACAGGTGTTGTTGCTACGGATGAACCGTCACTCTTTAATACTTCAAACTTCTTTGTAAGAGTCTTATATCCCTTTGTATAGATTGTAGCTGTATAAACTCCGGCCACATCTGTATACACCTTACCTGAAGTACTGTCTGTTCCTGTAATCTGTACAATATCCGATATATTATGCCATCCTGAAATCTTCGGCAATTCAATAACACTACCGTCAGGCTTTGTAAGTGTAACTCTGTACATTACAACGCCAACATCATTTCCAAAGCTCTGATTGTTTTTAGGATCAACTATCCTGAATCTGATATTTTCTCCAACCTTAGGATTTGGAGTTGTGCTGTCACGCATTACCTTAAAGTTTGTACTGCTTACAAGAGATATAGGAAGACTTATTCTTTCGTTTCCGTTTGCAGAACCTACACTTACATAGTAATCGCCTCTGCTTCTTGCATTGTTTTGAGGAAGAGGAATATTTATAACTCCCACCTTTGCGTACTTTGTCTCTACAGTTTTATTGTATACAAGGCTTGAATTTATAATATTGTGGTCTTCATTTAAAAGTTTAATATTGTTAAGTCCTTCAAACCACTTCTCCTGCTCCTCATTTTCAAGCTGAAGCTTTATCTTTATGCTACCTGTTCCTACATTATCTATCTCAGTTACAGGGATATAGTACTGTGAAGGAACTGCAGCTGCTGCTGAATCTACCTTCTTTGACTGTAATGTAAATGTAGTTTTTGAAGCATTCTTTCTTACCTTGCCGGCATTGTCAAATGTCTCAAGGTAGTAGTCAAACTTTGTAATAGGACCGTTTGATAATACATACTTAGGTGCCTTTACATCAGTCTTTGTTATATTCTTTCTCTCACCGCCTGCAAGCGTGATGTCCTGAGTATCATTATCAGCTTTACTTACAATCTGTAATGCTGAAGGATTCGATACACTTGAAAGCCACTTAACAACATGACCGTCATCATCAACCTTGGTCATATTTGAAGTAACATCTACTCCGTCTACCAATACTTTATAGTTGTCAATAGTTCCGTATTTGAATGTAACTACAACATACTCACCGAAATCGGTATTTACATTTTTGGTGTAGTTTACATATGCAAACTTATCATTATTTGCTTCTTCGGTATTTGAAGCTGCATTATTTTCTGTATTACCTGTATTGTTGGTTCCCTCAGCGTTTGAGGTGTTCCCTGCGTTGTTTGAAGTCTCACCGTTTGAGGTGTTTCCTGTGTTGTTTGCAACTTCACTACCTGTGTTATTTCCTGTAGTTCCTGCGTTTTCATTGTTTGAAGTTGCGTTATTGCCTGCATTATTTTCTGTGCCTGCCACATTATTACTTGCAGTATTGTTTTCTACTGTATTGGCACTGTGCTCTACATCACCTACAGAATATCCTCTGTTTCCCGAATTTGTATCTGTACCCGCATTTTGATTTTGTGAATCGATTATTATGGATGAGTTGTTATTGCCTGTATTATTTCCACTTGCGGTAGACGCTCCTGAGCCGTTACCGCCTCTTGAACTACTGCCTGATCCGGCTCTTCCTCTGCTGCCGCCTCTGGAGCTTCCGCCGCCTGAGCCGCCTCTTCCTCCGCTGCCGCCTCTGGAGCTTCCGCCGCCCGAGCTTCCCTTAGAGCTTCCTGTGCTCTTTTTAGCTGCTCCTTGACCGGCATTACCTGCTGATGCACCTGCTGTAGAAGAAAGGCCTTTTCCCTGTAAGAATACAACTTTTCCGTCTTTCCCACTTACCGTCGGCATTAACTTTGTAACCGTCAGGAGTTGTGGTATTTACAAGAAGTTTACCCTGATCAGGTCCGCTTTGAGGATTGAAATAATAGCAATAACCGTCGATCCAATTCCATCCTGTGAGCATTATACCCTCAGCAGCTCCCTTGGCTGTATTAAGGAAATACCAATGTCCGTCCGCATCCTTCTTCCAACCCGTCTGCATAATACCACTGTCGGTATCAAGATAATACCAGCCGCTTGGTGTCTGAGTCCAACCCAAAGCCTTGCTGCCGTTATCATTTATATAATTCCATCCGCTCTGTGTGTTCTGCCATGAACCCGCAAAAGCCGGTGTAACCTGTGTTGCAGCCATCAATATACTCAATGCTCCAACACCTACATTTAAAATCAACTTTCGTTTCATAAATCTCCTATTACGTACACTTTAGTTAGTGGCCACTAACTCACAAACCTAAACAAAGGGAATGTTGCACTACAAAAAAGCATCAAAATCAGAATGTAGTAATACGTTTTGACCAAATACTCTTGCAAAAACACTTCCCTTTGCATTTAAGTTCTATTATATTACATCTGTTAGCATTTGCTAACTTTTGACAGTATACTAAAAGGTTTTATTTATTTCAAGCTGTTTTTATGTACTTTTTTTGTATTTCAAGTACTTTTATTATATACAATCTGTAGAATAAAAATTTCTGCCCATTTAGTTTAATATACACTTGTTGTTTAAAACATCTTATTGACTGACTATTCTCTATTCACCGGCAAATTCAGTATCTATATTTACATGTATTTTGTACTCCGGAAATTCCTCTTTCAAAAATTCTGTTTACATTTTCTATAACAGTTTCAGATTTGATATCAAAGTCTCTTGTTATATCACAATAAATAGTACTGTCTTTTTCATCTATAACTATTCCATGATAGTTAATGATATGTCTTTCATTTTTCCTTGTAGTTTTTTTCAGTATTGATTTTTATCTTTATATATCTTTCATCATTTACATCTACAGAATAAAAATCCGAATACAAGAAAAAAACATTATATTTATTGTAAATCTTTGTCTGGGCCTCATGTAAAATAGGATACATCTCACCGATACTTCTGTTATCCTCTATTTCCACATTTATAGAACCGGTATAAAAATCGGGGCCATAGTCGTTTAGTATAAGATCAAAGCAATTTATAACACCTTCCGTATTTCTTGCTATCTCCTTTATGCCCCTTACCATTTCACCGTCCACTCTCTCTCCAAGTATTTTCTTTACTGTATCCGACAATACCTCATATGCAGTCTTTAAAATAAATATTGAAATAATAACACCGGCAATACCGTCTACAGAAATTTTTGTAAACATATATATTAATGTAGATATCAAAGTTACCAAAGACACTACAGCATCATTTTTTGCATCGGCACCTGAGGCAATCAACGCACCTGAATTGTATTTTTTACCGCTGTTTTCAGTGAACGTACCAAGAATAATTTTAGCAACAATTGTGGCAATAATTATTATTGCAGTAACAATACTCGCATTCATCTCTTCTCTGTTAAAAACAGCCTTTATTGAACTTATAAGAGATTGAAAACCGGTAATAAATACGATACCTCCAATCAAAAGACTTGTCAGATACTCCGTTCTTCCATGTCCGAAAGGATGTTGCTTATCAGGGGCCTTACCTGCAAGCTTGGTTCCTATTATAGTAATAAGTGATGATGATGAGTCTGTAATATTATTTAAAGCATCACTTACAAGCGCAATTGAGCCTGAAAGTATTCCAAGCACCGCCTTTAACGCTCCCAACAACAGATTTGTTACTATACCTGTTATGGATACACCAATAATTCTTTTTCTTCTTTCATTTGCATCCATTTTAAAATTGGATGAATTTATATCTTCACTCATTTTTCTTAGATGTTTACACATCTTCTCCTTTCTTCATATGGATGTACATTATACATTAAAAAAAGATTGTACGCAATTATAAATTGTATACAATCTCTTTTTATATTGAATTTGGAACATCCTGTTATTATAACAGAATGGGGTTTGTATTGATTTTTACCTAAACATAATCTACAACATCAATGTATTGCATCAAGAGTTCCTTCTCCGCCTCTATATGCTTTGATAATCTCTGTGCAGCCACTATCGAAAGCCATCTTTGTACATACTGCTTTGCCGTATCCGACTTTTCACAGTAAATATCCATGTACATATCTGCAAGATTCTTATCTGTAAGAGCAAATAAGAGATAGGTATTTGCTGCATCTCCAGCGACGATTACCCTGAGTGGCATGTGACCAGTCAATTATTGAAACTTCACCGTCTTCTCCTATAAGCACATTACTTGGGTTGAAATCTCCATGACATATTTTTGTATGCTTTTTCATTCCGTCAAGCCTTGTTAAAAGCTCATATCTGATGGTTGCATTGAGATCCTTTAACTCATTTATCTGTCTGCCGAATTTAAGGTTCATTCTGTTAAGCAGCGGTGATGATTTTGAATGAATATCAAGCTGTATATCCACAAACATCTCCATATACTTTCTTGTATTTTTCTTGTCGGACTCCATGATCTCTTTTAAAGTCTTACCGTTTTTCTTAAGCATTACTATTGCCCATCCGCCGTCCATTTCTTCTACAGCGAGCACCTTCGGAACATTAAGACCTGTCTCTTCTATTCTTGCCTGATTCAGTGCCTCGTTAAATACATCAGATTTCGGATGGTCACCACTGAACGCCTTAATAATGCAGTCATCGGTTTCATATACTTTCTTATGCGGTCTCTCTAAAATAAGCTTTTTATTTGTCAAATCCATACTTTTTTACAGATGTATAATACATCCGTCTCCTTTCTAAAATTAAGTCTAATACAATACGCTCAAATTTATATTATCTACCGTAATAAGCGTCCAAATACAGCTCTTTGATCTCGCTTATAAGCGGATATCTCGGATTTGCCGGCGTACATTGATCATTAAATGCCTGCTCGCTCATCTCATCCAATGTGTCCAAGAAGTATTTTTCCTCTACACCATAAAGTGCTATAGTCTCTTTTACCCCTATAATTTTCTTTAATTCCTCTATTTTAGTTATAAAGTTTTCAAATATCTCATCATCATTTTTTCCTGTTACGCCACAGTATTTAGCAGCCTCTACATATCTTGCCTTTGCCTTAGGATACTCATACTGTGAGAATGTTCCCATCTTTGTAGGTGCATCAACGGCATTATATCTCATTACTCTTGTAAGAATAACGGCATTTGCAAGACCGTGTGCTATATGGTGGAATGCACCGAGCTTATGTGCCATTGAATGGTTTATACCAAGGAATGCATTTGCAAAAGCCATACCTGCAAGACATGAAGCATCCGCCATCTTCTCTCTTGCAATAGGGTCTGCACTTCCGTTTTCATATGCTGAAGGAAGGTAATCAAACACAAGTTTCATCGCTCTTAGAGCAAGTCCGTCCGTATAATCTGTAGCCATTATAGATACATATGCTTCAAGAGCATGAGTAAGTACGTCAATTCCTGATGCGGCTGTAAGTCCCTTCGGCTGATCCATCATATTGTCAACATCAACTATCGCCATATTCGGAAGAATCTCATAGTCTGCTATAGGCCACTTTATTCCTGTATCCTTATCTGTAATGATAGCAAAAGGAGTAACCTCACTACCTGTACCTGATGATGTAGGAACCGCAACAAAGTATGCCTTCTCACCCATCTTAGGGAACTTATATACTCTCTTTCTGATATCCATAAAGTCCATTGCCATGTCTTCAAAGTTAACTTCAGGATGCTCATACATAACCCACATTATCTTTGCGGCATCCATAGCAGAACCTCCACCGAGTGCTATAATTACATCCGGCTCAAATGAAGCCATTGCCTTTACACCCTCTCTTGCACACTGAAGTGTAGGATCCGGTGTTACATCATAAAAGCAAGTATGTCTTATACCCATCTCATCAAGTTTCTTTGTAATAACATCTGTATATCCGTTCTTATAAAGGAATGTATCTGTTACTATAAACGCTCTCTTCTTATGCATTACATTTCCAAGCTCATCAAGCGCTACAGGCAGACAACCTCTCTTAAAGTATACCTTTTCAGGAGTTCTAAGCCACAACATGTTCTCTCTCCTTTGTGCTACAGTTTTTATATTTATAAGATGCTTACGCCTACATTCTCTGAAACAGAGTTTCCACCCCATGAACCGCAACCTAAAGTAAGTGAAGGTGCAAGCTTGAAGTTATACAAATCACCGATACCGCCATGAGCCGCAGGAGTATTTACAAGTATTCTGCAAGTCTTCATTGCTCTTTCATGAATAGCAAGTTTTTCCTTCTCATTTACATCTATATAAATAGCTGATGTATGTCCGTAACCGCCGTCTGCAACAAGTCTTTCAGCCTTAGCTATAGCCTCATCAAATGTCTTTGCCTTATACATTGCAAGTACAGGTGAAAGCTTTTCATGAGCAAACTCTTCGCTTATATCAACAGACTCCACCTCGCCAATAAGAATCTTTGTACTTTCAGGTACGCTTACGCCTGCCATTTCCGCAATTTTAAATGCAGACTGTCCAACGATTTTGGCATTTAGTGATCCGCCTACAATAATAGTCTTTCTTACCTTATTAAGCTCGTCCTTCTTCAGAAAATAACAACCTCTGTATGCAAACTCTTTTTTTACTTCATTATATATACTCTCCATTACAGTTACAGACTGCTCTGAAGCACAAATCATTCCGTTATCAAAAGTCTTTGAATGTATTATTGAGTTTACAGCCATCTTAATGTCAGCTGTTTCATCAATGATAACCGGAGTATTTCCGGCACCTACACCTATTGCAGGCTTACCTGATGAGTAAGCTGATTTAACCATTCCCGGACCGCCTGTAGCAAGTATAATATCGGCTTCATGCATTACTTCATTTGTAAGTTCAAGTGAAGGTACATCTATCCAACCTATAATGTTCTTTGGAGCGCCCGCTTTTACAGCTGTTTCCAACAGAAATTTAGCTGTATAGTTTGTGCAATCCTTTGCTCTTGGGTGTGGGCTTATTATAATAGCATTTCTTGTCTTAAGTGCCAAAAGGATTTTAAATATAGCTGTTGATGTAGGGTTTGTTGTTGGAATAACAGCTGCTATAACACCTATAGGCTCGGCAATTTTTCTTATACCGAAAATATTGTCCTCTTCAATCACTCCGCATGTCTTAGTGTCCTTATATGCATTGTAAATATACTCTGCAGCATAATGGTTCTTGATAACCTTATCTTCCAAAACTCCCATTCCGGTCTCTTCTACCGCCATCTTTGCAAGCGAGAATCTCTCTTTATTGGCAGCCATAGCTACCTCATAGAATATTTTATCAACCTGTTCCTGAGAGTAGGTCGCAAATTCTCTCTGAGCTTCTCTCAGCTCTTTCATCCTGATACTTAAGTTATCGATATTATCTACAATAAAATTCTTATCTGCCATATTTCCTCCGACATAATAAAATGAATATTTCGTTATTTTTTTAACACAGTTAGATAATACTATATTGTTATTTTTTTGTCAATATGATATTTCAAACTTTTTCCACTTTTTATTTATTGAGTTTCTAAAGAAATAATATTATAATTTCTTTAGAAAGGAGGTTTTATGCCGATAATTAAATCAAGTACAGACTTACGTAACAGCTACAATGATATCTCCACATTTTGTCATAACACAAACGAACCTATATTTATTACCAAAAAAACGGTCGAGGTGACTTAGCCGTTATGAGCATTGACTTATATAATAAATTAACCAGTAAATATGAACTATATAGGCTTTTGGAACAAAGCGAAGATGACTTTTCAAACGGTCATACATTAAGTTTTGAGGAGTCCATGAAACGTCTTCGAGAGGGATTAAATAATGGAACAGTATAGACTTATTGTTTCAGAAAATTATCACCGTGATATAAAAAATATATTACATTATATTTCTGTATCATTTACATATAACTTTTACTTTTGTAAAATGCACTTTACTATCCTATTCCAATTATTTTTGATTCACATTTTTCTGGTGCGCTTTAATCTTTTTTATTGCCCAATCATAATGGCTTGCAGTTGCACTTACAAAGTATGAACCAAGCGCACTTCCTCCGACCCATTTATAAACACCTTTTGAAAAGAGTTCTTCATTTGTAAATTTTTCAGCTAACGCTAATACATCACTATGTGATTTATGAACCATTTTAATTGCGTCTTCAAGAGAAGTATTTTGATGTTTCTTCCAAAATTCTACATTCATATCTCCATAAGTTTTCCAGTTATATGGTTCAGGCAAAAATGGTTTTTCTTCTCCCTTTTGATTGGAATGTACCCAATTCAAAAATAAGCTGATGCCATTCATAGAGATGGATTAAAAACATCTCTTAAGTTTTTATCTCTTCTCCAATGAGCTTCTTTTTTCTTTTCATCTTTTGAAAAATCAAACGGTGTGTTTAACTCTTCCTCTGTCATCTTTGAAATAAGTAAATTTAACTTTTCATAGTTTCCCTTAGCAACAGTCATTAAATCATTTTTTGTCGTTGGTCTTGGCACAACAAATTCCTCCTATTTAACTGAATATCTTAATATGGTTTTTTGTTTTTCTTCCGATGTTCTGTTTTTATTACTTAAGTATATTTCTTTATGAAAATCACCCATTCTTCTAAGATCCAGTTTTCTTGCAAATTCATTCAGCCGTTCAAATGATTTTTGGCTCATCATCATAACTTCCGGCATGTAAAATCTGAATGGATTTACCTTCTTCTATTTCTCTAAAACTCATCTCATCATACAATGCATTAGGCTTTTTCTTTTTTATATTCTCAAGTGCCTTTGTGAATATCTCTTTTGTAATAAAATCAGGTTGTTTAATCATCAATGTGTATTCCAGTTTATTTTTATCAAGCTCTTCTCCATTTACTTTTTTTCCAAAAATCCCTCTAATGGATATACCGTAAAATCTGTAATCTTGTTATCAGTTTTATTTTTTTCATTGTATTTTTAAACAACATTTTAATGGCATAAGCAAGAGAATATAATGGGGATATTCTATCTGAAAAAAATCTACTTCATTCGGATTGCCTTTACCTTTTACCAAAACAAATTTTTTTGCTTTGGCACTTCTACAATGACAGGTTTTTTTGCTTTACGCCATAAAGATTCTTTTTCTTGTTTTCTCCACTCATATTTCATTATCAGGTCCTCCCTTTACATTTGGTTAATTTTTATTATACAGGAGGATACTTGACACCATTTGTCATATTATATTTTTTTCTGCCATTTTATTTATCATTTCTTTAATCTGCATTCGTATCTCTTTCGGTTCTAATACTTCCGCTCCATCTCCGAAAGAAAAAAATATAATTGTATAGGTTATAGTCATTCGTTATTTCTATTTCTGAATATAAATTTCCATCATTATCTTCTATGATTTCTCCGTTTATCTCATCATATACTCGAAAAGGCAACTTTACGATCAAACTTAACTTTTATATGCACCGTGTTCTCGTGTGGCATTTCTTTCTTGAGAATTGCATCTTCAAAGCTGTCATCAAACTTTTCAGTATGTATTTCTAAATTCTTTATCCGGGACAATTTGAAATATCTAAAAATCATTTCTAAGTAAACAGAAAGCATATAGATACCAGTCCTGACTCTTGAAAAAGTAGTCTAACGGGTTTAACTCTTCTACTTGTTTCTTTTTCATTACTGCTAAAATATGTGAATGAAATAATGTTTTTACTTAAAATTGCAGATTTAATATCATTAAACGTTTGTTCATACAGCTTATTGTTTTGCCAATTATTAAAATCAACCTCTATCCAACCTGTATTTTTCATTTTAAAGAGCGCAGAAAGTTTTGTTAGAAGCTCATTCTCATGCTGTATTGCGGTATTATCCAATCCTTGAAGAGCTGACATAATTTGTTGTTTCTCGTTTTCAGACAGTAGTGATTTACTAAGAACAAAATCCTCAGCAATTTCTATTCCACCGCCCTTTCCTTGCAACGCATAAACGGGAATACCTGCACTACTGATAGAGTCAATATCTCTATAAATTGTTCTGACTGATACCTCAAATTTATCAGCAAGTTCGCTTGCTGTAACTTTTCCCTTTTCCAGAATATAATATAGTATCCTAAACAGCCTATTATCTTTCATCGTCTTAACATCTCCTATAATTATTATATCACAATAACCGGACATGCATTGTCATATTTTCATAAAAACTCTTAATCCTCCGAAGATATACCCTAACCACTTCTCCATTGATTATCTAATCATCATTAATTAGTACTGAAACTGTAGGGAATATAGTTATTCAACATTAATATATGTCACAGAAGTGACACTAAAAAGAGAAAGATCCTATAAAAAACAGAGCCGGCAAAAAGCCGGCTCCTTTTTATAGGAAAAATACATATAAACTTTGATTATCTTTGCACTCTACCTGAGCCGTCTCCGCCTGCAAGGCTCTCAACATCTTCTCTTGTTACAAGGTTGAAATCTCCCGGGATTGTATGCTTAAGTGCTGAAGCGGCTACAGCAAACTCAAGTGCCGACTTAAAGTCTTTCTTATCGCAAAGTCCGCAGATAACTCCTGCTGCAAATGAATCACCGTCGCCGACTCTGTCTACGATTGGAGTTACATGGTACTTCTTTGAGTGATAGAACTCTCTTGTGCTTCCGTCCATGATACAAGCAGACCAGTCGTTGTTTGAAGCTGAGAAGCTCTCACGAAGTGAGCTTATAACATATTTAAACTTAAACTGATCACACATCTGATTGAAGATATCCACATATCCGTTAAGCTCAAGTTCTCCTGCTGTAACATCTGTGTTGCCTGGCTTAAATCCGAGAACCTTCTCGGCGTCCTCTTCATTACCGATACATACATCTACATACTGCATGAGATTTGTCATTATTTTCTTTGCTTTCTCTGATGACCAGAGTTTCTTTCTGAAGTTAAGGTCTACAGATACTGTAACTCCTGCCTTCTTGGCAGCCTTAAGAGCAGCCTCTGTAAGCTCTGCTGCACTGTCTGAAACTGCAGGTGTAATACCTGTAAAATGGAACCAATCCGCATCTTTGAAAATCTCATCAAAGTCAAACTCATCCACCTTAGCTGTAGAAATAGAAGAATGTGCTCTGTCATATACTACATTTGAAGCTCTCATCGCTGAACCTGTTTCAAGGAAGTAGATGCCCACTCTCTCACCGCTTCTTGAGATATGCTTTGTTCCAACATTATACTTGCGAAGAGTTGCAATAGCCGCATCACCGATAGGATTCTTCGGTAACGCACTTACAAAATCCGCTTCATGTCCATAGTTTGCAAGTGAAACGGCAACATTTGCCTCACCGCCGCCATAATTGATATCAAACTCATCAGCCTGAATAAACTTCTCATTGTTTGGAGTTGATAATCTGAGCATTATCTCTCCCATTGTAACTATCTTTGCCATATTTTCTCCGTTCAAAATAAAATATTACTTTCTTGCCGCCGCTACCGCCTCAACAAACTCCTTTGCCTTTGCTGTTATAGCTGCGAAATCACCTGTAGCCGCGCCCTTTGTAAGTGATGAACCTGTACCTACGGCACATGCTCCGGCCTTTAACCACTTATCTACATTGTCAACGTCCACACCACCGCTCGGCATGAAATCTCCCTGTGGAAGAGGTCCCTTAAATGAGCTGATCGCACCCGTTCCCACTACATTTCCCGGGAATACCTTATGATATCACATCCTGCTTCAAGAGCTGTGATAGCCTCTGTAGGTGACATAACACCCGGAAGCATAGGAACTCTGTATCTGTTACAGAGCTTGATCGTTTCTACATTAAGTCCCGGACTTACAACATAGTTTGCACCTGCAAGGATTACCGCTCTTGCTGTCTCAGGATCAAGTACAGTACCTGCACCGATAACTATCTTTTCATTATTTCTGTACTTCTCAGACATAAACTGTATAAACTCTACAGGATTTCCTTCGTCCATAGTCATAGTAATCTCAATAAAATTGATTCCGCCTGCAACAATAGCATCTATGACCTTCTCACCCTGCTCTTTGTTCTTTGCACGAACAACAGCAACCAGACAATCTTCTTTCATTCTTGTAAGAACCTGTTCTTTTCTCATTTGAACCTCCATAAATAATATATCAATATTCGTATATGCGAATAACAATTCATATTTGCGATATCTTGATTGTAATTAACTTTTTTATCATTGTCAAGGCATAAAACCTAAAGATTTTGATATTTCCAATCCACGCTTTTTTAATATCTCTCCAAGCGCAATATAGTCCTCATCTTTTCTGTAAAGGCTTGAAGCCGAGATAGCTCCTATACACTCTCTTTTTTCGTCAAATATCGGTACACCGACACATTCCATATGCTCCTCAAGTTCTCTCTCATCCAGTGCAAATCCTCTTGCTTTGATATTTCAATATTCTTTACAAGAGCATCCGCATCTGTAAGAGTGAATCTTGTTACAGGTTTAAAGTCAATTTCCTTTGCTATACTTCTTATTTTGTCTTCACTCATAGTAGAGAGTATGGCTTTTCCAAGAGAAGTATTGTATACAGGATTCTTGGTACCTATAGTCGCCGTGGTTATTATAGGATTTTCCGGCTCACACTTTGATATATATACTATTTTATTACCTTCCATCACACCGAAAAAGCAGGTCTTTTGCAATTCCTTTGAAAGCTCCTTCAGTGCAGGGGCTATAATTTCGGAAATATTTCTGTTATTGGTATAGCTCATACCTATTCTGTAAGCATTTATACCTATTTTATAAATTCTTTTAACTCCGTCGATTGTTTCAAGCATTCCCATATGAACCAATGTAACCAGTATGTCATAGCAACTGGTTCTCGGAATGGATAGCTTCTCACAAATCTCATCCATTTCAAGACCTTCTCCGGATTTAGCTATAAGCTGCATTATTTGTATACTTCTTTCAGTGGTCCGATTTATTTTCATAAATAAAATCCTTTCGGTTGTCATAGACGGAAACCCACTACTCTTGGGTGGTGGGAGGAGTCTTGTAATTTTTTAACCATTACCCTTGGCTTTTGATGTACTTTTGAACTGTAGATGACGATACTTCCCCAATACTACAAGCAAAATAACCATCAGACCAAAAGATGTGTTTCTTCCAATACTATTTGGAAAGAAAACTGTTATATTTAACCCATAAACAATGAGTTGTTTCTTGCTTGATGGTTTTTACGATATCACAGATCTTATCGGTAGTGTCATAACTGACTAGAAATGTATATGGTCTTTGTCAGTTTCCATAGCAATTGTTTCCCAATTATGAGATTTACAAATATCGAATATCTTTTGTTTTACATCGTCAGCAATGTTGCTTCCCGGTAGCTGTTTACGATATTTTTGTCACTAATACGATATGTACTTTTAAACTGTATTTGCGCCTGTTATGACGATTATATTTATTATCAATAATATTACCTCTAATTATTGAAAAGCGATTGGTTCACGAGAAAACCGTTGGATGCAGGATGTCAATCATCAGGTATCGAAGGCACTCGTGGAGTCTAATCCAAAGTATACTCTCTTCGTCTTAGAAGATTTAAGTGGAGTTCGTTCTGTTACTGAACGTGTACGAACAAAAAGACCGTTATGTATCTGTATCATGGTCGTTCTATGATTTAGAGCAAAAAGCTAATTTACAAAGCAAAACAGAACCGGTCTCTCGTATTAAAAGTAGACCCTCGTTATACGAGTCAATGCTGCCCTGTTTGCGGACATATTGAAAAAGCCAATCGTAACAAGAAAATACATTTGTTTGCTTGTAAAAACTGTGGATATAAATCAAACGATGACCGCATTGGAGCTATGAATCTATACCGTATGGGAATCAACTATCTAACCGATAGCCAAGTACCTAGTATAGTTACAGCAGAGTAAATCTTTGTTGTAAATGGTGTTGTCAACCACCCTACGATGTAACGCCACTTTAGATAGCAATATCTATTGGGGCCTAAAGGTCGGAGACGTAAGCCGTTACTACGACTGGGCAGTTACAAGCCCATTACCTTTAGGTGATGGGTAGTTGACTAAAGAGTTACTCCCTGCTTAAAGATTGCAAAATCATGGAATCCCGCAATTTCAGACTTTACTTTCTTTCCGCTTGCCACATCCAACACAAGTTTAAAAAGCTCGTTTGCAAGCTCTTCCTTTGTTTTATCCTCAACCATTCTTCCGGCATTAAAATCTATCCAATTTCCCTTGCCTTTTGCAAGTCTTGAGTTGGTAGCAATCTTTAATGTCGGAACAGGTGAGGCAAAAGGTGTTCCCCTTCCTGTGGTAAAGAGCACTATATGAGCTCCGCTCATTGCAAGCGCCGTAGCGGCAACAAGATCGTTTCCAGGTGATGAAAGCAGATTAAGTCCCTTTGTTTTTACGGTATCTCCATAATCAAGTACATCTACCACTTTAGCACTTCCGGACTTCTGTGTACAGCCCAAAGACTTATCTTCCAGAGTGGATATACCTCCTGCCTTATTTCCCGGTGACGGATTCTCATAGATTGTCTGATTATGATTTTTAAAATACATTTTAAAATCATTTATAAGAGCTACCGTCTTTTCAAATGTCTCCACATCCTTACATCTTTCCATCAAAAGAGTTTCCGCTCCGAACATCTCCGGTACTTCAGTAAGTATTGTGCTTCCTCCCTTCGATATAAGAATATCCGAAACTCTCCGACTATCGGATTTGCTGTTATTCCGGAAAGCCCGTCAGATCCTCCGCATTTCATCCCGATTATAAGTTCGCTTGCATCTATTTCTTCTCTCTTTTCATCGGCTATATTGTTTATAAGCTCTTCTATAAGGGAAAGTCCGGTTTCTATCTCATCTTCAACTTCCTGAGATACCAAAAACTTTACTCTGTTTTCATCTATATCACCGAGGTAGTCTTTAAGCAAAGGAATATTTGAATTCTCACAGCCAAGACCCAGTACAAGTACACCTCCTGCATTAGGATGATTTATCATATCCGCAAGTATATTTCTGGTGTTTTCCTGATCGTCACCCATCTGTGAGCAGCCATATGGATGTACAAAAGCTATTACATCCTCCACGCTTCCCTTTATAAGAGACTTTGCTCTTCTTTCGATTGCCTGTGCGACATTGTTGACACAGCCTACTGTAGGAATAATCCATATTTCATTTCTTACTCCCACCTTGCCGTTTTTTCTCTTAAATCCAAGGAAGGTTTCATGAGCGGTTTCTTTTATCTCTTTAACCTTTGGAATATATTTATATTCAAGTAAATCACCAAGTGCTGTTTTTATATTATGAGTATGTATCCAGTCACCGGCTTTTATATCCTCTTTTGCAATTCCGATTCTGTTTCCGTACTTTATAACATCCTCACCGGCTTTTATATCCTTAAGTGCCACCTTATGTCCGGCGGGAATTTCACTGTTTGTCTCTACACTTTCGCTTCCGATTGTGATTCTTTCTCCCTTTGGCAATGCATTCAATGCCACACATACATTATCCAAATCATTGATTTTGATATAATCCATTTCCTTTATCTCCTTGCCAAATACTCATATTGAGTTTATAATAAATGTAAGCGTTTACAATCGCATTATACATGGGATTTTTATTCCTTGTCAAGATAGATGTAGATTGTAACGAATGAATTTATAAAGCTTATATTTTTTTATATTACCGGTGAATTATGAATATTTATGATATTGCAAACAGGGCAAATGTCTCCATAGCTACAGTATCAAGAGTTATCAATGACAGCCCGAAGGTAAGCGAAAAGACCAGAAAAAAAGTTCATGATATTATGGAGGAGCTTGGCTATACTCCGAATGTATTTGCCAGAGGGCTTGGGCTGAACACTATGAAGACCATAGGCATACTATGTTCGGACCCTTCAGATCTCTACGTCGCAAGAGCTCTGTCCTATTTTGAGAAAATGCTCAGGGAAAACGGCTATGACTCGCTTTTATGTTGCAGCGGCTATGATACAAAGAATCTCAAAAAAATATAAATATACTTATCTCAAAAAAAGTGTGGATGCCGTTATTATGATAGGCTCAAAATATATATCCGCTAAAGATAATAAAAATCTGATAAAAATTACAGCAAAATCTTTGCCGATATTTTTAATAAACGGATTTTTAGAAGGTGAGAATGTATATTGTTCTTATTATGATGATTATAATGCTACAAAAAAATAAGTGCAAATATGTTATATAATACCGGCAAAAAGAAATTTGCTCTTTCTTTACAATTCCACATCTCAATCAGCCAAAAAGAAAACTGGACGGCTTTTATATCGGGATGTAAAGAGCTGAAAATCAAAAAGTGAAAAACTATGCCACTCTTTTTATGTGAGGAAAATGATATAGAGAGCATTTATCTCTCACTTGAAAAAGTTTACCAAAGATTTTTTTTCCCCGGACGGTATAATTGCCTCTGATGATTTTCTTGCGATGACAGCATTAAAGTTTGCAAAAACAAAAACAGTATTTCGGTTCCTGATGAACTTTCAATAATAGGATATGACAATTCAATTTTTTCAAAAATATCATATCCGGAGCTTACCACTGTTGACTCAAGGCTTTTTGATTTGTGCAGTCACAGTGTAAAAACTCTTTTGGAGGTATTTGACGGACAATCCCCTGAAAACATTTGTATACTTGAGCCGTCTATTATAGAAAGAGATACTTTTAAATCGGAACATTGATACTCTCAAACTTAATATGCATATGACTACTGAAAATGTAGTTATTTATAAATTTTACTTTATACAGCCGTTTGGCTAAGGAGGTTAACATGAAGAATTTTATGGATCAGGATTTCTTACTTGATACACAAACAGCAAAACATCTTTATCATGACTATGCTGAGAAGATGCCGATAGTTGATTATCACTGTCATATAAATCCACAGGAGATTTATGAGGATAAAAAATTTGATAATATCACTCAGGTATGGCTTGGAGGCGATCATTACAAGTGGCGTCAGATAAGATCAAACGGTGTGGATGAAAAGCTTATAACAGGCAGTGAATCATCGGACAGAGAAAAGTTTGATGCATGGGCCGCTACATTGCCGAAGCTTATAGGCAATCCGCTTTATCATTGGTCACATCTTGAACTTCAAAAGTATTTCGGATTCAACGGACATCTAAGCCCTGAAAGTGCGGATGAAGTTTGGAATCTCACAAAAGAAAAACTTGCTACAGATGAATTAAGTGTAAGAAATATTATAAGAAATTCAAATGTTAAAGTTATATGTACTACAGACGATCCTATAGATTCTCTTGAATGGCATATCAAACTTAAAGAAATCAAAGACCTTGGATTTAAAGTACTTCCGGCATGGAGACCTGATAAGGCTACAAATATTGAAAAGCCTGATTTTGCGGAATATATTGCAAAGCTATCCGAGGTAAGCGGTGTGTCTGTAAAAGACTTTGCATCTCTTAAGGAAGCGTTAAAGAAAAGATTGGAGTTTTTCCACAGCAACGGTTGCTCCGTATCAGATCACGGTGTTGACTTTGTATACTATGCTCCTGCAAGTGAGAACGAAGTTGATGCTATATTAAAGAAAAGACTTGCAGGCGAGGATGTAAGTCTTACAGAGCAGTACAAGTTTAAACTGCACTCTTACTGGCACTCGGAAAAGAATATCACAGATTAAACTGGGTAATGCAGCTTCACTTCGGTTGTAAGAGAAACAACAACACGGCAATGTTCAATAAGCTCGGCCCTGATACAGGATTTGATGCTATAAGCGGATATGCTCCTGCAGATCAGCTGGCAGACTTCCTTAATGCTTTAAATGTAACAGGTGAACTTCCAAAGACAATACTTTATTCACTTAATCCGAATGATGATGCCGCTATCGGTACAATAATCGGATGCTTCCAGGATTCAAGTATCGCAGGAAAAGTTCAGCAGGGTTCTGCATGGTGGTTCAACGATCACTACGAAGGCATGAGAGCTCAGATGAAGTCTTTGGCCGCACTTGGTTGCTTAGGAAACTTCAACGGTATGCTTACAGACTCACGTTCATTCCTTTCATATACAAGACATGAGTACTTCAGAAGAATACTCTGCCAGCTTATAGGTGAATGGGTCGAAAGCGGTCAGTATCCGAATGATGAGAAGGCTTTAAAGGAACTTGTAGAGAATATTTCATATAATAATGTAATGAGATATTTTGAGTTTTAATAATTTATTTTAATATAAAACAGTCCCCAACTCCCGGTTGTGAGTTCGGGACTGTTTTTTTTTCTGTGCCCTCAAAAAAATCAAGCCCACAACACTTGACATCAAAACAAATAAAAAAAGTCTGACCGAAGTCAGACATAAGTAAATAACGACAGGGAGATTCGAACTCTCGACACTACGGGTATGAACCGTATGCTCTAGCCAACTGAGCTATGTCGCCATATGATTATATTCATGCTTTACATGAAAAATGGGACCTACAGGGCTCGAACCTGTGACCCTCTGCTTGTAAGGCAGATGCTCTCCCAGCTGAGCTAAGATCCCGTCACGTTTAACGCTATGTAAGTATATAAAATAATGCTCCTAATGTCAAGCATTATTTTAATTTTTTCTCTAAAAAAATACAAAAAAATGCATCCGAATTTTAAATCACTAATCCGGATGCAGGTTCTTCTATTTAGTTAAATCCATACAACTTATTTGCAATCTTATATCCGGCTACGGCAATACCTTTTCCCACTTTTCCGGGAAGGTTCATAGTCTGTCCCAGGAGACCGTATCTTATCCTCTTATAAAGTCTTGGATTGTGATCCTTCAGATAATCCCAAAGTTCTTTCTTCTTTTGCATATTTTCCTCGCTCTTTGAGCGAATAGCAAGTATTGAAGATATTACCATCATTATCTCAAGATAGCTTATAAGATACTTTCTAAGCTTTTTATTTGCAACATCATAAGGATTAAATGAATCAAGCATAATCTTAGTTACTCTTATCTGCTGATCTATTCTTCCGATCATTACCTGCTCATTTACAGATTGATCCTCTCTTCCGATATAGTATCTGTAAAGATTTACATCCATATAGTAAATATCCTTTACCGCCTTCAAAGGCTGATATACAAAGATATTGTCCACATAGAATGTGTGCTTCGGAAGGTCAAGTTTATTCTCTATAAGAAGCTCTCTTTTGTATATTACAGAATGCATAAGAATATACTGTCCTGTGTGGAAAGGCTTAATATCCTCCCATTCAAACTTCTTATTTATAGGCAAGTTTCTCTTATAGGTCATTACCTTTTTCCTCTTTGCACCGTCCTTATCATATACAAAGTTGCAAAGAAGCATATCAATATTTTCCTTATCTCTTATAAACTCTTTAAGCTTATTGAGTACTTCCAAAAATGACTTTTCATCCAGATAATCATCCGAATCCACTACTTTAAAAAACTCGCCTGTAGCGGCTCTAAGTCCAAACATTACAGCATCACCATGTCCGCCGTTTTCCTTGTGGATTGCTTTACATATAGTAGGATATTTTTTCTCATACTCATCCGCTATTTCAGCCGTATTGTCCTTAGCAGAACCGTCATTTACTATCAATATCTCTACATCTTCCTTACCTACAAGCAAAGAATCAATACACTTTCTCATATATGCCGCTGAATTAAAGCATGGCACCGCTATACTCAAAACTTTCATTGCTCAACCTTTCTGTTTATAAAATATATTGTACCTATTAAAGCAAATATTATACTGATTGCCACAGTTACCACTAAAATTCCTATATTTTCTTCATTCTCACCCAGCTTGCCATAAATTGAAACAAAAGTATTTCCGCCCATATGTATGAAGATAGGAATTAAAATACTCTTTGTTTTGTGATATGCAAATCCGAGGAAGATACCTAAAAGCGTAGCATATATACCCTGAACTATATTTCCATGGTAAATACCGAATAACAAAGATGATATAAGTAAACCTGCCAAGAAATTATATTGACATTTAATTCTGTTAAAAATCAAACCTCTGAATAATATTTCCTCAACTATCGGTATCAATATTCCGGCACATATTATGGTGACAAAAAGCGGATTACTTGTAATCATATCACTGACTTCCACAAACGTCGTATCCTTACCTGCCATATTTGTCAATGCTATAACGATATTTAATGCAATTGAAACACCTGCACCGCCTACAATGGCCATAATAAAATCCATTGCTTTAATTTGACCGCGCTTTTCAATTCTGCCGTTCTTAATATCAATATGGAAAAAGAGACTTAGAACTACAGAAGCAACCACTGCACATATCGCAGTAATAACAAGTGCGTTTTCCTTTAAAACATCCATAATCGCATAAAAATCGCGAGCTCCTTCAAATAAGCCGAACACGACTGCAAGGAACATTCCCAAAGAAGACTGAATGGCCGTATAAATAAGTATCGGATAAAGACATATCCCAAATGTATAAAAAAATTTCTTCATTCTTCCAGTATATACTATATCAATTAATAAGCCAATAAAAATTTTACTCACTTCTAAGCGCATCTATCGGATTTAAGCTTGCCGCTCTCATAGCCGGCATATATCCGAATATGAGTCCGATTGCTACGGATACGCTGAATGAAATTATAACCGCATTTAAGTTGGCAGGTGATGAAATATTCATAAATCTGCCTATAGTAGGGCTGGCAATACAGCCAAGTATGATTCCAAGCGAACCTCCCAGTGTACTTGTAACCAGGGCTTCTATAACAAACTGTTGCAGTATAACACCCTTTCTGGCTCCAAGTGCTTTTCTGATACCGATTTCTCTCGTTCTCTCGGTAACCGATACCAACATGATATTCATAACTCCCACACCCGCAACAAGAAGTGAAATACCGGCAATAGCTCCTATAATTGTACTCATAAGTGCAAGCTGCACATTGATTTCTCCAAGCATCTGACTCATAGACTGAACAAAATATGTTTCTTTTTGAGTATAGATAGTTTTTAGAAAATCCTTTAAAAGCTCCACCGCCTGATTGCTTACCTGAGTATTTACAGTAGCAAAAATATAATAATCAGGTACTGAAGTTCCGTTTAACTGTCCTGCTGTGGAATAAGGCATAAATGCAAAATCATCACTGCCCCTTGCAGACAACTGTGTTTTATCCTGTCTTTGTACCACACCCACGACAGTAAATGCCGAACCGTTTATCTTTATAGTCTCACCGATAGCCGCTTTCGGCGAACCGAAAAGCTTACTTGCAACATAGTATCCGATTACAACAACCTTTTGTCTGGATACCATATCCGCATATGATAGGAATCTTCCCTTTTCAAGTTTGTAATTCTTCAATTTACCATAGTATTCACTTACTCCGGAAACTGTAGTAGTGGTAGTTTTTTCACTTCCCACCTTTATTGTTCCGCTGACACTGACCTGTGGTGTCATCTCGGAAAAAATATCTCTATGTTCATTGAAGAAGTCATACATCTGATCTACCGACGCCTGTCTTGCAGGCATATTGACCAAATTGACACTGATAGTATTGGCTCCCATGTCCATAAAGGACTTTACCATATTGTTCATATATCCCATCATTACACTGACCAGTATAACGACAGCAGATACACCTATGATAAGTCCGAGCATTGTCAAAAATGATCTCATTTTATTAGCAATAATACTCTTTATTGCCAGTTTAAATGACTGCAGAGATACTCTTCACTACTTCCATCAAAATTTATTTTTACCGTCAGCTATTCGAATAACTCTCTTTGCTTCTATCGCAATAGAATTATCATGTGTAATCATAATAACCGTATTTCCCTCTTCAT
Organism: uncultured Lachnoanaerobaculum sp.; assembly: GCA_916439285.1. The sequence continues at coordinate 129,036 of CAKAIM010000010.1, read as the reverse complement.
GAATTTTCTTGAAAAAATCCAAAACCTGACGGCTGGTCTTTGAGTCCAGGGCACCTGTAGGCTCATCCGCCAAAATCAGTGAAGGATTTGCAGCCAGAGCTCTTGCAATACTCACTCTTTTGTCGCTGTCCTCCTGAAAGCTGATTTGGCATCTGCTTTTGCTTTTTTTCGGCAAGTCCCACCTTTTTCAAGTGCTTCCATTGCCCTCTTTTCTCTTTCATGATTTGAAACATGTGCGTACAAAAGCGGCAATTCCACGTTTTCCAAAAGATTCATTCTGGGCAGAAGATTGTATTGCTGAAAAACAAATCCTATCATCTTATTTCTGATATCGGCAAGTTGATTGTCACTAAGCTTTCCGACATCTTTTCCGCCCAGAAGATATTTGCCTGATGTAGGCACATCCAAAGCTCCTATAATATTCATAAGAGTGGATTTACCGGATCCCGACTTACCCACAATTGCAACAAACTCTCCCTTGTCGATATCAAGAGTCACACCGTCATTGGCATAAACAATCTCATCACCCATTTTATATTCTTTTCGAATATCTGTCATTTGGATAAGTTTTTCCATTACTCTCCTCCGGCTCCTACATCGGCACCGCCGGCATCCGCTCCGGCACCGTCTCCTCCGGCTGTATCGGCTCCGCCTCCTTCTGCAGGTGCGCCTTCTCCGCCCATGCCGTCCATTCCGCCTGTTCCGGTATCCATACTTGCGCTCTCGTCCACATAGACCTCATCACCTTCATTAAGTCCTGATGTAATCTGTACAAAATCTGCATTTATAACTCCGGTAGTTACTGTAACCTCTTTAAAACCTGCAGGGATAAGGCCGTCTCCACTTGAAGCCGCACCGCTTGCATCTGCACTCTGTGTTACCGAGGTATCTTTTACATAGACCTTATTTCCTCTCATAAGAGCCCCTGAAGGTATTGTAAGTGCATCCTTTGCAGACTCAAGTGTAATATATCCGTCCACATTCATTCCCGGCAAAAGATTGTAAGTCTCATCAAGTGTTATTGTAACAGGATAGGTTGATACACCGTTTTGGCTTGTACTCTCAAGGCTGACATTGGTAACCGTTCCCGAATATTCCTGATCCGGAAAAGCATCCGACTTTATTCTTACCTTCTGTCCGTTTTGAACCTTTGTAATATCCTTCTCATCCACACTCATTTTTAAATGTGTATGAACTCATATCGTAAATAACAGCCATATTGGTAGCCTTGTTGTTTCCGCCTGAGCCCACCTTATCCCCTGACCTTATAGTTCTTTTGATATAACTTTTTCCGGAAATAGGTGATTTAATAGTATACTCGTCATAGGTTTTCTTTGCAGTGTCAACTCCCTTTTGTGCCGCATCCACATTTCCCTGTGCGGTATCTACAGCATCCTTATATGTTTTTAAAAGTTTCTCTGCAGACTCTGCAGTCATCTTAAAAATAGGTGTTCCGACTTCTACATAATCTCCCACATTCACCAGTACACTTTCTATCTGTACACCTTCAGCCAGGTCGGCACTCATATCAACATTTGTTGTCGCCTCAAAAGTACCGTCTCCTGTAGAAGTGATATCTCCGACTGTAGCATTTGCAGTTGTCTTATCTGTAAGACCTCCCGGGTTGCTTACCTCGAATGTCACATTACGAACAAGTCTTCCACCGTCCATTGTCTGATCCATACTTGATACGGAAATTACTTTTCCTTCTATCTGCTCTCCCGTTTCGGTAAGTGTCAAAGTTCCTGTCATTCCCGCCTGAATATTCTGTGCCTCCGTACTTAGGAAAGGAATACGGATATTCATCACAGTATCATTATATATGGTAGCAAGCTTTGTACCACCGCTTATCTTATCTCCTGCCTGAATACTCAACTCCTTGATATAGCCCTTTCTTGTAGAGCGATACAAATTACCTGAAAAATCCGCCTTTGCTTTTGCAAGGTCTTTGTTGGCTGTAGCATATCCGGTGTTTGCTTTACTAAGAGAATTATTTGAGGAATTTATATCAGATTCAAGACTTGACTTATCTATTTGATAAAGCACCTGGTCTTTACTGACCATATCACCTACCTCAAAGTTCGCCGAGATAATATCTCCCGATACAAGCGCAGTTATATTATAAGTGTCCTTAGGTGTTATAGTACCCGAAGAGGATATCTCCGAAGAGATATCCTGCTTTGATGCTATTGCTGTAGATACAAATGTACTCGTATCAATCTTTGTAGCCTGTCTTGATTTCATAAAGAAAAATCCACCTACGCCAAGGGCTATAATTGCAGGTATAACAATAAATTTTTTCTTCATTTTTCCCCTCACTAATCTGCTATATAATCAACTACCGTGTAGCTTGCAGATCCATCTTCAGAATTATTTATATCTACGACTAAAGTAACATCATCATTAACCTTGATACTTCCGTAGATAGAGAATGCAAATTGCATATCGCTGTTTGCAATTTTGTATGTTTCTCCGTCTATAGTCACGGATGTAGGTGTAAGTGTAGATGTTGACTCATAGTATATACTCTCAACAGTACCATGTACCGCCTTCTTACCGTTTGTAGCATCCGTATTCTCATCATATGCCCAGATAGTCTTTGCAGCTGCAGAATAGTATATTACAAGTCCTACATCTGATGATACCATCAGGCTCTTGAATCTGTCCGCACCTACGCTGCTTCCGTCAACAAAGAGATTTGCATCCTTATAGTCAAAAGGAACCGCCTGTATCAATTGATTAACAGACTTTACCACCTTAGGACCCTTAAGTGAATTGTCGGCAAGCTTTAAAGGATTTACCTCCTTATCGCTGTTTAACTCACCTCCGAATACGGTTGCAATATATGCTCCGCCGTCTTTCATATTTGTTTTTAACATATTATAAAAGAGGTTTATACAATCTCTTACCTTAAGATTTGAAGTAGGTGTAAGTGATGTAAGATTCTCATTCAACTCAAGGAAACCGTACTTTGCCATTCTCTTATTGTTTGCATCACCTGCAAAATCACTTGCCTGATACCCGAGTAAAGTAAGTACTCCTCTTACGGCATCATTCAATGTTACATTATCATTAGGCTTAAAGTTTCCGCCGAGATATCCTGTCATATATCCCTGCTCCACCGCCATCTTTATAGCGGAAGCATTTTCATTATCTTTCGGAACATCATTAAATACCGATACATTGCTTGTCTTTGTAAGTACGGAACGATATGATGAAGCCTGTACAAGCATCTTTGCGAACTCACCTCTTGTAACATATCTGTCTATATTTCCGCTTACAAATGTTATACCCGTAAGACCTATTACTTTTTTTCTTAAATCAAAATTTGAGCTTTGTGCAAAAACAGTACCTGCACCGATACTCTGTGTAGCCAATACGGAAGCCAATCCCAATGCTCCCATTTCATTAATTTACTTCTCATATAACCTCCGTTATCTGCATATTAACGCGCTTAGTATTATATCGCAATCATTCCCTTATTCAATAATAATCACGAAATATTTATATATTTTTTTGCTAATCTTTATCAAGCTTATTGTATCAGATTAATAATACACATAATACGCTATTTGTTTTTCAAAGTCAATTAACGCTATATGAATTATCTTTGTATATTATTTACGGTTTATTTAATAATGTTGAGAATGATTATGCAATCTTATCAGCATTTCTTAAACTTATAAAAAATGCCCAAGACAAAAGCCTCGAGCATCAATAAAACCTATTTATTTTTCAACCAACAAACTCTTTCCTGTCATTGCAGCCGGTTTTTGTAATCCCATAAGCTCAATAAGTGTAGGAACTATATCACAAAGTCTTCCGCCCTCTGCCAGAGTGTACTTAGGATCTGCATTTACCAGAATGAAAGGTACAGGGTTTGTTGTATGAGCTGTATGCGGTTCACCTGTCTCTTCATCAACTAAAGTCTCACAGTTTCCGTGGTCTGCACAGATAAACATCACCCCGTTAACTTCCTTGATAGCCGCTACAGTCTTTCCTATACACTCATCAACCGTTTCAACAGCCTTTATAGCCGCATTTTCCACAGCTGTATGACCTACCATGTCAGGGTTTGCAAAGTTAATTATAATAACATCATACTTACCGCTCTTTATAGCATCTACAAGCTTATCACATACCTCATATGCGCTCATCTGCGGCTTCAAATCATATGTAGCAACATCCTTTGGTGAGTTTACAAGAATTCTGTCTTCACCCTCATTAGGCTCTTCCTTTCCTCCGTTAAAGAAGAATGTGACATGAGCATATTTCTCAGTCTCGGCAATTCTTACCTGCTTCATACCGTGCTCAGCTATGAACTCTCCGAATGTATCCTTTATCTCTTCCTTCTCAAAAAGCAACAAAGCTTGTTACCGATACTCTCATCATAATCTGTGAAGCATACAAATGTGGTATCAAGTCTCTTTCCTCTGTTAAAGCCGTCAAAATCGTCTACACAGAATACTCTTGTCATTTCTCTTGCTCTGTCCGGTCTGAAGTTAAAAAAGATAACCGAATCTTTATCCTTAATAGTCTTTGCACCGTCGTTATCTACAGAGAAAGGTACAACAAACTCATCATTCTTACCTTCGTCGTATGACTCCTGTATACCTCCTGTAGCACTCTTTTTTAGGTTTCCGCCCTTAGTCATAATAGAATAAGCGGCTTCAACTCTATCCCATCTGTTATCTCTGTCCATTGCGTAGAAACGTCCCATTACGGAAGCTACCTTTCCAACGCCGATTTTAGCCATCTCTTTTTTTCAAGCTCGGCTACAAATTCCTTTCCCGATGTAGGAGGTGTATCTCTACCGTCAAGGAATGCATGAACATAAACTTCTTTTAATCCGTTTCTCTTTGCAAGCTCCAACAATCCGTAAATATGTGTATTATGGCTGTGAACACCGCCGCTTGAAACAAGTCCCATCAAATGAAGTGCACTGTTATTCTTTTTTGCATTCTCAACTGCAGCAAGAAGCGCTTTGTTCTCAAAGAAGTCTCCGTCTTCTATAGCTTTTGATATTCTTGTAAGCTCCTGATATATAATTCTTCCGGCACCCATATTCATATGGCCTACCTCCGAGTTACCCATCTGTCCGTCAGGCAGGCCTACAAAAAGCCCGCTTGCCTGTCCTTCTACAAAAGGATATTCCTTCATCAAGCTGCACAGATTAGGTGTATTTGCCTCAAACACCGCATTGTGATCATGTCCTTTTCTAAGTCCTAAACCGTCCATTATACATAATACTACAGGTCTTTTTTCCATATATACCTCGTTTTCTATCAAACAGTTTATAGCTGTTTGAATAAATACTATTAGTCAGCAGCCCGGCACCATACCGAAACTGCGTATTATTTTTCAAATTCGATTTGATTTTTACATTAATTCCAAAAACATAATCAAGACAAAAAAATAACAAAGCTTACTAAAAATAAAATCCGTGTCCTAATTCGGGTAACAAACTTTACCGTTACCTAAACTATAACACAGATTTTAATTAATGTCCCGTTTTACCTATCAGATAAAATATAAAAAATGCAAATATATCAATGCAAACAATAGTTGCGCCCACAGGTGAACCGCCAAGTATTGAAATGAAAAGTCCTAAAGCGGTACAAACCACTGAAAAATATAGCCGAGGATACGGTCACTGAGAGGAAACTCTTAAACACACACATGGATGCCAATGCAGGGAATACCACAAGTGCCGAAATAAGGAGTGACCCGACTAAATTCATAGCCAATACTACAATTATTGCAATGATTATAGCTATCAAGAGATTATATTTTTGTGTGTCTATACCTGTAGCATTCGCAAAATTCTCATCAAATGTTACTGCAAAAATTTTATTATAAAACAGTACAAATGCAGATATTACAAATATTGACAGTATAACACAAAGAATCACTTTTTCCTTTGTTAAAGTAAGTATTGAAGTGGAGCCGAACAGGGTGGTACATACATCTCCGGCAAGATTTGATCCGCTTGAAAACACATTCATAACAAGATATCCGAAAGCCATCGCCCCGACAGACATCATCGTTATCGATGCATCTCCCTTTATCTTTCCGTTACTTCCGCCCTTTAAAAGCAAAATTGCGGCAATTATGGTCACAGGTAATACAAGCACCATATTGTCTGTAAGGTTAAATACCGTAGATACCGCAACTGCACCGAATGCCACATGTGAAAGTCCGTCTCCAATAAATGAAAATCGTTTCAATACCAGAATAACACCAAGCAGTGAAGAGCACAGTGCTATAAGTATGCCTACTACTATTGCATATCTTACAAAAAGGATAGCTTAAATATATATGTATGTCTTTCATGCCATCCCCCTGCTCTTTTTTTATATTCCGGAGTCGTACCGAAAAAATATATGTTCTCCAATATATAAAACCTTGGTAGCATATTCAAGTGCCACTTTTATATCATGAGATATCATAATAATGGTCATATTGCTTTTATTCAGCTCATTGATAATATCATACATATTTTGACTCGCCTCAGGATCAAGACCTGTAACAGGCTCATCAAGTATCATAAGTCTTTGTCCCGCCATCAACGCTCTGGCTAAAAGCACCCTTTTGTTGCTGACCGCCGGAGAGTTCACTGAAAGCTTCTTGTCATAAGATCCAAAAAGTCCCAGTTTTTTTCTATCTTCTCCTTTGCGGTCTGCTTTTTCTTCTTTTTTTATAAAATGGTCTGATTCCCACCTTAGACTGACATCCTGACAGCACAATTTCAAAAACCGATGCCGGAAAGTCTTTTTAATAATTGTTGTCTGCTATGATAAATATCCTATCTCCGTAGGCAACAAATTTTCATTATATATAACCTCTCCTGAGATCGGTTTTTATAAGTTTTAAAAAGCGTCTTTATAAGTGTAGACTTTCCCACACCGTTTTTCCCCAATTACGCATAGATAATCTCCGTCCGAAACTTCAAAAATTAAGATTATCCACTATGGCTTTTCCGTCATATCCAAGTGACAATTTTTTTCACATTTTATCATAAATCTCCAGTCTATAATACCTCTTTAAGCACTTCCAAATTCTTCTTCATTATATCCAGATAGCTTGCATTATCACTGCTCTTTGTAGACTGCATAGAGTCAAGCACCAAAAACTTTGGCATTTTTTTATCTTTGGTATTGTCAACTATTGTTTTTTTGCCAAATCTCCTTTTTGAACCGTCAATTATAAAAAAATATCCGACATATTAAGCTCATCCATCTTATTTGCCAAAAAAACTTTACAGTCTCAAAAGATGCTTCACTTCCCGCATCACAGCCCTTAAATGTCTGATAATACTTTATTCCGTATTCATTTACCAGATATCTGAACGGGAATCTGTCTCCGACTATTATAGTTTTGTTTTTGAATGCTTGAAAGTGTATCCTTATACTCTTTATCAAGTTCATCAAGCTTAGCTAAATAGTCATTTGCGTTTTTTTCTCATATTCAGCCTTATTGTCAGGGTCAATTTCAGCCAACTTTGCTTCTATAGCACTTACTATAGTTTCAGCATTCTTAATTGAAAGCCATACATGCTCATCTATCTCTTCCTCGCCTTCTTCATGCTCGCCCTCTTCATTTGCATGTTCTTCGCTCTCATTGTCATGCTCTTCTTCATCCTGCATACCCTCTACAAGTTCCTCTGCTAATGCAGCTTCACCGATACTGTCTACCATATTGATATAATTCAAATTAGGATTCTCTTTTATAATATCCTCAGCCCAATCGTCAGAATCCCCACCTACATATACAAACAAATCACTGTCTGTAATTTTTGCGATATCTGCCGCTGATGCCTGATAGCTGTGTAAATCCACACCCTTATCTATAAGGAAGGAAATCTCTACATTCTTATTATCACCTACTACCTGTTTTACCCAGTCATAGGCAGGAAAAATTGTAGTAACAATGCTCAGCTTCTTAGTTTCCTCACTGTTACTTTCAGCTACACTGCTGCTTTCCGTTACACTGCTGCCGCTCTCAGCCTCACTGCTGCCGGTGCTTTCCTTTTTTGCACAACCCAAAACCATCATAATAGCCACAAGGATACTTAGTCCTATTCCAATATACTTCTTCATAGTCTCCCTCTATTCTCTACATTCATTACAAGTTCCATAAAAAAACTGTTCTGGCATGATCTATAGAAAAGCCGTGTTCTTCTCTCAAATGTTCGCCGATTAAAGATAATTCAGTACACTCCAAATGGACAAGCTTTCCGCATTTTTCGCATTTACAATGAAAACATACCGGATGAACGTCTTCACCCTCTACATATTCAAAACAGGCACTGTCTCCTGTTTCCAACATATATTTATGTACTGTTCCGTCACTTACCATTCTGTCCAAATGCCTGTAAACAGTGGCTTTTCCCTGATATTCTTTCCCTGCTGTTTGAAAAAAAGAGAATAATATCATTCACAGTGACATGCTTATTCTCATTGTTTTTTTCAGGAAATCCTCTATTTCAAGCAATTGTCTTGTTTTTGTACTGAGCTTTCTTCAAACCACACCTCCAATTTGATTACTGAGATTTAATCTCAATTTGAAACTCGATATCATATTACAACTTTTTTTATTTCATTTTTTTCAAGCAAATTTGATACCGAGTTTTTAATTTTTTTATTAAAAACACATCAACAATCTGAAAGAAATCAGATGTTGATGTGTTCATTTATACTATAAAGTCTTTAGAAATCTACCTCAGTATCGTAGTAGCAGCATTTTAAGAGCTTCTCCATCTCTTCAACACTTGGCTGTCTCGGATTTGATCCTGTACATGCATCGGCAACGGCATTTACAGCTATATCATGAAGTCTCTCCAGGAAAACATTCTCAGGTACGAATCCGTTCTCTGTAGGATATGAGTCTGCACCATAATTCTTGATACAATGTGGAATATTTAAAGCATCATTTAAACCTCTAAGGTACTTGATAAGCTCTTTTATCTTCTCTTCTTCATTATTGCCCGGCAATCCGAGTACATCCGCTATCTTGACATATCTCTTTGCAGCTTCCTTGTCCTTTGCATTGAAAGCGATAACCTTTGGAAGGTACATAGCATTTGCGGCACCGTGAATAATATGAGCGCCCAAATCTCCAAATACGGCACCTGTCTTATGTGCCATAGAATGTACTATTCCAAGCAAAGCATTTGAGAATGCCATACCTGCAAGACATTGCGCATTGTGCATTGCATCTCTCGCATCATTATCTTCATTGTATGACTTTACAAGGTACTTGTCTATCATTTCTATTGAATGAAGTGCAAGCGGATCTGTAAAATCACAGTTGGCTGTAGATACATATGCCTCTACAGCATGTGTCATAGCATCCATACCTGTATGAGCAACAAGCTTCTTAGGCATTGTCTGAGCAAGTGCAGGATCTACAATTGCAACATCAGGTGTAATCTCAAAGTCTGCTATAGGATATTTGATACCCTTTTCATAGTCTGTGATAATTGAAAAAGCTGTTACTTCCGTAGCTGTACCCGATGTAGAAGAAATAGCACAAAATTTTGCTTTCTTTCTAAGTGTAGGAATACCGAATACCTTACACATATCCTCAAAAAGTACAATCAGGATACTCATACTTGATCCACATAGCCTTTGCCTGCATCAATAGGTGAACCTCCACCGATAGCAACTATCCAGTCCGGTCCGAACTCAAGCATTTCCTTAGCACCACGCATTACGGTATCTACAGAAGGATCTGACTCAATTCCCTCAAAAAGTCTTACTTCCATACCTGCTTCTTCCAAATAAGCGATGGTCTTGTCTAAGAATCCGAATCTTTTCATGGATCCTCCGCCTACACAGACAAAAGCCTTCTTTCCTGTGAAGCTCTTTAAAGCCTCAAGTGAATCTTTTTCCATGATAAATGTCTCTTGGTAATGTAAATCTCATATACAGCCTCCATTTTTTGAGCATCGGTTCTTAACTATTAAGAACCTAAGTGTTACTAAAAATTACATGCTTATATATTATAACTTAACATTATCATTGTCAACATTTTAACGATATTTTTTTAACAATTTATTTATTCTCTTCTGATAAAGCTGAAATTATTTACATCTATTGAGAAAACCAGCTTCACCAGCCATAAGAAGAATAAAAGTACTCCTATAGGTATAAGGCATGATGTTACAATAAGTACCGCAATAGCCTCTATAAATGAACTGAGAGTATTCTCAAACTTCTTTAAAAGTTCATTCATATTCCCTGTAATATTATTTACTATCTTCTCAATGGCGTTACTGTTTTTGTTCTCCTCCTCGGCACTCTTTGTAACAGTATCCGTATTTTCCTTGGCATTATTAAGAGTCGTCTCTATCGAGGCGGCATAATTACTCTCAATCATTCTTGCAATATTTACACTCACAGGGATGGTAAATGATATAACCAGGCTGAATAAAAATAATTTAGTCGCAATTTTTGCAAATATCTTTTCATTTGAAGCGATAAATACTATGAACAGTACACATGCCACAGGAATAACATACTTAAATGCCACAAAGCCTGTTACGGTGAGCAAGAACTTCTCAAGATAGATTGCGCAAAGCACAATCAGAAAATACTTGCTCATATCCGCAAGTTCCTGTGCAATAGGTGTTCCTACATCTCCCGGCAAAAGTGTAATAGCCGATGAAGATGCCACAGCTGCAGCCGCAAGCTCCATGACTTTACTTCTGCTCTTGTCAAGAGCACTTATCGTATCCGCATGAAAATCCACATTCCCCAGCTTATCGGCTATCAGAAAGAATGATACCACTCCTACCGCAATACAAAAAGATTGCAGCAATTACCTTTATTATCAATACCTTTTTAATTGATGACATTTTTCTCCTCCAAATACTTCAAAAAAATCCATCTATACCTCTGTTTATATCCTCAAAGGCAACATCAAATCTGTCGGTGTACCATGGGTCCGATACCGAATCACCGCCTCCTGCGAAACTTAAAAGTTTGAATATCTTATCTCCGTCACCGAACAAATTTTTCATATTTCTTATATTAGCATCATCCATACCTATAAGATAGTCATATTCTTCATAGTCGGACTTTACCATCTGCCTTGCCCTCTTACCTGCACAGGCTATTCCATGTTTCTGAAGTTCGTCTTTTGCAGACGGAAACATAGGATTTCCCACGCCGTTCCATATCTCTTCCGAGCTTGTTGCAGCTGAGGCTATATCAAATATATCCTCCAACCCAAGCTTTTTCACTTTTTTTCTTTCATTATAAACTCTGCCATAGGCGAACGGCAGATATTGCCGTGGCAGATGAAAAGTATCTTTATCATATTTATTTGAATTGCCTCCTAAAATGCTATATTTTTGCTCCGATTTGCCAAGTATATCAGAGCCTGTTTTTATACCCCTACTCTATCATAAAAATGTGAATTTTTCATCTCCTTAATCCATACTGCCGCTGCCTTTATTACCGCCAAATTCACAGCCGTGATCATGGTCATGTCCATAATACCATCTACCGTATCGGTAACCATAGTGAGGCGGACAGTTGGCACAGTCGCCGTTGCATCTTCTATTATGCCGCCTTCCTTGAGCCGAAGACACTCCGGCACTTGCTCCTGCAAAAATAGCAACAAGAGTACCAAAGAATCCCCTTTTCGGAGCGGGTGGTTCCGAGATAAAATCATCGATGTCGATATCCTCTTCTTCCTCTTCGCGCAAGGCTTCCGGTAGCAAAATATTTCGTTGCTTACAGATTTCGATGATAACCTCATCATCAATCTCGCCATACAAATATTCCATATCCTCGGCGGTCAATCGTTCTGCAGAATTACGCACAGCAGCAGTCACCGATTCTTTATCGTTGATACAGGCAAACTCTGCTAAATCAGAGCCGGAGAAGGCCAGTTTTTTTCTTCCACAGCCTTTCTAAGCAGACGGTTAGCTGCCGGTACATTAACCTGCAATTCGATGATGATTTCTCCGACTTCATCAGCAGAACCAAGTGAAGTCAATGCAGACAGATTACGCACCTGTGTGCTTTCCGCCCAATCATAGAATTTTTTTCGTAATATTCATCCCATGTGTATGTACGCAATCAAACCACCTCACATTTCTTTTAAAGCAAAATCTACAATACATAGGTGACCAACTTATTCAGCAAAGAGGTCGGTTAATCCTGTAGCATATCTAAATACATATCTAATCTTGCATTGATGTATCCTGCAAACAGATTTTCCATTAGCGAAAGATTGTGCTTTACATAATATTCATCAAACGCATTATAATAGGCAATTCTATCTGTAAACTTAATATCTATAGGTGGGAGTCCGGATTTCATCAACTCAAGATTTACAAGCAGTCGTCCGGTTCTGCCATTACCATCAATGAAAGGATGGATGCCCTCAAACTCGATGTGAAAACGAGCCAGTTTTGTCACAATATGCTCTGTGCTTGCAGCAAAATTATATAGCAACTGTTCCATCTTCGGCTTAATAAGATATGGCTGCACGGGTTCATGTTGTGCGCCCATAATACGAACCGGAACTCTACGGTATACACCACGGTCTTCTCTCTTATCTGCAAGAACGAGATAGTGAATCTGTTTGATGATGCCCTCACTGATTGGAACATTATCTTTTACCAGTTCGCTCACAAAATCAAATGCTTCTTTATGACCTACCGCCTCCATATGGTCTTTCAGCGGTTTACTGTCAATCGTAAGACCACGAAGAACTAAATCCGTTTCTCTCAAGGTAAGTGTATTTCCTTCAATGGCATTGGAGTTGTATGTGTACTCTACAATAAATTCTTCGTTGAGCCTTGCAAACTCGCCCGCAGTTAAAGGTCTTCTGCTGTCCAGTTCTACCTTCTTGCGGTCAATTTGCGCCAAGAGGCTTTCCTTTGACTTATAACGACCATCAGCAGGTTTCTTTGCATCCACAGGAATTTTCCATCCACGTCCTTCCCGGTATGCACCCGGAATTTTCCCCTCAGAACAAAGAACTCTGATTCTTCTATCAGAAATGCCCCATTTTTCAGAAGCCTGTTTTACTGTCAAAAACATAGACTATCCTCCCAATATAAGATATAGTATACCGCTTTAACGGAATAATATCAACGATATCGGAATAATACTCATCAAAATAACGGAATAATACATCCGGTACTGTAAGGTTGTAGGGGCCATCATAGTTTCAATTCTCCCATTTTATTATTAAATCCCACATCAGTACCGATAAATTATCCTGCACTGTCTAAAGTTGTAATAATATTATAAACGTATTCATATTTTTCGATTCAGATTATTGTGTTATATTAATTTTTTTTAATTCATCCAAATCAATCCCCATTATACTAAGAATATCATTAAAACTCACAGTATGAAACTCACTCTTAAACCTTTTTAAAAAATATCATGCAATTCAGAATCAAACTTCCTATAATAATTCTTATTAAGAACTACCTTAAAGTATAATATCGCAACAACTATGCGTCGATTATTACAATTATTGATTCCCAGATAACTTGCTATATTTGAAACACGTGTACTTTTTATAATCAGTACTAAATAATCGTTCATCATGAGCACATTGATTCCTTATCAAATTAGTAATCTTTAATACAGAACTCATATCTTCACTACTGATTTTCAAATTTAAAAGCCGGTTTATATTGTTTGTTGTATTTGTCCGCATAATATTTTTGCAATAGAATTCTTATCTGAATTTTTTTAATGCTGTATATAGATATGACAAATTACCAATTGTAAGATAATTTACCAAAACCCATAACGGAACTGATCCATGTTCTTCTATATAATGCTTAATCGCACCTTTTGCCCCTACATTCTCATGTATAGTCTTCGTTAAAATAGATATCTGCTTAAGAACACTCTTAGGATCGTCATCTCTATAATTGGCAATATCCAGATATGAATTAGCTTTAGGATATTTTCGTGAAAAATTCATGTGAAATTACAGTTTTAAATGAATTCTCAAATATCAGCAAATACTTAATAAATAAAAACCGAAGTTCCCTATCAAACAAAAATAAAGCTTTCAACTCATCAAAATGAGTGTTTTGTATATATGCTTCAGGCTTAATAGGATTACCTTGTGCATCCTTAGTTAAAAATATATCCTTATATCCATTGATTACATTGTAGTAATTCTCCTGTTCAAGAAAACGTTTTGGAGCACCATTTTGAGGAACAATCATTCCCCTATTACGTAATATAGTTAGTTGTTGATTAAAAGTTTTATATTCCTTCATCCTTTGTAACTCCCAAAAAAAATGGCCAGGGCGTCGTACGCTTCCTGACCTAGTCTTATGCTAATATTATATTCGCACATCCTCATTTTGTCAATATTACAGGGCACTTTTGTAAAACCCATTTCATTGAACGCTTTCCAAGATACTCATTTTTTTACTTATAAAATCATATTAAGGTTTATTTAAAATATCTTTATAATCAATCATGACTACTACTCCCTGAAATTTTATCTTGTTTTCTTCTAACGTATAAAACTTTCACCATCCGAATTAAAATGCAAGCAATTTAACTCTGTGTTATTAGCTACATACAATTGATGTCTTGGATTCCCTTTCACTGTCAGTTTACCACGACACATCCACTTTCTGTCAGAATCAACAGCTACTATTTCCTTTAAACATTCTTTTAGATATTTTCTCTTTTCTATTGCATTTCCCCATGCTGCTAAAGTTAAAGCATTAGGATAAGCATTAAAAACACTTCTTATCACATAACAGTTTTTCAAAATCAACTCTCTGTCTGCTTTTAAATGCATATCATTTGGATTAGTCGCTCTTTGTGGATAAAGATTTAACATTATCCAACCGTCACAATTATTTTCTGATGCAATTTTTCTTATTTTTGAAATTGTAGGATCGTCTTTTATATCATTAGCTGTACTTGGATTTACTCCAAAACATATAATAGTATTAGTCCCGACCTCTCCTAACATAAAGCGTACTTTATCATCACCTATATATAATACATCACCATTCTTTTTATCTCTCCAAAAACTTTCAAGCGAGTTTTTTATGGTTTCTTTTTTATTATCTTTCATCACTTACTTTTTACTCCTCATACCCTTAGGCAACCGGTATTATTAATCGTTCTGTTTGAACCGGACTTGATATCAATTTACTTTTGATTTTATCATATATACACTATTTTTGGCTTTTGTTTCAAATAAAAGGCCGTTGCCAAACAGATTATATCCGTTAGACAACAGCCCTATTACTTATCATTATGATTACTTGCCAAGTCTTAACTTACCTAAAGCATCTGTAGACATAATAACCGCATACAACTAATCAGGTGTTACGTCTCCTACATGGTTATGTATTGTTTCACCCTTTACACAGGCATTCTTTTCTATATTAAGCACTACTAATTTAAACATTAATGATATTTTTTCATTAAAAAACTTTTCCATCAGACTGCTCACTTTTTCTTTTTCAAACAAGAGGTATGAGATAAAACTATCAGGATCATTCTCTGCATTCCGCATCAAAACAATCTTATAATCCATATTTTGACCTCATATCTGAAATCACATCATCTGCATCTCTAAACTTTTCCTGTTCTCCGGATTTTTTCAGTTTTGTAAGTAGCTCTTTCTCGGTCATAGGTGCATATGGATTTGATACTGCCTGTCTTTTTATTTCAAACGGAAATCCATTTGTTGCAACCACCTGTGTTAAAAAAATTTTTATTACTTTTTGTTACTTGCTATTTTCCACACCTCACTTTCATATGTTCAGACTATTCTAGTGT
The DNA here is from genome assembly GCA_916439285.1 of uncultured Lachnoanaerobaculum sp. The sequence goes on along the minus strand of CAKAIM010000010.1, from coordinate 113,239 downwards.
TAATACATTACTGTTTCAATAACATTTGTATTTGTTTTGCAAAAATACAAGTATTCTTCTTTTATGTTATACTAATACCAACGACAATTCATACACCCGGTCCAAGAGATGCACTTCCTTCAACAATATCTATATTTCCTCCAGCCGTACTAGAATCAATAATATATATACCTTTAATATGCCTCTTACTTAACTATATATTTTGAAAAAAATCTTTTTAATTCAAGAGATAATCACGAGATTTTTTTAATCTACTATATACTTAAATAAAAGCACATTTTTTTATCTTGTGAAAATCTCCTCATTTTCGCAAGATAATCACGAGATAGATTATGCCATTTGTTTCTTTTATATTATCCATAGCCATCTGTAGTTGTGTTAAAAAAACTCAACACTCTCAATACCAATTCTATACTTAGTAGACGGACCATTTCCAATTTTCATTATTAACTTCTTCTCTTCTAGAACCTGAACAGCTTTTCTTACTTTATACTCTGTTGTCGACAATATATCTTTAATTGTATTGACAGAAACAGGCTTTCCATTCTTGGCAATATATCTAAGAATATTTTTCTCATCTGCCTCAAGTTCAGGATATGAATCAGCAAGATCAATATTCCAAACTTTAATCTCGGTATGTTCAATATCAGAAACTATTTCAGGCCTTCTAAAATCGTTTTGAATAGCTGCTTTATAGATCAAAGGTCCTCCAAATCCCTGTCGTTCTGACGCTCCAAGTAATCTGAATAACTTCATGATTATTTCATTACGAGGTCTTGAATCACCGCCTACTAAGAATTGCTTTTGTAGATACAAGCATTTTCCCCGGATTGTTAAAACAAACTTATCAGTTTTTTTATTCTACAGACAAAATCTTTCCAGCACCCATCTAAACTCCTCTTCCAGCGCATCCCAGTCGGTGTTCCTGTCATCCTCCATTGTTTCCACAATCGACTTATAATACTCCAACTTCTCTTCTATATCATTATTTATCACTTCAACCCTTGGGCCTTTTTCTGATTCAGACATTTTCACCTTCTTTGCAAGTAAATCCTCTACTGCAGCCTTCATATCTTCCTCAAGAACGGTATTAACCAATTCATCAAAGAGTACCGGCGGTGGGCATTTCTTTTCTTCAATCCATTTGCATGCAAGAATAGGTCTCAGCACGTAAAAAAATACTTTTTTTATAATTTACCATATCATCACATAGATAATCGTAGTAGTTCTTTTTTGCCGTACCGTAGTAATGATAAAGTGCCGATTTACATGCAAAGTATTTGCATGCCGTTCTGTCATAAAGCTCCTTCCACTCATCCGTAGTGTAATACACAATAGGAGAATTGCTCCACTCAAATAATGTAGCATTTGATTTATGAAAGTGCTTTAATGCCTTTTTTATATCCCAACCGTTGATATCAAGCACTTCATTTAATTCCCAATCAATAAAATCCTTGTTCTCACGAAGTGATAAATAAAAAGTTTTTATTTCTTACATATATAAATCTTACATCATAGTCGCTATCCGGCGAAGCAAATCCCCAGGCTCTGCTGCCCGATTCAATAGCGTGTAGCACTTTTATATTCTCTTTTTCTTCTATTTCTCTGATCTTTATAAGAACCAGTTCTTCTATATTTCCTTCAAAATTCTCATATCTCATCTCGAATCACCATTTCATTTATTGTCATTACAAGTTCCTGAACTCTTTTAAAATCCGGCTTAGCCGGAAGATCTGTGTGCTCAGCCACATAATGCAAACGTCTTTCATACTCTCTCATCATATCATAGAAGCTGTCCGAAAAAGTTCCCTCATCTGTTTGATATTTTCCAAAACGAATATCCATCAATAAATCATGTTCTTTTTCTCTATATGTATTGATTTCTCCCTTTTCCAGTATATCAATGGCCATCATAAATAATCTGATAAGATGCATGGCGTGCTTATTCAAATGAAGATCATCTTTCTTTTTATTTCTCTTGCCTATTTTATCATAGTCTTTTACAACATTTGACATTGTATTCCACATACTCGCATAATCTCTTAGCGGATAGTGATTTAGCTTTTGCGTTTACAAATATCTCAGTTTCAAGCTCAGGGTTAACCGACTTATCTATAAAAATTTCCAGACTTCCGTTTTCAAAGTTCTTATAACTTGAGTTGAAACTGTACATTGCATTCTTTACAGAATTAAAAATATGCTGTTCTTTTTCACTTTGTGGAAATGTGTCTCTGGCAAGTGCATTCTGTAATCTTCTAAGTTGCGCATCCGCATACCCTCCAAATGACTGAATAGCTCTTTTTGATAAAAACAATCGTTTATTATCAAGAAGCATTTTCCCGATATCATTAAGATATAGATAATTATCCGGTGCAAGGCCAAGCAACTCTATTGTATTCGGATTGCAACTCAAAAGTAAATTCACCATTTTATTGAATGCATAGATAACAGTATCCGTATTATCATCCACATACTGTTCAAACTGCGTAAGTCCTATAAGATCGGACTTTTTATTTAGAGCAATTCCTCTTATATCTATATCACTACCTTCTATATTTGTCCCATATGCATAGCTCCCTGCAAGCCCAAGCAAAATCACATGCTTTCCAAGATGCTCATTAGTATTTATAAAATCATATTCGGGTTTGTTTAAAATATCTTTCATTCTCTTACTATTTTACTCCTCATATCCTCAAGCACTCGGTATTCTTAATCTTTCTTTTTGAACCTAACTTGATATCAATTTACTTTATGATTTTATCACATATACATTATATTTTGACTTTTATTTCAAATAAAAAAGCCGTTGCCAAACAGATATATCCGTTAGACAACAGCCCTATTACTTATCATTATGATTACTTGCCAAGTCTTGCCTTACCTAAAGCATCTGTAGCTATTATAGCCGCATACAACTCATCAGGTGTTACGTCTCCGGCAAGGTTATGTATTGTTTCTCCCTTTACGCAGGCATTCTTTGCTATAGTATGAAGATCCTCATCTGTAAAATCTCCAAGCTCTGCAATTGTAATAGGCAGTCCTACTTCAAGGCAGAAATTCTGTATATCCTCAAACTCGGCCTTATCCGCACACTCAAGTGTCAGCTGTATCAAAGTACCGAATGCCACACAATTTCCATGATATGCCTCATGTCCTCCAAGTGAAGTAACTCCGTTATAAAATGAGTGAGGAGCCGCACAGTTTACATTATCTGCTCCTACACCTGAAAGATAAACCGTAGCCTCTATAATTGCATCCAAAGCAGGAGTAACAACATTATTCTCACAGGCCGCTATAGCCGCTTTTCCGTATTTTCTTAAGGTATCATAGCAAGCCTTTGCAATCGCCATACCTGCTCTTGTAATACCGCCGCTCTCCAAGCTTGGTGACTCTGTACGAAGTGAAGCTCTTCCTTCAAAGTATGTTCCAAGAGCATCTCCCATTCCTGCAATCAAAAACTTTACAGGCGCATTAGCTATAACACCACTGTCTACAAGTACCGCATCAGGGTTTTGCGGATAGAATAAATATTTATTAAAGCTTCCGTCATCATTATATATAACGGAAAGTCCTGTACAAGGTGCATCTGTAGCCGCAACTGTAGGTATTATAACTATTCTCTTACCCATGTAGTATGCTGTTGCCTTAGCCGCATCCACTGCCGAACCGCCGCCTACCGCAACAACAACGTCAATCTTATCAGTCTCAACAATATCCTGCATTTTCTTTATCTCGCTGATACTTGACATACCTCCGAAGACTTCATATCTGCGATAATCATCTTCTCCTTCAAAGCTCTTTTCCAAATCTTCATGGCAGCTGTTGTAACCACTGTTTGAACAGACAAACAACCATCTCTTTCCCATATACTCCATTTCCTTGCGGAACTGAAGCAAAGCTCCTTTTCCCTGTACATACTTGAGTGGTGCACGCATCATTCTTAAACGTTTCATAACAAAACCTCCATTAAAACCGTCAAGCTTTGAAACTATGTCAAAACTTTAACATATATTGCTAAGAACTATTGTAGCACAAAGATTGTATTTTTCAATTCTTATTTTATTCCCTCATAATGCGTCCACATGCGTGCTACTTTTACCACACCTTCATACGCTATACCATTCTCGATAATCTCATCACTATAAACTTCATATACTAATCTGTGCTGAATATTTATACGCCTTGAATAAAACCCGGTAATTTTTGTCTTTATCAGCCTTTTTACTGAATTTAACCAAATACATTTACCACTCCTCATTCGGGTTATAGGATGTACATTCAGAAATATCTTCATCTCTTGATTCAAGAATACTCTCTGTCATTCCGGGTATTGAATTTAGATATAGTGTTTCCTGAATTGCCAGCCAATCATCTTCAGATATTAATACAGCATTTTTCCCTCTGTTATTTGTTATAATTATCGGCTGCGAATATTCATTAACATCTGAAACAGTTTGGTAAAGATTCGCTCTTGCCTTTGTTATACTAATTGCAGTCATAATATTATCTCCTTACAAAGAAAGTATAACGTACTTTTTTTACGTACGTCAATTGCAAGCGTTTTTATTCATTATAAACCTTACCGCCTTCTCCCAATACCTCTTTAAACATTTTATAATTATACTCGCTGTTTCCTCTTCCATATACAGCAAATAAAATTTTATCAAACAGCTTCCACATTTTTTCTTCAACGATCAATTCTTTAAAATATCCTGCGACATTGCGGGCATCATGTCCGAATGCTCCACAGCCCCACGCTCCCAATGTAATTGTTCTATATCCGAATCTTGCCGCACAGTATAGATACTGTCTGAGCCTTTTCTTCATCACACTATCAAGGGCCTCTTGTGACTGTCCATATGCCCTGTCAAACAGATTCGGTGCAGGAATAGTCATAACAGCTGTGGTATAAGGTTTAGGAATAAATTCCAAATCTATATTTCTAAATACATCTACCACAGGTGACAGAAGCATATAATCGGAATCAAATGCCGTTCCAAATTTAAAATTAAACTTATACATCTTAGAAGCCTTGGGTGAACTTATAGATTCGTACAAAGTACTCTGCCTGCATAGACACTCTTCCTGTGCACAAGCCCCACTTTTATAGCCACCTCCCGGATGATATGCATTGGCAAAATTCATTACCAAATCTGAGAGATATTCAAAGCTGTCTGCGTTTACAACAGAGATTTCACATTTTGAAGAGTATTTAAACTCCCCGGCAAAAAACTTGTCCTTATCCTCCACAATATCTTTAATAACATTAGGTGAGAGTACCACTACATTCCTATGTTTTTCCAAATCATGCAGCAGTTTTATAAACTTACCTTCATTATAAAAATCCGTTGTTCTTTAAAAATCCTCTTGTTCTCTTCATACACCACAATATTAGCTAATCTGGACATAATTACCTCCGTTAATACATTTACTGTAATTATCATATCAGACATGCTGTACATCTTTTCGGACTTTGGTAGTGATTTTAAAGAATTTAAAAAGACAGCTAATCATTAGATTAACTGCCTGAAAGTATATTCCATATAAAAAGTATATTCCATATAATATAAAAAAAGTATTCCACACATTGTATATGCTAAAGCAATTTTAAATTCTCTTCAAATTCCTGCTCTGTATCAACAAGTCTATATGGCTCATATTCTCCATAAGCTGACGGTCTGCTTATAGTAACCAGTTGTATATTCTCAACACCTATCTCTTTTATTATCTTTTTTTTGAAATCAACCAAATGTTGTCCATGAGAAGTCTGTAGCGCTATACTTCCTATACCGTCAGCCTTCTTTGCAACAAGATAGCACATATTCTAAAGCCTCCCTAAATTCACTTTCTGTTATGATTTTACCATTTTCATATTCTTTTCTCAATGTAAAACCTGAACTATATAAAGTACTCTATCGTCTTCTCCGGGGTCTTCTCGGTCTTCTGATTATAAAGTATTACCGCCTCACGGTTTTCAAACTTTCCAAGGGCATAAAGTACGTCATCCTCCCTGTTAAAATATCCGAAAGGCACGATACGATTATATTTTAACGGTTGATCAAGTACCAGCTCCACATCACCTTCCGGTATAAACTGTGACCAGTGCTCATCCGTAAACTCATCCTCATAGTAAGGATCAAACATATAAATATTCTTATCATCCGCACCGGTAAGCAGAGCATAATGCTGTACATCATAAAAAAGTCTTACTACCACCGCACCGCCTCTGTTGAGCGCATCATTTATACGGCTTGTTTCACCGATAAAAACCTGTTCACCTGTAATATATTCACATATGACATTGAGCTGCCTTATCTCCCTGAATCTGTTGAGCCAATTACTAAGAAACATCATTGCCATATGAGAAGTTCCGCTCTTGCCGGGATGTCCCTCATTACTGTAGCAATCAAGTGTGTAAAGCATAATGTTTCTGATAACTTCCGGCGGAATATCTTCCCTTTCAAATAGAAAGCTCAGTGCATTAAGCATTGAAGTCGGCCCGCAATCATATTCAGATAATTGATAATGTAATGGATTTTTCATTCTACACCCTTCTTTCTATCTGCATATAGTATAAAGCTCAAATATATTACAAGCAAACTTATAATTTCCTCTTACAAGCTTTTTATGCATCAACGCTTATTATACAAGTTCATTTATAAATATTCCACTGATTTTATTTATAGAATCCAATGTTTTTTTGCAGTACTTTTTATCCAAAAAGTTTATAAGACTGCATTTTGTATCACTTACATATCCGAATATCCATCCGGTAAAGTCCGCTATATCAAACTCTGCAAAACCCCTATCCCCTATATCTGAAATCCTTGAAACACTTGAATGTCTCTCATCCATCTCAATTCTAAAATATCCGTTTTGTGCCTCTATAATATTGTCATTGATTTTTATAATGATATCTATAGGCTCCTTTAGCTCTGAAATTTGACAAAAAGCTCTACTATATCGGTAATTCTGACCATAATATTTTCCTTGCCGAACTTCCTATTTCCAAGCTTTGATGACACTATTCTCTCCTTTAACTCAAGCTTTTTGCCCCAAAAAGATTCATACGCCACTATATCATTTTCATCACTGTATATATTTATAAATCCGTCCTCGGAAGCAATCTCCTTTAGATCCCTTTATAAAAATAGTTTTCATCTCTATAAGTATATACATCATTATCCTTTGAAACTTCGTTATTTATAAAATCCAAAAATCCTAAAAAAATAAGCTCTTTATCAGGCTCTTCTTTAATTACCTGCTTTTTTTAGCCCTGAAAAATTTGCATTATACTCATTTTTATCCGCCACAAAGGCAAAATCAAAAGGCAAATAATAGTCCTTATTTGCAGGTATCAGATATGTAAACGGAACATTTTCTGCATTCATATCGCAAAGTGCCTTATTTAAAAAGTCTTCTCATATAGCCCTGTCGTTTAAATTCCTTTCCGGTAGCTACAGCAACTATATAATCCAAATTATAAATTTTATTAAAAAAACCGATATTTTATAAGGGTTCAGCATAATCATAGACCTTACACTCTCACCCTCTATATCTGCCAAAATTCTGTTATCTTTAAGCTTTTCCTCATAATAATAATTTACAAAGCTGTCGGAATCTTCAAAAAAAGCCTCCTTATACAGAGGCTTTGTAAATATTTTTTTCTTTTTTTGATTCAAATATTTTATCATAGTATTACCTTATTTGCTCAACATAGTACTTTCTCGCATAATCCACCGGATAATAACTCTGCTTTGCATGTCTGAGTCCCTCAAGTCCCAAATCGTCCTCACGATTTACAAGACTTACATTAGGGAATTCATTTACCAAAAACTCCTTATTGATTGCCTGATAAAGGCCTGTGATTTCAGGATTTGCCTTTTCAATATGTATTACAGCCATGTCCTCTAATGGATTGTAGCTGCCTATCGAAAAAGCCTCCATTTTGCCGTCAATATATATCGCACCCATTCTTATATTAAGTCTGGTACAATTAAGCAAAATATCATGTATTCCCTCTACCTCAGGATCCAGATGCTGTTCAACCTCTTCTCCCTTTTGCTCTCTCCATTTATCCAAAAACTTGAACACATCATCTCTGTCTGTAGGATTACAACCAAGAGCTCTATATTCATATCTGTCACCATAATTCTTTATAAAATTATTGTAATGGTTTTTCTTTTTATGAAGCTTCTTTCCTGAAAGAGTTCTAAGTTTCTCTCCCTCATAAAGATAGTCCTTTGCATCCTCCTCAAGCCTTACGATAAACTTATCCTCCGGCAAATTCAATACTTTTATTCCTTCCTCATCCGCTAGATGAATCTTTAAGGGCAAGTTCAATACTTCATTAAAATACTCCACCATTAAGCCGAAGCAATATTCAAGGTCCTCTTCCTTACAAAGCGGCATAGCACAAAAAGGTCTGTCCTCATCCCCCATAAGCCATAAAAGCCCGACTTCCTCATCACCTCTCATTGCAATGGCCGCTCTTACATTATAATATTCTTTCCATATAAAGCTCTCAAGCTCTACACTGTCACAAGTTCTGTTATGCCTAAGTCCATAAAACTTGGCATACTTTGGTATATCATTCGCTTCTAATTGTTTAAAATTTAATTTTTTATAGTCCATAATCTAATTATATTTATTTTTTTACCTTTTTGTCAAATAAAAAAATCCTGTGGAATATTAAAAATCTCATATTTACTTTTTATTCTCAAATAAGTCAAAATATATTCAGTTAAAGCTTTATTTAAATTAAGGAGTACTTATGAATGAATTAGAAAAATCTGCGTGAAAGAATTGATAAAATAGACAAAGAACTTATAGCGCTCTTTGAAGAGAGAATGAATGTAGTAAATGATATTGCAGAATACAAAATAAAGAATAATCTTCCCATTCTAAATCAAAACAGAGAGGATATCGTAATATCAAAAGTAAAAGCCATCGTAAAAAATAAGGACTATACAGACAGTGCCATCGACTTTATCAAAGACATCATGGAAATCAGCAAAAAATTCCAGCAAAAGATTATCTCAAAGCAACAATAAAATTTAAAGGCATTGACCTGTTTTAAAATCAATGCCTTTTTTCTAATCTTCCTTTTCCCATCCGAAGGCATACTTCACAGCCTTTTTCCACATTCTTATCTTCTCTTTTCTGACTTCTTCACAAAGATTCGGTGTAAATACTCTGTCAATACTCCTGCTACCCTTTATATCCTCTATACTATTCCAAAATCCGACAGCAAGTCCTGCCAGATATGCAACACCAAGCGCTGTAGTCTCCACACATTTCGGTCGCTCCACACGCACATTACAAAAATCCGCTTGAGTCTGCATCAAAAAGTCATTGGTACTTGCACCTCCGTCCACATTCAATAAACTTAAAACTATACCCGAATCCTTCTCCATCACATCAAGTACATCTCTCACCTGATAAGCCATAGACTCCAATGTAGCCCTGATTATATGATATTTATTAACACCTCTGGTAATACCGACAATAGTACCTCTGGCATATTGATCCCAATAAGGTGCACCAAGTCCTGTAAAAGCCGGAACAACATAGCAACCGTTTGTATCTTCAACCTTCATTGCCATATATTCTGAATCTTCGGATGAATCTATCAGACGCATTTCATCCCTAAGCCACTGTATCGAAGCTCCCGCTACAAATACGGAACCCTCAAGGGCGTAGTTCACCTTTCCGCCAAGTCCCCAGGCAATAGTCGTTACCAGTCCGTTATCGGATTTAACAGGCTTTTCACCTGTATTCATAAGCAGAAAGCAACCTGTGCCATAGGTACTCTTTGCCTCCCCCATCTCAAAACAGGTCTGTCCAAAGAGTGCCGCCTGCTGATCTCCTGCCACACCGGCAATCGGAATACTTTGTCCAAAAAATGATGAGTCCGACTCACCGTAAATACATGAAGACTCCTTCACCTGTGGCAGCATTGACTTTGGAATATCAAGCAGATCAAGTATCTCCTCATCCCATTCCAAGGTATGTATATTAAAAAGCATGGTTCTTGAAGCATTTGAATAATCGGTAACATGTACCTTACCGTTTGTAAGTTTCCAAATAAGCCATGTATCTACCGTACCGAAAAGTAACTTTCCCTCTTTCGCCTTTTGTCTTGCACCTTCCACATTGTCAAGTATCCACTTTATCTTTGTTCCTGAAAAATATGCATCAATCATCAGACCTGTTTTATCACGAATCATATCGGAATATCCGCTGTTCTTTTAACTCATTACAATAATCTGCAGTCCTTCTGCATTGCCAAACTATTGCTCTATACACAGGAATACCTGTTTCCTTATCCCAAACTATTGTAGTTTCTCTTTGATTTGTGATACCGATACCTGCAATATCCAAGGCACTTATTCCAAGCCTTGCCATAGCTTCCACAGCTACACTAATCTGTGTAGACCATATAGCATCAGCATTGTGCTCTACCCAACCGGCCTTTGGATAATGCTGTGTCAGCTCCTTTTGTGCCACCTCACATATCTCACCTTTTCGATTGAATATGATACATCTGCTGCTTGTAGTGCCTGCATCAAAGGCCATAATATACTCAGCCATAATTTTCTTCCTTTACATTACTATTCTCTTTTTAACGGTTCTCTTTTGCTCAAGTCTTTTACAATTATTTCTAACTGCTATGTGTCTTCCATTTCCAATACTTCATCAACTCTATCCTTTTATTTTTATCAGTATTATATCTTAATAATACCCAACTTCAAAAAGTTCATATACCATACTGTTTATTTCATCTATCCTCTCACCAAAAATCTTCTTCACTTATAGGATTATCCGGATCATAACCCACTTTATCCCTTTCCTCCTCATATTCGCCTCCGGGCAGAAAAAATACTCATTAAACCTGTCAATATATCTTTTAGTGTCCATATCTTCAATGTTATAAATTTTATACATAGGATAAAAATCCATAGCTAAAGCCTTCCGGTGTGTGTATATCAATATCATATACAATCACATTGGTACCCCACAGTTCAAATTCTCTCGATAACATATTTAAGTCAAATAACTTATCCACAACTTTACCGACCACAGATGGTGCTACATATTTCATAACATCAAATTTTTCTACATGTCCTATCACCGGATGCTTTACACGCATATTTAAATTCTTATATCTGCCATATATACTTATATTTCCAAAATTTATAAATGACTTATATTTTTTATAACTTAATACAATATCATAATCTTCTTTGACAGCTTTCACAATATACTTATTTTTACTATTACCTATAGTCGGTCTTATTCCCAACAGATTGCCGTCAAAATATGAAAGACTTGAGAATGTCTGCAATAACTGTATCATATTACTGTAATGTATTCTGTCCACAAGATTATCATCACTGTCACCTCCCACATTAAGCTTGCCGGCACGATCTGTTGTATACTTGCTTAAAGTTTCAAATGATTCAATAATTCTTTCCAGCTTCCCGTTCTTTTTATAGAGCTTATTTCCGATATCAATATATCTTTTGTATCCAAGGAATCCATAGTCTCTGTCATAGCAGTGTTCAAGAACATTATTAAGCAGTTCCGTGTCATTACCAAGGCTTTCTATTAGGCAACCGTCCACTATCAAGTACTCCATCATAGTCTTTTTATCATCCCCTACATCTTTAGACATGATATCCTCTACGACAGCCTTTGCTCCACCCTCATCATATATACCTTTAAGTTCCTTCAGCCTTGTATCACACTCACTGTCATCCTTTGCATAATAACTTGCCACCGCCCAGATATCTTTCACGTCACAATCTGTCGGTATATCCACCAAATACTTAAACTTATCTATACTGTGATATCCGGTCTCGTCCTTATTATATCTCTCGCCTTTCCATATAATTTGGTTTACATTTGTATTTTTGCTTGAAGTACACATATCATAGAATCCTGTCAGCACATTGACTACGCATACAATCAGTATAAACCTAAGCAACCAATATATCCGCTTTTTATACTCTAATTTCATCTATGTCTCTCCTTACCGTAAAAACCAGTCTATAAATACTATTGCTCTCGATCAATCCCTTTTAATCTTTCTTATGTAACGGTTCCTCTTTACTCAAATCTTCTGTAATATCACTTATACTGAGATAAAACCCTACTTCAGGTAATTCATAATATTTTTCTTTCATATTGCCAAGTTCCTCTATCCTCTCACCAAAATTTTCCAATGTTAACGGATTATTTTCATCGTAGCCTACATCATCTGCAAACTCTCCAAAATAACCACCCTTTGAAAAATTTGTATTAAAGTTTTTTATGGCTTCTACTGTATCTATATAGTGACTGTCAGGAGATGCAACTAAATTGTATATATCAAAGTAACTATACACCGGAAGCACAGGATAAAATCCGTAGCTTATTCCCTCAAGTGTATGCACATCTGTATCATATACCAGTGTATAGGTACCACATAGTCTAAAAACTATTGATAAACATTCTAAACTAATTAAATTATCAGCCACTATATTACCTGTAGGATCTTTGTCATATAAATATTTAAAAACATCATCATAATTTAAATTTCTAATTTTTTTACATCTTCTATCACCATATTTAAATCCTTATATCTTCCGTATATACTGATATGTCCAAGGCCTATAAATGATTTATATTTTTTTATAACTTAAAAATAATATCATAATGTTTTGTTATAGCCGCCTTCACAACATATTTCTTATTATCCATCCCGGGATATGATTTTGCCACTAAAAGATTATCGTCAAAATATGATAAGCTTGAGAATGTCTGAAACAGTTGTATCATACGATGATAGTATACCGTTTCAGTTGCACTTTCATCCCCATCTTCTGATTTGGGCATCACAATTGCACGATCAATTGTATATTTACTTAAAGTTTCAAATGCTTCAATGATTCTTTCAAGCTTCCCGTTCTTTTTATAGAGCTTATTTCCGATATCAATATATCTTTTGTATCCAAGGAATCCATAGTCTCTGTCATAGCAATGTTCAAGGACACTATTAAGCAGTTCCGTGTCGTTACCAGGACTTTCTATTAGGCAACCGTCCACTATCAGGTACTCCATCATAGTCTTTTTATCATCTCCAATATCTTTAGACATGATATCCTCTACAATAGCCTTTGCTCCCCCTTCATCATATATATTCTTAAGTTCCTTCAGTCTTGTATCACACTCACTGTCATCCTTTGCATAATAACTTGCCACCGCCCAAATATCTTTTACATCACAATCTGTCGGTATATCCACCAAATATTTAATCTCATCTATACTGTGATATCCGGTCTCGCCCTTATTATATCTCTCGCCTTTCCATATGATTTGGTTTGCATTTGCATTTTTGATTGTAGTACACATCTCATAAAATCCGGTCAGCACATTGACTACACATACAATCAGTATAAACCTAAGCAACCAATATATCCGCTTTTTATACTCTAATTTCATCTATGTCTCTCCTAACCGTAAAAACTAGTCTATAAAAACTATTGCTCTCGGACATTCGTTCTTCACACTCTTATCTGCGTTAAGATGATATAACTGTACCCTTCTAAGCTTATTAAAATCCCTTACTTTATTTAGATTATCAAGGACATGTTCCTCATTATACATACCGATATCTTCCTCATTATCGCCCATATATGTCAAGATAATTGTCTCAACATTCTTGAAATATTCAAGGTCACTTACATCCTTAACATGGTAGTCCTTAAAATTGATTGATAAGAAGTTCATCTTCTTTAAATCCTTTTTCCAAATGATACCCTTGATAGGCTTCTCTCTTTTATGTGCCAGAGACATACGGTTTTTACCCATAGTATCTCTTACCGCTCTAAGAAACTCCGCATCCTTAAAAAAAGCTATTCTGCTCACCACAATCATACATATTATTGTAAATATTCCCAAGTAAAATGATAATGTATAATTCATTTCCATATTTCCTTTCCGTTAAACTTCTCTTGCAGACTTACCATATTGTTTGTGTATTAAGAGGACTCTATACTTTTACTTATTGAAAGATTATAATCATCGTCCAAATGCATATATATCATACCCATCTTTTTCTTTATCTACATTTTCCTTATTAAAACCTTCATAACCCATTGCAAGTATAGAAATTCCAACATTATTTTCGTGAAAATCATCTACAGGTACTATTACCATAGCAATCATTAAGCTTGGTCTATGTACTTCTCCCTCCTTAGGGTCTGCAAACTCTATAGTGGTATTGGCATATACCTCTTTATAGATTTTACCCCTATCAGATCTTGATTGATAATTGTTATCTTCATTAAGCTTATACCTTATTATGGAAGACGGCCATGTTTCATTTTCTCTGATAATTCTGTCTATCTGTTCATCAAAATTATCTATCTTACTCCTTGCATGCTCGGGAAATAAACTCGCTAATAGTTCTCTATCATTAGTGTTCAATGCTCTTATTATCTTTTCTATATACTCATTTACTACTACAGCCTCGCCATATATGTAGTTATCTAATTTATCAGAGTCATGTACATATCTTGCAACCTTAACTACTGAGGTACATCCTGTAAGCAAACTTAATATTAACATGCTTATCAATATTTTAATTTTCATTAATTTTTGTTTCCTCCTTCCCACATTTTATTAAAGTCAACCATTCATACCATTATTAAATTCTTAAAAATATATTTCAATCCTTTATTTAAACTATGTATCTGATATTACTTAACATATTATTTCTATATTAACAGAACTCCTATGTCTTTTTCATAGGAGTTCTAAAAGACCTACCTGCTGCTTTCTGTGGTCATAACCTCATCCGGATCTACATAATCAGCCCAAAACGGATTATCCACCCAGAGATAATATCCTCTGTTGCTGTCATCCATGGTAATCTGCCAAATCTCAGGTGAATACATCATAGAGCTGATACCTATCTCATCAGGATCCTCATCATCCTTGGCAACAACCTGAAGGTACATAAAATCTATATTACCACCATCTGTCTTTACAACATAATAAGTCTCAATCCTTTTTATTCCCTTTTCTTTGTCTTCTGTGACTACCGGGAAATTTCTGTCATACTTGACGCTCTTTGACTTTCCCTTATACCTCTTAAGCAGTAATGCAATCTTAAAGTCCATATCCTCTATGCTCTCTCTCGCATTCTTTGAAAACAGTGCCTTCAAAGCATCAGCATTTTGATTATCCAACGCAGCAATCACTTTGTCTTTATATTCTTTCTCCTCCCGTGGTTGATTATCATTTTTGGTGACCTCACTCTTAAAGTCGCTTACTATATTTTTAGCAATTAAACCAACAGATAACACAAGTACTGATAATATTATAATAGGTAAGATTTTTTTCATACTTTAACTACTCCTTGCTTTGGATCTGATTTGAGAGGTTATAGTCGCTAACATACAATTTACTCTTGGCAATTTTAATTTCTTCCTTTATTTTTCCAAAATCATTCGTGCCCATATCAAGTAAAAGTTTTAAATACCAGCAAATATATTTAAAACTATTTCCACATCTGCCGATCCAGTAATCATCAACATCTGTTATAATATCTACTAAATCTTCTTTAATTGAGTTCAATTCATCATCATATATATCGTAAGTATCTACTGCTTTTTTTCATTCCTTCGAAATTTAATTTTTATCTCCACCTAATCATCTCCCTATAACTATTTCCAAAATGCATAAATATCATATCCATCATTTTCTTTATCCACTTCGTCTGTACTAAAATTTCCATAATCTATAGCAAATATAGATATTCCAACATTATTTTCGTGAAAATCATCTACAGGTACTATTACCATAGCAATCTTTAAGCTTGGTCTATGTACTTCTCCCTCCTTAGGATCTGCAAACTCTATAGTGGTATTAGCATATACCTCTTTATAGATTTTACCCCTATCAGCACTTGTTTGATAATTGTTATCTTCATTAAGCTTATACCTTATTATGGAAGACGGCCATGTTTCATTTTCTCTAATAATTCTATCTATCTGTTCATCAAAATTATCTATCTTACTCCTTGCATGCTCAGGAAACAAACTCGCTAAGAGTTCTCTATCATTCGTATTAAATGCTTCTACTATTTTTTCTATATACTTATTTACCACTGTACCCTCATCATATATGTAGTTATCTAATTTATCAGAGTCATGTATATACCTTGCAACTTTAACTACCCAGGTACATCCTGTAAGCAGACATGCTATTAAACAGAATATAATAATTTTAATTCTCATTAATTCCTATTACCTCCTTCCCATTTCATTACGGCATTGCGATGCACAAAATCAAGACACCAATTATCATTTATCTTATCTTCGTTTTGATCATCAAATTCTGCTGTATGTACGAATTCCTTCCACATAACCCTTTCCTCATCAAAGTCAACCATACCTACCATTACTAAATCTTCAGCCTTTACATCTTGGAATCTTTTATCAGGATTAAACCCTGTGATCCACCACTGATACTGATCATATGCATCCCAATCCGATACTAATGTTCCATCTTTAAGAGTCAGGTTCATGTACATCTTCAAATGACTTTGTTTATAACAATCCACATGCCAATCATTACCTTTATATATCCCTATCTCACTACCTGCACCAAAATGAAAATAATCTCCCTTCCACATCCAAAGTGTAAATTTTGATTCACCTGAACCAAATTGAAACTTTGCTCTATTCATAGATGTAAATGAATTAAAGAAAAAATCGTACATTGGATTATAGCCCCACCACATTTGCCAACATTCACTCATTGTATGAATAATACCATTATTATCTTTATAAAAATTAAATTTGTTAAGTTCTCTATCACTTCTTATACCACTTACTGTAAGTTCATTTATCAAATCACTTAATCCTGTATATTCTGTGATGTATCTAAGCGTTCTTATTGCTGTATGCAGTATTGCTACCATAGGTGTTCCTATACTATCAGGAATATTATTAATTGCAAATTCTCGACCGGCATTCATAACTACATCTACCCCTCCTAATGATGCTGAATTAAATATACCCCAAAATACCTCAATAGCTAAGTTCTTCAAGCCATAGTATCCCGGTGATATAGTAGATTCCATATAATCTAGTAGAAATCCCTCAAAATCTTTATAGGTAAGTGCATTTGCTTCCGGTGATTCTCCTGTACTGTCAACAAATATCAATGGTGAATTATAGCAGTATGTATACTCGTTTTGGGTAAATCCATATCTTAGATCTCCCTTGATTTTATCCTTTCCAAGAAATCTTCCCATATTTTCATCGTACATTCTTGTAGCTGAAAGATAGTTTCCGCTTATATCATCTACCATGAGACCGGCAAATCCAAAGTTCTTTGGTTTGCTTCCAAGCACTTCTCCGAACTCTGAGTACTCAAAAAGCTCACCCCCTTCAAGTATTACACTTCCAAGCTCATCACATATGATATTGGTGCTGTTATCATCCTCCACCTCTGATATCAGTTGAATATCCCATACAAAACTTCTCTCATTTCCATCACTGTTTTGCCATAGTATATTATCAGTCTTTTTTCTGATATCAATTACATAGCTTGTAGTATGTGACTCATTTCCGTCAGTCTCTGTCTTACCTATTCTGTGACCAAGTCCGTCATATTCATAGTTTACACTGTTTTTACCGGATATGACACTTATAAGTTGTCCCAATCCGTTGTATTTGTACTCTGCTTCAAGCTCACCACCTGAAAACTTCTTGATAAGATTTCCTCTCTTGTCATACTCATACCTTTTTTGAATCAAACCGTTATTCTTAACTATACGCTCTTCTGCGAGTTTTCCTCCCTTATAGATATAGTTTGTAGTAATCACTTCATCTTCAGCATATTCTACTTTAGCGGTTCTGTTTCCGAAGATATCATAGCTGTATTCCCTTAGCATTTTACCGTCCAATACAACTTTTGTGATTCTTCCTACCTCATCATAAGAATAATTGTAATCCTTTACACTTCCGTTCTTATTTATACTTATACCTGTCTTATTTCCCACCAAATCATATGTATAAGTATATTCCATATTGATTTTTTCATCACTGATATGCGTTATTTTTGTCGGACTTCCGATATCATTGTACTCATAGCATGTTTTGCTTCCGTCGCTATACTCTCTTGATTCAATTCTACCCAAGCTGTTATAAGTCAGCCTTATATGTTCATTTCCTGAAACTGTTTCTATAAGCCTACCTTTTTTATCATAGTTATAGCCTACCTTCTTACCATCAGGATATACTATAGCCACAGTTCTTCCAAGCTTATCATATTCGTAAGCAATACTGTGTCCCTCTGTAGTTAGAGCCTTTTTCACCAATCC
Source organism: uncultured Lachnoanaerobaculum sp. (assembly GCA_916439285.1). The sequence continues at coordinate 94,860 of CAKAIM010000010.1, read as the reverse complement.
TTTCTTATCTCTTTCAAAGCTCATACTTCCGAAGCTTCCTGATACGGCTTTCAAAAATCTGTTGCTATCGTACTCATAGTCTACATAATTTCCGTCGGAACATTTCATCGAAGTTAAAAGCCCGGTTTCATTGTACTTTAGCTCTGTTTTAAAACCGTCTTCATCAATATTTTTCACCAATTGTCCAAGACTGTTGTAATCCATAGTTTTATAAGTACTGTCGGCATTTTCTATTTTAAATATTCTGCCCATATTGTTTCTATGATAGCTTCTTGTCATACAGTCATTTTCATTATCTTTTTTGTACTGTCTTATTCCTACAAGATTGTACATTTTATCATAACTGTACTCACTTACCAGACCGTCACTGTCAACCACTTTTTCAAGTGTATTTCCTACACCATATTTAAAATAGTTTGTATTTCCGATGCTGTCTTTAATAGATGTTATATTTCCTTCATTATCATAGCTATAAGTATTTTCTCTACCGGTATCAGTCCTTATTCCGGATACTCTTCCTAAGTCGTCATAGTCATAATAGATCTTATTTTCCGCATCGCCCGCCAGTCGGCTTTCTTCTGTAGGTCTTCCAAGCTTATCATAAGTATATATGTATTTTACATCATCACCTAAATTAACCGCTTTTACTCTGCCGTTCTGATTATATTCATAGCCTGATACATTGCCAAATATATCAGTATACTCCAATACCCTGTTCATAGAATCATATACAAAGCTTTCACTGATATTCTCATCCAAGGTTTGCTTTAACACTCTTCCATATTCATCATATTCATATCTGATACTTCCGCTTGGCAATACTATCTCAACAAGTCTGTCTCCCTCATAAACAAAATCAGACTTCACTCCGTCAGAAAATTCCTTACTGATGCACCTATTTAACTTATCATATTTATAATTTTCACTTAGACCTGTTGGATAAGTAACACTGACAATATTTCTATTGTCATCATAGGAAAAGCTCTTCATACTTCCGTCAGGAGCAATCATTTTAGTCATATTGCCCCTTTTGTCATATTCAAATTTTTCCACTCCACCGGCTCGCTTTATCTGAGATATTCTTCTGATATTATCATATACGTACTCTGTAGTATTTCCGTTTTTTTATCTTTTAACCTTACAGGTAAATTTATATTATTGTACTCTACTTCATAGGTTTTCCCGTCAAAATCCTTTAATTTTGACACCTGCCTATTTGCTGTATACTCATATGTTCTCTTCTCTCCAAAAAGAATTTGTTACCTCTGTGATATCTCCAAGCCCATTATACTTATAAAGTCTTTTCCCTCCATTATTGTCTTCAATACTTACAACTCTATTCAACTCATCATATTTATATCCGACCATTTTAACTGTATCATTTGCTATTATTCTTTTCTGTTCTCATTCTATACCTCCCAATCTTGCTATAGAACCAAGTCGGTATATATTTACTCAATAAATACCCTTGCATTCGGAAACATTTCCTTTATATTTTCTATGTCCTCCTCATCTAACTTTAAGTGATATAATTGCAAGTTATCCAAGTATTTTTAAATTCTTTGCCTTGTATAAATTATCAAGTACATGCTCGTCATCATATATACTTTTATCTCCATAATATGCACTTGAATAGCTGAACATAACTATTTCTGCATTTTTTTAAAAATATTTTATATCACTTATATCTTTCACCCTATACTCTCTAAAATCGATAGATACTAAGTTTATATTCTCCAAATCCTTCTTCCAAATTATACCTTTAATAGGACTCTCTCCCTGTAACATTGGATACTCTTTCTGTATTGCACCTGACACAGTATTCCATATAGTAGTATTTCTTACAGCTCTTTCAAACTCAGGATCATGGAAAAAAAGGCTATTTTATTTACAGTATATAATGCAAATACGATAATAATAATTAGGATTGCACAAATTATCTTCTTATATTTCCTTAGCATAAATTCACTCCTCCGATGTAATATCCACAGTTCTTTTAATCCTACCTCTAATATAATTACTCTTTTTTTCGACATTTGTTTTTTTCCCTGCAAATCTTTGTTTGTAGGTTTTTTTCACTTGCCATATTTTTTTCATCCCCCTCTAATATCTTTACTTCATCAAATCCCCCTTTGTCTACTTTTACTATAAAAACTTGAAATTCTATAATAATATTTTTTTTGTTGGTTAAATATGTAATCCATTCTGTACTCTTCAAATTTATCAAAAATCTTCCTTCGTAAAATATGTAACCAGTAATCTATTTGTTTGTAAATTTTTTTATCTAAAAAAATATCACATACTTTTCTAAAGTCTTTTTCTATATTTTTTTAGCCTTTTTATATGTAAATATGCATGTAATATAGTTTCCTCTATTTACATATGTCATTATATCTGTATCTCTATTGAAGCTATCATCAAGAGAAAAATCATATGGCTGTGTATACACCTTACAATCCCCATATATAGGTTTTATCAACTCATATATATGCTTCTCAAGGTCTGCTTTCTTCAGGTATCCTACATAATTATCATGAAAAGAAGTCAACCCTCCCTCACTCTCAAAATCCACTACCACATGCCACTCCGGTTTTGACTTTGGGTGTACATAAACGCTATCTTCATATACATATTCTCCTTCAAATTTCTCTCCATATTTTTTCTGCATGTAATATTCTGCTGCATTTATATAATCTAACTCTGTTAACATAGTAATGCTAACTCCCCTTTTTACCAGCATATCTCTAAGGAATACCAGTCCCACTATAAATACTATTATTATAAGAATACCTCTTATTGCTTCTTCATTCTGACTTAGTCTTCTTTTTTTCAACATTTGATTTTTTAACCTCTACACGATAAAAAAACTTCTGCATCAGGAAACATAGCTTCAATGTCTTAATTTATCTTCAAATGATATAAATCCAGCTTCTTTAAATGTGCCAATTTTTTTATTAAATATATATTATCGAGCACATGCCTCATCCTCGTAAATACTCTTATCTCCGACATATGTACTCACATAACAAAACCCTATAAATTTAGCATTCTTGAAGTACTTTTATATCTTCAATATTCTTTATATTGTATTTTCTGAAATTTATTGTTACAAAGTCTACCTTTTTCAAGATCTTTTTCTCCAAATTATTCCATCTAAGGCCTTTTTCTCTTATATCTACCATTGACACTTTAGATGATATTAAAGTATCTCTTACCGCCCTTTCAAACTCTCTGTCTTTAAAAAAAGGCTATTTGGTTCATAATGTATATACAAATTACCGACATCACAACAATAACAATTTGTATTCTTCTCTTTTTCATCATATCCCATACCTCCGGCAAATATTTCAAACTTACAGACTTTAAAAAAATTTGTATTAAAAATTCTCAATACACTCTTTTGTCATTTCAATTTCCCCGGTATCTACTTTTGTGACTTGGATAAATTCTGTATTCACATATATACAAACATCCGTATATATTTACTCTATAACTACCCTCGCATTAGGAAACATTTTTCTTTATATTTTCTATAGCTTCATCATCTAACTTTAAGTGATATAATTGCAAGTCATCCAAGTATTTTAAATCTTTTTATCTTGTATAAATTATCAAGTACATTCTCATCCTCATATATACTTTTATCTCCGTCATATGCACTTGAATATACCAACCATATTAATTTAGCGTTCTTAAAATATACCAGGTCACTTATATCTCTTATTTTATATTTTCTAAAGTTTATATATATATTATCTACATCCTTAAGATCGTCCTTCCAAATGATACCCTCAATAGGATTGATTCTTTTGTATTCGTCTATGGATACCACCTCATAGTTAGCTTTATTTTCTCTTACCAATCTTTCAAACTCCGGATCATGGAAAAAAGCTATTTTATTTACAGTATATAATGCAAATACGATAATAATAATTACTATTGCACAAATTATCTTCTTATATTTCCTTAGCATAAATTCATCCCTCCGATGCAATATCCACTGTTCCTTTAATCCTACCTTTAATATACTTACTCTTTTCCGGCATTTGTGTTTTTTCGTGCAAGTCTTTATCTGTAGGCCTATCACTTGCCATATCCCTTGTCTCCTTCCAATATACGCATATCGTCAAAACCTGTTTTGTATGCCTTATCATAAAAGCTGGAAATTCTACAATAAAACTTTAACTTATTGAATGTATAGTCTATCAATCTTTCTTCAAACTTATCTAAGTCTTCTTTTGTAATATGTGTAACCAGCAATCTGTTAGTCTGCAAATCTTTTTCTACAAATATTTCACATGCCTTTCTAAAATCTTTTTCTCTATTTTCAACATTTTTATCTGTGAATATACAAGTAGTGTAGTCACTATTACTTACATATGTCATTATATCTGTATCTTTGTTAAAGCTGTCATCCAGCGAAAAAACCATATGGTTGTGTGTAAACTTTACACTCTCCATATATCGGTTTTACCAGCTCATATATATACTTCTCAAGTTCTTCCTTCTTCAGATATCCTACATAATTATCACTAAAGTAAGTTAGCCCATTTTTACTATAAACTTCTACTACTGCATGCCACTCAGGTTTTGCCTTTGGATGTACATATATACTATTATCAACTATATACTCCCCTTCAAACTTCTCTCCATATTTTTTTCTGCATATAATATTCTACTGCATTCATATAATCTTGCCTTGTCAGCATAAAAAAATGCTCACTCCCCTTTTTGCCAGTATATCTCTAAGGAATACCAGTCCAACTATGAATGCTATTATTATCAGAATACCTCTTATTGCTTCTTCATTTTGGCTTATTTTTCTCTTTTTCCATTCTATCTCTCCAATCAAAAAGCCCGCGCATTTATATCCTGACAAAGTAATACTTTAACTTATCAGTAACATAAATGCGTGGGCTGTATAAATTTTCTATTCTTCTTTAATAAATCCGTAGTAAGATGCGGTCTTCATATTTGCAATATCCAGTACAGTTTCGTCTTCCAAAAGAAATCCCATGTAGGGTATCATATTCGGCTTAGATATCTGCTCCTTACCCTCTAACATAAATGTCGTATTCTTTGTATAAATGCATATAAAAATCTTCTACTGTATATTGATCCGATCTGTTTATAACTTCCATCAGCTCGGCCTTGGTCACACCATAGGAGGAAAGCTTCTTTTCTATAAAATCCATTGCCTTCTCACCTCTGTACAATTTATATGTTCCGCCATAATAATTGTCATCGGTAATCCCCTTCTCCTGATACCAGAAAAAGCTGTGGTCATCATTGAACACCCAATATGATCCGTCATCATATGAAATCCATGATGTTTTTTTGTCAGAGCATCCGGCTCGTTATTTTCGGCCTTGTCTGAACGAAAACATCCGCTAAGTAGAAATACCGCAAGTAACATTGTCACAAAAATTGTATTAAGTTTTCTCATAAGATGTCTCCTTATTTGATTTTTACGAACTGAAGTAATAAACTGTTATCTATAGTATATATCATTTTCGATATTTTTCAATGTATTTCCACTTTATTCCCTATGTCCGCCTATTTGCCTGTTTCTGTCAAGTGCAGTTCCCTCTTCTTTGAGATTAAGTCCTTTAAATATCGCATTGTTTCCAAATTTTCTTTTTACTTTAAGTACGGCTTTCATTCTGCTGCTTTCTTTTTCTTCCGAAATGCTGTTTGCTTCCAAGAGATTTCCCGTACAGCCTGCGCTGTTTTTATGACTTATCTCACTCGCAACTATGGTTATCCTTCTAAAAAGCAATATGGGATTTGCAAGTTTCTCAAATAGCTCCTCACTTTTCTTGCAGATCTCTTTTGTGGAATTGGTATATGATAAAAGATTTATCGAGCCATGCGCTCCCTCAGGTACGCTCCTTCCGTAAAAGTCTTTTGTAATATTCTCGGTGTAATTTTTTGCTGTTTTCGGATCTGCCAAGCTGTCTATATCGTATCCTATACTTAAAGTTATCTGCCTTGTGGCGGTATCTTTTTCCAGCAATGAAAATGAGAGTCTTTCAGCCATCTCTATAACAATCGTTCTTACCTCTTCATAGCTGTATGCTCTAAGCAATACCTGACCTTCGCTTATACTTTTCTTCTCCGGTGTATATGCTTTTATATCTTTGATTTCCGTATTGTCGATTCCCCAGGCATGTTCTATCAAAAAGCTTGCATTTTTTCCAAACAGCTTATATAAAAGATTCATTCCCTCATTGGCACGATTCTTTTTTAAGCTCTCCCTTGCAATATCTCCCATTGTATATATTCCGTACTTTGCAAGGTTCTTGCTGTAACCTCTTCCTATTCTCCAAAAATCTGTAATAGGTGTATGGCTCCAAAGCTTTTCCCTGTAGGATTTAACGCTCAGTTCTCCTATTCTAGCTCCATGTTCATTAGGTTTTGCTCTTTTTGCCACAATATCCATGGCTATTTTTGCCAGGTACATATTTTCACCTATACCGGCACTTGCCGTTATGCCTGTGGTATCAAGGACATCTTTTACCATTTTTTCCACAAACCCTGTTGCATCATCACCTGCATATCCCGTAATATCTATAAAAACCTCATCCACCGAATATACATATATGTCCTCAGGTGAGACATACTTTAGATATACACTGATTATCCTTGCGCTGTACTCCATATATTTTTTCATTCTCGGTACAGCCACTACCATATCAACTTCCAGTTTTACATTTTTTTTGAGTTCTTCAAGAGAATATGACTTTCCTTCAGACTTTCCTACAAGTTTTTTTCTCTTCTGTGATTTACTTCCTGCAGCCTTTTTATTACTTCAAAAAGTCTTGGCCTTCCCGGTATTCCAAAGGTCTTAAGTGCGGGACTTACCGCAAGGCAGATAGTCTTTGAGGTTCTGCTCTCATCCGCCACCACCAGATTTATATCCAAGGGATCCAATTTTCTTTCTCTGCACTCTACCGAGGCATAGAAGGATTTTAAGTCTATTGCCGCAAATATCCTTTTTTTATTATTCATTTTCAATTATCTATTATTTTTGCTTCTTTTCCCAATGCAGGTATTATCTTATTTAAAAAAATCTTCAGTACTTATCTTCAGTGTTGAGGTATTCTCGCAGGGATGACATCTGATAAAATCAGCCTGTATTACATCCTTGTCTATTACAAGTTCCACTCTGTTGTCTTTATCATTTAAAAGTCCCAGTACACTTACAGATCCCGGTGTTACATCCAAAAATTCCTTCAAATAGTTCTCTTTTGCAAAGGAGAGTCTGGACATATCAAGTTTCTTTGAGATATCTTTTGTAACATATTTCTTATCTCCGGGCATCATAAAGAGGAAAAACTTTGTTTCCTGCCTGTTGCAAAGAACTATATTTTTGCATATCTTAACTCCAAGTGTACCCTCTATCTCCTTGCATTTTTCCATATCTGAAGCTTCATCATGGTCAACCACCTCATATTCCACTCCCAAGCCATCCAAAAAATCATAACATCTTTTCTCTTTATCCTGTCTGTTTTCTATATCAACAGGTCTTCCCTTATAGGGCTTTGAAATATACATAATAACCTTCCGAAATTACTCTAATATAAATACATATTTTTTCTCATTTGAAAGCTCTTTATCAAACTTGAATCCGAGTCTGTCAAACTTTTTTATTTCCTCTTCATTTTGGATATTTCCGGATGCAATGAAGTTTACCATCTCACCTCTTGCCATCTTTGCCATGGTGGCTTTTTGTACTACCTTCCCGTCTTTTTTCTCGGCGAACACACATGTGATGAATTTATTTTCTTTTGAAAGATAGCTTTCTATAGTTTTTGAATATTCTTTTGAGGCAAGATTTATCACTACTTCTCCCGTTTCAAAAATCTTTTTATATATTTTATCACCCCAAAACTCATACAGATTTTTGTGCTCTCCTATCTCCATCTTTGCCTGCATCTCAAGTCTGTACGGACTTACTCCGTCAAATGCTCTAAGTATTCCGAAAAATCCCGAAAGTATATATAAATTCTCTTTTATATACTCTATTGCAGAGGCTTCCATTACATTTACCGCCATATACTGATACTGTATACCTTGATAAGAAAATATTGCAGGGGTAAGACTCCCCTGCAAATTCATGTTTTTAAATCTGTCAAAATTTTCATTTGCAATCTTTTCATTGCATTTCCAGATCTCTTTCAGCTCTTCGTAAGATCTTTGTCTTATCTCTTCTAAAAGAATCTTGCTCTTATCAATATATGTAGGTACACTGCTTCCGATATAACAGTCTGTATTTTCTATCATTGTCTTGGCAGGTGATACTACTATTTTCATTCCAAAATCTCCAACATCTCAGCCGGATTCTTGGCAGCTTTTACCTTATCCATAGCCTCTATGATAACTCCCTTTTCGTCTATAAGATATGTGGTTCTTACCACTCCCATAGATACTTTTCCATAGAGTTTTTTCTCATGCCACACATCATATGCCTGTATCACATCAAGCTCAGGATTTGAAAGCAGAGTAAACGGCAGTGAATATTTATCTTTAAACTTCTTATGTGATGCAACGCTGTCTTTACTGATGCCTACAACCTCTACTCCTTTTTCCGTAAACTGCGGATACAACTCTCCGAAGCCACAAGCCTGCGCACTGCATCCCGGAGTATTGTCCTTAGGATAAAAATATAATATAAGTTTCTTACCTTCATAATCTGAAAGATTTCTGACTGTTCCGTTCTCATCCGGAAGTGAAAACTCCGGTGCTTTTGTTCCTATCTGTAACATAAATTTCCCTCCTTATAAAATCTCTTTAAATATACCCTTTAGTGCCGGATATATCTTTCTAAACTTTTGGTACTTTTTTTCGTATTTTGCTACGAGTTCCGGTTCCGGTTGTATTCTTTCTTTTATTTTTATTATGGACTTTGTAGCTGCTTCAACACTTTCGTATTCATTACAGCCTACCGCCGCAAGTATGGCGGCTCCAAATCCCGGACCTTCTTCGCTGACAGGTACTTCCACCTCTACATTCATGATATTTGCCACAAGTTTTTTCCAAAGTGCACTCTTTGCGCCTCCGCCACATATCATGGTCTTCTTTATCTCTATGCCGAGGCTTCTTGCCACTTCCAGAGAATCTCTGAGTCCAAAGGTAACACCCTCCAGTATTGCAAGTGTCATATCTTCTCTTCTTGTATCCATACTCATTCCGAAAAATGTCCCCCTTGCCGCAGGGTCGTTGTGAGGTGAACGCTCACCCATAAGATATGGTAAAAAGAAAACTTTATTCTCTCCGAGAGCACCTATATTTTCCTGCTCTGCGGCAAAATCCTTTGTCTTTAGTATATCTTCCATCCACCATTTATTACAGGAAGCCGCACTTAGCATACATCCCATAAGATGGTATTTTCCGTCCGAATGATCGAATGAATGAAGTGCATTATACTTATCAACTCCAAATTTTTGGCTTGATATAAATATTGTTCCCGAGGTTCCAAGAGAAATATTGCAGGCTCCTTCTCCCACAGTACCTGTTCCTATAGCCGCAGCCGCATTATCTCCTGCTCCTGCGATTATCTTTATATCTTCATTAAGTCCAAGCTCTTTTGCAAGCTCAGGTTTTATATTACCTACCACTTCAAAGCTCTCGAAAAGTTTTGGAAGCATATTTTCTGAAATACCGCATATTTCAATCATTTCGGATGACCATTTTTTGTTTTTCACATCCAAAAGCAGCATACCGGAAGCATCCGAATAGTCTGTAGCAAAGCTTCCGCTAAGCATATAGCTGATATAATCCTTCGGAAGCATTATTTTTGAAATTTTTGCAAAAATCTCAGGCTCATTATTCTTGACCCAAAGTATCTTAGGTGCGGTAAATCCTGCAAATGCAATATTTGCAGTGAGCTTGGAAAGTTTTTCCTTCCCGATAACATTGTTTAAATAGTCGGTTTCCTCAGTACTTCTGCCGTCATTCCAGAGTATGGCAGGCCTTAATACTTTGTCATCCTTATCAAGGATAACCAGTCCATGCATCTGTCCTCCAAAACTGATACCGCCTATCTTATCGTCTAAGCCTGCAGCTATCTCTTTTAAACCTTCTTTTACCGCTATAAACCAGTCTTCGGGCTTTTGCTCACTCCATCCGGAATGCGGAAAGTATAGAGGATACTCCTTTGATACAGACTTTACAAGTTTACCCTTACTGTTCATCATTACAAGCTTCAGGGCTGAGGTTCCCAAATCAACACCAATATAATACATACACATCTCCATAAATTAAAAGTTTATTCTACTATCTATTACATTAAGATTCTACTCTTACCTTGTCAATTGTATTCTTGCTCTTTTTACTGATAAAGTTGCTATCCTGTTTTATATCTGTTTTGATTTTTTAAATCTTTTCGGTAAATGCAACTTAAATACCGAATCCACAAAGAATATGGCAAGGGCTATGGATCCCGCAATTTTTAATGCTTCGTTCATATAAGTACTCAGATATGACGACTCTCTTATAAAGGCGTAAGCACATCTGTATATTGAGCCTCCGGGCACTATCGGCAATATTCCCGGTATAAGGAAATTACTTACCGGTGCTTTTAAAACTCTGGCAAGTATATGTGACATTGTTGCAATACAAAGTGCCGAAACAAGGGCGGCAATCTCCACCCTACTTGCTACCATCTCCATTAAAAGATATACAGCCCAGCCCACCATTCCGGTCATTCCTGCCTGTACCATGTATTTTTTCGGCAGCTCTATCATAATACAAAAAGCCACCACTGCAATAAATGCACCAATTATCTTAAACAACATATCCGCCTCACAAAATCACATATGCCAGTGCCACGCCTACGGCAACAGCAAAGGCCACAACACCTGTCTCAAGCATTCTACTGACACCTGCGGTATAATCACCGTTTAGAGTATCTCTCATCGCTGTGGTAAAAATAACTCCGGGTACTATCGGCATTATTCCTCCTATTATTACCAGATCGATATTCATATTTGCAAATACAAATCTTTGAAATCCCACCGCTGTCAAGGCCATGGACAGTGTGGAGATCATATTCAGGAAAAATGAGTTAAACCCGAATGGAACCAGCGCCCACTGTGTGATTGCCATTGCAAGTCCGGCAACTCCAGCCACCATACAGTCGGTAAAATCTCCGCCAAGCATCATGGTGAAAAAGTGCCACTCCTACAAAGGAAAGTCCGTATAAAAATACCTGTAAACTGTCTTACATCCCTTTATCTTTTTTATTTCGGAATACGCCTCATATATATCCATTTTCCCTGCACTCAAGGCTCTTGATACATTGTTTATCAGATATATTCTGTTGATATTTGTAGTTCTTTCAGGTACTCTTTTTGACATAGTAATAAGTCCTTCATCACTGTCCAAAGTCAAGGTAATACCTGTTGCCAGAACAAATGCAGTATGTGATTCACATTTTGAATAGTCAAGTATCCTGTTCATCGTATCTTCCACTCTGCTGATCTCCGCTCCGGCTATGAGCATAGTCTCACCTGCAAGCATGGCTGTCTCCGCAACCACTCTTTCCAGGCTTTTTGACACATTTTTTTTGTCTGCCACTTCCTCTTCTCCAATTTATTATTTTTATAAGTTTGCTCTGAGCTCACTTATCTTATCTCGCAAAAGTGCCGCATTTTCAAAATCCAGCTCCGCAGCGTCTCTAAACATTTTCTTTTCAAGCTCTTTTATAAGCTTGTTTATCTCCGCTTTATCCATGGATTCCACATCCTTATCAATAGTTGATACACTCTCTGCAGCCTTTGATATCGCTATCAGATCTCTTACCGCCTTCTTTATTGTGGTAGGTGTGATACCATGTTCTTTATTGTAGGCTTCCTGTATGCCTCTTCTTCTGTAGGTCTCATCTATTGCCGCCTTCATCGAATCCGTCATATTATCGGCATACATTATTACATGTCCGTCCGCATTTCTTGCAGCTCTTCCTATGGTCTGAATAAGTGAGGTCTCACTTCTTAAAAAAATCCCTCTTTATCCGCATCAAGTATTGCCACCAAAGTAATCTCCGGTATATCAAGTCCCTCACGCAAAAGATTGATACCTACAAGTACGTCAAACTTATCAAGTCTCATGTCCCTGATAATCTCCGCTCTCTCTAACGTATCAATATCTGAATGCAGGTATCTTACTCTGATACCGACTTCCTTCATATATTCGGTAAGATCCTCAGCCATTCTCTTTGTGAGAGTAGTAATAAGTATCTTGTTCTTTTTTTCTATTTCTTTGTTTACTTCGGAAATCAAATCATCTATCTGACCTTCTACAGGCCTTACGCTTATAGGCGGATCCAAAAGTCCTGTAGGTCTTATGATCTGCTCCGTTCTAAACATTTCATGCTCTTTTTCATATACACTCGGTGTAGCGGATACAAAAAGCATTTGATCTATCTTTGATTCAAACTCTGAAAACTCCAAAGGTCTGTTATCAAGTGCCGAAGGCAGTCTGAAACCGTAGTTTACCAGGGTGGTCTTTCTGGATCTGTCACCTGCATACATTCCTCTAACCTGCGGAATGGTAATATGTGACTCGTCTACTATTATAAGAAATTCATCCTTAAAAATAATCTATCAATGTATAGGGCGGTTCACCGGGTGCTGAACCGGTAAGATGTCTTGAGTAGTTTTCTATCCCCGAGCAAAAATCCGGTCTCTCTCATCATCTCCACATCAAAAATGAGTTCGTTCATCTATTCTTTGAGCTTCTATAAGCTTATCCTCCGATTTGAAGAACTTTACTCTCTCTTCACACTCTTCCAAAATATTTTGTGTGGCAATCATCATCTTTTCAGGTGCCACTACATAGTGAGATGCCGGAAAGATGACCGCATGTGAAAGTTCGGCTAAGATATTTCCTGTAAGTGTATCTATCTCAAGTATTCTGTCCACCTCATCACCGAAGAACTCAAATCTTAATGCTGTGGATGTAGATGCCGCCGGAAATACTTCAAGCACATCTCCACGTACACGAAAAGTACCACGATGAAAGTCCATGTCGTTTCTGTCATACTGCATATCTATCAGCTTTCTTATGACATCATCTCTGTCTCTTTCCATTCCCGGTCTTAATGATACTACCATCTCCTGATAGTCTATGGGGCTACCAAGTCCGTATATACATGACACTGAAGCCACTATTATCACATCTTTTCTTTCTGAAAGTGATGCTGTGGCGGAGTGTCTGAGTTTATCTATCTCGTCATTTATTGCAGAGTCTTTTTCAATATATGTGTCTGTAGAAGGCACATATGCCTCAGGTTGATAATAATCATAATAAGAAACAAAGTATTCTACCGCATTTTCAGGAAAGAACTCTTTAAACTCTCCATAGAGCTGGGCGGCCAATGTCTTATTATGTGCTATTATAAGTGTAGGCTTTTGCAATTTTTGAATAACATTTGCCATGGTAAATGTCTTACCGGAACCTGTCGCACCGAGCAAGGTTTGAAACTGGTTTCCCTCTTTAAATCCTTTTACCAGTGCCTCTATTGCTTGAGGCTGATCTCCTGTAGGCAAAAACTCTGAATGTAATTTAAATTCCATTATTTTAACCTTTCTGTCTGTCGGCAACTGCCAACCTACAAAAATTATAGCATGTGACAATACAAAAGTACAGTTAAAAGAACATTTGTTCGAAATATTTTAAACTGCTTTTATAACACAAATACATGATAAATCAGTCTTGCGGATTGCTTACCTGTAGTATTCCGGCCTGCTTTTCCAACATATTTATAAAGCTTTCCATTTGTCTGTTCACGAACTTATCTTTCTTATGCAGTACCTGATAATTCACCTTTATATGAAAATCCTTTATCGGCAATACCGCCAATGTGTTATCTCTTAGTTTCGGCTCAATCAGAAATCTAGGTAACACCGAATACCCCATATTGTTGCATAAGAGTTTGATAATCAGATTGGTATTCTGTGATTCAATACTTGGCTTTATACCAAGACCAAGCTCTGAGAGTTTACTCTCAAAAATATATCTGTAGCTTGCATTTTTCTCAGTAAGTATACAGGGATAACTTAGGATCTCTGAAAGTTCTATTTCGTTTTTGCATGCCAACGGATGCTTTCTTGAAGCACAAAATACCACTTCGGTCTCTATCTGTATATCTGCAACGTAATCCTTTGAAACACTTGGTTTATCAAGTAAGAGCATTATATCTATATTATTGTGTTTTATCCCTTCAAATAGCTCTGACGGAGTACATACCCTTACTTCAACATTTACATTCGGATTTTTCTCATAAAACTCCGCCAAAACCTGTGGAAATAATGTGTCGCAAATAGAATCTATGGTTCCTATTCGAAGTTCTCCTGTCAGCATATCATCAGTTCTGATAAGTGACTCTTTTGCCTCTTCATTGAGCATAAGTATCTTCTCGGCATATGGATAAAACTGTTTTCCGTGATCGGTAAGCCGCACCTGTTTACCGAGTCTGTCAAAAAGTCTCATCCCAAGGTCAAACTCCAACTGTTGTATCTGTATCGATACCGCCGCCGGTGAATACCCAAGCATTATTGAGGCCTTGTAAAAACTCCCCGATTCCGCTATTTTTACGAAGGTATTAAGCTTCTTTAAATCTAAAAAATTTTCCATAACTTCCCCTTTATATGGTTGGTAAATGTTTTTGTAGTCCCACAGCATATTAAATACATTTAACTAATTATATTTATTTTTTTAAATTATATATTTAATTTTTTTAAGATTTACAATTTAAACATAGACCTACTATACTATATATATATAATATTTACCATAATAATATTTAATAAAAACAGGCTGTTTGGGGGTGTGTTCAGTTTAATGGAAAAGGATGATATCAGGTACAGGACTTATGTCCGAATATTAAAAGACGAGCTTGTACCGGCTATGGGATGTACGGAACCTATAGCATTGGCTTATGCGGCGGCAAAGGCAAGGGAGGTACTTGGCAAATTGCCGAAAAAAGTGCTTGTTGAAGCCAGCGGAAGTATAATAAAAAATGTAAAGAGCGTGATTGTTCCTAATACGGGGCATCTGAAAGGTATACCTGCTGCAGTGGCTGCCGGTATAGTTGCAGGCGATGCCGACAGAAAACTTGAAGTTATTTCCGATGTGGATGATAACAAGAAATGTGAAATCGCCGATTTTATGAACAATATTAAAATCGATGTAATTCCGCTTGATATCGGCTATGTATTTGATCTTATCATTACGCTTTTTGCTGATGATGAGTATGTAAAGATTCGTATTACAAATCAACATACAAATATAGTGCTTATCGAGAAAAATAATGAGATAATTTTTGAATCCGAGATTGAGAACAATGCCGTATCAGGAAGCGCCGATAAGGATCTGCTGACTATGGACGGTATATGGGACTTTATAAACTCGTTGGATGTTTCCGATGTGAAGGATATCTTGGACAGGCAGATATTTTATAATACTTCAATATCTGAAGAAGGTCTTTTGGGAAATTACGGTGCAAACATAGGCTCCGTGCTGCTTGATACCTATGGCAATGATATTAAGGTAAGGGCAAAGGCAAAAGCCGCCGCAGGTTCAGATGCCAGAATGAACGGCTGTGAGCTTCCCGTTGTTATAAATTCCGGAAGCGGTAATCAAGGCATCACCTGTTCTATTCCCGTTATCGAATATGCCAAGGAATTAAAGGCTTCAAAGGAAAAGCTATATCGTGCACTGGCACTTTCAAATCTTACTTCCATACATCAAAAACATGGCATAGGTACACTGTCAGCCTACTGCGGTGCCGTAAGTGCAGGTGCAGGTGCAGGCGCAGGTATCGCCTATCTTACGGAAGGCAGTCTTGAAGCTGTGGAACATACCGTTGTAAATACTTTGGCTATAGTATCGGGTATTGTGTGTGACGGTGCAAAGGCATCCTGTGCGGCTAAGATAGCCTCTTCAGTAGATGCGGCTATTATGGGACTGAGCATGTACAAAGACGGTCAGGCCTTCCATGGCGGTGACGGTATTGTAATGAACAATATCGAGGAAACTATCAAGGGAATTTCAAAGATAGGTAAGGACGGAATGCGTGAAACAAATAATGAAATTATAAAACTTATGGTGGAAAGCCATTAAAATCAGGAGGATTTTGATATGAAAAAGAACGGTATTTTAAACAGCCTTCCTTTCAGGCTGTTGCTTGCACTTGTTATAGGTATTGTTGTGGGACTTTTCCTGAACAAAAATGATACAAGTGCCGGTTCTGTAGCACTGCTTAACATAATTGTGACTGTTAAGTACATTGTCGGGCAATTTATAGGATTTTGTATTCCGCTTATTATTATAGGTTTTATTGCCCCGTCTATTACAAGGCTTGGCAGCAATGCGTCAAGAATACTTATAGTTGCTCTTATAATAGCCTATGTTTCTTCAATCGGTGCGGCATTCTTTGCCACCGCCTCAGGCTTTATAATACTGCCACATATGAGTATTACGCCTGAAGTTGAGGGCCTTAAAGAATTACCGCAGCTTGTATTCCAGCTTTCAATACCGGCTATAATGCCTGTTATGAGTGCTCTTTTCTTCTCAATCATGGTTGGCCTTGCAGCTGCATGGAACAGAAGTGAACTTATTACCGGTATTTTGGAAGAATTCCAAAAGGTTGTACTCAGCATAGTAACAAAATTTGTTATTCCTGTACTTCCTGTTCTTATCGGTACTACTTTTGCAACTCTCGCATATGAGGGAAGTATTACAAAACAATTGCCTGTGTTCCTTGTTATTATCATTATGGTAATGATAGGTCACTATATATGGTTGGCACTTCTTTATCTTATCGCAGGTGCTTATGCAGGTGCAAATCCTTTGGATATAATAAGAAACTACGGACCTGCATACATGACTGCGGTAGGTACCATGTCAAGTGCCGCTACACTTTCAGTTGCTCTGGAATGTGCCAAGAAATCAGAACCGCCTCTTCGTGATGATATGGTAAATTTCGGTATTCCGCTGTTTGCAAATATTCACCTTTATACTCTGTTATGACTGAGACATTCTTTGTTATGGTAGTTTCAAAAAATGCTTTTACGGAGAATTCCCTTCTCCGGCAAAGATGATTTTATTCTGCCTTCTCCTTGGTGTATTTGCAATAGGTGCACCGGGAGTTCCGGGAGGTACAGTAATGGCTTCCCTGGGTCTTATAACCGGAGTTCTTATGTTTGACGAGACAGGAACCGCTCTCATGCTTACCATTTTTTTGCCCTACAAGATTCATTTGGTACAGCTTGTAATGTAACCGGAGATGGTGCCTTGACACTTATACTTACCGGATATGCAAAAAAACATAAGATTGAACCGCAAAAATCTAGGAAACATACTGAGTAAAAATAAAAAAAGTCCCTGAAATGGGACTTTTTGTTTACTCACTTTTATTATTGTATATCCATTTTACTACAGCCATTGATATTATTATTATATATCCTATCACACTGAATCTGTCGGGTATTTGCTGCATAAATACAAATCCGAGTAATGCCGAATATATAACCTGTGTATAATCATATATCGCTATTTCCTTTGCAGGTGCATAGCTGTAAGCCTTTGTAATGCATATCTGTCCTATCATGGCACCGCATCCTGCAAGTACAAGCATTGTAAGCTGTATAAGGCTTGGACTTACATAGTTCATAGCTATAAACGGTATTCCTGCGATAGTTGAAAAGCATGAAAAGAAAAATACTATAAACATTCCGTTTACACCGTTTCCTGTAAGTTTTCTCACAAGAGTATAGGCAATTCCCGCCATCATTCCTCCTGTAATTCCTATAAGGGCAGGAAAAAAATGTAAAGCCGGCTCCCGGCTTTGCTACAAATATCATTCCGATAAAGGCTATGACAGTAGCAATGATATCAACCGCTCCGGCCTTTTCCTTCAGTATCAAAAAGCCTGCCAAAATGGCAAAGAAGGGACTCATTTTATTTAAAATTGTAGCATCGGCTATATTCATATGGTCTATAGCATAGAAATTGCATATGATTCCTGCCATACCGCAGGTGGATCTAAGCAGAAGTATACCAAGATTCTTACCGCTTACAGGCTTGGGTCTTCCACTTTTCATAAGCATAAAGAATGCAACAAATGCCGCAATCAAATTTCTGAAAAATGCTTTTTCAAATGTAGGCAGATCTCCTGCCAGTCGTACAAAGAGCCCCATTAGTGCAAATCCGAATGCGGCTCCGAGTATATACAATATTCCGATCTTTTTATTGTAATTATTCATATTGAAATTCTTCTCTTGTCTGTTTTTCTCCAAATATCTTACCAAGTTTTTTAAGACAATATAAAAATCCCGGTATAAGGAAGATATCCGCTATAACCCACGCAAGTGGCGACCCCATACATGCCGCAACAAAACCGAAGTACTTAACTCCTGCAAATCCTACGATACCTCTTGCAAACATCTCACATACACCCGAAAGTATTGCAAACATAGGAAATCCCATTCCCTGAATTGAATTTCTCCATACATTTACAAATATAAGTGCAAAGTAAAATCCTGAGTTCCACAAAAGGAATATTCTGGCCTTTTCTATTACATCTGCCTTGGAAGCGTCTATAAAGAGCTTCGGCAACTCTCCGCCGATAAATATCATTAAAACAAATACGATAACCGAATATATTATACCTATTATTGTTGCTACTTTTACGCCTTCTCTAACTCTGTCAAGTTTTCCCGCACCTACATTTTGACCACAGTATGTAGCCATTGTCGCTCCAAGCGCATCGGTTACAGCCACACAGAAGCTGCTTATCTTACTTCCTGCCGTAACGGCAGCCACAGTCACCGCTCCAAGTCCGTTTACCGCCGCCTGCAGTATTACCGAACCTATCGCTGTTATAGAGTATTGCAGTCCCATAGGTACACCCATTGAAAGCAATACTTTGATATGCCTCATGGAGATTTTTCCCTCTCCCGCTTCCGGCTTTAATATATAAAATCTCTTTACCATGAATACAACGCAAAGTATTCCGGATACCAGCTGTGAAATAACCGTAGCGTAAGCGGGACCTGCCACTCCCAGTCCCATCACCTGTATAGATATTACATCAAGCACTATATTAAGAAGTGCTGCAACTATAAGAAAATACAAAGGTGTTTTTGAGTCTCCCAATGCTCTTATAATACTTGCAGTCAGATTATATAAATACATTACAGGAATACCTGCAAATACTATTATTATATAGATATAAGCTTCATCCAGTATTTCATCCGGTGTATTTGTAACTATGAGAATTGCCCTTGTCAATAAACATACTGTCGCCGTCAGTACAACCGAGAAAAAAATCCCCACATATACCGCATTCATAGTGTACTTTCTCAACTCACTATAGTCTTTTGCTCCGAATTTCTGTGCTACAGGTATCGCAAATCCTGCAGTATTTCCTATAACAAATCCGTTTACCATGAAAAATATGGCACCTGTGGAACCCACAGCTGCCAATGAATTAACACCCAAATACTTACCTACCATTACAGTGTCAACCATACTGTAAAATTGTTGAAACAATGTTCCGATAAGCATCGGTATGGCAAATGCCAATATAAGTTTTAACGGATTTCCACGGGTCATGTCCGTAATTCCCTGTGTTTTTATTCTGTATATTCTTTTCCATAACTACCTCAAAACAGTATTTACATTTCTTCAATACTCTTGTTTAAAACCAATTTCAGCTTTTCCATACTGTTATTTAATATAAGTTCCTGTGGGAAATCCATTTCTCTCAATAATATATCACAATTTCTGAAATCGCCTACTGAATCGGCATAATGACTGTCCGTATTACATATGACATTTGTACCATATTTTTTTGCAGCTTCCAGCATCTTTATGGCATTTTCTCTTCCGTTTTGTCTGGCCGAATTAGGATTAAGTGAGGAATTGTTAAGCTCCAGAACAATTCCTCTTTTATTTGCTTCTTTTGCAAGTTCATCGTGATCTATAGGATATCTTCCGTCATCCGGATGTCCTATAATCTTTACAAAACGATTTGACATTGCACCGAAGTATGCATCCATATTCTCCTGTAAGGTTCCCGGATTTATGCAAATGGTATGTAGACTGGCTATAACATAATCAAGTCTTCCCAGAACATTGTTATCTATATCAAGATTGCCCTTAAAATCTATTATATTTGCCTCCACTCCTCTCAAAATCAAGACATCCTTAAACCTTCTCGGAATTACTTTGAAATTCATAAAGTAGATATTTTTGCATGAACCCGGTACAGCCTCACTGTGATCTGAAAAACCATACGCCAAAAGTCCTTTTGCAGCCGCTTCTTCCATATTTTCTTTCAATGTTGAATATGCATGACCGCTGGCGATTGTATGTGTATGCAAATCAAATAAAAAATCCATATTATTTCTTAAAAAGATCTCCAATCTTGTCCATAGCGCTTGAGATTCCTACTTTAGCTATCTGTGTCTTTACACCTGCAACAACTGAATCAAGCTGACCGTCAGGTATATCGATACCTGTAAGTCCTTCGATTGTCTTCTCAGGATCCTTTGCAAGGTTTGATAAAAGTTCAGGATCCGCCTTTGCCTTGTTTATTATATCTGTTACTATTTTTGTGATATCCATATTTTCTCCTTTTTTGTACAACTAAAGCCAAGATTATATAAAGTATCTTGGCTCCGGTTAAATATATTATTGATTTATATTAGTTTCCTGACATCTGCTTTGCAACTTCTTCTGCAAAGTTCTCGCTCTTCTTCTCAAGGCCTTCACCTGTCTCGAATCTGACAAATCCCTTGATAGAGATGTTTGCATTGTTTGCCTTAGCAACCTCTGCAACATAAGCAGCTACAGACTGCTTTCCGTCTGCCGCCTTAACATACTGCTGGTCAAGAAGACAAATCTCTTTAAGCTCCTTCTTAATTCTACCCTCGATCATTCCCATGATAACCTTCTCAGGCTTTGAAGCCTCCTTAGGATCGTTCTTGATCTGAGCTAAGAGAATCTCTCTCTCCTTTGCAAGGTACTCTGCATCAACTTCCTTGTCTGAAGTATACTTCGGATGAAGTGCTGCAACCTGCATTGCAACATTCTTAGCCATCTCTTTGATTTCATCGTTTACAACATCAGTTGTAACATCTACAAGAACACCGATCTTTCCACCGGCATGAATGTATGAAACTACACAACCGGCATTCTCCTCTACCTTCTCGAATCTTCTGATAGACATGTTCTCGCCGATGATTGAGATCATGCTTGAAAGCTTCTCACCTACTGTAAGGCTTGGATCAAGCTCCCACTTCTCGTTCAAGAACTCTTCTGTAGTGTTTGCAGTTGTCTTTAATGCCTGTGCTGCAACCTCTGCAACATAAGTTCTGAACTTCTCATTCTTAGCAACGAAGTCTGTCTCTGCATTAACCTCAAGTACAACCGCTTTCTTAGCATCATCGCTTACACAAACATCTACGATACCTTCAGCTGCTATACGACCTGCCTTCTTCTGTGCTCCTGCAAGTCCCTTCTCACGAAGGAAGTCAACTGCCGCATCCATATCTCCATCAGTTGCAGCGAGGGCCTTCTTACAGTCCATCATTCCTGCGCCTGTCATCTCTCTTAACTCTTTTACCATTGCTGCTGTTACTGCTGCCATTGTAAAACCTCCTAAACATTTATAAATATGACAAGTTGCAAAGCGGTAAAAACCCTCTTTGCAACCCGTCTATAACTCAAATCTCTTTAAAATTAGAACTGTCTGTCGTCCAATTCTTCCTTATCAGGTGCAAATGTCTCACCCTCAAGTGAATCATCGGCAACGTCTTCTGATGTTGAAAGGATCTCACCCTGATTTGCCTCGATAACGGCGTCTGCCATCTTAGCTACGATAAGCTTTACAGCACGGATAGCATCATCATTTCCCGGGATAAGGTAATCAAGCTCATCAGGATCACAGTTTGTATCACAGATACCGATAAGTGGAATACCTAAAGTATGAGCCTCCTGAACACAGATTCTCTCCTTCTTTGGATCTATAATAAATATAGCGTCAGGAATGTTCTTCATATCCTTGATACCGCCGAGGTTCTTCTCAAGCTTCTCCCATTCCTTCTTTAACTGAATAACTTCCTTCTTTGGAAGTAAATCAAATGTACCGTCTTCGCTCATCTCTTCCAACTGACGAAGTCTCTTGATTCTTGACTGGATTGTCTTAAAGTTTGTAAGCATTCCGCCAAGCCATCTCTCGTTTACATAGTACATTCCGCAACGCTCTGCCTCTTCCTTGATAGCATCCTGTGCCTGCTTCTTTGTTCCTACGAAAAGGATCTTTCCACCATCCTTAGCTATGTCTGACATAGCATTGTATGCTGTATCAACCATACCTACACTCTGCTGAAGATCGATAATGTGGATACCGTTTCTCTCTGTGTAGATATATGGAGCCATCTTAGGGTTCCATCTTCTTGTCTGATGTCCGAAGTGAACACCTGCCTCAAGTAACTGCTTCATTGAAATAACACTCATTGTTTTTCTCCTTTGGTTTTTCTTCCATCAAGCTTAAGAAAAGGACCTATGGCACCTCTTTCCCTATTCACTTGATGTGCTTATTTAGCTATAAAATTCTATCATAATATTCATCAGATTGCAACTCTTCTTTTTTATTACCATGATACAAAACCAGACATAATATAAATCCCGCCGCGGCGCCTGCCACATGTGCGGCATTGTCCACACCTGTAGTCCTGAATCCTGTATAAAGCATAAGTGCAAGAGAGATTGCTATCTGTTGTACACTCAAATCCTTTATTCTTCCTCTGTTTACAAGTAAAGCATATAAAAGCGCTCCCACTATACCGAATATCGCACCTGAAGCACCTGCACTTACCGCCACATCACCTGTATAATTCTGAAACCAGTCAGAACCTATATTTGCAAGTATACCTGAGAGCATATATATAATGAAGAATCTCACATGCCCCAGTATATCCTCAAGTTTTCCTCCAAGAAGTACCAAAATAAGCATATTATTGACGATATGTTCTATTCCGAAATGCATAAACATGGAAGTTACAAGTCTGTAATACTCACCGTTTTTAATGTTCTCCGGAAAAGCCGCACCGTATTTGAGCATAACCATGGTACTTTCCGAGCCTCCATGGGTTTCAAGGAAAATAAAATATATAATATTTACAATGATAATGCCGATCGCAACATAATTTTTCTTACCTATTCCAAGTTCCATTATCTGATACACTCTGCTATTTTCTTTGCTGTCTCTTTTTGTACTTCCTTATCCGACTGTCCCGGTACCCAACTTACAATACTTGAGGCGTCATCATATCTCGGTATAACATGTATATGACAGTGGAAAACCGTCTGACCTGCACTCTCCCCTGTATTTGCCAGTGTATTAAATCCTGTAGCTCCAAGAGCCGCCATAGATGCCTTACCCAGTTTTGCAGCCAAAACAATTGCCTTTCCGGCTACATCCTCACCAAGTTCCGTGATATCTCTTGCATGTGTCTTCGGCAATATAAGCATATGTCCCTTGCTTGCAGGTGATAAATCAAGTATCACCTTAAAATTGTCGTCTTCAAAAACTGTATCTGAAGGAATCTCTCCGTTGGCTATTTTACAAAAAATACAATCCATATTTACCTCGCTTTAATCATTATTAGTCCACTCAGGTTCCTGCGGTGTTTCAAAAGTTCCCTTTATATTTGTATCACCGTCTATTGCCACAAGTACTCCTGCCGAATTGGTCTTATACTCCACCTTGTCTACATCTTTTACTTTTCCGTTTGATACTATCTTACCTGATGAGTTCACCACATAGTTTGTAGTACCGCTTCCACTCTCATTCGGCACTGCAAAAACCTGATACTTTAAGGAATCATTTGCTTTTACAAGTCTTCCCTTGTAGTAAAGCTTGTGGTCCTTTGTGCCTGTCAGCCCCCTACCTGTTGAAGCCTGGAAAAAATACTCCTCCGACTTGCCGGTTCCGTCCTTTATCGTTTGCTTACCTTTCATAAGATAGCATTGTGACTCATTTCCGAAATAGTATGCCGAATATGTATTTCCCTGGTAAACCTTTTGAATACCGTATACAGGTGTGCCGTTTTTATTAAACAGATACTGATTTCCCTTTATTTTTTGCAAATCACTAGCATACAATTTTTCATTCTTTGATGCAACAGGCTCCCCTGTGGATGAAAAGTAGAACCATTCAACTGTATGATTGTACTCTCCTAGGAGCTCCTCAGGCGGTTCTGTGGAATACCAGCCTGTTCTTAGAGTTCCGTCCTCATTCATATACTTGAAATTTTTGATGGTAGGATTTGAACCTCCGGAAGTCTGTACCCAGCCTGTAACCAGCTCTCCGTTCTCATTGAAAGCATATCTTACACCGTCTATCTTCTTCTCACCAAATTTTGATCCGTTTGTCAGTACAGGTTTAAACTTCTTTCCTGTATTTGTAAAGTAGAACCACTTTTCATTCGAGGATGAATTAGGCCCTGTTCTTCTTTCTCCCTCATCATTTGGCGGCATAAGTTTATACCAACCGGTCACCATGGTTCCGTCACTTTTTATATAGTAGTTGTCATCAAGTATCCACCCGGTAAGCATCTTTCCGTCTTCATCAAAGTAATAGTATTGATTGTTTATGCTCTTCCAATTGCCTTTGACCGCCTTGCCGCCGGCCTGAAAATAAGCCCAGTAATCCTCACCTCTGTCCTTTAGTTTTCTCCAGCCTTCCACTATAAGACCCTGATTGTCAACATAGTATTTGTCATCGTCCACCCAGCTTTCGGTTGCCATAACTCCTGCATCATTTAAATAACGCCATTTGTCATCTGCACCTTTTCTCCACTCATTCGTTATTTTATTATTATTTCTGTCCAGGTAAGTCCAGTCTGAACCGGATTTTTGCCCAGCCTTCGGCATATGTATTTAAAGGTATTACCAAAAAGTAAACCTAAAGCCAAAACCGGTAAAAAGTATTTTCTTTTTCATATTCTACTCCATATCGTTTATGCTCGTTAAAGTTTATTTAATTCCATACACTCTTTTGTATCATATATTATACACTACAAGGTTGTATTTTTCATTACATTTACCTTAACTAACACAAAAAAACCCTGTCTCTGTCTTAGACAAAAAAACGGGTTTTGTTATATTTTTTTGTAAATTTTTATTCTACAACGTAAGGAAGAAGAGCTATATGTCTAGCCTTCTTGATAGCTACTGTGATTTCTCTCTGATGCTTAGCACAGCTTCCTGAAATTCTTCTTGGAAGGATTTTTTCTCTCTCTGAAATATATTTTCTAAGAGTTGCCACATCTTTATAATCAATAGCCTTTTCCTTATCACTACAGAATGCACAAACTTTCTTTCTCCTGCGTAATCCGTTAGCAGGTCTTCTTCTAGAGCCTTCTGCTCTGTCAGCCTTGTTAAATGCCATGATAAAGTCCCCTTTCTTAATTTTTAACCTAGTTAAATGGTAGACCCTCGTCATCAACTCCGTCCGGAATATTCATAAATCCGTCTGTACTCGCTGATGCCGGTGACGGTCTTGTAGAAGCCTGATAGCTGCTTGAACCATCGCTTGCTCCCTTACTGTCTGCAAATTCCTGAGTATCTATAATGACCTCAGTTGTATAAACTTTTTGACCTTCTTTGTTGGTATAACTTCCTGTCTGAATACGACCTGAAACCAATACTCTCATTCCCTGTCTAAAATATCTCTCTGCAAACTCGCCGGCTTTATCAAATGCAACACATGGTATAAAGTCTGCGTTCTGTTCAGATGAGTCTCCACGTTTGAAACCTCTGTCTACTGCAAGTGTATATCTTGCAATTGCCATAGATCTCTCACCACTTGAATATCTTACTTCCGGGTCTCTTGTTAGTCTGCCCATTAATATGGCTCTGTTCATACAATCTCTCCTTTATATTAAGCTTACTGCTTAACGACTAGGTATCTCACAACTGATTCCATGATACGAACATTTGCCTCTAACTCGTTAGGACAATTGTTATCCTCTGACTGGAACTTAATGAAATAGTAGAATCCTTCTTTTTGTTTGTTAATGTCATAGGCAAATCTCTTCTTACCCCAATCATCGACATTTACAATGCTTCCACCAAATCTTGTGATGTAGTTTTGAACTTTCTCCAGAGCTTCCGCTCTTGCATCATCTTCAAGCTTACCATTAAGCACTAATGCTAATTCATATGTACTTGTCATTTCTTACCTCCTCTTGGTCTCTGGCCTTTGATACTGATATCAAAAGCAAGGATTATGTGTCACAGTACTTAATAATATCATAGTTTATTTTTTATTGCAAGCGATAAATCATTATCTTTTTGCTCTGTTTTTCTGATATTCCGAAGGACTTAAAGAAGTGTATTTTTTAAATACGGTACAAAAATACTTGTAATCACTAAATCCCACTTTTACATGATATTTCGTATATCATTAGATCTGTTTTTTCAAGATAAGATATAGCCTTCTTTATTCTGTATTGACTTAACAAATCCACAAAACTTGTACTAAGCTTTGTCTTTAACTTCCTACTGATATAACTGTTACTTACCTTTAATTCTTCTGCAATATCATTTATACCGAGTCTTTCACTGTATTTATTCTGTATAATTTCATAAACAGATCTTATAATAGAATCCGAGCTTTCTCCGGCTTTTAAAAATATTTTCCAGTCATCTTCTTTTTCTATTATCTTGTCCTTTACACTTTCCTCTATCTTTTTTTGCCTGTTCTTTTTATTTATTTTTATCTGTTATTGATTTTAACAATTCTACAAGCTCGTCCTCGTCTACAGGCTTTTAATAAATATCCAGATGCCCCTGAATTCTATTGCACTTTTGGCATAACCGAATTCCGCATAGCTGGTAAGAATTATACTAAAAAAATCCTTGCCTTGCTTTTTGGCATTTTGTATCATTTCTATTCCTGTCATCTTCGGCATCTTAATATCACTGATCACTATGTCCGGTTCAAGCTCCAGTATCATATCAAGCCCTTCCTTGCCGTCCTTTGCCAATCCCACTATATTGCACCCGTAATCCATCCAATCAAAGGAAATAGCAAGACCGTTTCTTATAATCTCCTCATCTTCAACTATAATAATCTTATGCATATCTCATTCCCCCTGTCTGAAAATTTTCGGCAATACCAAAACAACTTCCGTACCCCTGCATATTTCACTGTTGATTTCAAGTCCATATTCAGTACCGTAGAGAAGTTCTATTCTCTTATGCACATTGTAAAGCCCTATATGATCTGAAAGGTTATACTTCTCCTTCAAATTTACAACCAACTCTTTTAAAAGCTCTTTATCTATACCGACTCCGTCATCTCTTACTGTTATATATACTTTTTCCGATTCTATATAGGCTGATATTTCAACCTTCAGTACTTCCACATTTTCTCCGAATCCATATTTAACTGCATTCTCTACGATTGGCTGTATTATCATCTTCGGCACGCTTACCTCTTTGACTTCATATGAAATATTATCATTAAACTCAAGTCTGTCTCCAAATCTAACTTTCATGATCTCTATATATCTTTTTGCGAAATCAAATTCCTCCTTGAATTTAACTGTGTCCACAGTATTTTGTATACTGTACCTTAAAAGCTTTGACAGGTTTACAACCGTTTTGTCGGCTACCTTTGGATTAAATTTTACCAAGTATCTTATAGACTCCAGTGTATTAAATAAAAAATGCGGATTGAACTGCGACTCCATCATTTGAACTATCGCCATATTATTTTCCAGAGCCATTTTATCATGTCTTTCTATAAGATGTCTTATACTGCCAAGCATCATATTGAAAGAATGTCCTATAGACTTAAATTCATCATCGGATTCTATATCTAAATTTATATCAAGTTTTCCATCCTCTACCTGCTTTAGAGCATCTATAAGCTGATATATTATAGCGGTCTTTTTTGCCGAGAACTTACCTGCACTTGAAGAAATTGCCGCTGCCATTATAATTGCTACGGCAATTATCAACAGCAACATTATTATGCTTATATTCATATAAGTGCTTTGCAATCTGTAATCACATATATCCACGTATCTGTATAATCAACCTTATTGCTTGAAATATAGATCAGGTCTCCATCATTAAAGATTATCCCACTTCTGTCTCTGAAATTTTTAATAATTTTATTCCTGTCATCTACAAATCTCCTTGAATTACTGTATATAACTCTATGAAATTTATTTACAAGTAAAACCGTACTGTTTGTATTGTTAAAAACAACATCAAGATTTTTTTAAGCTCCAACTCATATATACAAAGTCCTGCAAATTCATTATCTCTTATAATCGGCTTTTACTATAAGATATGATGATATCGGTGTATTTTTCCACTCTGTTTCCACCATAAATATATATTATATTTGAACTCTCTCCTATAAATTTCATTTCACTTCCGGTTACCTGATATTTTATGAAATTCTTTTTATCTTCACTTCGTTCTGTACTGTAGAGTATATCAAAAATCATTATTAAAAAAATATAAAATTGTGCCTTTATATTCTTTTTGATTCAGAAAATTATACACTCCTTCTATTACATCAACTTTGTACTGCTTGTTTCTTTGAAAAATTTCCTATATTTATATCCTTTGCAATGTGGCTTGTACTTTCAATATAACTGTTTAATTCTCTTTCAAGCTTTTCTCTTGAATTTAGAGCATATATATTATTATTCCTATAGATATTTACAGATGCAATTAAAATAAATCCAAGTACACATATTATGCACAAAATAAAACAGGGTGTAAGCGCATGAACTATAAGACTTCTTTTTAACTCTTCTTTAAAACTTATCTTTTTATTCATAGCTTACACCCTTTATATCCCATATTATATTTTATTACATTGTAACATCCTTGCTTCCCGATACCTTGAAGAATACCAGAAGTGATATTACTGTTGTCAATGTCAATATACTTGCAAGCGCAGCAGCAGGGCCGTAGCTTGCTCTTATTACTTCATTGTAAATAGCTACAGACATTGTCTTAGTCTTTGAAGTATACAACATCACTGAAGAGCTTAACTCATTTATTATTGTGATCCAACTCAAAATAGCACCTGATGCCACTCCCGGAAGCATCATCTTTGCTGTAACCTTTACAAAGGATTTTGCAGGAGTATCTCCCAAACTTACAGCAGCCTCTTCCATACTTGGGCTTATCTGATAAAGTATAGCAGAGCTTGACCTCAATGTATATGCCAATCTTCTTATTACCAAAGATATAATTATTATAAACGCAGTACCTGCAAGCATCAAAGGTTGATGATTAAATGCTATCAAAAGAGTGATACCCAGAACCGAACCCGGTACTATATATGGGAACATTGCAATACTGTCTATAGCTGAGGTGAGTACACTTCTTCTTCTGACTGTAAGATATGCTATCAACATTCCCAAAGTTATAATGATTACAATTGCAAAGAAGCAGAATACATATGTGTTTGTAACTGCCGCCAATGCTTTATCGGCAACTTTTTTGTAGCTTCCCAAAGAGAATCCGTCCACAAACACCTGCATCTTTGTAGCCTTAAATGATGTATATACTACCATAGCCTGTGGAATTATAGAAAGACCTGCAAGCATATATATGTATATGTAAATAAGTACTTTGAAGATTCCCCTTCGGTTCCTTCGGCTGTATAGGCCTTATTGAACTCATTGTAAATGATTTTGTATTTATATACCACTTTTGTAGGAAGAATACCAAAGCGGTTATAATTATCATTATAGTAGCCATACAAGCCGCAAAGTTTGCAGATCCACCGGACTCACCTACGAACTCAGAATAAACAAGTGTAGGCATAACTCTGTATCCCTCACCTATAAGAGCCGGCGTTCCAAAATCCGCCATACAGTTCATAAATACCAAAAGTGCGGCCGCAACAAGTGTCGGTGTGATAAGAGGCATAATAACCGTAAATACTTTTTTAAGCCCACCACAGCCTAAACTCTCTGCAGCCTCGGAAAGTGCAACGTCTATCTTTTTTAGTGCACCTGATACATAGATATAGATAAACGGATATAGCTTAAGTGAAAATACCAAAAGCATTCCGGCAAATCCGTATATTGAAGGCATGTTTATTCCAAGTGCTTTTTCCAAAAAAACTTTGTAACACTTCCGTTTCTTCCAAGCAAAAGTATCCATGAGTAAGCACCGATAAAGTTCGGACTCATCATTGATATAATAAACAATACCTCCAAGATTCCCTTTCCCTTTATTTTATAAAAAGACATAAAATATGCCAGAGGAACTCCTATCAAAACAGCTATTACAGTTACACTTATCGTAAGTTTAAAAGAATTTATAAGTGCACTGATATAATATTTCTTTGAAAAGAACTGAATATAGTTCATCAAAGACCATGCACCGCTTTTACTGTCTTTAAAACCGTCTAAGAACAGGCTTAGTAAAGGATAAATAAGGAAAAATTGCAAATATTATAATTATTAATATCGTAACTATATTCCAGAAATCTAATTTAATCTTCTTATTCAGCATACTTTACCACATCCTTTATAAGACTCTTTTCCATATCCTTTGTAAATATATTGATTTTCTTCTTGTTCGGAAGAAGTTTAATACTCTCTCCCTCATCAAATATCCTGTCCGCCTGACCAAGATCTTGAGAGTATTCAATACTCGGCTGATCATCAAGCACCATTCCCGGTGCAAACTCGAGGAAATAGTTAGTATATTTTCCAAGGAAAACTCTGCTTAGAATCTTACAATCAATTCCGTTTTCAGAAATAGAAAACTCCTCAGGTCTTACAGATATTACTACTTCTTCTCCATCCACGGCTTCACTTGATATATTGTCCATAAATATACTGTATCCGTCATTAAATACTACTTTGTAGCCTCCATCTGCACTCTTTAGAGTTCCGTGGAAAAGATTTGAATGTCCGATAAATGTTGAAACAAATGCATCATAAGGTCTGGCATAGATATCCTGCGGACTGCCTATCTGTCTGATAATACCTTCTTTCATTACAGCTATTCTGTCCGATATCGCAAGCGCCTCTTCCTGATCATGAGTTACATATACTGTAGTTATTCCTATCTGCTTTTGTACATCTCTTATGGCACTTCTCATTTCTATTCTAAGCTTTGCATCAAGATTTGAGAGCGGCTCATCCATTAAGAGCACCTGCGGATGTATAACAATCGCTCTTGCAAGTGCAACTCTTTGTTGCTGTCCGCCTGACAACCTCTCAGGCAGCCTGTCCTGATACTCTTCTATCTTTACTATCTTGAGTATCTCATCCACTCTTTGTTTCATCTCTGCCTTAGGCACTTTTCTTATCTTAAGCCCGTACTCTACATTCTGTCTTACTGTAAGATGCGGGAAGATCGCATAACTTTGGAAAACCATTCCTATGTTTCTGTTTTGTGCCGGTGTATCATTTATAATTTTATCATCAAATGCTATTGTACCGCCCTCTATTGAATTAAATCCTGCTATCATTCTGAGTAATGTTGTCTTTCCGCAGCCTGAAGGGCCAAGCAATGTGAAGAACTCTCCGTTTTTAATGGTAGTGGACAAATCCGGTATTATCGTTATATCACCATATTTTTTTACAACATCTTTTACATTTATACTAACGCTCATATTTTTCTCCCGATATATAATATTCTTTCCAATTAAAGAAAGAGCTGCCGCCAACACAACTCTTACAAGTTATATCTAAATCACTTTAGCTTTTACTTGTACCGTCCTGTATTATGCGGCAGCTTTTTCATAATTTATTTTGTAAATATTTCTTTGAATTTGTCCAACCATTCCGACTTATGCTCAGCTGTGTTGGTCTCGTCGTCAGTGATAACCTTGATTTCACTCATAGGCTTCATAGCATTGCCTGCTTCAACGTCTTTTCTGATACTTCTACGATACTGTGTATTGTTCATAAATTCCTGTGTCTCTTTATTTGTCAACCAGTCAAGGAAAATCTGAGCGCTTCTCTCATTTGCACAGTTCTTTATTATATATGCACCGTCTCCTCTAAAGATAACACCTTCATTCATGTACACCACTTTTACAGGCGAACCTGCTCCTACATACTGTGCAGCGCCCTGCTCGAATGTAAGACCTACTGTATACTCACCGTCCGCTACTCCCTTATAAACTGCTGATGAACCTCCAAGAAGCTTTCCGTCCAACTGGTCTACAAGCTTTTCTACATAGTCCCATCCCTTATCAGGATCACCGTTACCCATAGCGTACAGCATATTAACAAGGTGCTCAAATGATGAAGATGACGCTGACGGCTCTGCAAAAGCTATCTTTCCTTTGAGTTCAGGATTTAATAAATCCTCATAGCCTTCAACTTTGATATCTCCTATCAAATCTGTGTTTACCATGATTACAGAAGGTATTGTATCAAATCTTGTAAGATTACCCTCTTTATTCTTGTACTCATCATAGAATGCATCTTCATTTACACATTTGTAATCTGCAAAATACTCACTCTTATTCTTTACTGTACCTATTGTTCCTGACCACAGTACATCAGCCTGCGGGTTATCAGCCTCTGTCTCGATTCTTTTAAGAGCATCTCCGGTTCCCATTGCAAGGCACTCCGCCTCTATTCCGGTTTCCTCTTCAAACTTTGTGATCATCTCATCGATCATAGACTCGGTCAAAGGACTGTATATAACAAGCTTTCCTGTTTCTTTAAGATCCCCGTCCTTTGTATCCTTGCTTTCAACCTTAGCATCGGAACTTGCCGTTCCCTCACTCTTTTGACCTGAACAAGCCATAAGACTTAAAGCTGTCATAGCTGCCAAAGATATTGCAATTACTTGCTTTTTCATAAATATTCCTCCGTTACGTAAAACTTATATAGTGATTATATCTTTATAAAAAAAGTAAAAATAAACCTAATAATAAGTCGATATATCCAAAATTCTGAACTTCTTATCCACGGATACTTCTTTTTAAATTTTTCTGCATTGTTTTATCAGCTGTTTTTCATTATAATAATTTATACGAATAAAGTTTTTTAGGAGCATTACTATGTTAATACAGTTTAGTGTCACCAATTTTCGCTCTATAAAGGATAAAGTTACATTATCCATGCTTGCAGGTAATGTAAAGGAGCATCCTGAACATTTAATCTCATATGCGAATGAAAAAAATATTTGAAATCCGCTGTTATATATGGTGCTAATGCTTCAGGTAAGTCCAATATAATCAGAGCTTTTTCTTTTATGGTTGATTTTGTATTAAATTCTCATAATTTACAACTACATAAAAAGATACCCCGCTATCCGTTTCAATTTGATAAAGATACCCAATATCTTCCCGGTAAATTTGAAGTTATTTTTTTATGTCAAACGGTATCAGCTATGCCTACGGTTTTTTTCCATAAATGATGATGAGGTTATAGATGAATATCTTTATCATTATCCAAAAGGAAGACAAGCTATAATATTCGAACGCAGTAATACAAGAGATTTCCGTTTTGTCAAAGATGTATCTAAACAAAATTCATTTAAAGAACGTACATCTGCAAATAAATTATATCTTTCTGTTGTCGCAAATTGGAATTATTCTGAAGTTATTCCTGCTTTTTGAATGGTTTGCATCATGTCAATTTTTTTACAAAAGATATTAGAACAACTTCTTCAAAAATTTGAAAAATATCGATTTTAAAAAAACAGTATTTTATCTATGCTGAAAGTTGCTGATTTTGGTATAAATGACTTGATTTTAAAAAACTCCGGTGATTTGAATTACATCGATTCCGTATTTCCTACAGATAATTTAAAAACTGTTCACCGTGTATATGATACTAACGGGCAACCTTCTTATTATGATTTGAATATAGGTGAAGAATCTGACGGCACAAGAGCATATCTGGAAGTGATTTGTTTTGCCAAAAAGGCTCTGGATGAAGGTACGGTATTTATAGCTGATGAAATAGATGCACATTTGCATCCGCTACTTACAAAGCATCTTATATCGCTTTTTAACAGCAACGAATCTAATGCAAAGAATGCACAGTTGATTTTCACTTCTCACAGTACTATGTTATTAGATTCCGACACTCTAAGAAGAGATCAAATTTGGTTTACAGAAAAAGAAGAAGAAACTGCAGTTACTAATCTCTTTTCGCTGTATGATTTTCCTATAAAAAAGGGAACCGAAATAGAAAAGGGGTATCTATTAGGCAGATATGGTGCCATTCCATTTATAAAAAGAGGTGAATAAATGCCAAGAATAAAACTTGAAAAAAGAGGGCAACAGAAACGCAAAATTAAGCCGGTTATATTGATTATAACAGAGGGTTCAAAAACCGAACCGATGTATTTTGATAACTATCGTACACGACAAACCAACATAGATGTTCGTATAGTAGGAAATAAATCTGACGGAGCAAAAACTGATTATGATCATCTTCTAGACAAAGCCGTTGCATACAAAAAGGAAGAGCAAATCTCCATTGAATATGGTGACAGTACCTGGATTGTTGCCGACGGTGATATTGATTTTTAAAACACAAGGTGCTTTAGATACAAAAAAACAAGAAGCTGTTACATGCCAGAGAAAAAAAGCTCGTTCTAAGGATATTGAAATCATAATTTCAAACCCCTGCTTTGAGTTTTGGTATTTATTACACTTTATGTATAGTACAAAACATTTTAACGACTATAGGTCAGTCCAAGCGGAGCTAAATAAATATATACCAAACTATGAAAAGTCCAAAGATATATATTCTCAGTTATCACCTTATACCGGCAAAAGCAACCGAACATGCAAAGCGAATAGAGAGGAGCCATGTTAATAATGGGTATAGTCTTCCATTTGGATTAGATGTATCCCCATACACAGATGTATATAAGCTTTATAGAAAAGTTCCTAATATCTATCCAACAACTTAAATACAATATTAAAAGGGGCTGTCGGGAAATGGCAAACTACAAAGAGGGAGGAGTAACTCAAAATGAGTCACTCCTCCCTAAATTTTTACATAAAAAAAGATGGCTAACGACAACCATCTTTTCTCCGTTACATGTTATAATGTAACTATGCTCACAGTTAATTATTATAACGACTTTTTTTGAAATAGGTCAACAGAAAAATCAACTTTTAGTTTCTATGAATTGAGTTTACCCGATGACGATCCAGTCTATACCCTAAAAAAAGTTATGGAGGATTTAGATTTTTCCGGACTGTTAGCCAATTGTTCGGACAAGGGAAGAACGGGGTACAATCCAATCATGATGTATGCAGTTATTACTTATGCAAATATGCGAGGAATTCGTTCTATTGATCGTATTGTAGATTTATGCGAAAGAGATATTGCTTTTATCTGGCTTACTCAAGGGAGGAAGCCTAAAAGAGATGCCTTTTATGATTTTAAAGGTAAGAAACTTACTTCAGATATCCTAGATGACTTAAACTATCAGTTTATGAGACGATTACAAAAAAAGAAGGGTTTGTAACATTAAAAAGAATTATTTATCGATGGAACGAAAAATAGAAGCTAATGCTAATCGTTATACTTTTGTATGGCGTGGAAGCATTAATTATCATCTCGCAGGTCTGCTGGATTCTATTGATAAGCTTTATTCAGACTATAATTCTTTTTTACAAGATAATGGATTTGGTGAGAAGTATGAGCTTGGAAATGCACAAATGTTTGTGATTGACGGGATTGATAAAGTTAGAGATATTATTGAAAAGAACAGAAAAAGAAAGATTACAAAACATAAAAAGCTATCTAATAACCGTATTATAGAGATTGATAACTGCTCGCCTCTTGAAATACTTAAGCTTCAGAAAAACCTTATGACTATTGCTGACGAAGAAAGTATTGTATTTGTTAACGGAAAGGGTAAGAGAAAACCAAAACTTCAACAACTCTATGAAGAGCTTGAACACTGTGGACAGCGATTAATGAGTTATAAAGAATGCTTTGAAATTATGGGGAAAGATAGAAACAGCTATTCCAAAACTGATTTGGAAGCAACCTTTATGCGAATGAAGGAAGATCATATGTTGAACGGGCAGCTAAAGCCGGCATACAATGTACAGATAGCAGTAGAGAATTATTTTATTGTACATAGTTATGTAAGTAATGATCGTACAGATTATAATACATTAATTCCGGTTCTTGAAAAGCATAAGGAAGCATTTGGAGAAGTACTTGAAGAAGTGACAGCAGACAGCGGCTATTGTAGTGAGAAAAACCTCTTATATCTGAAAGAAAATAAGATAGACAGTTATATAAAACTGCAGGATCATGAGAAAAGAAAAACAAGAGCTTACAGTAAAGATATAGGTAAATACTACAACATGAAGACAATGGTATTTGAAGATGAGCAAGTCTATATCTGTCATGACGGTCGTGAAATTAGACATATCAACACAGAAAAGAAAAAACAGAATGGTTATACACAAACATATGAAGTATATGGATGTTTAGACTGTAGTGGATGTGAACATAAGTCTAAATGTTTATACAAATATAACCCTGATAAAGATATTGATAAGAACAAAGTGATGAAGATCAATGAAGTATGGGAAGAGCTTCGAGAGAAATCACATGCTAACATACAGAGTGAAAAAAAGGCATTCTGAAACGACAAATACGCTCTATTCAAACAGAAGGTCATTTTGGAGATATTAAAGAGAATGAAGATTTTAGACGCTTTAACTATCGTTCTTCAGATAAGGTATATAAAGAATTTATGCTTTTTGCAATAGGAAGAAATATAAATAAATATCATCGTTTTCTCTGCGCAAAACTAAAGAAATTTGAAGGTAAACTACAGGAGAAAACCGCATAGTAAAAAATGCAAAAGCAAAATTTCAGCTAAGGGGGTTTTATGCCCAAAAATAGACAGCATAATAGAAAAAAACAAAAATATCCTGACAAAGTCACAAAGCCAAAAATGCCTTGTATTTGTCAGGATATTTCTATTTAGTTCTGTAGGAATTAAAAATTCAGTATTTCCCTGACAGTCCCTTCTTTATTTTCTACACTATTCATCTCCCGCATTTCTTGCAGGGCAACCTAGGCTCTGCCATGTAAGGTATGCAATAATAAACTTATCTATATCTCCATCCATAACAGCACTTACATTTCCACTTTCCGCTCCGGTTCTGTGATCCTTTACCATTGTATACGGCTGCATTACATAGGAACGGATCTGATTTCCCCAGCCTATGTCCTTTACATCACCTCTGATATCTGAAAGTTTTTCAACATTTGCCTGCTGTTTTAACATAAAGAGCTTAGCTTTAAGCATCTGCATAGCCTTGTCCTTGTTTTGGAACTGGCTTCTTTCATTCTGACACTGTACTACCACACCTGTAGGGATATGTGTGATTCTTATTGCTGAAGAAGTCTTATTGATATGCTGACCTCCGGCACCTGATGAACGATACGTGTCTATCCTCAAATCATCAGGATTGATATCCACATCAAGGTCTTCTTCAATATCCGGCATGATATCACAGGACACAAATGATGTCTGACGCTTTCCCGCCGCATTAAAAGGCGAGATACGAACAAGTCTGTGCACACCATGCTCACTTCTAAGATAACCGTAGGCATTTAAACCGTTTATCTGTAATGTAACAGACTTTATACCTGCCTCATCACCTTCAAGCATATCCAAAACTTCTACAGTGTAGCCTTCTTTGCCGCCCATCTTGTATACATTCTGTAAAGCATTGAACACCAGTCACAAGACTCCGTTCCGCCTGCACCTGCATTAAGTTTCATGATGGCATTTGATGAGTCATATTCACCTGTAAGCAGTGTAGCTATCTTAAGTTCATCTATCTCTTTTGTAAATGCTTCAAGCATACCTTCTATCTCAGGTATAAGGCTCTCATCATTTTTCCCTCATAGCCCATCTCTATAAGGACTCCGATATCTTCGTATTCGGACTTTAACTTATTATATTTTTCGACAGTATCCTTGAGCTGTTTTGCCTCTCTCACTATCTTGGTACTTTCCTTCGGATCATCCCAAAATGTAGGCTCTTCCATGGCTCTATCAAGCTCAATTATCTTTTTTTCCTTACTGTCTAAGTCAAAGTGAATCCCTCACTTCCAGCAATATTTTTTCGTAGGATTGTAGTGTGGTTTTAAAAACCGTCTAATTCTACCATTTGCTCACCCACTTTCATTTTTTTCTAAATATCCAATTGAATATCAACGACATTATATTAAAGTTTTAAGATTATGTAAACATTATCTGTTTAATATCTCCATAAACTCATCACCTGTGATCGTTTCCTTCTCATACAGGAAATGAGATATTTCTTCAAGCTTATCTCGGTTTTCCAAAAGTATCTGCGCAGCTTTCTCGTGCTGAGCTTTTACCAAAGCCACGACCTGTTTGTCTATAACCGCCGCAGTCTCAGCCGAAGCCGCCAAAGAAGTATCACCTCCGAGATACCTGTTGTTAACTGTCTCAAGTGCAACCATATCAAAGTCCTTACTCATTCCGTATCTGGTAATCATAGCTCTTGCAAGTTTGGTAGCCTGTTCTATATCATTTGAAGCTCCTGTGGAAACATCTCCGAATACCACTTCCTCTGCTGCTCTTCCGCCTGTAAGAGTGGCAATCTTATTTTCAAGCTCACTCTTTGTCATCAGATAATGATTACCTTCATCCACCTGCATGGTGTATCCGAGTGCTCCTGAAGTTCTCGGAATAATGGTAATCTTTGTAACCGGCGCCGAATTGGTCTGCTTTGCAGCTACAAGTGCATGGCCTACTTCATGATATGACACTCTCCACTTCTCTGCATCAGTCAATATAGAATTTTTTTCTTTTGATACCCTGCGATAACAACCTCAATACTCTCTTCAAGATCGGACTGATTTGCAAACTTTCTGTTGTCTCTAACCGCTCTTAGTGCAGCCTCATTTATAATATTTGCAAGCTCCGCACCAGAGGCACCGGAAGCCATTCTTGCAATCAGCTTAAAGTCAACATCATCTGCAATCTTTATCTTTTTGGCATGAACCTTGAGTATTTCCTCTCTACCCTTTAAATCAGGGAGTTCTACAGGTACTCTTCTGTCAAATCTTCCCGGTCTTGTAAGCGCCGGGTCAAGTGCGTCAGGTCTGTTGGTAGCCGCCAAAATCATAACACCTGAATTTCCCTCAAAGCCGTCCATCTCTGTTAAAAGCTGGTTGAGAGTCTGCTCTCTCTCATCATTTCCGCCTATTTGACCGTCTCTTTTCTTACCTATAGCATCTATCTCATCAATAAAAACTATACATGGCGCTTTTTCCTTTGCCTGTTTGAAAAGGTCTCTTACCTTTGAAGCCCCCATACCTACAAACATCTCAACAAACTCGGAACCCGACATTGAGAAGAAAGGAACATTTGCCTCACCTGCTACAGCCTTTGCAAGCATAGTCTTACCTGTTCCCGGAGGTCCTACAAGAAGTATTCCTTTAGGCATTGAAGCACCGATATCCCTGTACTTACTCGGATCATGTAAGTAATCCACTATCTCTGTAAGATTTTCCTTAGCTTCATCCTCACCTGCCACATCTTCAAATTTGATTCCTTCCAAAGACTTAACATATACTTTGGCACCGGATTTGCCCATATTTCCAAACATCAAAGAGTTTGCACTGTTTTTATCAAACATTCTCTTTGAAATTCTGTTCCAAAGGAAATAGAATAATACCAGCGGAAGAACCCAACTCAAAAAGTGCATCCACAAAGGGTGAATCTTTTTCTGACTATTTCACTTGAAAAACTGTACTCCTGCATTATGCAGTCTGTCTGTAAGTCCCGGATCATTCATAAGCCCTGTCTTATATACCGTCTTATCATTGGTTCCTGTAAAAAAAGAATTTGATTTGTCTGTATATCAACTTTTGAAATTTCTTTATTCTCAGTCATGGTCATAAATGTACCATAGTCTACCTGCTTTTATCTGCCCTTCCTTTATAAACGGAAGTACCATAAAGTTTATTGCCGTCATTATTATTAATACTATTACATAATAATATATGAAAGGCCTTCTGTTTTTTTGGGATCATCTATCATATTACCTCCTTTTTTTGATAATATAATCAACCTTATTTACTGTTATCCAACCTTTTTTTAAAGGTTGTTGTTAGCACTATATCATCTCGAGTGCCAACTGTCAATGTAAATATATGGTTAGATTGTATTCAATCTAACCATATATCAATCTTTATGCTACCTTTTCAAATTTTATCTCAACCTTGAAAAGATCACCGTCTATAATTATCTCAAACTTTCCGCCTTGCAGTATGGTCAAAGACTTTGCTATAGAAAGCCCAAGTCCGCTGCCTTCAGTGGTTCTTGATACATCACCTCTTACAAATCTTTCTGTAAGCTCATCAGGCCTTATATTTAACGGATTTTCGGATATATTTTTTATAACAAATGTTGCTCCCGTATTGTCCGAAATAACATCGATATAAATTCTTGAGTTCTTTGCGGCATATTTAAATGCATTATTGTAAAGGTTTTCCAAAACTCTCCAAAGATGTCTTCCGTCGGCCTTTATCATTACTCCGCTTGAAGGAGTATTTGAAATAATTGAAAGCCCTTTCTCACTGAACTTTTCTTCAAACTCTCCGTTTGTTTGATTTATCATTTCAACCAGATCAATATCTCTTAGATCTACCGATATATTTCCGCTTGAAACCTTACTTGCCTCAACCAGATCCTCAGTCAGGTTCTTTAAATGCTGTGACTTTACGGAGAGTATATCCAGATATTCCTGTATTTTGGCATTTTCAGGTTTTTCTCTCTTTATAAGATCGACATAATTTATTATTGAAGTGAGCGGTGTTTTGATATCATGTGACACATTTGTTATCAAATCGGCTTTTAATCTCTCACTCTTTACCTGATCGTTGATAGCCCCCTGGAATCCCTTACTTATATTATTGAGATCCTTTACAACACTTGCCTCTCTTCCGGCAAACTCATCTTCATTGAGTCTGTATCTTGTATCACCGCTTGCAATCTCTTTTTATAGCTTCGGCAATGCTGTCAAAAGCTATAGCTGTTTTATAAATCTTATTAAATATAATAAAATTTACAACTAAAAAAATATAATAAAGCAGATAAATATCATCAATCTTCCAAGAAGTCTCTTTTTCATTTATTGTTGTTACAAGGAAAAAAATGTAACCGCAATAAAAATCCACAAGCATCAAAAACAAGAAAAATTTGATCCCCATTTTTTTCTTAAAACTTCTTTTTAACATATATACGGAAAAAAACTTTTCCTTAATCACTTTTTGTGTATGAGTTTTTTTCCACAAAAAGTCCGGCCTTATACTCTCTTACAATTGAAAATACTATCGGTAGTGCAACAATATAAACAGAAGCATAATTCAGCATCTGATTTGCAAAATTCCAATGTTTTTTTCTATATAAATATGTAATACTTTCTGCCCTATAAAATTGTTTGCGGCAAAAACTAAAACTATTCCAAAGGTCAGTAACAGTATTTTCACTTCAACCGGAATAATATCAAAAAGCTTATTTATTTTTATGCCCTTTTTACCCTCGCTGTGACCGCTGAAAATAAGAAGATAGGCCATACTTAAAGACATCAAAAATAAGTCCTACGGTAGCCGATACCAATCCTATGGAATATGCTCTCCTCTGCCTCAAATAATCCACATTTGCTAAAAGCATATGCATCTGTAGCGGTATATACGGTATTCACTGCGATATATACTTTATAAGGCTTCGGCAGTTTATCTGTAAGTTTTTCCGCCTGATACGACAACTCTTTCGGTATTTCACTCAAGTTCGTGTCCACCATCATTCCCTGCGAAGACGTTATGGCGTACTTTCCGTATCCATAAACACTCTTAATATTAAGTGTTCTGTCATTTGTATATACAATATCACCATACTCAAGTCTGTACCTGAAATTTGAAGGGGTAAGAATAAATCTTTCATAGGCATTGTAATATTTTGAAAGCAAGACAAGACTCTCTGTTATAATTGTCTTCATACTTATATATGCATCACCCGGTTCAACAAGACCTGAAGTATCCGCATATGTTCTGTAATTAACAAAATATGATGTATCTTCTATCTGATTTACCAGACTTTGATCTCACAATGCTGACCTGAAAAATGCTCATCTATATAAAAATCCATGTCTCTTGGCATATTCTATTATTGCACCTACAGTAAAATCCACATCATTGCTTGGGCCCATATTCAGACCGAAAACATCCTTATTTACGTCAAATTTACCGTCCGTTTCAAAGATATCCTTTAAATTCGCATACGAAAAAAGCAATGAAACATCGGAGTCAAACTGTGTTCTGAATGCAGGAGAATCATCATATTTCTCCGCATTTATCCACAGCAGACCCCTATTGAAATTTTCATTACAATAAATAATTGAAATACCTATAACAAAAACTATGAAAGCCGCTATATGTAATATGGTTACCCATACTTTCATCCTGCTTTTTGATAAAAATGTATTCTTATCCATATCAGCTTTGTTTTTCAATCTTGTATCCTACTCCCCATACAACTTTCAAATATCTTGGCTCCTTAGGATTTAACTCTATTTTTTCTCTTATATGTCTTATATGTACAGCCACTGTATTGTCTGCTCCGATAGCCTCTTCATTCCAAATCTGCTCATATATTTCATCAATTGAGAACACCTTTTCCCGCATTCTTTGCAAGAAGCAAGAGTATATTGTACTCTATAGGTGTAAGCTTTTATAAGCTCTCCTGCGATTGTAACTTCCTTGGTCTCATCGTCAATTTCAAGGTCGCCTACAACAACCTTTTGTGACTCAGGCACAGACATGTTTCCAAGTTTTTTTATATCTTCTAAGTTGACTCTTTACTCTTGCAACAAGCTCAAGAGGATTAAAAAGGCTTTTGTAAGATAATCATCCGCACCGATATTCAGTCCTAAAAATCTTATCTGCATCCTCAGATTTTTGCCGAAAGCATTATAATAGGCACAGTGCTGTTCTCCCTTATCTTCATCGTAGCTCTTATTCCGTCCAGTACAGGCATCATAATATCTATTATAAGCAAATCAACTCTGTGTTTTTGCCATCAATTTTACCGCTTCCTCACCGTCATAGGCTGTAAGCACTTCAAACCCCTCCCTGAAAGATAGATTTTTTTATTGCATCTACTATCTCTCTGTCGTCATCACATACCAATATTAATTCCATTGTTCCACCTTTTATATCTTGATTTGATTTTTTTATTTTGATTTAGTTTAAATTATAACTGTTTACATTATACCATTTGTTTTAATATAAAAAAATGAATATTTTCTAACAGTTTTGTAGTTTTGTAATTATAAACCTAAAGTGTTAATTTTTTTGTGTCTTATAAAGGAAATATATGAATAGAGATGAATTTTTTTAAAAAGAAGCCATAAAGCAGGCAAAAAAAGCCGGAGATATAGGCGATGTTCCTATAGGCTGTGTGATTGTTTTTTTGAAGATAAGATAATATCAAGAGGATATAATAGAAGAAACAAGGACAAGAGTACACTCTCTCATGCTGAAATTATTGCAATAAAAAAAGCATGTAAAAAGCTTGGAGATTGGAGACTTGAGGATTGTACCATGTATATAACGCTCGAGCCCTGTCCGATGTGTGCAGGTGCAATAGTCCAGTCCAGAATAAAAAAGGTAGTTCTCGGCGCCATGAATCCGAAAGCCGGATGTGCCGGTTCCATTATAAATATTTTACAAACAGACGGCTTCAACCACAAAACGGAAGTAGAGCTTATATCCGGCCCTCTTCATAACGAATGTTCCGGTATGCTTACCTCCTTTTTTAAATCGTTAAGACAGAGCAAATCATAAAAACAACCGGGAGAGTCAAACTATATTGACAGTCCCGGTTTTATACTTACTCTTCCACTATCTTCGCATCTTTTATTCTTCCATATGTATTAGGGCCTTCTTCATAAGTCTCAAATACACCTTCCACAGTGACAAGAGTATCTTCTTCAGGACAGTTTTCATGTCTGTTCATTTTTTCATCCGCCCAAAGCAGTTCCAACCCCTGTGCACAGCATGCCGCCGCATCTTTTATCATACAGAAATGATAATATACATCCTTATCCTTACTATATGAAGAATAATAGTTTCCTCTTATTTTAAAGCTCTTGCCTATATATGACTTGGGATCTATCATCATCTGATATACTGTAGCGTATACCATATCCGCACCCATAACGGTCAAATCGTAGTCTACTTCTCCATCTTTTTTTACGGATTCACTCTCTGCCTCTGTACTGTCCTCATTTGTATTACTCTCATTTGCTATTTTGCTTTCAGCAACTGTCTTTTCATTATCAGCTTTACCTGCACTGCCGCACCCGACCAGGAAAAGGCAGGAAAGCACTATTATAAACCTCTTCGTAAGTATTTCCTCCTTT
Source organism: uncultured Lachnoanaerobaculum sp. (assembly GCA_916439285.1). The sequence continues at coordinate 50,373 of CAKAIM010000010.1, read as the reverse complement.
GTTTATTATGTCTATTATTATATTTTCTTCATCTAAATATGTACAGTTAAAAATTTATATACTGTTTTTTTAAATAATTGTTGCTTATTTTTTTATCAATTAATTATCAAACCTATTCTACTGTATAAATTCAACTAAATATTTTGTTTTTTTATGTATTCTTACAATATTTTTTTGTTGACCTAAATTTTTTTAGTTTGCTATTGATTTGCTTTTGTTAAAGGTGCTATATTATAGATACCTAAAAAAATTTTTAGGTATTCAAATAATAAAGGAATGGCAATAGTGAATTTTATGAAAAGAGATGATTTGACTTTAGAATCTTTGGTAATGATTGCTCATGGTATCGCCAGACATTTCGGCAATGACTGTGAAGTCTGTATTCATGATTTACAAGCTGACGATCTGGAACACACTATTTGCTATATCATCAATGGTCATGTAACAGGAAGAAAAAAATCGGTGACGGTGCTTCAAAGATAGTTCTCGGAACTCTTGAAGCCTTAAAAAAAGGAGAAAACGTAAGTGATCACCTCGGATATAAGACTCATACCACCGACGGCAGGATATTAAAATCTTCCTCCGTATTCTTAAAGGATGAAACCGGTAAGTACAGATTTATTCTTGGTATAAACCATGATATGACAAATTTCATAAATGCTCAGGCAACACTCTCAAGTATAGTTGAGAATTTTGAAGCTGCCGAAGAAGACGTTTATGGACAAATCCCACTTAGTGTAAATGATTTGCTTGAAAATCTGATAGAACAAAGCGTAAGGATTGTAGGAAAGACACCTGCCCTTATGACAAAGGATGAAAAGATTAAGGCTATTAAATTTTTACAGGATGCCGGTGCTTTTCTCATCACTAAGTCAGGGGACAAGATTTCTCAATTTTTTGGAATTAGTAAATTCACACTGTATAGCTACATTGAACAGGCTAAGACAGTTAATGAATAATAGCATTTTTGCTAAACAATTTAGGAGGTTTAAAATTTCATGTCACAACTAAAATGGGTCTTAAATAATATGCCCAAAACAGAGGATGCCAATCTTCCGATAATGTCTGTGGAAGAAGTAACAAAAGCGAAAGCATTCCATGAGAGCTTTCCTCAGTATACTCAAACACCATTGGCTGATTTAAAGGAAATGGCTGAATTCCTTGGATTAGGAACAGTAAAGGTAAAGGATGAGTCTTACAGATTCGGTTTGAACGCATTTAAGGTTCTTGGCGGTTCATATGCTATCGCTAAGTACATAGCTGATGAAATGAATGTAGATGTATCTGAACTACCTTATTCAGTCCTTACATCCGACGAGTTTGCAAAGAAATTCAAACCTGCTACATTCTTCTCTGCTACAGATGGTAACCATGGTCGTGGAGTAGCTTGGGCAGCAAATAAGTTGCATCAAAAATCGGTAATTATCATGCCTAAGGGTTCAACTGAGACAAGACTCAATAACATCAAGGCTGAGGGTGCTGATGCTTGGATTTCAGATGTAAACTATGATGAGTGCGTTCGTGAGGCTGCAAAGCTTGCTGCCGGTGTTGAGCACGGTGTTGTGGTTCAGGATACAGCTTGGGAAGGCTATGAGAAGATTCCTGCATGGATCATGCAAGGATACGGTACTATGGCGCTTGAGGCTGATGCTCAGTTTGCCGAGAGACCTACTCATGTATTTGTTCAGGCAGGTGTAGGTTCACTTGCAGGTGCAATGGTCGGTTACTTTGCTAACAAGTACAAAGAGAACCCACCTGTAATGGTAGTTGTTGAGGCTGAGGCTGCAGCTTGTCTTTACAAGGGTGCAAAGGCTGCTGACGGTGATATAAGAATAGTAGATGGAGATATGGATACAATCATGGCAGGTCTTGCTTGCGGTGAGCCGAATATCACATCTTGGGACATATTAAAGAATCATGTGACATGCTTTATAGCTGCTGAGGATATCGTGGCTGCAAGAGGTATGCGTATGCTTAACGCTCCTTTAAAGGGAGATACTCAGGTTCTTTCAGGTGAGTCGGGAGCCGCTCCGTTCGGTGCACTCGCTACTATCATGATGGATGATGAGTACAAGGAGCTTAGAGAGAAACTAAACTTAACCAAGGATTCTAAGGTATTACTCTTCTCAACTGAGGGTGACACTGATCCACAGCGTTGGAGAAATATTATCTGGGAAGCTAAGGAAAGATAAGATAGTTATATATTGAAGGAGGAACAATACAATGGGTAAATTATCAAGTGAAGAGTTAGAGAAGATCAAAGCTTTAGCTGAAGGCTACAAGGCTGATATGACAGCTTTCCTTCGTGCTATAGTTGCCAATCCGGGCGAGTCATCTGACGAGGCTGCTCACGTTGCTACAATTAAGGCTGAGATGGAGAAGGTAGGCTTTGATGAAGTTAAGGTTGATCCACAGGGAAATGTTATGGGATTCATGGGATCAGGTAAGACTCTTATCGCTTTTGACGGACATATTGATACAGTAGGTATCGGAAACATCGACAACTGGAACTTCGATCCTTATGAGGGATTCGAGGATGATGAAGAGATCGGCGGTCGTGGTGTTTCAGATCAGCTTGGTGGAACAGTTTCTGCAGTATATGTGCAAAGATTATGAAGGATCTCGGTCTTCTTAACGACAAATATCGTGTAATGGTTGTAGGTACAGTTCAGGAAGAGGACTGTGACGGTCTTTGCTGGGAATATATCTACCATGAGGATAAGATCAGACCTGAGTTCGTTGTATCTTCAGAGCCTACAGACGGCGGTCTTTACAGAGGACAAAGAGGACGTATGGAGATCAGAATCGATGTTAAGGGTGTTTCTTGCCACGGTTCAGCTCCTGACAGAGGTGACAATGCTCTCTACAAGATGGCTGATATCTTAAGAGACGTTCGTGCACTTAACAACAATGGTGATGCAGAGTCTACAGACATCAGAGGTCTTGTAAAGATGCTTAACCCTAAGTACAATGATCAGTGGAAAGAAGCAAGATTCCTTGGTAGAGGAACTGTTACAGCTTCACAGATCTTCTATACATCTCCTTCTCGTTGTGCAGTTGCTGACTCTTGTGCAGTATCTCTTGACAGAAGAATGACTGTAGGTGAGACTTGGGAATCATGTCTTGAGGAAATCAGACAGCTTCCTTCAGTTAAGAAGTACGGTGAGGATGTAGTTGTAAGCATGTACAACTATGACAGACCTTCATTTACAGGTGTTGTATATCCTATCGAGTGCTACTTCCCTACTTGGGTATTACCTGAGGATCACAAGGTTTGTACAAGTGCAGTTGCAGCTTACAAGGATCTCTTCGGTGATAAGAGAATCGGTAATGCAAAGACTACACCTGAGCGTGAGGTAAGACCGCTTCTTGACAAGTGGACATTCTCTACAAACGGTGTTTCTATCATGGGTAGAAACGGTATCCCTGTAATCGGATTCGGACCGGGTGCAGAGGCTCAGGCTCATGCTCCAAACGAGATCACATGGAAGAAAGACTTGGTAACATGTGCGGCATTCTATGCAGCTCTTCCTGCTTACTACTGTGACTAATTAAAATAATATTTGTGTTTAGCATTCCGGGCTTTTGCCCGGAGGGTTAAACTTATGTACAAGCTATAAAATAAATATATAAACTTTAAGCGCAAAGCGCTTTTAAAAAAATAAGGAGTAATAAAAAAATGTCAGATTTCAAGAATTTAGTTGAAAAGTTAAAGAACCTCAAAACACAGGATATGTTCATGAACGATTTCTTCCTTACATGGGAAAAGACAGATGATGAGCTTAATGCTGTATGGACAGTTGCAGATGCACTTCGTGATTTAAGACAGAGAAACATCTCTACAAAGGTTTTCGATTCAGGACTTGGAATATCACTTTTCCGTGATAACTCAACAAGAACAAGATTCTCTTTCGCTTCAGCTTGTAACCTTTTAGGTCTTGAGGTTCAGGATCTTGACGAAGGTAAGTCACAGATCGCTCACGGTGAGACAGTTCGTGAGACAGCTAACATGATCTCATTCATGGCTGACGTTATCGGTATCAGAGATGATATGTACATCGGTAAGGGTAATGCATATATGCACGAAGTTGCAGACTCTGTTGAGGCAGGATACAAGGACGGCGTTCTTGAGCAGAGACCTACTCTTGTAAACCTTCAGTGTGATATCGATCACCCTACACAGTGTATGGCTGACGCTCTTCATGTAATCCATGAGTTCGGCGGTATTGAGAACCTTAAGGGTAAGAAGATCGCTATGAGCTGGGCTTATTCACCATCTTACGGTAAGCCTCTTTCAGTTCCACAGGGTGTTATCGGTCTTTTCACAAGACTTGGTATGGATGTTGTTTTAGCTCATCCGGAAGGTTATGAGGTAATGCCTGAGGTTGCTGAGGTTGCTAAGAAGCAGGCGACTGAGTGCGGCATGGTAAGTTCACTATAACAAACGATATGAAGGAAGCATTCAAGGGATGCAGATATCGTTTATCCTAAGTCATGGGCACCATTTGTCTGCAATGGAGAAGAGAACAAATCTTTATGCAGAGGGTGATTCAGAAGGAATCAAGGCTTTTAGAGAAGGAGCTTTTTAGCTCAGAATGCTAACCACAAGGATTGGGCATGTACAGAAGAGATGATGAAGCTTACAAAGGGACGGTAAGGCTCTTTATCTTCACTGCTTACCTGCTGATATCACAGGCGTTTCTTGCAAGGAAGGCGAGGTTGACGGTTCAGTATTTGACAGATACAGAGATCCGCTTTACAAAGAAGCAAGCTTTTAAGCCATATGTTATCGTCGCTATGATCTTACTTGAGAAGTTCAAAGATCCTGCTAAGGTTTTTAGAGCGACTTGAGGCACGTGGACAGGATAGAATCTTTTCAGAAAAAAATAAAGAGGCCAGTGAGTCTTAGTAAATAAGGTGGTAGATAATCTATCGCCTATACAAAAGGGGGGCGGCTATGTATGGCTGCCCCTTTGTCTTTATAAACTATATCCTAACATTAAGGGGAAATTTATATGAAATTCAAAAGCAAGATTGTTATAGCTCTTGGTGGTAATGCCCTAGGTAATAATTTAAAAGAGCAGATGGTAGCTGTAAAAACTACTGCTAAGGCTATCGTAGATTTAATCGAAGATGGCCATGAGGTTCTTATCGTTCACGGAAACGGTCCACAAGTTGGTGTAATAAACAATGCCATGACAGAGTATGCACATAATACCGACTCTGATTCAACACCGCTTTCAGTATGCGTGGCAATGAGCCAGGCTTATATCGGATATGATATACAGAACGCTCTTCGTGAGGAATTCTTAAACAGAAATCTTGAAGTTCCTCCGATAGCTACAGTTGTTACTCAGATCAGAGTAGATGAGAATGATAAAGCATTTGAAAATCCTACAAAGCCTATCGGAAAGTTCATGGGCAAGGATGAAGCTCTTGAAGCTGCAGGAAACAGAGGCTGGATTGTAAAAGAGGATGCCGGAAGAGGTTACAGAAGAGTTGTTGCTTCTCCTGCTCCACAGGAAATTATTGAGTTGTCCGCTATTAAGTCAATGGCTGATAACGGACAGGTTGTAATCTGCTGCGGTGGTGGCGGAATCCCTGTAGTATCAAACGGAAAGCATCTCTCAGGTGCTCCTGCAGTAATCGATAAGGATGCAGCTGCCGCTCTTCTTGCAAAGAATGTAGGTGCAGATACACTTATCATCCTTACCGCTGTTGAAAAGGTTGCCATCGGATATGGCACAGAAAATGAAAAATGGTTAGATAAGCTCAGCACAGCTGAAGCTTTAAAGTATGCTGATGACGGAGAGTTCGCTCCGGGATCAATGCTTCCAAAGGTACTTGCCGCAGTAGATTTTGCTGCTTCAGGTGAAAACAAAACTGCAATGATAACATTGCTTGAAAAAGCCAAAGATGCTATTAACGGTAAGACAGGTACAAGAATTGTAGATTGATCAGGGAGGTATTAATATGAGTAATTCAGCAAATGCAGGCCAGAAGCAGTATGCTTCTATATTTGAAATGGACGGTTTCCCAAAGTTTTCAGATGCTCTTCCACTTGCACTTCAGCACGTTGTGGCAATGATTGTAGGATGTATCACACCTGCTATTATAGTAGCAAATGTTGCAAAGCTTTCAGATCCTGACAGAGTACTTATGGTTCAGGCAGCTTTAGTAGTTGCCGCATTGTCTACACTTTTACAGCTGTTCGGTATAGGTACAAAGACTTTTAGAATCGGTGCAAAACTTCCTGTTATCATGGGAATAAGCTTTGCATACGTTCCTACTATGCAGGATATTGCAGGAACTTCAGGTGTAGCTTCTATACTTGGTGCCCAGATAGTCGGCGGTATTGTTGCAATACTGGTAGGTCTCTTTGTTAAGAAAATTCAGAAGCTTTTCCCACCGCTTGTAACAGGTACTGTAGTATTCACTATAGGTCTTTCACTTTACTCTGTCGCTGTAAACTATATGGCAGGTGGCATTGGAAAAGATGACTACGGTTCTGTAAAGAACTGGGGTGTAGCAATTTTTACACTTATTATTGTTATAATACTTAACAACTTTGCTACAGGTATCTTAAAACTTGCTTCAATATTGGTGGCAATGATTTGCGGTTATATTCTTGCATTGGTGCTTGGTATGGTCAACTTCTCATCAGTAGCAAGTGCAGGTGTATTCTCACTGCCTCAGATATTTCACTTCGGTGTAAAGTTTGACACGGGAGCTTGTATAGCAATCGGACTTTTATTTGCTATAAACTCTATTCAGGCTATCGGAGATTTATCAGCCACAACAAGCGGTTCTATGGACAGACTTCCTACAGGTGATGAGCTTAGAAGCGGTATCATAGGATACGGTATCTCAAATATACTCGGTGCCGCACTTGGTGGACTTCCTACAGCTACATTCTCACAGAACGTGGGTATTGTAACAACAACAAAGGTTATAAACAGAGCGGTTCTCGGACTTGCAGGTATTATAATCCTTATAGCTGGACTTATACCTAAGTTCTCAGCACTCCTTACAACTATTCCGTTATGTGTACTCGGTGGTGCTACAATATCGGTATTTGCTTCAATAGCAATGACAGGTATCAAGCTTATCTTCACAGAGAAGATGGACTTTAGAAACACATCTATTGTCGGACTTTCAGTAGCTCTCGGTGTAGGTATTTCACAGGCACAGGGTTCACTTGCCGCATTCCCACAAATATTTACTACTATCTTCGGAAAGAGCCCTGTAGTTGTTGCAACTATCATGGCTGTACTATTGAATGTACTCCTTCCAAAGTCAAAGGAAGGTACAAAATAATAGCTATATTGTAGTCATAGCAAAGGGGAGTTGTCTAGAAATAGATAACTTCAAAATAGGGGATTGTCGGGAAATAAGTAATTTTACTTCCCGCAGAACGAAATAGAAATATCCTGACAAATACAAGGCTTTTGGGCTTTGCGACTTTGTCAGGATATTTTGTTTTTCTATAATACTGTCTGTTTTTGGGCATAAAACCCCCTTTGCTGAAATTTTGCTTTTGCATTTTTTACTATGCTGTTTTCTCCTGTGGTTTACCTTCAAATTTCTTTAGTTTGGCATAGAGAAAACGATGATATTTATTTATATTTCTTCCTATTGCAAAAAAAGCATAAATTCTTTATAAACCTTATCTGAAGTACGATAGTTAAAGCGTCGGAAATCTTCATTCTCTTTAATATCTCCAAAATGACCTTCTGTTTGAATAGAGCGTATCTGTCGTTTCAGAATACCTTTTTCACTCTGTATGTTAGCATGTGACTTCTCTCGGAGTTCTTCCCATACTTCATTGATCTTCATTACTTTATTCTTATCAATATCTTTATCAGGATTATACTTGTATAAACATTTAGACTTATGTTCACATCCACTACAGTCTGAACATCCATATACTTCATATGTTTGTGTATAACCATTCTGTTCTTTCTTTTCTGTGTTGATATGTCTCAGTTCACGGCCGTCATGACATATATAGACTTGCTCATCCTCAAATACCATTGTCTTCATGTTGTAGTATTTGCCTATATCTTTACTGTATGCTCTTGTTTTTCGTTTTTCATGATCCTGTAGTTTTATATAACTGTCTATTTGATTTTCTTTCAGATATAAGAGGTTTTTCTCACTACAATAGCCGCTATCTGCCGTAACTTCTTCAAGCACTTCTCCAAATGCTTTCTTATGCTTTTCAAGGACAGGAATCAGTGTGTTATAGTCTGTACGATCATTACTTACATAACCATGCACAATAAAATAATTCTCTACTGCTATCTGTACATTGTATGCCGGCTTTAGCTGCCCGTTCAGCATATGATCTTCCTTCATTCGCATAAAGGTTGCTTCCAAATCAGTTTTTGAGTAGCTGTTTCTATCTTTCCCCATAATCTCAAAGCATTCTTTATAGTGCATTAATTGCTGTCCACAATGTTCAAGCTCTTCATAGAGTTGTTGAAGTTTTGGCTTTCTCTTGCCCTTTCCGTTAACAAATACAATACCTTCTCCGTCAGCAATAACCATAAGATTTTTCTGAAGCTTAAGTATTTCAATAGGTGAACAGTTATCAATCTCTATAATACGGTTATTAGATAACTTTTTATGTTTTGTAATCTTTCTTTTTCTGTTCTTTTCAATAACATCTCTGACTTTATCAATTCCGTCAATCACAAACATCTGTGCATTTCCAAGCTCGTACTTCTCCCCAAAACTGTTATCTTGTAAAAAAGAGTTATAGTCTGAATAAAGCTTATCAATAGAATCCAGAAGACCTGCAAGATGATAATTAATGCTTCCACGCCATACAAAAGTATAACGATTGGCATTAGCTTCTATTTTCGTTCCATCGATAAATAATTCTTTTAATGTTACAAACCCTTCTTTTTTTAATCGTCTCATAAACTGATAGTTTAAGTCGTCTAGGATATCTGAAGTAAGTTTCTTACCTTTAAAATCATAAAAGGCATCTCTTTTAGGCTTCCTCCCTTGAGTAAGCCAGATAAAAGCAATATCTCTTTCGCATAAATCTACAATACGATCAATAGAACGAATTCCTCGCATATTTGCATAAGTAATAACTGCATACATCATGATTGGATTGTACCCTGTTCTTCCCTTATCCGAACAATTGGCTAATAGTCCGGAAAAATCTAAATCCTCCATAACTTTTTTTAGGGTATAGACTGGATCGTCATCAGGCAAACTCAATTCATAGAAGCTAAAGTTGATTTTCTGTTGACCTATTTCAAAAAGTCGTTATAATAATTAACTGTGAGCATAGTTACATTATAACATGTAACGGAGAAAGATGGTTATCGTTAGCCATCTTTTTTTATGTAAAAACTTAAGGAGGAGTGACTCATTTTAAGTAACTCCTCCCTCTTTTATGACTGCCATTTCCCGACAGCCCCCTAAATTTTATTTTACCATCCCTCTACCAATCAATACTACCACGATTCAAGTTATCATTTCTTTCTTTATTCTAACTTTATCGACTTTATCATTTCAAAAGCTGCTCTTTTCCACTCATCCATATCATTATACTTACAGTTAAATGCTCCCTGAATAATATATTTATCTATACTGATTAAATATATTATGTTATAAGCAGCTTCATCAATTCCATAGCTTTTAAACTGTATCAAGCTTATACTGTTCCCTGCAACACTTTCAATTGTTTTATCTTCAAAAAAGACATATGCCGGATTCATGTTTTTTATCATTGTTTTTAACATGTTTATGGCATAGCTCATATCCCTTTCGCCCGCTGAAGTCACTAATAAATTAAATGAGAAATTTATGCTCCCATCAAGATTTGTATATATAACATCAGGCTTTTTCTCAGATATGTACTTAGTGTATACAAGTTCAGGTAACATAATTACAAATTCATTCGGCATCATTACAGACAACTTTTCTTCAAACAACAGTTCTTTATGAAATAATGTAAGTGAGTTTTGTATATATAGCCCCTCTTCTATACTTCCGTATTCATCACGTCTTTTTATGTGCTTTGCACTTATTACCTCTTCATCAAAGTATTCCATGCCTATAGCCTCCCTTATCTTTTTAACACTGTTATCTCATCATTTGATTCAATAGAAATCATTTGTGCCTCTATTTTTATTTTTCCTTTTGCATTTATATGAAGTTTTTCGATACTTCCAAAGTTTGTTAATGCTGATGAAAGGCTTAACATACTTGACCCTCCACATTTAACAGAAGTTTCATCCACTGACATTTCCTTTTTATCCTCTGTGATAAGCCCCCTATCGCTCTTTTTAATATGATCAATTATATCAGAGGCAATGACAATCTTACTTTCTTCACTGTCTCCGAAATATAACTGCACTCTGCTGTTTACTTCAGGCATGCAATACATGACATTTCCTGTAATCGGAATCCATACAACCGGAAAAACACTTTCAGAACAGTCAATATCACTTTTGACATAGATATGCTCTTCTTTCACATCTACAACCTTCCCACCGATTACAAGCCCTGTAATATTCTCATTAAATTTTTGGTGTTGATTTTATATATTGTTTATCACAAATTTTATATGTAAAAAACCAAATACCCTTCTCGGGTTTCTATTTTTTTCTCTTTTTATAAAAAGATTTTTGCCCATAAACTCCGTCTTACTTCCAAGTTCATAGTCATTATAGTCTGATATTTTATAGTATCTATCCCCGACAGGCATACTATGGTCTACTTTTTGATAAATCATTTTTTTTCATAAATATCTATTTCAAACCCTGATTCATAATGATCCGGATGGAAATGTACCATATCTTCACTATATGGCATACCATAATAAAAAGCTGTTACTCCTGATTTATAATCAGCCACAAGCACTTCTCCAAAGTTACTTGCAATTCTCTTTATAAACTCCCAATCCGTTTCCTTATATTGTAAAAACAGCTTTCCAAACTTTTTAATTTCTGTATTATAAATCGCCCTCATTTCAACTTTTGAAGATATATTTTCGATAACGGACTTTATGTTATCTTCCTTATTTTGAAACAACCTGTCATTTCTTTCTTTATCAATCAACAAACTTTTGCTGAATGCTTCTATATGGCATACGCAGACACCCTAAATCATTACTAAATCTAAAAACTTTCGATTATTCCTTTGAACAAAACTTTGGTTTTATTATCGGCTGTGTCAGTATACTCTATGCCTATATCGGAGCCTTTTTATCTCATTTATTATGTTTTTTTAATTTGATTAGTAAAACTATAACTGATATTAACCTTCAATTTTACGCATGCATGACTACATGGCTTTACTGTAAAATTTAAATCAGCTACACTTTCTACTTCCAATAAACTATGTACTTTTACATTTCCTAAGCCAATCATTTTAAAATGCTCCTTTACAAGTATTTTTTTACTACTCAATCTCCAAAGCCTGTAGGCAAATTCCTTTCATGCCTCGTTTTAATAGGCTTTCCACAAAATCAAGCCTTGCAACAGTAGACATGCCGTCAACATTCGGTATCTTAAATAAAGCTGTATCTGGTATATTTTTACCTATAAGTATTCCCTTATCTATATATCGTCCACGCCTGAATGTAGTTCTGTCCGACAGACAATCTATTCTTTTAAGAATCGGGATTATATACTCATATGCTTCATCGCTGCTTTCTCCCATTAAAAGAACCCTTTTTATTACTGTTGCCGGCTCATAAAGCTTAAATATCCTGTATGCTTCATCAGACAACATAAATATTCCCTGATCCATTATATCCGGATATTTAGTATGCTCGTCAAATGAGTTCCGTATATTCACTAAAGATATCCCCGCTTGCTTATAACTTTCTCCTTCTTCAAGATATTCTTCTTTTATGCTCTTTCTCACATCAATCATTAAAGGTAAAGGCTCATAACTTTCGTCAGTACCTATAAGAAAATATCTTTCACTCATACAATATTTCCACTAAAAAAGTGTTCTCCCCTCTCCATATACAAGCCATATACTATATTAAAAATCATTTAAGGTATACACATTTTTCTTATTAATATGTTCAACGAAGCACTCTATTAATTCTCTCCATATCTGCCTTCCTGTCATCAAATATCTAAGGCTATATTGATACTTTATATCCTTTTTTTGAAAAATCTGTAACTTTTTTTCAATCTCCGAATGATTAAGCATATATTTATCTATCGTAGCAAAATCCTCTGTTATATACTTTTTCATTAAAGGAAGTTCCCTGTATATACTTTTATCGAGATTGCTCAAGTATAAATCTTTTCCATATACCCCCAGTCTATATTCATATGACTGCGTAACAAAGCTGCTGTAGAGCGGCGAAATCACAATATATTTAGCATTTTTTTCTCCCAAAAAGTTCCTCCAAGTCCTTAATAATCCATTGTTCATACTCATCTTTTTTCATATGAAACTCTTTTAAAAACTCTTCGCTTCTTTCAAAAAACAACCGTTTTTGCATAATTTCAATGTCCATTATCACATTACCCCATAAAAATATAGTGTTTAAATTGCCTTATCAATAAACTTTGAGCTTAAAATAGCACACCATTTTATTACTACACACTATAGTCACCTATACACATACCTTTTATTTCTTACTTTTATTTACACTTTTATGATCCAAATTGCCCATCTCTCAAAGAATTATTTCTAAATAATTCTGATATTCCCATTACATCATTTTCTTCTAAAAATCTTCTCTTCTCCATTTCCATAATCATATATAATCTTTTGCCGGTTGTTCAGTCCCATCATATCCTATCGTATCCAATACTCCCATATTAGATAACCCCTCAACCTTTTCATGACTTAAATATTCCCACAATTCATTTATATTTTTCACCTCAGTGAACTCCATTATTCTTTCAGTTTCAGCTATTGTTTTATATTTTTTTCTTCAGCATAATTCCATAACTTAATATGTTTCATATTGTCATTAAAAATTCTTTATTCTTTCCTGTGTGTATTCTCCTTCTATAAAAACGATAGCTACCAAATTTATCCGTTTTTCCCTGCAATATATTCTTCCTCCTCTGTATCTATACTTTTTCATATCATTGTCATCTTCTATTATAAATACTTCGCCTTTATGATTTGTAAACTCTAATTTTGCATACACAAATTTTGAAAGTCTATATCTCGAAAAAAACCTTCACTTCTAAAAATTATAAGCCTTTTTGTTCTCTATCAAATCTTACTTTTTTTCAATATATGCTTTTTAATTTCTGCACTCCCAATATCAAAAATACCTGCAAGAATAAAAAAATAAATATATAAATATTATATTTCTTAATTTTTCTTTTTAACTTCTGAATCCATATATCATCTACCTCAGAGAGTTATTTTTTTAAACAATTACATTATTCCAATAACATCTTTTTCTACCAAAAATCTTCTCTTCACCATTTCCATAATCATATATAATTTTTTTGTGGGCTGATTTGTTCTATCATACCCTACCACATTTAATTCATTGATATAATCAATACCTACTTGATTTTTTTCTTCATATATGAAAACATTTCTTCAACACTTGATATTTCAGTAAATTCTTCCATTCTTTTCATTTTCAAATATAGTTTTATATTTTTTTATCTCCGTAGTGCCAGAGTTTAATATGTTTCATGTTTTCATTAAAATTTTTTTTATTTTTTTATAGTTAAATAACTGTCAAAGTAATTAATACTATATATATATCCTTTACCTAGTAATTTATATGTTGCATCACTATCTATTCTGTATTCATCTTTTGTAAGATATCCCACATTCCTCGCTTTTTGTCCGCTTAGAGATGAATGAGATTTATCATAATCATTCCATACACTTCCATTATACTCAGGTAAATTACTAACTCTAAGAGAGAATGTAAAAATATAATGATAAGTAATCCTCCATCCTTAGAATAAATAAACTTTCATCTACCGACTCCAAGTATAACTCTTTACTTTTTTTAGACTCATTATTAGCTCTGATGGAATCAAGCCCTCCACCTACCAATCCTGAGGTTGTACATATAAGACCTAGAGTGATTGCAAATGGAGCGGCGGCTACTGCAGGTATCAACAATAGATATGAGATTACTGTTGTTCCACATGAAAGTGCCGCGGCTCCCTTTGATGTTTCTCCTCCAATACTCTCTGAGAGTATTTCTGAAAAAGCCTCATTACTACTGAAAATATCTCCAGTTCCTCTTGAAAATACATAAACTGTCTGTAATGAAATGTTTATACCTTTTCTTGTTGTTTCTCCTGAGAATGCTCCTGCTATAACATAATTATTCTTTTTCGCTTATGTTCTCTTTCGATAAAAACAACAATCACACATTTCATCAACTTTTTTTCAGTAATAATCTTTACTCCCAATTCTCAAATAAATCAAACAAGCTAAGCCTTCCTGAATCTCTCAATATTTTTCTCTTCTCCATTATCTGATACATATGTTATTTTACCATTATGTCCAGATCCATCTAATCCGACCACAGAAAGAGCATATAAATAATATTCACCGTTTTTTTTGTTATTTTATGCATATAAGTTAACAGTCCCTCCAAATTACTTATATCTTTGAACGCCTCCATCCCCTCCCCTCTGCTATAGTCTTTGGTGGGATAGGAATTCCGGCTCCATTCTCTCCACTTATTCTTATATGTTTCATATTGTCATTGAAATTATCTATATATTTCTGCATGTTTTTCATTTTCTATAATTTTATAACTGTGAAGACTCTTTTTCTTCCCTGATATATAATCTGCAATGTCTTGAGTAACTATATCAAGCAAGCTTGTATTATTACCATTCATGACCCAAGTATTCCCTTTATTATCACTGCATTCCAAATCCATTCCCAGTGTATCTGCCAAAATTACTGTGACAGATATTTCATTATAATATTTAAGCGCCTTATCTCTCCTTTTTTTCATTCAAATATTCTATTCTAATGATTACTATGAACAGTAATGTTAATATTGATGTCACAGTAATAATTACTATTGACTTTTTTTAAAAAATTTTCATTCACCTCCAACTTTTTATACCTCTCTCATATTCATAAGTTCTATATGCCATAGTAAATAATTCTCTAATACCTATTGTTCCACTCTCATGTATAACATTTTCTGTTCCATCACCCATATCAAATGTTATTCTACCATTTAAGCCTGAACCATCTAATCCTATTACTGAAAGAGCATACAGATAATATTCACCATTTTTCGTTACTTTATGCATGTATGCTATGAGTTCCTCCAAGTTCTTTATTTCTTCAAATTCCTCCATCCCTTCTCCCTCAGGTATAGTCTGGGGTGGAATAGGATTTTCAGATCCGTTCTCACCACTTATCCTTATATGTTTCATGTTGTCATTAAAATTATCTATATATTTCTGCGTATCTTCGTTTTCTATAATTTTGTAGTTATAAAGACTGCTTTTCTTCCCTGATATATAGTCAGCAATATCCCGGCTGACTATATCGGTAAAGCTTTCATTCTGATTCGTAATTATCCAACTTTTACCTGTATTATCACTGTATTCCAATTCCGTTTCCAGTATATCTGCCAAAGTTACTGTAATAGCTATTTCTTCATAGTATTTAAGTGCTCTTTCTTTTCTTTTTTCATCCAAATACTCTACACCAACTATTGCTGTAAACACTAAAGCTAATATACTTGTAATTATTAGGATTACCTTAAGTTTATTCTTCTCAATCACATTCATATATTCCCATTAGTCAAAATATTTCCATAATATTTTTAATCGAAATTATTTTAATATTTTTTTGAATAAATCCCTAAATACAATACCCCATATTCATCTATAATTTTTTTTCTTCTCCATTATCTGATTTATATGTTATTCTGCCACTAAATCCAGTTCCGTCTAATCCAACCACAGAAAGAGCATACAAATAATATTCACCATTTTTTTGTTAGTTTGTGCATATATGTTATCAGTTCATCTAAATTATTTATTTCTTGAAACTCATCCATTTTCTCTGCCTCAGATATAGTCTTTGGTGGAATAGGAATTCCTGCTCCGTTCTCTCCACTTATTCTTATATGCTTCATATTATCATTAAAATTATCTATATATTTCTGCATATATTCATTTTTTTATAATTTTGTAGTTGTAAAGACTCTGCTTATCCCATGATATATAATCTGTAATATCCCTAGTAACCATGTCAAGTAAACTTGTATCACTCCCATTCATGACCCAAGTATTCCCTTTATTATCACTGCATTCCAAGTCCATTCCCAGTGTATCTGCCAGAATTACTGTAGTAGATATCTCATTATAGTATTTAAGTGCTCTATCTCTTCTTTTTTTCATTCAAATACTCTACGCCAACTATCACTATAAACACTAAAGTCAATATACTTGTAATTATTAGGATTATCTTAAGTTTATTTTTTTCTCAACCACATTCATATATTCTCCTTAGCCAAAACTGCTTTAATACTTTTTGAATAGATCCCCCAAATACAATACCCCATATTCATCTATGATTTTTTCTTCTCCATTATCTGATTCATATGTTATTCTACCACTAAATCCCGTCCCGTCTAATCCAACCACAGAAAGAGCATACAGATAATATTCTTTATTTTTATTTGCAGTTAATCTGTGCATATATTCTATTAATTCTTCCAAATTCTTTATTTCTTTAAACTCCGCCATCTCCTCTACCTCAGATATAGTCTTTGGTGGGATAGGAATTCCTGCTCCATTTTTCTCCACTTATCCTTATATGCTTCATATTATCGTTAAAGTTTTTTTAATCTCTGAATGGTATCTTTTGAGTCAATAATACTTATACTATAGCTATAGCCTTGTCCCAATTTTTTTGTTTCATCACATTTCCACCTTTCAATACTTTTATCCTGTGTTGCATATCCCTCCTTTCTTGCTTTTTGCATCTGTTTTTTTCCATTATAATTTTTTTATAAGTGTCCCATGCATCCATTTTATCTTCCGGTTGTTCAATTTCATGGCACGCATATGCCGTATACAATCCAATGCATCCTCCCAAATAGCTCATATTAATACATTTATTGATTTCTTTAATCGCTAAAACCTTACTATATTCGGTTTCACTATCGGATCTCATAACATCTGCAAATCCTGCACTTGTTGATAGCAGTGTACAAATTACTCCTATTGGAGCAGAAATTGGAGCAAAAATCGGATTTGCCATAGCTATAGATACTGCTGCAGTTCCATAATTGATTGTTGTAGCCACACCCGAGATATTGGCACCTATGCTTTTTACTATATCATCTATAAATTTACTCATCCCACTCATAAAAGTACTATCTGCAAATGAAAATAAATGTACTTTATGTATATACGTGGAAAAGCCCGGTAACATACCTGTTGTATAGCCAAGACTCTTATCCTTAATTATTTTATTTTCCATTCTCCCATCAATATATTGTAGTGTATATGTTTTTATATTTTTTGACATTCCTTCTACTGCTCCTCCTTTTTCTTCTCCAATGGTTGCCATTTTAGTGGTCAAATCCACTACCGCCTTATCTCCTTTTTTCCCATAAAGATTACCTGCTGTAACCATTGTTTCCAATAACTTTACATTCAAAAGCATATTTTCTATACTTTCCAAAAGCTCTATCTCCATCTATATTTAATCCTACAATGCTTTTTATTATTTTCTTTTAAATATTTTACAGGCTTCTCCATATCTAAACCAATTGGAGTTTTGCACTAAAAGAACTTTCCCTGCAGAAGCACAAAATCTACAATATGCTTCTGCACATGAAGCTACATATATAAAAATTATCTAAAAATAGTAAGCTGTATTCCACTTTCCGCTATACCTCTATTATAATGTGAAGAAATATATCCACAATTAATAATCTTTTTTAAAATTTCAACATCTTCACATACACACAAATATATTCCCAACTTAATAAGGGCATCTATCTCATTTTCTTTCATAACTGATACATTCCTTAGTAACAGCTTTTTTACAATCAATTCATCTACAGTACCGTCATCGTTTAAAAATTTAGGATATTTATTATAGGACTTACTTAGTGTATATTCCTGCCCTGATGTTACAGGTGATATTATTCCTCCATGCTTGCATGGTAAATATGAGTTTGTATCTAAGGCATATTTGCCGTTTATGGAAACATTCTTTCTTACATTTCTCCATTCTCCAAGCTTAAAACGACAACTATGTTTGGCTACAAGTGGTTCTTCATTCCATTTTGAACATGAAACAAATCCGTCAAATTTTTTATCATCTATATTCGCAAGTGCTCCGGTTTCACTGCTGTCGGTATAGACGCCATGATCAGCACTATTCAGTGTAGAATAATCACTTCCACGACTACAGCAAAGTATTGCACCGTTAACAAGAAATTCTGTGCTTTCATCATTATGTTCTTTCCAATACTGCAACATTTTGTCTTTGATCTTTTTCTCTTCTACATCTGTAAGCTCCCTTATTGATGCCCCAAAAACCCCTTTTTTCTTACCTAATACTTCATATATCCATTCAGCCTGATTCTTTTCTGACATATACACCCCCTATGCAATATAGCTATTTAGTATTTTACCCTAGGTACACTTTGCTTCCCTGATGAGTTATCCCATCATTCATTTCTATCTGAGTTCCGTTTTGCGTTATTTGTACTGATGTCGGCGATATTAAACTTATACCTGCGTTACTGCTTTCTATCAACACCTCAGTTTTTGCAGCTATTGATATCATCCCGCTACTTTTTTTATACTTATTCCTTTATCATCTTTAAGTTCTATACTTGAACCGTTATTATCTGTAATAAGCACACTTTCAGGACTCAATCTGATTTCCTTTCCCTCTTTATTTTTGAAAAATTTAATTTCAGGATTATCACGACCGCCTGCACTGCCTACATGAAAAGCGTTTTGTACATATATATTTTGTTCATTTGCATCAGGGAATTTCACTATTACCCTATCTCCAACCTCGGGCATACAGTACCAGCTCCCTCCTTCCGGTGAAGAATATACTGTAGCATAGTTTAGGAACGCCTTATCACCGGAATCGTTTTCATCATCATCTATACTCACTCTTACAAGTTCCTTTTCAACTTGGCTTACCTTTGCAAATAATGCCGCACCTATAAGTTTTTCATTCTGATACGCCTTAGTCTTTACATCACTTTCTTTCATTAATATGTACTCATTAATCACTTCTCTATGTTCCAGTCTGCTAACTCTTGCTACAACAGCCTGTGTTTCGTCAAGAAATGTTAATCTTTCCCCTATTTCATAATGTTCTCTTACAGCAACCTTATAATATGCCTTGCCTGAATTAAGTAAAGACTCATCACCACTGTCAACTCCAAGTTCGTAATATTCCGATCTCAATAGTTTTTCCTGCCTACTTGGAAGTCCTATAAAAAACTTAACGCCCTCTACACTATAGTCGGGATATATCACCGTGTTAGCAGAAAATGCCAACCTTTTTATATACTCCCAATCAGTTTCCTTATACTGACACATGAAACCCTGAGTTTTCTTATCATCACCTGAAGTCATTATAAATGCACTGTTATTATAATTTTCTATGATAATATCAATAATATCTCTGTAGCTAACTCCTGCATTTTGAAATGTTCTTATATGCTCTTTTCCATCCATAAGTATACTTTGTGTCATCAAGCCCAGAGTCATATAGTGAACATCTCCGTTACTTTTTATATTACAGGAAGTAACAATACCGCAAAACAGCACTATACTCTTGTCTTCATCAGTTTTAGTAATTATTTGTGTCAGCTTTCCACCGGATGATAAGTATTCTTCTTTGTTGGCACCACTTATAGTACCTCCAATAATTGCCCTACCATGTTTATTGGGCAAAAGTTCTGAATAGAATTCCTGTATATCAATAAAATCAAAACCGTATATTTCTAAAGTTCCGCCCTCATAATACACCTCCACGTATTTATCTTTTATTCCATTAAATAACACGATAATTTCTAATCTCTGTTAAAAACTTTCAATATAATCAGAAATTATCTTTATATTTTCTTTTTCAATGTCATTTAAATCGCTCTCTTTAAAAACTTTCATTTTCCTCATACCAGCTTTTTTTCTTATAAAAATAATTATATTCCGGACTGTTTTTTTAGTATACATCTTCCCATGTCTGGCATATATCTCTTCACGAGCCATACATGACGCCAACTTGGAAAGTTTTTTCAGCTTTTCTAAATTTGATTGGCTGCTGATAATATCTGTATCACTTCCCATAAAAATCTCATCATTATCATCTGTACTTATGTACATACTGATTCTATTACCTTTTGAATCATAGCCATATTTTTTTCTATAAATTCTTTATACTCAGGTAGTGAACTATATTCCGGATCAAAAAACACCTTCATTTCATTTCCCAAATCATAGTATGCCAAATCATTAAGCCATTGAGAAACTTTAGATATTCTCCATTTATTGTCCTCACACAGTTCCAAATACACCTCACCGTCGCTGATTTCCGGCATATCCTCAGCCAAAAACCACTTTTTTTTATAAATTGTATTTGAACACATGCACTTTTTTTATCTTTGCTCTTTATTCTAAACTCACCTTTTGTATTAATTTTATAGTATAGGCTACTACTTAAATCACTTCTTGACGTTTGTGACTGTGTACATCTTCCTCTATAAAACCTTATATCATACATTTCACACAAATAATCATAGGTCGCATCTTTAATATAATCTCTATGGTATTTATATAGTTTTTTTCTTCATCCTCCTTATTTTTTTAAAGTAATAATCATTATATCCATCCGACTCTCTGCAAGATATCTCATCACCAATCTTTTTCTCCTGAATCCATAAAAATCGGCAATCTCTTTAATAATCTCTATAACTCTTTTCATCCGTCATTACAGGATTGTTATCGTTATTTTCAATGGCAACAGTTTTAACATTGAATAACAGAAGTAATATAAAAACTTATGCTAATTACACTTAATAATTTATGTTTCATACTCTTTTTCTCCTAAAACTCTTCCAAATGTGACTTTATAATCTCTAAATTATGCCTTTCAGTATCACTTAAATCATC
Source organism: uncultured Lachnoanaerobaculum sp. (assembly GCA_916439285.1). The sequence goes on along the minus strand of CAKAIM010000010.1, from coordinate 29,263 downwards.
CTCACTGAATTCTTTATTCTCTTTATACCAGCTCAATCCATTGAAATAATTATATTCTATAGAATATTTCGGATACATTTTCCCATGTCTGGCATATATCTCTTCATAAGCAATATAGGTTGCAAGTTTAGAAAGATATTCCAATATATAACTGTCATCTAAATTCTCCAACACATCAAAACTGCTGCTCGCCAAGATCGCGTCCTTTAAAGAATATCTTAGCATCTGCATAGGTATTCTATTCCCATTTTTATCGTACCCATAATTCCTAATAAAAGTATCATAATCCTCTTTTACATTATTTTGACTGTCAAAAAATTCATCTATATATTCTTCCAATTCATAGAACACTAAATCATCATACCATTGAGATATTTTAGAAATTCTCCATTTATTGTCATCACAAAGAGTGAGAAATATCTGACCCTTATCTGTATCCGGCATCCCGTCTCCAAGACTGCTGTCTTTATTAAAAACAGCTTCAATACATATTTCATTATTTCTTCTCGACAGAATGTTGTAATCTTCTTCAGCTTCCAATTTATACCTGATGGTTCCACCGTCAAATCCTGTTTTTGCCTTTCCCATGCCGGAATTAAACCTTGTGATTCTATACATTGCAGTCAAATAATTATAAGCACTATCTTTTATATAATTTCTATGATAGATTTCTAATTTATCTTCATCTTCTTTGTTCTTAAAAATAGGCAAAGTTTTTCCCCGTTAATACCTTCGACAGCTTCACCCGTTTCTATACCTGTATCCATAAAAGATACTATTTCTTTTTACAAGCTTTTATTGCATCTTCATCTGAAAGATTTTCTACACCATAATTATAATCAATGAATTTTTTTCTGTTTTTTTGAATATTTATTTATCCCGCATCCATAAACAAAAACACATCAGCAAGAGTATTATTGTGAATATATGTATTTTTTTATCTATCACTTTCCCTCCTCTCAACAACGGTCTATCCGGAGCTACACCATAATCAGTTCCTCCGTTACTACAAAATCCATCAAAGTATTTATGTCCCTTCGTAGTATAATAAATATGTGTTTTTTTCACAGATACTCTATCATTAGAATTTCCTTCAACCGTATATACAGTTTTATCTGCACTATTATAAGCTATAACAATTCCTGTATGCCCCGTCCCATCTAATTCGCCTTTTTTTATTTCTATTTAAATGTATAAATAAATCTCCCTTTTTTAGGGTTCATAACCACTATCTACATTATGATATTTTTGGGCTTCTTCATATAAACTTTTTCCGTTTTTACAAGATTCAAATTTCGGAACCGGTTTTCCTGCATCTCCTGCAATACCTCTATTATTTAATATTCCTGCCTCATTAGCACACCACGAAACATATATTGCACACCATGGCACGCCATTATCACCATACCATTTTCCATATCTGTTTATATTATCCCCTTCTATTACTTCTACTATCTCTCCATTTTTATTTCTTTTCTTTTTCTTTACTTGATTCTCAACAAACCCGGTATTTTCAACTCTTTCATTAAGTGCAATATTTATAAAATCATCTATCTTTCTACTCAACTCATCCTCTGCTGAGTTAGAATTATTGCTGCAAACCCCATTTTCATCAATATCATAAACCTTCCCGTCTTTCCCTTGTATTTTTTCAGACTTTGCCATATGACCGTCTTCATATAAATAGTACCATTTATCACCTATCTGTTTCCAACCTGTTCTCATAGCTCCGTCTGTATGGAAATAGTACCACTTGCCACCTATCTGTTTCCAGTCTGTTCTCATAGCTCCGTCTGTATGGAAATAGTACCACTTGCCACCTATCTGTTTCCAATCTGTTCTCATGGCTCCGTCTGTATGCAAGTAATACCATTTTCCGGATACCTGTTTCCAGCCTGTTTGCATAACTCCGGTAGACTCAAAGTAATACCACTTGCCGTCTATCTGCTTCCAGCCTGTTACAAGTTTTCCATTTTCTTTGTACATCCAGCCCATCTCGGTTTTAACCCATCCGTTACTCTCTGCCTTCTTTATATTACTTGATAAACTATTTCCATTCCTAGCAGTTGCTTTTGCTACTGTACGCACTCCTGTTGTATCATGATACAGCACATAATTTATATCTTTTATTCCCATAGCCTTTTCTCCTGATTTATTTAACTCTGTTTTAATCAGGTTTCCTGCTACTGTAGGAATAGAGCCTTGTCCCATTTTCAAAAAAATCCATTTCTACTCTTTGTTCCAAATTTCCATTTACTAAAACTCGGGATGGAATCGAGCCTAATGCGTTTTTTGCCATTTTTTCCATGTTGAATTTTCTGTTACCAGCTCTTTTATTTGGTGTTTTATTCTCTATTTCCTTAGCATTAAATGACACCTTTTTCCCGCTCATATCTACACGGTTATTTATTTTTACAGATGATCCCATATGCCACCTCCCAATATCTCAAATACAAATATATGTGCAAAGAAGTATTACCTATATTACTCTAATACTACATCTTCAATTTCTTACTCCACATCATCATAATCGGATGTTTTAGCTTCCTCTCTTTTTTCTTCCCATCCATAATTATTTCCTGCATAATCAATATACATAAATTTGCCTGAGCCGATTTCTAAAATATCCCCATCTTTCAGCTCTTTCGAAGTATATACAGCCTTCCCGTTTAATCTCACAAAACCTATACACTCTTCTCCCAACAGAGTACCCTTAAGTCCTCGCATATCAAAAGCTATTACAGCATGCCTTTTATCCCTTATGTCATCATAACCTAGGATTTGTATAGTCATCGTATCATTTTTACCAATATAATTTTTACCTTCCACTATATTGTATGAACATCCCATTCTTGATCCTTCTATACAAACAATCCATGCACATACAGGAAACTCCTCTTCAAGTGAGAGTTTTTTTTCGGTTCTCTTATCTTTGTACTTTTCTTCTAAAGTAAGTTTTTCCCTTTTTAAAGTTTTATATTTCCTATTCTTTAGTGACAAATCTTCCTTGGCACCTATTTCTTCATATTTCCATTTATCCAACAGTTCTTCATGTTTTGATAAAAAAATTCTTTATAAAAAAATTTTGCTGTTTCCAATCTCTAAAAATATTTTTTTTATCTTCCAATACATATTTATCATATTGAGGTTTATCCTTAATGTATACTATCCCGTCCGCTCTTGCAGGTAACAGCATTCCCTTATTTTCATTCTCGTCAAAGTATATAAGGGTATGTTTTTTCTTTATCTTCTCATCCCCAAGTATCTGTATATCATTGTCTCTGTCCGTACCTATAAAGTTTTCTCCGAAGCTTATTACATAACACTTTCCTCTTCTTGCACCCTCTATACATACAAGCCATGCACATACCGGTCTCTCTTCCTTTAGGGAAAGTCCACATTCTTTCCTTAAACTTACATAAACTTTTTCAGGAGTGTCCAGATCAAAACCACAGTGTGGACATATTGTTCCATATCTTGTTTTTGAAAACCTGTGTCCGTAAGGGCAGTCCATTATGTTTGACATCTTTTCCTCCTAACTGCTGCTAATCCACCAAGATCTTTCTTTGCATAAAGCCTGTGTGTTTTTGTCCGTCCGGATCTTTTGCACTGTTTAATATATCCAAAAGTCCGTTATAAATTTCTTTATTGCTTAGGTGAGCTCCTTTTAGCTTCCCTTCCTTAACTGCTATATAGTTTTCTATAATACTTCTTTCTATTCCTTCCATACTGTTTATGACCATATAGCAAAAGATTCTGTCAGTTTCTTCACATTTTTTGGTATTAAGGTATTCTTTAGCATATACTTTTAATACATCTATATTAAATGACTTCTCACCATACCCTGCATAATCTGCATTCATAAGATGTATAGTATCATACTCAGATCTCATGTCGGCAAAGTCAAGATAAGTATCCCTTAGTATAAACCCCGACTTGAGCAAAAAGTCGCAAAGTAAAATCTCTCCATCACTACTTTCTTCCTCTTCAGACAGAAAAAGCCTCTATTTCGCTTATTATAAAGTCTTTATCCCTTACCTCTTTACACTTTAACTTTAAATACTCCCTTTGCTCGGTATTGGTGTATGCTACTTTTATTTCTTTATGTATCTGATATACCTCTCCTTTTAGCTTTTACAATTCCCTTTCCTATGATAATATATTTATTTTCATGGTCTGAGTTTAATCTTAGGCCTCTTATAACTCCATTTGTATATCCCTCATAAAGAATTGAGAGCAGATCCCTTGGGTAGTCTCTTAGTATTTCAAGTGCTTCTCTTTTTAAGATCCTTCCGGTCTCAAACAAAGGGTATCTGTTTTCCATTAGCTTCTCCTTTACATTTAGTGTTCTCCATCAAAAAAGTCACAAATCCACTCGTCAGTTTCAAACTTATATTCCTGACCCTCTCCTGCATATAATATATCTTTCAACCTATATACCGGTACTATCTGAAATCCCCATTTTTTATAGTCTACAAAGGCAAATATTTTCAGTTCTCCATTTTGTATATCATCAGTATCTTCCTGCTTAATATATCCGCTATATCTTCCGGCAAGTTCCATCCTGTCAGTCTCTCTTGCATCATCTTTTTTAAAGTGAAACAGATATTCATATCTTATATTCTCCGAAGCATCATACAGATACATTCTAAGTAATATATCCTCCAAACTTCTTAACAAACTACCTGTCATTTTATTACTTTCAAAACCGTCAATGAGCACTTCCTCTTTGCCCGAATAGGACAATGCCTTGATCTTATATGGTATCAGTGCCTCTTCTTCTCTAATATCAAAACCTGCATATCCTGTACGCTTATCATACAGATACCTCATAAGACCGTCGACACATGCAAGTTTAAGTTCTTCTTTTTTAACACTGCCTCCACTTTGCATCATATTACCGGGTACAAATTCCTTCAGTGCATCTCTAAAAAGACCAATCTTACAGGACTGCCCTGTAAGCCTTATCATATCAAAGTTATAAAGTTCCCCATTTATATAAAGTCTTTCCATAAATGCTTTCATAACCGCATATATTTCACCGGCAATAAGCTTTTCCACTTCATAACGGTTAAAATTTATCTTTGGCATTTCCTCCAGTATTTCAAGTTTATCTTCTTTAAATACAGAAATCTTATAACGGTCCGCCTCAAGCCTTAGAAGTCCTGATTTTATATTCTTATCCTCAGGTACCTCTATAACAATATCATTTCCCGAAAAAAGTCCTTGTTTTATTTCATCTGCAAGAGTAAATAAAAAGAAGTAATTATTTCTTACTCTGTAATACCCCTCCTTGCCATACGTTTCAAAATGTTTAAACGCAGTAGGTAAAATTTCTTCTACCCTTTCATAAGCTTTCTGCAAGCCCTCATAGAAGCTTTCCACACTTTCCTCATCAATATATCTGTAAGGATCACCCGGCAGTTCCTCAATCACTTCACTACCGAGGTCTTTCTCAAGTTCAAGAAGTTTAGATACAATTTTCAGTTTTAGAAGTTGCATTATTCTGTAGGTAATATTGTTTCCCCCAAAATCCGTATTACCGTTTTTGTAGCTGTTTTCCATGATATAGGTCTGTATATCACCCTTTGCATGTACCTTAAACTTACATGCACTAAGATCCGTGGTTCCTCCTCCACAGTCCATTATCAGTGCCTTATAGCTTTCACCGTCTTTTAAGCGATTTTTCTCCCTCATCTTACTTATAAAACTATAAAGTACTGCTGTGCTCTCATCCAAAGTAACCTTTATTTCTAACGAAAGCATTTCTGACAGAATACCAAGCATTTGCTCATACACATGCTTTTGCTTTACCGGTACTGTAATATACACCTCTTTTATGCGGCATTTAAAACTGTCCCTTGTAATGTCCAGTACATGCCTTAGGTACGTTCCTATAATCTCTATTCTTTGTACGTATCTGTACCTTCCCTTTGAGTCTGTGAGTTCTTCCTTCCTCTCAAAATCTCCTACCCATCTTTTAATATCATAAAAGACTGAAAAACCTTTATCCGTATAGCTTAGATTGGCATACCACAAAGCTTTCCTTCCAAAAGCGTACTCTATACTATCTTCTTTAACCTCTGTTACTGCCACAACTGTGGGGATCATCATCTCCATAAAGTTTTCTCCACCGACAGATTCAAAAAACATTGTATGGCAGATGGTATTTTCCTTTATGCCTCTTTGCTTTACCGTATTTATCTGCCTGTAATAGCTACTGTCAGCATACATAGCAACAGTTGTATTGGTAGAACCCAAATCTACAGCTATCGGCATGTGTAACTCTATAAGTGGAAGTACTTCAAAGTCCATTATAGGAAGTTTATAGGCTTTATATTTTAGAAGTGATGCATTTGCTTCTTTATCTCCTATATATGTATGATATATAAACTCTGAAGCATCCCTTTCCATAAGATAAAGGCTGTAATCCTTTGTTTCGGTAACAATGCATGAAAGATTAGCCTCTTTTACCAAATATAAAGAATCCTTTTTATCTCCCATTGATACAACATTAAATACGGCACACACCTTTTTATCCCCACTTACAATCAGGGCATTTGTATTTAAGAATTTATCTTTGTACTCAATTTTATAGTCATCTAAAAAGTTTAACGCAGCACCTTCATAAATACTGATTTTCCCGGATATTCGAAGTTCTTCTTTCTCAGGCTCTCTTATACTGAACTTATCAAGGATTTGCTCTATACGCTCTCTTCCACCCGGAATCTCTTTTCTTATCAATTCATCTTCAAAGCTTTGGCAATATGAAAGAATCATCTCTATAAGCTCTTCATTTGTCAGGTTCTTATCAAGTCCCTTTACTATATGCTCCCTACGGCAAACTTCCCTCAGTCTGTATTCACTCATTAACTCAAGCTCGCTTCTTGTATATGTCGTCGCCTGCTCTTCTTTAGTTATATTCCTGTTAAGCTTATAGCCCATAGTATTCCTACCGTCCTGTACATTTATTTTTTAACACTAGCCTAATATATTGCTGTCTCTCCGATTCTCATGCTTTCATCCACTCCTATAATGCCAAAGTGATGTTTCCAAAAAATTTCCGTTTCATAAGATATCGGCAAAAAAAGTTTTTTCAGCATTTCCATCCTCTCCATATCTTCTTTTGTCTTATCGACCCCTGTAAATATAGTAAATTTCCTTAAATTTTCAGAGTGGTTGTAAAGGTTTGCTTTAGGATAAAGCTCTCTCAGTGCCTTTCTAAAAATTGTGATGTAATCTTTACATTCGTATAAATCAAGCAGACAAAAAACAATTCTTTTAGACTTTTCAAAGCCGAGAGAAAACAAGGTCTTTCTTATACTTTTTAGAAACTTTCCCTCTTCTATCTCTTTTAATATATACATTGCCCTAAGCTCCTTTTTATCCGTTCCGCTCCTAAGATCCCATACTGCTATATAATGCATTATTACATCTAAGAATATTTCTCTTACCTTTTCATATCCCTTTACATCCGGAAGGAATACTTCTCCAAGTTCATTGGCAAAACGATATATCGGATTTACCTCCACAATACTGTTTTCAATCATATCGGCATTCAGGAAGTCAAATGTACTTTCAGTATACGGACTTGGATTCTCACTGTTTATAAATCTGAGATCTTCTAAGTTATATCCGCTTTTTTTGTGCTTTCAATGCAATTTCCCATATACAGTTCATACGTTGCTCCTGCTAATTAATATATTTTTCATATTATCTGACATAGGCTTTTCCCCTCTTATCTATCACTATTATAGACTGTAACTGTTTTCTAAAACTCCTATACAGATATATTCATCGAAGCTTATCTGTAGTTGCGAAACGGCATATCTTACCATTGCTTCACAAAGGTTGCTGTCACCGGTTCTTAAAAACCTTAAAACAAGTCCGGGACACTCATCTTTTGTCAAAAATTCTCTACTTGAAAAATTGTTCATATCAGGAAGTATTATACTTTCATCTAAAACTTCTCTTATTACCGGTACTCTTTCGCAGGATTTAAGTGATACATAATCTTCAATATTAAGTTCATCAATAATCCTTTCTATTTCCACCTCAGTGTGTATTTCTTCTCCATTTTTATTTAAAAGTCGTCCAAGCATTCCCTCTTTTCTTTTTGTTGCTTATTAATCCGATCGGCAATTCTTCCTTTGTATATCTTATATCAAAGATATTATAGCCTTCTAAATCGGAATAGCTTTCTTCATAGGATTTTTACTATAATCTTTTTCTTCTTCATGTCTTATTCCTACCATACCTTCCGTCTTTAGTACCAGTCTTAAGATAATCTCCTTATTACTTTGCTTAACCATTTCACGTTCATAGTATAATCCGTCTTTACTTGGACTTAAAAATGTGCTGCTCTTAAATACATTTCTTTCTATGTTCCATATAGGATAAAGTTCTTCTTTTATCATATCAGCATATTTCCCATATACTACTTCAACATCTATCGCACTTTCGGGAATCTCTGAAAGGTCTATATCAAAAAAACGATCCAGGTATACAGTATTAACGGTATTCCACCTAAGTCCGTTATAAGAAAATGTTTCGTAAAGTTTGCATAATTCTTTTCTGTACCGAAGAGCTTTTTTCGGTTGTACTAAAATTGTGTGTTTTTCACCGTTATTTGCAAAACTTAATCTTATATTTTCTTGTAAAAAAGCCTTGCACATACTGTCGGTTGCGTCAAGGTAAATAGTTTTTATGGATTTTTTTGTCCTCCTTGGAATCTCTTTTTAATATCGGATCCTTTATCCTCTATTACATCTAAATCGGATATAGGAAAAAACATCCTTAAAAATTTATTTTCATTTTTTGAAAGTAAAAGTATCGCGATTTCATAGCTTTCCTCTTTGCGCTCAAGCTCCTCGTAAACCTTATTGTGCAAAGCCTTATATCTTTCTTCAAATACTTCACTCATCTTATATAGGCCTTCGTATAAAACACTTTTTGCAAGAGCATATTCATCTTTATCTTTTTATCTCGGAAAGTCTGTCCTTAACGTATTTTTTTACGTCAAATTCATCTAAATATCCCATACCCTTATAAACTCCTCCAATATCAGTTTGACGAAGACTCCGACTCGCTTGTTTGCTGTACTGTGGATTCATTAGTTGCTGTAGAAGATACTGCTTCTTTCTGCTTTATTTCGTCAATCCTTTTTTGTACATCATTAAGCTTTTTATCCATCTGTATTGTATTTATCTCATCATTAAGCTTTACATAAAGTCTTCTTGCATACTCATAATTTTCTCTTGCTGTTTCAAAATCACCCCTTAAAAAGGCTTCATCTCCTGTAATCGCATAGCCGCTTGCAGTATTTTTTTCCTCTTCACTTTCACTGATTTTCTTATCTGCTGTAGAGATTTTCTCCTCGATTTCAGCAAGCCCGGCACTTTCGCCTGATTTTTCCAATAAATCCTTTGCTGTATTATAATTTGCTCTTGCTGACAAAAAATCTCCTTTACTTAGCGCCTCATCTCCCGCACTTAACATATCATTTGCCGATTGAAAGTTTTTTGACTGTTTGTCCGCTTCAGCCTGTTTTCCTTCCTGATCTTTTGCAATAGCTTGATCTACTGCTAAGAGTTTGGCCTCCGCCTTTAACTTTCCCTCTTCATAACCTATCTTTCTTGACTCATTTTTTGCGTCATTGTATCGTTCTCTTGCCCTTTCGTATATTTCAGAGTCAAAAAGTATATCTCCGTTATCCAAACTTAGATTTACGCTTTCATATCCTGAAATAAAATCAAGTTTTCCTTTTACATAAGAAAGTCCGGCATTGTCTGCATATGGAATTTCATCCAATACAAGTTTATATAAAGATTTTGCTTCACTATAACTTTCTGTATTGTATTTTTCATCCGCCTCAAGTATTCCTTCAATAACTTGTTCATAGTGATAAAGCAACTCTTTCATATCCTTATCTCTGAGGCCTTCAGCCTTCTTTATTGACTCTTCACATTCTGTATCCGCTTTTTTATAATTTTCCATTTCAATAAATTTAAGCATCTTATCATAATGTGTATCCATATCTTCTTTTAACTCTTTTCTATATCGAGTATAAAAATATATAGCAATAACTGTAGCTAATATTAAAACTACAGCAACAATCGAACTGATTAAAATAAGCTTCCTTCTTCTTTTCTTCTTCGTATCCGACTCAATAAATACTTTATCAATATAAATCCCTGCAATTGTATAATTATCAATATATTTTTCTGTTTTTTTATCGAGTAGTGCAGTTTCCACTTCTCCAAGACATTCGCTCGGATCTTTTTCCGCTGTTTTTCAAAAAAATCTTATCAATTTCTCCCTCGGAAACATTCTCCCAAATGCCCTTTGTATATAGAATTAAAATATCTGTATCAAAAAGTTTTATTTTTTTCCTGATATTACGGGAGAAAAAAATCCTTCTGGCCCAAGTATGAATATAAATTGCTTCTTTGTTCATGTCTTGATAAGGCATCTTCACTAAGCAGTTCATTTGACACCATCTCACTGCTTAAAGATGTATCAGTACTTTTATAAAAAACTTTATTATTTCTATATAATCTTATTCTTGTATTTCCGGCGTATGCTAAACGCAAATTCTCATAATCGGTTACTGCAACTACTATTGATGCCTTTAGTCTCATGTACTTTTCAGCCTTTAAAAGTACTTCATTGGCATATTTTAGATACTTATGTATACTTGCCTTTGACATTGACGGTTTTTCCTGAAATTTTGCAATTATACTTTCAACCGCTTCCTTTGCCGACTCGGTATCTGCTATATCTTCGATACCGTCTGCCAATACATAACAGGCAAAATTATCAAGCTCTGCATAAGCAAAATAATCACTGTTTTTGAGTGCACTGCCTTCTTCTGAAATAAAGTTTGTATTAAATCTGCTGTTTTGCTTACGCATTGTCTCCTCCTACATTCCAATAAGTATAAGTCCAAGATTAGCCGTTTCTTTATCTTTATTCTTGATAACCTCTATAATCTCTCTTGCTTTTTTTCTTTTACATGAGTTCTTTTTTACAAGAACTTCTTCCATTTCCCTAACTGAAATATTGTTTTGTACACTTTCAGTTATCATAACAACTATATCTTTTTTTCTTTAATTTTATCTCGCTACCACTTACAAGAGGAGACATATAATCATCTCTTCCTACAAAGTTATATGCCCTGTTTATATCTGAAATTCTAAGTGCCGCCTCTTTACTTAAAAGTCCCTTATTTACTTTTTCTTTTATAAGTTCCTCCATAATCTGTCCCTTACTAAGGAGTATAAGTTCTTTTCCTCTAAAAATATAAATATTCATATGCCCGACTATGGCGTATTTCAATGTATTTCCATTTAGTACAATACATCCTGCATAAGCCTTCCCCATATCCGGTATATTTAGTACATTTGTATTAGCCAGTTTAAATACCTTTTCAAAGAAGCTGTCCGGACTTTGTGTACTGTCATATTGGTCATATAATTTAGTAAAAGTTCTTACCGTAGTCAGTGCCGCAACTTTTCCTGCATAATCTCTTCCTTCCCCTGCTGTAAGAACCGCCATCATGCCGCCATTTACTCTCTTAATACCATATGCATTTGTCTGAATCTGCCTTTTTTTCCTATATCAAGTACAGCTTCTACATCAAATATACCGTTTTTTCCTTTTTTTACTTGTATAGATATCCTTAGAATTAAAAATTCCAAAAAGCAATTATTATGCAAATTACATTTGCCCATAAAGCAATTTCCATATTATTTACCTCATAATTATTTTTACCATGAAAACTGCTTACCACATAAGGCAATATATAAAAACTCACTCTCCCCCATGGTAATTACATCATATGTTTCCAAAACCTGAGGTGTATACACAGCCTTACCATTTAGGTATGTAATTCCTCCTCCTTCTGTACAAATCAAGGTGCCTTCCATATCTCTTTCATCAAATGATAAAATTGCATGATTCTCCTGTTTTATTGCATTATCACCTATAATTTGAATATCCATAGCATCTGTTCTTCCAATATAGTTTTTTTCCCAAATACTACTCTATAATCCTTTCCGTACCTCGGTCCTTTAATGCATACCAACCATGCACACACCGGCTTGGTTTTTATTCTAATCAAGCTTTCTTCAAGTTCAGCATCATCAAAAGATTCCTCAAGCTCTCTTCTTTCAGTCATATCCATATTACAGTATGGGCATATATTCCCATATCTTCTCTTTGAAAACATATGACCGTTTTTGCATCGTATTAAATTCCCCATAGCTCTTACCTTATCTGTAATTTATTCAGTCCAATAAAAAAATATAGTCGTTTTTTACAAGTCTACTTTGTCCATCTCGTATGTTATAAAGTTTATCTTCTAAAAACCCTTTTATCTGTGTTCCGTTTTTACTCTGCATGTCTTCTATATACCAGAGCCCCTCCACATAGTTAAGTACTGCATGAATATCACTTACTGTTCCACCAAAAGCAGTATCGCATAGGTCTATATCTATATCTTCCTCGCTGTTTTTCTTTCCTATTACAACCGAATTTTTCCCTAATATACTCCAACTTCTTATAACTGTATTTTCCTCACTTAAGAGTACAAGTTCTGATAGAAATGTATCTTGTATCTTTTCTCTTTTTAAAGAAAAATCCTTTATCAGAAAATAGATCAAAGAACCTGAAACTAAAAAAGAAAACATATAAAATATATATCCACCATTCCATGCCCTTCCAAAGATCCCTGTAATTATGGCGCACAATATGGCCATAGTTATACCTAAAATATCAATTAAACATTTTTTATTCATATATCTCTCCCCTACTTTTATTCAAGTAGGGGGTGATTTATTCTCCCTACTCGTCAGCATGGCGGTACTTGTCGCAAGGCGATAATTCCCTGACGCCAACACTATAAAAAAACAAAGGTCGCATGACAAGTCATACAGCCTACATTTCTAACGGCTGATTATCTGTTATTCGGTCGCATAACCGCCTTCCACTACCAGACCTGCCATTTTATCTTTTTTCTGTTTTATTACAAGAGTAAAGTTTCCAACACCTTCCTCATCTCCATGCCTCTCTGTATAAGCAACTACAAATGCATTAGGAAATACATATTTTCTTTTTGTAATTCCTGCTACAATCTGCTCTACAGTAACCTTTCTGTAGCAATCTTTGCTCTGTGCAGGAACCATTGACCAAAGTGCCATGTTTTTTGTAGAATCAAAAGGATCTCCATCTACCGCAGTCAGAATCTTTCCTGTGATTTCCATGGTAGCACCGGCATCATTGGTACGTGCATTTGAATCAATCGGAATATCAGTAGATAAAAACACACTGTTTACGCATTCCTTTGCCAGTTCAAAACTTTCATTACCCTCAATTTTTACTTTATATGCCATGCTTAAACCCTCCTATTCCTTATTCTCCGGCATATCCGCCTTCTACAGTCACTTTCGCATTATTATCCTTCTTTTGACGGATATGAATGTAAAACTCTCCTGTTCCGTTCACATCATCTGCCCTCTCAGAATACTCTACAACAAAAGCATTTGGAATGACATACTTCCTTACAACAGCTCCTGCTGAAACTACTGTAACCTCTGCCACTCTGTAACAATCTGCATTTTCAGATGGTATTTGAGACCATTTTGCAAGCTTTAATACATCATCACTATCAGCTCCGACATTGTACAAAACTCGTCCCCAAACTTTGACTCCTAAGCCGTAATCTGTCGCCTTTGCATTAGAATCCTTTGGCGACTCAGACAAAAACTCTGCATTTACGATACTTCTCTCGTCAAAGTCCGCTACTTCTGAACCGGTTACTCTGAATCTAATTCCCATTGTGCTACCTCCTATAAAAGTATTATTATAGTAAAACCTCTTAAAATATTATAAAAAAATATTTTTCGACTAACAAAGTTGCAGGTATATTACTTTATGTAATTTATTCTCCTGCACGGTTTAACGGTACTTCAAGTCTCTTTATTGCATTACCGAAGCTTATTTCTATTGTGCATACACCTGCTGTTTCATCCGCTTCATAGGTAATATCATCACCTGCACCAAGTATAGCATTAATGTTTGACCTCTTTGAAAGCCAAACACTCTTTTGACTTGAAGGATTATTAGAGAAAAACTTACCTATATTCTCTGATTTGAAGTCACCTGTTGCATGTCTTAAAATTCTTTCAATATAATTAGCTGTCTGTGTTTTATAAATCGGCTCATAGCTTCCACCCGACAGTTTTAAATTTCTTGCTTTGTAAACCATTATATGGCTGATATTTTCTCCATCCAAAACCGCATTCTCAGAAGAAAATACAAATCCGAATCCTCTTTTGTTAATATCATCTTTAACACTATTAGTAAACCCAGTTATCTCTTTTAGACATTGTAGTATGCACCTTAAGCGAATTGTTCTTAGCCTCAATATCAAATCTCACTCCCGGTAAATCAGTATCAACATCTTTTTTAAAGTACTCTTTTAAATACTCCGGAGACTGATAACTTGCCACAAATCCGGCCGCCACATAAGCTGCACCTATATATACTCCATCTATCCAGAGTTTCATAATATCTTCTTTTGCCTTAGAAAGTTCTGCTGCCTCGTTTTCATTGATTATCATCTTGCTTTCAAGCTTTACCCCCGACTTATCCTTTGGAATAATGGTAAAGTTAGGCACACATGGAATCAAATATTCTGAATAAGGCTTTCCGCTAAGACCTGAACATCTATCATCAAAAAATCCTACACCGGTCATTGCCATACTGTTAAAAGTTGTCTTATCTCCGGTTTCATATGAATAAAAACACTGTACACCATAGTCCTTTAGTGCATCCGCAATCCTTGCCAATGACTCAACGCTTATATTCTCTGATTTTATACTGTCTTTATTACCTTTAAATCTCTCTCTGGTTACATTCATCTTTGATTTTTCATCTAAAGATACACCTGCAACAATTGCATACCATACAGTATTACTGTAATCATTTTTTTCATTCACTGTATTCAGATATGCACAAAGTTTTGGTACATTTAAGCTGTTTGCCATCACTTCATTTTTTACATTTGCAATAAGCAGTGTCGGTTTCATACCTTTTACCTGCTTTGGATACTGCTCAAAAAATGCCCATACACCTAAAATTTTTTTCAACTAAAGGTTTTTACAACTTTTATAAAATCATCCTTTGCATTCTTATAAAATTCAAGATATGTATTATAGTTTGCCACTTCTTTTTTTGACATCTATCTGACTTTGCATAGCTGAATTTAAAGGACAAAATGTTCTTACTACCAGTTGCTTTACATAGCTGTTACCCTCAGCATTAAGTGCATCATAATCCTCCTCAAGGGCTTCTATCAAGCCGGCATTTGAGTTATCATCTGCAAGAACAAGTCTGCTCTCTTCCACTTTCGGTGCTTCAATTACTGTAAGTTCTCCCTCGGAAGACATTGTTAGAAGGCCTAATGTTAATGCATCATTACTCTTTGACTCTTCTGATTCCCCCAACAAAAGTCTTGTTTTTATATCGGAAATTGCCAACGGAATCATAGCCATAAGGTTTTGATAATTTGCACTTGCCTCTTCAAACATTGAATTAAGCTTATCACCGAGATCAAGCTTATGAGGGTCTCCGTCTTCAAGCTTTGCATACTCTGCATATGTATACTGAAGTTCTTTTCTAACCTGCTTGATATCGTCCATTACCTTTGATGGTGAAATCATCTCTGTAAGCTTTTCAAATTTAAAATCCGCATTTATAATTCCCTGACTTCTTTTTGTCTCCACCAAGGTCATAAGCATTTTCAAAAAATCATTATGTGCATTTAGATGAACTATGCTTAGCATATTCTCCGGAACACCTGCAGGTTTCTCTTTTGAATATACAATTTTCCCCGTTGATGCATTAAAAAAAGAGTATACTGTAGGGTCAAACTTTTCTAAAAACTCATCAAAATCTTTAACCAAAAGTGCTTCATTGATTTCCTTTACTTTATCATCACTTAGACTATCCAACCCTCTTACATCACCTACTAAAGTAAGTAAGTTCAGTTTCTCCGGATTAATCTCTTCAATCAATAAAGTACGATTCGTTTGCCTTATAATACTCTCTGCCATCCTTGCGTCTCCTTTTAAAAAAATATTAAGTTTTTTTACTTGCACCTAATACTGCCTTCTTAAAAAATGCACAAAAATACCCCTCATTTTCTCCTATAATATCACATCAAGTGCAAGACTTTACGTCCACATTTTCTAATATTTGCATTTTATATATTTTTTTCTTCACACTTTTTTTCGTGGTTTAATATTATCATATGAAAACGATATTTTCAATACTAATAATATAAAAATTTATTTTTCCGGAGTTGAAAAATATCCTGACAAAGTCACAAAGTCAAAAACACCTTGTATTGTCGGTTGTATAATTAATGTTGGAGTTTGGCATTTGCCAATCTCAACATTTTTTTATTACTATAAATAAAAAAACCTCCAAGTTCCCGGTTCATGACAATTACACTTGGAGGAAGTGCTCATATGAACGACCCAGCTAAAATTTTTAGACATTTATGATGCTTATTATATCTTTAAATTTGATTAAAAAAATATGACCTATATTTGAAAGGAGCCAAGGGTAGGTAAATCACCTAAAATATATGGCTTTATAACTTCATCATATATATCCAGCAGTACCGGTTCAGTTTCTATTATTCTGATATTTCCTTCACTATCTGTATACTCCATATTTACACCGGCATACAACATCATTCTGTATTTTTTTCCAGCCATCTTTCATAAATTCTAATGATTCTTTTTTTCTCATATCTTCCAATTTTTTTAGCTCTTTCTTTAAATAAATAATTCCCATATATCAATAATACTAAGAAAAAAATATTACGAAGTATAAAATCCACCTAAACTTTAGTCTACTCTTTATTCTAACCATAAGCTTCTCCTTATGACCAATCTTTTATACTTTTCTCTAAATAAACTTAATAAACTAACTATATTAATTGAAAGTTTTTTTGATTTTCCCATCTCCATAATCATATATAAACCTTGCGTCTTCTGCTGTTCTGTCATACCCAACTATGTCAAGTTCATTTATATATATAACTCCTTCATCATTTCGCCTATTCATATACTCCCACAGTTCTTCAAAACTATTTATATCCTCAAATTCTTCCAACCCCTCATTCTTGGCAATTGTTATATATCTATTCTCATGTGCACTCCATATCTTTATATGTTCCATATTATCATTAAAATTTTGTATCAGTTCTGATGTTTCTTCACCCTCAGTTATTTGAAAGTAGCCAAGGCTGGGTAAATTACCTAAAATATAAGATTTTATAACTTCATCATATATATCTAAAAGCACGGGTTCAGTTTCTATTATTCTGATATTTCCTTCACTATCTGTATACTCCATATTTGCACCGGCATACAGCATCATTCTGTATTTCTTCCAGCCATCTTCCATAAATTCTAATGATTCTTTTTTTCTCATATCTTCCAGTTTTTTAGCTCTTTCCTTAAATAAATGATTTCCATATATCAATAATGCTAAGGAAAATATTATGAAGCAAAAAAACCATTTAGACTTTATTTCGTTTCCCATTACAATAATACTCCTTATAAAGCTATTCCCTATACTCCTCCTTCAATAAGCCAAATAAATTAACTAAGCTAATCCTATTAATTGATAATTCTTTAATTTCTCCATTCCCATAATCATATATAAACTTTGCATCTTGTCCTGTTCTGTCATATCCAATTATATCAAGTTCATTTATATATATAACTCCTTCATCATTTCGTTTATTCATATATTCCCACAGTTCTTCGAAACTATTTATATCTTTAAACTCTTCCAATCCCTCATTTTCAGCAATTGATATATACCTGTTCTTATGTGCACCCCATATCTTTACATGTTTCATATTATCATTAAAGTTTTTTATAAATTCTGATGTTCTTTTACCTTCAGTTATCCGAAAGGAGCCGAGGGAAGGTATCTTACCTAAAATATATGGCTTTATAACTTCACCATATATATCCAACAGCACCGGTTCAGTTTCTATTATTCTGATATTTCCTTCACTATCTGTATACTCCATATTTGCACCGGCATACAACATCATTCTGTATTTTTTCCAGCCATCTTCCATAAATTCTAATGCTTCTTTTTTTCTCATATCTTCCAATTTTTTAGCTCTTTCCTTAAATAAATGATTCCCATATATCAATAATACTAAGGAAAATATTATGAAGCATAAAACCCATTTAGGCTTTAATTTGTTTCCCATTACAATAATACCTCCTCATGAAGCTATTCCTTATACTCCTCTTTCAATAAGCCAAATAAATTAACTAAGCTAATCCTATTAACTGATACTTCTTTAATTTCTCCATTCCCATAATCATATATAAACTTTGCATCTTGTCCTGTTCTGTCATGTCCAACTATATCAAGTTCATTCATATATAAAACGTTTTCGTCATTTCGTTTATTCATATAATCAAAAACTTCCGGTATAGTTTTCAATTCCTGAAACTCTTCCAATCCCTCATTTTCAGAAATAGTCCTGTATCTACCCTCTCGATTATTCCATATCTTTAAGTGCAACATATTATCATTAAAAATTTTTTTATTCTTGTAGTAGTCTTGTAACTGTCAAATATACTGATGTGATAGCTGTAATTATTTCCTAATGTATTGACCTGCATATCTCCCGCAGTAATATTATCATCAGGTGTAAGCTTTCCACTACTCTTAGAATTATATTTTCTACTTTTGAGTTCTCTCTTATAGTCTTGCCATGTACTTTCGCTTTTCTTCAATATCGGTGTAGTTCTCAATGTGATAGCTGTATACAATGACATACACTCACTCATCCTTATTATATTTGTATTTTCATAGTTTGCCTCTAGATACAATTGTTTATTTGTCTTACTTTCCTTATTGCTTCTCTTTGCATCAGCCTCACCTACTGCCAGACCTATTACAGTGCAGGCAACTCCCAATGGTGCTGCAAAAGGTGCTGATGCTAAAGCAGGTATTATTGACAATGCTACTGAAATTCCCGAAGTTCCCCATGTTATTACAGTTGTCTCTCCGGATTTTTAGCATCCACACTCCCTACTACCAAATTTGAAATCTCAGCAATACTGTCGAACTTATTATCCCCTGAGGTTATATAAATATAAGCCTCCTGTAGTATAGGTGTAACTATATATTTATCTACATCCCTCATATGTATTCCGTCTTGTACTGTAACTCTTCTTTTCTCAAGCTCTCCTTCGTAATAGCGTAAATTATATACCATTACTCCTGTATTCGACCCACTATCAAACTTAATATTATAAACTCTATCTATATCCGATACTGTTGTATATATATTCCCTGCCAGCAATATTGTATCCAATAATTTTACGTTTAAAATTTGCATTTTTATAGCATCTACCTCTGTTCTGTCCACATCCGGCTTTGCGTTAGAAAAATATTTTCTCATTTACATATCGCTTCAACTTGGCAGCAGTATTACCAAGTTTATCCCATGTTGGAGGAAACTTTATATCTACCCTGTTACGTAGGCTGCAAAATCTTGCATATGCAGTAGCCCAAGATGCTACATATATAAAGTTATCAAGAAGTGTATATTGATAAAACTGCTCTTCAACTTCATTTCTATAAAACTGCTTTAAATATGCACAACAAACAATCTTTTTCAGTTTCTCCACATCTGTACATATACATAAATATATTCCCAACTTAATAAGGGCATCTATCTCATTCTCTTTCATATGTTGTACATTTCTTAACAACAATTTTTTTAATAATTAATTCATCCAATGTGCCGTCATCATTTAAAAAAATCTCGGATACTTATTATAGGATGTACTTAGTGTATACTCCTGTCCCGATGTTACAGGTGATATTATTCCTCCATGCTTGCATGGTAAATATGAGTTTGTATCTAAGGCATATTTACCGTTTATGGTAACACTCTTTCTAACATTTCTCCATTCTCCAAGTTTAAAACGGCACATATGTTTGCTTACAAGCGGTTCTTCATTCCATTTTGAACATGAAACAAATCCGTCAAATTTTTTATCATCGGTATTTGCAAGAGCCCCGATTTCACTGCTGTCGGTATAAACACCATGATCTGCACTATTCAGTGTAGAATAATCACTTCCACGACTACAACAAAGTATTGCACCGTTAACAAGAAATTCTGTGCTTTCATCATTATGTTCTTTCCAATACTGCAACATTTTATCTTTGATCTTTTTCTCTTCTGCATCTGTAAGCTCCCTTATAGATGCCCCCAAAATCCCTTTTTTCTTACCTAATACTTCATATATCCATTCCGCCTGATTCTTTTCTGCCATATGTACCTCCTATACAACATAGTTCCTATCAGTATATTTTATCCCAAGTACACTTTTAGGACTTAATCTGATTTCCTTTCCTTCTTTATTCTTGAAAAATTTAATTTCAGGATTGTCACTACCACCTGCACTTCCTACATGAAAAGTATTTTGAACATATACATTTTGTTCATTTGCATCAGGAAATTTTACTATTATCCTATCTTCAACTTCAGGCATACAATACCGGCTTCCTCCTTCAGGTGAAGAATATACTGTAGCATAGTTTAGGAACACCTTATCACCGGAATTAAATAAAGATTCCCCCCTCTATCAACTCCAAGTTCATAATATTCCAATCTCAAACAGTTTTCCTGTATGCTCGGAAGTCCTATAAAAAACTTGACTAACTCATTTTGAAAGGTTCTTAATAAAATTCCTGTATAAATATCATAGTTCGGAAACTATACAATTTTATTATTAACCTGCCCATGATATTTCTTCTCTATCAAAAATAATCAACTAATCTCTCTTCCTCTATATAAAAATTCACCTGTAGTACTTTCATAATCATCTTTTTGTTGCATTAATATATCCCTTATCCCCCATTCTCCGTTTTAAAAATATATTAAGTTTTTGCATATCTGTTTCGTATAAATACAAAAGCCTCCCCTTTATGATATGTAGTTATTTCATAAACAGCTGTTTTATCATTATACTTATATGCTTTTAAGCTCTTTCACTAATGTATGCTTAGAATCATTTATAATATAATTACCTT
Source organism: uncultured Lachnoanaerobaculum sp. (assembly GCA_916439285.1). Next base: position 8,110 of record CAKAIM010000010.1, on the reverse strand, counting down.
CTAAACTAAGCTTCAAATCAGAATTTATTAAATATATGCCTGTTGTATTTTTGAAAGCCTATAATATATTTTTCTATCTTCCACATATAAACCCAAATTTTGATATGCAGATTTTATATATCCGTCTACAGCTGACATATATACTATATTTTCTTTATTCAATTTATAGAACTCACTTTTTTTCGTGTATCATTAACATAGTGAATTGCTATGCCAATACAATAATTACCATTGTTATCATTTATAATTACACTTTTCACACCCTCTTCACCATAGCCTATTGTTTTTTTATGATTATTTACCTCTACTGATATATAGCCATCCGCATCAATAAATACCTTTACTGAATCTGTCTCACCATCATTATCAATGTCAATTTCGTATTTCTTATCATATTCTATAAAAATTTACAGCATATCCCTCTTTATTAATTTCATTTGTAATATCTTTTTTTATGTATACTACAGCTGTTTATTATAAATAAAAAGCAATATGATTATTTTTCCTCTTTTTATAATTCATCATTTATTACCTCTTAACCTTGCAGTTCCAAAATCACCTCTGTACATATTTAATAGTATCTTATTATATTTAATAACATTTATGCCATAGCATTCTCCTATCACATAAATATTTTTTTTACACGCTCATAATATTACCTTAATTATATCAAATCCTATGCTATTTTTTTCATTTGTTTTTTTGTTCTATTTTTTTATAATGTATATTCATATAAAAAAATATCTCTGTCAGAATAAGTCTCCACTATAATATTCTTACCAAAGATATTTCCGGTTGGTTATGCAAGGAATAAAATTCATTATTTCTCGGTAGATCATTTAATTATTTAACATGCTTGAAATCATATTCACCTGCATTGTAAGATTTCACCAATTCTTCACTGGACTTAAATCTACTATCCATGTATACTTTAGAATATAATATTTGCCGGCACTTCGGCAGATGTCCACTTGAAAGGAGAGAGTGTATGGAGATACCTTATAAGATTTATTTGGAAGAAAATGAGATGCCAAAATATTGGTACAATGTAAGAGCTGATATGAAGAATAAGCCGGCTCCGCTTTTAAACCCCGGAACACATAAACCTGTGACCTATGAAGAGCTGTCACATGTATTCTGTGATGAGCTTGTTAAGCAGGAGCTTGATGATACCACTGCTTATTTTGAGATACCTGAGGAAATCAGATCTTTTTACAGAATGTACAGACCTGCTCCACTTGTAAGAGCATACTGTCTGGAAGAAAAGCTTGGCACACCTGCAAAGATTTATTACAAATTTGAGGGAAATAATACCAGCGGAAGCCATAAGTTAAACTCAGCTATAGCTCAAGCCTACTACGCTAAAGAGCAGGGACTTAAAGGTGTTACCACAGAAACCGGTGCCGGACAATGGGGTACGGCGCTTTCTATGGCATGTGCATACTTTGGACTTGACTGTAAGGTATATATGGTTAAGGTATCCTATGAGCAGAAGCCTTTCAGACGTGAGGTTATGAGAACATACGGTGCTACCGTCACACCTTCACCGTCTATGGAAACTGAAGTGGGAAGAAGAATCTTAGAAAGGCATCCCGGCACCACGGGAAGTCTTGGATGTGCTATATCGGAGGCTGTAGAAAAAGCCACAACCACTGAAGGATACAGATATGTTCTCGGCAGCGTATTAAACCAGGTTTTATTACATCAATCAATTATCGGTCTTGAGACTAAGGCCGCACTTGATAAGTATAATATCAAGCCTGATATTATTATAGGCTGTGCAGGTGGCGGTTCAAACCTTGGTGGTCTTATATCTCCTTTCATGGGTGAGAAACTTAAGGGCGAAAGTGATGTAAGAATTATTGCTATAGAGCCTGCATCATGTCCAAGCTTCACAAGAGGAACATTTGCCTATGACTTCTGTGATACAGGTATGATGACTCCGCTTGCAAAGATGTACACATTGGGAAGTGATTTTATTCCTTCGCCAAGCCATGCCGGCGGTCTCAGATATCATGGAATGAGTTCTACTCTCTCTCAGCTTTATCATGACGGTTATATGGAGGCTGCTTCAGTAAACCAGACCGATGTATTTAAGGCTGCAGAGTATTTTGCAAGAACTGAGGGTATTCTACCTGCTCCCGAGAGCTCACATGCTATCTATGCGGCTATTGAGGAAGCTAAGAAATGTAAAGAGAGCGGAGAAGAAAAGACTATCGTATTCGGACTTACAGGAACCGGATATTTTGATATGGTTGCTTATGAGAAATTCCATGACGGAAAGATGGATGACAGTGTTCCTACAGATGAGGAACTCAAAAAATATGCAGATATGCTACCAAAGGTAGAGTAAAAAATAAGAGCTTATTCCATAATACAAGCGCTACAAGTATTATGAAATAAAGCTCATTTGCATTTATATATTTTATTTATTCTCTATCAAATAATATATCGCACCGATAAGGCCGGCATCATTCCCAATTTTTGCAGGAACTATTTCAAGTCCTTCTGAAAATCTTGGCATTACTTTTTCATTTACCTTTTTACTAAGGCTTTCTATAAACTCTTTTCTGCCGCTTACTCCACCGCCTATAATAACCTGTTCGGGATTGAAGATATGAACCAGTGAAATTATTCCAAGTGAAATATCATCCACCCAGTTATCAACCACCTGCCTTAACAGGCTGTTTTCATGTAAGGCATCAAATATTTTTCTACCGTTGATATTTTCTTCAAAGTCTTTCGGAAAAGCTGTAGGATTTTCCTTTTGCAGTTTTGAGACACTCCTTACAAGCGCTGTTGTGGATGCATATCTTTCAAGACAACCTACATTTCCACATGAACAGCTCTCTCCGCTTCCATGTATCACTATATGTCCTATCTCTCCTGCCAGTCCTCTTTTTCCAAGCAAAATCTTGTCATCAACTATAATGCCTCCACCAACTCCGGTACCGATAGTTATAGCAACTATATTTTTATAGCCTCTTCCCGCTCCTATCCATTTTTCACCGAGGGCCGCACTGTTTGCATCATTTATAACTATAGTTTTGACAGCATATTTTTTTTCAAAGCTTTCCTTTATCTTTGATCCTACCCAGTTTTTTTATATGTCCCGCACTTCCGATAACTTCACCTTTTTTTCGTAGTCTATCTGACCTGTAGCAGATACACCTATTCCCGATATTTCACTAAACTCAAGTCCGCTTGAAGCCACAAAATACTCTGTCTTTTCCAAAACAGTCTTAAGTATCGGAGTTTCATATCCGTCAAATGAAACCGAGAACTCATCCTTGTGAAGTATGTTGCCGTTCTCATCAACCAGACCGAACTTTGCTGCGGTTCCACCTATATCAATTCCTAAATACACTTTATTTATCATAAAAATTTCTTCTTGGCGTCAACTATCATTTTTGCCGCTGATTTTGCAATCTCTTTATCGGCATCTGTCAATGCCACCAACGGTTTTCTTACGCTTCCGATATCAAGTCCCTCATTAATTCTTAGAACTTCCTTTATCATAGCATACATATTTCCATGTCCTGAAGTAAGAGCAGCTATAATATCATTTACACAATATTGTATCTCATTTGCTCTTTTCATATCGCCTGAATTTATACACTCATCCATTGCAAGGAAAAGCTCAGGCATTGCTCCGTATGTTCCACCGATACCTGCTTTTGCACCTATTACTCTACCTGAAACAAACTGCTCATCCGGACCGTTAAATACAATATAATCATCGCCGCCGTCTCTTACAAAGCCTTGAATGTCAAATACAGGCATGGAAGAGTTCTTTACACCGATAACATTTTTATTCTCTCTCATTTTTGCATAGAGTCCTCTGCTTAAAGCCACTCCTGCAAGCTGTGGGATATTGTATATAATAAAATCTGTATTCGGTGCGGCACTGCTGTAATCATTCCAATACTGTGCAATGGCATACTCGGGAAGCTTAAAATAAATAGGCGGAATTGCCGCAATTGCATCTACTTTAAGACTCTCTGCATGAGCTGCAAGTTCCATACCGTCCTTTGTATTGTTACATGCTATATGGTTAATTATTGTGAGATCACCCTTAACCTTCATTACGTTCTCAAGAACAACTTTTCTGTCTTCAACGCTCTGATAAATACATTCACCTGAAGAACCGTTTACATATACTCCTCTGACCTTTTTATCCACAAAGTACTCTGTAAGAGCTCTTACTCTCTCAGGGCTGATCTCCCCGTTATCATCATAACATGCATAAAATGCCGGAATGACTCCCTTGTACTTATCTAAATTTCTCATAATGCCTCCTTATTGTAGGGATAATACCAAGAGGGTCAAATATCTTTGACCCTCATCATATAATTATAAGCTTAGAATATCACTCATTGAATAGTTTTTTTCAATAAGAATAATCATTTTGAAATTATTTTTCTAAACTTTCTATGCTTTTATCAGTTTTAAATTAAATACACTCTATCCGATGCCTTTACTGCCACCTATTCCCCCACTCACTTTCTTTTAAAAACCTACCAAGGCAAAAATCATCTCCCAAAACAATAGGTCTTTTTACAAGCATTCCGTTTTCTGAAAGCAATTTAAGCTTTTCGTCATCACTCATAGTATCCATTTTTTCTTTGATATTCAGCTCTCTATATAGCATACCGCTTGTATTAAAAAGCTTCTTTATAGGAAGCCCCGAATAGTCTAAAACCTTTTTTAACTCTTCTACACTTGGAGTCTCCTCCACAATATTCTTTTCTGTGAACTCCACATTTTTATCCCTTAACCACTTTCTTGCCTTCACACAAGTTGAACATTTCGGATAATGAAATACTAACATAAAACCTCCTTTATTATTTTGCAGACAAAAGCTCTATTATGGCTCCCCTTACAAATTCATTTTCGCAGACACTGTAAATTTCACCCGTTACTTCACCTGCATTTTTGGAATTATACTTTCGTATTACTTCCATTACCTTTGTCTTTAAATCATATTCTATCTGCGCTTTATTTAGAATGTCAAATACTTTGTTTTGTATGCTCTTATGCAAAATATATCCCAAGTTCTTAACTTCAACCTCCAGTGTGGATGTTGTGGAAATTTCAGGCAATCTTATAATCAAAGCATTTTTTTATTTTCATCATATTCCGTACATAAAGGTGTTACAGAGCCTTTATCCGATAAAATATTGATCTCGCTTTCACTTCCTGCACCGTAGAAATGCAAATTGTATTTTCTTTTTTCTCTTGTAGCATTTTTGTTTCCTAAAACCGGATGAATCTTAAATATCTGCTTATCGTTTTTATCAATCAGCTCATACTTTGTATAAGCCCAGTCGGACTCTACATAAGTCTTATACTCCTTTTCGTCCTCTGCAAGGATAAACTCTCCTGACTTACCTATGAAAATATTCAAATCAAGCTCTGTCGGATTTTTAATATCATTTGTACTTACATTTGCATCAAGAGGCAAGATACTTCCCTCTCTTGCAAATACGGCGATATCTTCAAGATCCCTATATATTTCAAGCTCACGATTTCCTCTATACCTTACTCCGGTAAAGATATCAAACCATTCACCCTCCGGAAGCCATATCTTGGTCTTTGCCAATCCGCTCTCTGCATCAATTTTTCTTGTCACAGGACATACTATCAGATCCTCTCCGAAATAATACTCATTTTTATAATTATAAACCTTATCATTTGCAGGCTCATAGTAATAAAGTGGCAGTATCAAAGGAAGCTTATCCACATTTGCTCTTTTGTTCATGGTATAAAGATATGGTATCAGCCTGTGACGAAGTCTCAAATATCTTTTAACTATTCTTTCGGCAATCTGATTGTACTTCCAAGGCTCTTTTCCGGAAAATTCATTGCAGGTACTGTGCAATCTCATTATCGGTGAGAATACTCCAAGTTGTACCCATCTGACAAACATCTCATCATCTCTTATACCGTTCATATGTCCGCCTATATCATGACTCCACCATGCATAGCCGATATTTGATGCTGTAGCTGTAAAGTACGGCTGAAAATCAAGACTGTCCCATGTAATAATGGTATCTCCCGAAAAACCTATAGGATATTTATGGCTTCCCACTCCCGCATATCTTGAAAGTATAAGACCTCTTCCACGGTCTTCTCTCTCTGAATCCTTATAATGAAAGTAGTTTAAAAGCCATAGAGGATCAAGTCCCTTATGTCCTGAATTTTTCCCCTGTTGCCAGTCTATCCACCAGTAATCGACTCCCTGTTTTTCAAGTGGATGATGAACATGTTTAAAGTATCCTTCTCTGAATTTATCATCGGCAATATCAAAAAGTACAGGTTCTTCTTTTTTAATATCTACACCCATAAATTCTCCCATATCCTTATAGCAATCTTCATATGCCCTTATACCGTCTGCCGGATGTACATTCAGTAAGACCTTATATCCTCTTGTATGCAGTTCACTTAGAAAATCTTTTGGACTTGGGAAAAGCTCCTTATTCCATGTATAACCTGTCCATCCTGTACCGAATCTACCCTCCACGTCTGTAATATGCCAGTCCATATCGATAACCGCCACACTGAACGGGATATCTTCACTGTCAAATCTGTCCATCAAGTCCAGATATGACTTTTGAGTGTATTTATAATATCTGCTCCACCAGTTACCAAGAGTGAATCTTGGAAGCAGAGGAAGTTCTCCGCTGAGAGTGTAAAAGTCTTTAAGTGCTGTCAAATAGTCAAGGCCATAACCAAAGAAATACAGATCTATTGCTTCCTCATCCTCCCTCAGCTTAAATCCGTCCTTCGTTATAAGCATGGAACTGCTGTCATCCACCACAGACCACATCTGCCTTGAAACAATTCCCTCTCCAAGCTCTGTTTCTCCGTCTATGGCATCAAGTGTTCTTGTTGTTCCTTTTAAACTCTCATTCTTATCTCCATAATGCCATACACTTGAAGTTGTTCCGTAGTTACCGCTCACATTGATCCTTAAGCCTTCGCCTGAGAATTCTTTTTTATCATATATTACTCTTAGATAATCTGTAACTATAACCAGTTTGTCTTCACTGTCTAAAATATCAAACTTTACTTTCGGAAACTTTCTGTTTGTAACAGCCGCCGTCTCTTCATCGACAAATATATTTTTTTACTGTATTCAAACCTTATAAGTCTGTCGGTAAGAATACTTATTCTATAATTATTCCCTTTAATTATTGAAGCCTCTCTGCCTTTTGTATTTACCATTTTTCTCTCTTTCTATATACAATACTTTTTGCAAATCTTCAAAGCTTTCCAAACTGTAACTCACATCACTGAGTTTTTTTGCATCCCCTATTCCTGCAATCTGCATTCCGGCTCTTATTGCCCCCTCTACTCCCGAAGCTGCATCTTCAACAACCAGACATTCATTTGGTAAAAGTTTCAGTCCGATCCCCGCTTTTTTTCAAACACTTCCTTATCTGGCTTTGAATATTTTATATCATTTCCGTCTATTATAATATCAAAAAAATCAATAAGATTTAACTTTGAAAGTATAAGCTTTTGCATTTTTTTACTTGATGAAGCTATTGCCGTCTTATATCCCCTTTGTTTTAAAATATCTAAAGTGTCTTTAACTTTTTTATCAAGGTCTTTCTCACTCATCTCATTTAAAAGTTTTTTATACAGCTCATTTTTTTTATTTGCAAACTCTTCTTTTTTTCCTTGTTGCTGTACTTTTTTATCAGACCTTTCAAGTATTATTTCCAGACTCTCCATACGGCTTACTCCCCTGAGTCTGTTATTTATTTCTTCATCAAAAATATACCCAAACCGTCTGCCATGTTTTTTTCCAAGCCATATAGTGATACCTGTCTGTATGGCATATTACTCCGTCAAGGTCGAATATTATACCTTTATATTTTCTATCCATTACTGTAACCCCCTTTACTTAATAAGGAGCTTCTCTCCTTTTACATAAATCACTATGCTGTTTAATTTAAAGTTATTATACTGAATAATCTATAAAAAAATAAAAAGAGTAAATTTCTTAAACTTACTCTTTTTATTATTTATTTTCCTCAATCCTTTGCTACCGGATACTCATTACAAAGCAATCTGTAAGGCTCTTCATCCTCTTCTATCTTTG
>CAKAIM010000009.1 GCA_916439285.1 uncultured Lachnoanaerobaculum sp. | reverse complement strand
ACGGATGGGCCAAGAGAAAAGAGCGGAAACCGCCAGTAAGCCCGCTTGACTTACTACCCTCTTTTTTTCTTCATCAAACCACCTCCTTGATTGTGTATCAACCTGAATATAAGGTCCTATACCATACTCAATATGCATACTCCCATATCACTGTTTAATGTATCGGTATTAAATAAGTCTCTATATCCGGTTAAATTATTTATATATTTTCTCCACGCAAACAAAAACAACCCACAAAAGATATGAAAAAAATATCTTTGTAAGTGATTTATGTATAAAGAAATTTATATCATGTTATTACTGTAAAACTTAAATTATGCTTGTTATACTGTTTCGCTCTTATAGATTTTTTTCAGAAAAATTTTTTTCTACAGTTATTTTTAAAAATTTTTTTGCAAGTTACTGTCCTGTCTGTTATTTAGTGTCAGCACACGGATATCTGACATAGTATGTCCCATATAAGTTTATTCCACGCATATCTCACTCCACACTCTACTGCTTTTAAAGGTTACGTTAATATTATATTCATATAATATTATTATTTTTCGTGTTTTTGTCAAATAAGTCAAATCTTTAATTATCGTTTTGTTTTTTTATATCTTTTGCAGTAATATTTTTTTTCTGTCATTTGCAAATATAACGGAATTATTTAATATATTTTTTTGTTTATAAAACTTATTTTTTTAGTATATAAAAACAGAGGTAAGATTGTTTGCAAGGAATTATGCATCTACACAAAAATCAAGTTATTCTACAGCTGTCTTTTATCCATATCCTTATTCATTAAGTCTGTTTCTTAATATTTTCGTCAGAAAATAGATTTTTAAAGATAAGCATTAAAAAGTATGCATTAAAAAACCGGCTCCGGGCAAAGCCCGAAACCGGTAATATTATTTTATTTAATTTATATGTAAATTATCTCTTTACATTGAATGCACCCATACCAGGGTAGCAAGCGCTCTCACCAAGCTCCTCTTCGATTCTAAGTAACTGATTATACTTAGCAACTCTCTCTGATCTTGAAGGTGCACCTGTCTTAATCTGACATGTGTTAAGAGCTACAGCAAGGTCAGCTATAGTTGTATCCTCTGTCTCACCTGATCTGTGTGAAGAAATTGATGTATATCCTGCCTTGTGAGCCATCTTTATAGCCTCAAGTGTCTCAGAAACTGAACCGATCTGGTTGAGCTTTATAAGGATTGAGTTTGCACAACCGTTGTCGATACCCTTCTTAAGTCTCTCAGTATTTGTAACGAATAAGTCATCACCTACAAGCTGAACCTTTCCGCCAAGTTCCTTTGTAAGAAGCTTCCATCCTTCCCAATCTTCCTCATCAAGACCGTCCTCGATAGAGATGATAGGATACTTCTCAACAAGCTTCTTCCAATGCTCAACAAGCTCTGCAGATGTGAACTCTGTTCCTGCCTTTGGAAGTTTATACTTTCCGATTGTACCTGTCTTCCACTCACTTGATGCTGCATCCATAGCGATCATGAAATCAACACCCGGCTTATATCCTGCCTTCTCAACAGCCTTAAGGATAAACTCGATAGCTTCCTCATCACCACCTGTAAGGTTTGGAGCAAAACCACCCTCATCACCTACACTTGTAGCAAGTCCTTCAGCCTTTAAAAGTGCTGCAAGGTTGTGGAATACTTCCGCACACCATCTAAGAGCCTCTTTAAAGCTTGGAGCTCCTACAGGCATAACCATAAACTCCTGAACGTCTACGTTGTTTGATGCATGAGCACCACCGTTTAAGATGTTCATCATCGGTACAGGAAGTCTGTTTGCATTAACACCGCCAAGGAATCTGTAAAGCGGGATATCAAGTGAAATAGCTGCAGCTCTTGCACAAGCAATTGATACTGCGAGGATTGCATTTGCACCGAGCTTTGACTTATCCTTTGTTCCGTCAGCCTCGATCATTGCCTTATCTACAGCGTAGATATCTGATGCATCCATTCCCTCAAGCACATCGTTGATAGTTGTATTTATATTCTCAACAGCCTTTGAAACACCCTTTCCAAGGTAACGTGACTTGTCACCGTCTCTAAGCTCAAGTGCCTCAAACTCACCTGTAGATGCACCTGATGGAGCTGTTCCTCTTCCGATTGTTCCGTCTACAAGATAAACCTCAGCCTCAACTGTAGGATTTCCTCTTGAGTCAAGTATTTCTCTTCCGATAACCTTCTCAATTTCTAAATAGTTCATTGGTAAAAACCTCCTTTTGGTCTCATATATCGCTTAACCTATATGATAAAATTATAACTCTATGCGACGATAGTATAATAACATAAATCTCAAGATAACTCTATATAAAAAAATATAATTTTTGTTATACTGTTAAATATTAAATTATATTGTACCGAGCAATCAGGTACAAAAATGTAAATTTCGATGATTACTTCACTATTTTAGATATATTAAGGGGAATTTATGCCTGACTATAAGTATAATGAACAAGTCGATATAGAGAATATAAAGAAGCTCAGAACAATGCTTTCAGAGCTACCTGCATTTTTTTAAAAGACTTTTTTTAGAGGAATTGAGCCTCGTACACAATCAAGAACTCGAATTGCCTATGCCTATGATATAAAAATATTTTTACAGTTTCTGCTTGAAGAAAATCCAAGTATTAAAAAATCCTATACCAATCTAACCGATATACCTATTTCAGTACTTGAAAGTCTGACTGTTACAGATATTGAGGAGTATATGGAGTATTTAAAAATATCGTGATACTGACGGTAAGAAAAATATCAAATAAGGAAAATGCCATAAAAAGAAAAATCTCAACATTAAAGAGCGTATTCAAGTACTTTTACCGCACCGAAAAAATCAGTGAAAATATAATGGAAAGAGTACAATTGCCGAAGTTACATTCAAAAGAGATTATAAGACTTGATATTGACGAAGTTGCTATGATGATTGATGAAGCGGAAAGAGGTGAAGGACTAAGCGACAGGCAAAGAGCCTATCATGGAAAGACCAAAGTACGTGATGTTGCACTGCTCTCTCTATTACTCGGTACAGGAATAAGAGTATCCGAATGTGTGGGACTTGATATATCCGATGTGGATTTTAAAAATAACGGGATTTTAATTCACAGGAAGGGAGGAAAAGAGGTTACTGTATATTTCTCGGATGAGGTAAAAGAGGCCTTGCAAAACTATTATGATGAAAGAGTTTTGATTCTGGAAGAAAGCGGACATGAAGGTGCATTTTTTTATCAATGCAAAACAAAAGATTGTCTGTCAGAAGTGTTGAAAACCTTGTAAAGAAATATGCTAAAATAATCAGTCCTTTAAAGAAAATAACTCCCCATAAACTTCGTTCCACTTATGGCACAAATCTTTATAAGGAAACCGGTGATATATATCTGGTGGCGGATGTTCTCGGTCACAGTGATGTAAATACTACCAAGAAACACTATGCGGCTATAGAAGATGACAGGCGAAGAAGCGCCCGAAATGTGGTAAAGCTGAGGGAGAAGTAATTTATTTCTCCCTCAATATATTTGGAATTATCTGTCGACTTTATAGCTTACAAGTATAAAGCATCCGGGATGCACCTTATTGCTGTCCATTCCGTTCATATCCATAATCTGTTCTATATAGTCGTCATCAGATATACCTGTATTATTATATTTTTCAGATATACTCTCAAGGCTGTCGCCGTACTCAACTTTAACTGATGTATATCTTATATTCTCTGTATCCATGCCGGCTCTTGTAGTATTTGCCCTGCCCAGTAAAAAACTTATTAAAAACAATGTAAAAATGAATGCTAAAAATACTTTTCTCATATTCTCCTCCAAACATTTGTTCTATGTAATAAGTCTACAACAAGAACATATGTTTGTCAAGAGAAAAATCGAACATACGTTTTCAAGCGAACAAACGAGTTCCGCAGACTGCGTAAAATCCTGCGAAGCTTTAAGAAAGGACTGCGATTAGGATTGAAAAATTTAAAACTATTTTACCTCATACTCCTCTTCATTGCTTTTTCTATCTCCCTTTGCTGTGTCTTTTTGGCAAGTGTCTCTCTTTTATCATAGTTTTTCTTTCCTCTTGCCAAACCTATTTCAACCTTTACAAGACTTCCCTTTAGATACACCTTTAAAGGTACTATGGTCAGTCCTTTTTCATTAAGCTTTGAATCGAGCTTTAATATCTCTTTCTTATGCATCAAAAGTTTTCTTACTCTCAACGGATCTTTGTTGAATATATTTCCCTTCTCATAGGGATTGATATGCATTCCCATGATAAAGACTTCACCACGTTCGATTCTTATCCATGACTCCTTTATTGAAACATGACCCATTCTTACAGACTTTACCTCAGTTCCGAACAACTCAATACCTGTTTCATAGTTTTTCCAGGATGAAATAATCAAAATATGCCTTTTTATTATTTGCTATTATCTTAATCCCCTCTGCCATCTCTCTCCTTTACAAGTTTAAAGTCAATTCTCTTTGCAAGTCTGTCTATATCATAGACTTTTACTCTTACCTTTTGACCTAAAACAAATTTCTTTTTTGTAATTTCTCCCACAAGTTCATATCCGGCTTCATTATAAACGAAGTAATCACCTTCCAAGTCGGACATCTTTATAAATCCTTCCACAGTATTTTCAAGCTCTACAAATATACCGAAGCTTGTCACACCGCTTATAATTCCGTCAAACTCCTCACCCATATGACCGAGCATATATTCGCATTTTTTATATTTTACAGTCTCTCTTTCGGCTTCCTCGGCTCTTCTCTCCATCTGTGATGACTGTAAAGCCACACCGTCTAAAATAGCCCTGTAATGCTCTGTTCGTCTTTCGGAAAGTCCGTTTTTTATATTTTCTTTTATTATCCTATGTATCTGCAGATCTGGATACCTTCTTATAGGTGATGTAAAATGGGTATAATACTTTGCCGCCAGACCGAAATGTCCTATGCATGATGTATCATATCTTGCCTGCTTCATGCTTCTGAGCGCAATCCTTGATATAATAGCCTCGGCGTCACTTCCCTCAATATTTGCCAAAAGTTTTTGAAGCTCCTTCGGTGAGACCTCATCATTTTTTCTTCTGAGTGTAAAGCCGAAGTTATTTATAAATATTGCCAAACTCTTTATCTTTTCAGGATCCGGATTCTCATGGACTCTATACAGGAAAGGCAAATCCTGCCAGAAAAAGTCCTCTGCCACGGTCTCATTTGCCGCAAGCATAAAATCCTCTATCAGCTTTGTCGCCGAATTCCTCTCATATGGCTTAATATCTACAGCCTTGCCGTTTTTATCAAGTATCACCTTACTCTCAGGCAGATCAAAATCTATGGATCCACGTTTTGTTCTTGCGCCTCTAAGCAGTCCCGATACCAGTTTAAAATTATTAAAAATCTCTATATATTCGCTATACCTTTTCTTTGTTTCCTCATTTGAATCTGTGATAATTTCATTTACCGCGGTATATGTCATTCTCTCATTTACATTAATAACGCTCTCACAGATATTATGCCCTATTATATTTCCTTTTTCATCTATCTCCATCAGACATGACAGTGCAAGTCTGTCTTCACCCTGATTCAATGAACAGATTCCGTTACTCAGCTTTCTTGGAAGCATAGGAATCACCCTGTCCACAAGATATACACTTGTAGCTCTGTGTAATGCCTCCTTGTCAAGTGCCGTATTCTCTCTCACATAATGAGTAACATCAGCTATATGAACTCCCAGATGCCATATATTTCCGTTCTTCTCAAGAGTTATGGCATCATCCAAATCCTTGGCATCCTCACCGTCTATTGTCACGGTAACAAGATCTCTAAAATCCTGTCTGCCCTTTATATCTTTTTCAAGGACTGTACTTGGAATCTTTTTCAATTCATTTTCCACATCATCACCAAATTTTTCAGGAAGTCCGAAAGCTCTGACTATGGAAAGTATATCAACTCCTGCATCTGTGCTCTTACCGAGAATTTCAATGACTTTACCCTCAGGCTTTTTCTTATCACCGCCAAAGTCTGTGATCTCAACCACCACCTTATCTCCGGTCTTTGCACCTTTATCTCTTGACGCAGGAATATAAATATCTTTTAAAATCTTTGTATCATCCGGTAATACAAAACCGAATTTATTATTCTTCTTGTAATAGCCCACCATTTGAATATTGGCATGCTTTTCTATACCTATAATATGTCCTTCAGCTCTTTTTTCGCCGCTTTCAATATCTATAACAACTTTTACCTGATCTCCATTCATGGCATTTGCTGTATAATCGGACGGAATAAATATATCCGAATCTCTTCCTTCCACTCTTACAAAACCGAATCCCTTAGGATTTGCCATAAACTCACCGATTAAAAACTTATTCTCAGGCTTTTTGTACTTACCTCTTTTGCTTATTTCAAGTCTGCCTTCAAGCAGCAGTTCTTTCAAAACCTCATCAAGCTCAGGTCTTCTTTCTTTATCAACATTAAAAAAAACCGCCAGCTCCTTAGCCTTCATAGGTACATACAGAGGACTTTCTATAAAGTCCATAACTATCTTTTTTCTTTTTTCTAAATTCTTATCCATATAAACCTTTATAAATAAAAAGCACTCTTTTGAGTGCTTTTTATTATTTAACAATATTTAAAACTAATGATAAAATCAAAAATAATGCCGCAGCAACCTTTGTAAGCTTCTCAAGCAAGCCTTCAACTGAACGTCCTCTGTTCTTACCCCAATATGTATCGGCAATACCGCCTATTGAACCAAGTCCCTGCTCATTTCCTTCCTGAAATAATACTACTGCAGTCAGGAAAACGCATACTAAAATAAATATTATTGAAATAATCCTGTTTAACATTAACATATTTACACTCCATTAAAAATACAAAAACTGTTCTTATAATATCACTAAACAGTACTAATTGCAAGCCGGATTTTATTACTCAATCCTTACACTGCTGTCACTGTTGCTTTCTTTCTCAGTCTGTGATGACTCTTTGTTTCCTGTGACCTTTACCTTAGCACTGTTACTTACCCATATACTCGGCAAAATTTCATAAGAATATTTTACAGAGTAGTCACCTGTTTTACTTGTATCCACATTGGACTCAACCTTTATTTTACTTCTGTCAATCTCTGTAATCTCATCATCATTTTGAATCTTTGCGGTTACCAGATTGTCAAAGTTTTTCCACTCACTGCCAACTGTAATCTCAAGGTCTTTACAGTCAAGAATCTTTTGAAACTCTACATATACCTTTGAAAGCAAGTGATTATACTTATCCTTTTTACCAAGATGTAATTCAAGTCCTTCGTCGTATATATGCTTTTTTTCTCCGACTATAAAGCTGTATTTATTCTGTAATGAACCGTTTTTTATAAGGAGAGAATATCCTCTGTCATTTACAAGGCTCTGGAAATCCTTTGTATTGACACTGATATAGCTGTAATCATTTACAAACGCATCTTTCTTTTCATCTGTAGTAAACATTGAACAGAATGCCGCATTGGCTCCCGGAAGCTTTTCAATTATATCATTTGGCAATATATCATAGCTTTCCTCATCACGCCTTACTATACCTACTGTTTTTCCGTTTAAAAATCCTCCGCCCTGTCACTTCCATGGCAGGTTGCTATGCTCATATTAAGTTCTTTCTTGATAGGATATCTGTAATCCAATTTGAAAGCAAAGATATTATTTGTATTAACTTCTTCAATAGTCTTCAAATCATCCACAAAATCATCTTTTTTTTCTATTACCATTCTTTGCTCTATGATTTCCATAGGTAAAATGCCTTCAAATTTTTGACCTGCGGCTAATTTCCCATCTATCTTTACAGAATTAACCTTATTAAAATCCACCTTTTTTCCGGACTTTCTTTCAGTCTCTGTGACAGTCTTTCCGTCAGTCTCATACTTTATATCAACGCCTGATAAATCTCCGGTAAAAATATCAAGACTTGAGTTTATAAGTCTAAGCTCAGACACACTGCCCTCTGTTTTAGAAGGCAGTTTTATATCAAAACTTATATCTCTTTCCACATCGGAACTGTTTTCAACATTTGCACTTAGACAGAGATTACTGTAAATATCCATATCCAGTATATCCGCAAAATTTTTCATAGTGCTTCTTCTATTGTCGTTCTCGCTTACGGAAATCAAAGACATAGCATTGGAACCATATTCGGTTTCTCCACTCAGATTATTAAGTACTCTAAGTCTGAATGATGTCTTAACTCCGTTATCATTGCTTTCATAATCCGGATTTATAGGATTTTTAAAGATAGCCTCTCTTCCTTCTCCATAAGCTCTGGTGTCATCTCCGATTAGCGCAGAAGTGAGCAATATAACTGAAAACACAAAAAGACAAAAGTACCTGATGAAAGCTTTACTTTTCTTTTTCCTTCCTCTACTTCTAACCATATCCATCTCTCACTTTTCTAAAACAAAGCACATATCTATCAAAGATTATCCCACAGCTTAATTTAAACTAGGATCTTATTTTGATATTCTTTTCCTCAAGCTTCTTTAATATCTTATCCATTACTTCATTTACATCAGTATCAAGAAGAGTTCTTTCTTTATTTCTGAATGTAAGTGAATAAGCCACAGATTTAAATCCTGCCTCTATCTGATCACCCTCGTAGATATCAAACAAATTAAAGGATTCAAGATTGCTTCCGCCGTTTTCTGAAATAATATCCTCTATTTCACCTACAAGAATATTTCTTGGAACTACTAAAGAAATATCCCTTGAAATCGCAGGGTATTTTGCTATTCCTGTATATTTGATATCAAAGTTTACAAAAGGAATTACATTCGGCAAATCAAGCACCGCAATATAGGTCTTCTCACCCAGCTTATAGTTATCACACACAATCGGATGCACTTCACCCAAATATCCGAGACGTACACCGTCAAGTACTATATCAGCCTTTCTTCCGGGGTGTAAGAACTCTTCCTTACAACTTGGATCATAGTGAAGCTTGCCGACAATTCCTATTGTATATAAAAATTCCTCTACCACACCCTTCATATCAAAGAAGTTTTCCTTACCGTAGAACCCAAGTACAAACTGCATTCTCTCGTCAGGCAATTCCTTTAAAGGAAGCTCCTTTGGAATATAGATATTTGCAAGTTCAAATAAATGCACATCCTTATTTCTTCTGTTGTAATTTGTTGAAAGGGAATTAAGTATACCGTTTACAGCCTGAGTTCTCATCATTCTGAAATCCTCACCTAAAGGATTTGTGATCTCTATTGCTTTTCTGTAATGGCTATCTTTTGATAATCCAAGCTTGTCAAAAACCTTTGCACTCTCAAATGAATAGTTCATAGCCTCTGAGAATCCCAAGAACTTTGCCACTTCTCTTGCAAGTTCTTCTATCTCAAGCTTCATGCTGATACCGCCTATAGTAGCACTTGATTTCGGCAATGTTGTAGGTATCTTATCGTATCCGAAAAATCTTGCAACTTCCTCAGCAAGGTCTGCCATGAAGTGAATATCCTGTCTAAATGTAGGAGCCACAATCTCGTCAGTCTCTTTATCGTATTTTAACTCAATTCTATCAAAGATTTCAAGCATATCTTCCTTTGATATGGAAGTTCCAAGTAATTTATTGATTCTTTCAGGCTCAAAAGCTACTCTTGACTCTACCGCCTTTACAGGATAGATATCAATTGTTCCGCCTACTACTTCTCCTGCCCTAAGTTCTTCCACCAAGGAACATGCTCTCATCATAGCATCGTAAGTATTATTAGGATCAAGTCCCTTTTCAAACTTTCCTGATGAATCTGTATGAAGTCCTATTCTCTTTGATGAAAGTCTGATATTTGTACCGTCAAAAGTAGCACATTCAAATATCATTGTACTTACATCATCTGTAATCTTTGAGTTCTCACCACCCATGATTCCGGCAATAGCTACAGCTTTTTTAGCGTCATTTATCATTAAAATATTGCTGTCAAGCTTTCTTACCGCTCCGTCAAGAGTTTCAAACTCATCTCCGTCCTTTGCTCTGTCTACAACTATTTTTTGTCCTTCAATAAGATTGTAATCAAAGGCATGCATAGGCTGACCGTACTCCGCCATAACATAGTTTGTAATATCGACTATATTATTTATCGGTCTGATTCCCACTGCACGAAGTCTCTCCTGCATCCAAGCCGGTGACGGTGCAAGCTTTATATTTTTAACAACTCTTGCAACATATCTCTTGCAAAGAGTCTCATCCTTTACTTCCACAGATAAATAATCATTTACATTCTCATTATTTCCTGTTGTTTTTACCTGCGGCATAACAAATTTTTTCTTGAATGTAGCCGCAGCCTCTCTTGCAATTCCTATTACTCCATAGCAGTCCACTCTGTTTGATGTAATTTCATACTCAAATACGGTATCTCTAAGTCCCAAAAGTTCTATAGCATCGCTACCGACTTTCGCATCCTTTGGCAAGATATATATTCCGTTTTCAGGTGCATCGGGGAAATAGTTCTTATCTTGACCAAGCTCGTCAATAGAGCACATCATACCGAATGACTCAACTCCACGAAGCTTACCCTTCTTTATTTTGATACCGTTTTCAGGCAACGGACTTCCGTCATGTCCGCCTGCAACTTTTCCGCCGTCCAAAACTACAGGCACCTTATCACCAACCGAAACATTAGGGTGCTCCTGTAACTATCTGTATTTTTTTCGTTTCCGACATCCACCTGACAAATGATAAGCTTGTCGGCATCAGGATGCTTTTCTATTGAAAGTATCTCACCAACTACTATTTTTTCAAGATTTTTATCCAGTTCTTTATAACCCTCTACCTTTGTTCCGGTAAGAGTCATTGCATCTGTATATTCACTTGGAGTCACATCCAAGTCAGGCACATAGGCCTTTATCCATGATAATGCTGTATCCATTCTTCACCTCTGTTATTTACTGTAAATATAATATTTTGTACAAGCTTTATTAGAATTGCTTTAAGAATCTGATATCATTCTCGTATAAAAGTCTCATATCATCGATTTCATACTTCAATAGAGCTATTCTCTCAAGTCCTATACCGAATGCAAAACCGTTATATTCATTCTTATCTACACCACACATATCAAATACATGAGGATGAACCATTCCGCAACCGAGGATCTCTATCCAGCCGCTGCCTTTACAGAATCTGCATCCGCTTCCATGACATTTAAAACATGTCACATCCATCTCGGCACTTGGCTCTGTGAATGGGAAGTGGTGAGGTCTGAACTTAACCTTTGTTTCTTCACCGAAAAGCTTTTTGGCGAATACTTCAAGTGTTCCCTTAAGATCGGCAAATGTAATATCCTTATCTACAATAAGTCCCTCTATCTGGTTAAAAGTAGGTGAATGAGTAGCATCCACTTCATCTGAACGATAAACTCTTCCGGGGCTTATCATCTTTATAGGAAGCTTTCCTGTTTCCATTGTTCTTGCCTGTACAGGTGATGTCTGTGTACGAAGCACTATATCCTTTGTAATATAGAATGTATCCTGTTCATCCTTTGCCGGGTGATCCTCAGGGATATTCAATTTTGTAAAGTTATATTCGTCAAACTCTATCTCAGGTCCTTCCACAACCTCATATCCCATGCTTGTAAAGATTTTTTCAACCTCATGTAATGCAATAATATTTGGGTGGCTGTGACCGAACTCTCTCTTGTTTGCAGGCAGTGTAACATCTATTGTCTCTGCCTTTAATCTGGCCTCAAGTGCAAGCTTTGCAAGCTCACTTCCGACATTATTTAATGTATTTTCAATAGCTTCTCTTGCTTCATTTACTACCTTACCGAATTCCGCTCTCTCTTCCGGAGCTACATTCTTCATATTTTTAAGAAGTGCGGTAAGCTCTCCCTTTTTACCAAGATATGCTACCTTAAGCTCATTTAATCTTTCTTTATTTTCTGCACTGTTTATCTTTTCTAAAGCTTCTTTTTGAAGTTTCTCTATTATGTCCAGCATTTTTTCTCCTTATTTAATGAATAGTCATGCCCCATATCAGTTTAAACTAATATGGGGCAAGGCAAAAGTCCTATCTATAGATAATATCATCTCTACCCGGTCCATTGCTTACCAACTTTACAGGTACTTCAAGTTCTTTTTCTATAAACTCAATATACTTCCTACAATTCTCAGGCAATTCCTCATACTTCTTTATACCTCTGATATCACAATTCCATCCCGGAAGATATTCATATACAGGTTTTGCAATCTTTAATTTATTTGTTGTAGGGAAGTCCTTGGTTATCTCACCATTTATATCATAGCCTACACATACAGGTATCTCTTTTAGATATCCCAGTACATCAAGTACTGTAAGTGCGACCTCTGTAGTACCCTGAATTCTTACACCGTATCTGGATGCTACAGCATCAAACCATCCCATTCTTCTGGGTCTTCCTGTGGTAGCACCGAACTCACCACCGTCTCCACCTCTTCTTCTAAGTTCATCTGCAGCAGCCTCATCCTCTATTTCACTGACGAATTCTCCCGCACCTACCGCTGATGAGTAGGCCTTAACCACTGTTGTAATTTCCTTATCTCATATGGAGCAATACCTGCTCCTATAGCACCGTATGCAGCTAATGTGGAAGATGATGTAACCATAGGATAGATTCCGTGGTCAGGATCCTTTAGTGAGCCCAGCTGACCCTCAAGGAGAATATTCTTTCCTTCTTTTATAGCCTTGTAAAGATATGCACTCACATCACATACAAAAGGTTTAACCATATCTCTGTACTCATGAAGTGTATTCATAAGTTCTGTTTTATCAAGCTCAGGCATATTGTAAAGGTGCTTGAACATAACATTTTTTAATGTACAGATTTTTTCAACCTTTTCTTCCAATATTTCGTCGTCAAAAAGCTCACTTACCTGTATTCCGATTTTTGCAAACTTATCTGAATAAAAAGGAGCTATTCCGGACTTGGTAGAGCCATATGCCTTTCCGGCAAGTCTTGCCTCCTCATAGGTATCCTGTAAAATATGATATGGCATCAGAAGTTGTGCTCTGTCTGAAACCAAAATCTTAGGTCTCGGCACACCTTTTTCAACCAACTCATTTATCTCTTTAACAAGATATGGAATATTAAGTGCAACACCGTTTCCTATAATGCTTGTTGTATGATCATAAAATACTCCTGACGGCAACAGATGCAAAGCAAATTTACCGTAATTGTTTATAATTGTATGACCTGCATTGCTGCCACCCTGAAAACGAATAATAATATCCGCCTTAGCCGCAAGCATATCCGTGATTTTGCCCTTACCTTCGTCGCCCCAGTTGGCGCCTACAATAGCTCTTACCATTTAATTCTCCTTACACATTTATATCAGCCTTTAATCCCAGAATATCTTTATTTTCATCTAAGATAGGCTTGATAATTCTTTTTATAAAATCTTCCACCTGAACACTGCTTCTTCCGATATATTTTTCAGGCTTCATAGACTCTTTCAATTCTTCCTTTGAAAGATTGAACATAGGATCATTTGCAATCAAATCAAGCAGATTGTTTTTCTTCTCCAAGTTCCTTTACATTTCTTCCGGCAATCATTGAAAGCTCTCTGATTCTTTCATGCGACTCCTGTCTGTCTCCACCGGCTTTTACTGCATCCATCATTATATTCTCTGTAGCCATAAAAGGCAATTCTGACATCAAATGTTTTTCTATAACTTTTGGATATACTACCAATCCGTCCACCACATTCAAATATAAATCAAGTATACCGTCTATGCTTAAAAAGCCTTCAGGTATTGAAAGTCTCTTATTTGCGGAATCGTCAAGTGTCCTTTCAAACCACTGAGTGGATGCCACCATCATAGGATTCATAACATCACTCATTACATAATTTGCCAAGGATGCAATCCTCTCGCTTCGCATCGGATTTCTCTTATACGCCATAGCTGATGAACCTATCTGCGACTTTTCAAAAGGCTCTTCAATCTCTTTTAAATGCTGTAAAAGTCTGATATCATTTGAGAACTTATGTGCCGAAGCGGCAATACCTGCAAGCACATTTAATACCTTGATATCCACTTTTCTTGAGTATGTCTGCCCTGAAACAGGATAACACTCCTTAAATCCCATCTTATTTGCAATCATAGGATCTATTTTATTTATCTTCTCATCATCTCCGTCAAAAAGCTCCACAAAAGAGGCTTGAGTACCTGTAGTACCCTTACAGCCCAAAAGCTTCAAATTATCAAGAGTATAATTTACATCCTCGTAATCAAGCAAAAGCTCATTTATCCAAAGTGTAGCCCTCTTTCCTACCGTGGTAGGCTGTGCCGGTTGGAAATGAGTAAATGCCAAAGTAGGCAGATCCTTATATTTTAAAGCAAACTTTGAAAGCTCATTGATTACATTTACAAGCTTTTCTTTTACCAGCTCCAAGGCTTCCTTCATTATGATAATATCCGTATTATCGCCCACATAACAGCTGGTTGCCCCAAGATGGATAATTCCCTTTGCCTTTGGACATTGTACTCCGTAAGCGTATACATGACTCATTACATCATGTCTTACTTCCTTTTCCCTTTCCTTTGCCACATCAAAGTTTATATCATCCTGAAATTTCTTTAATTCTTCTATCTGTTCATCAGTAATATTCAGGCCGAGCTCTTTTTCCGTCTCTGCAAGAGCAATCCAAAGTTTTCTCCAGGTTTTAAACTTTTTGTCCTGCGAAAAAATATACTGCATCTTTGCACTTGCATATCTTTCTGAAAGCGGACTAATATATCTATCTTTCAAGCCTTCCTCCTATTGTATACCAAGTCTTTTAAATACTTCGGCGTAGGCATCTTCCACTCCGCCCAAATCTCTTCTGAATCTGTCCTTATCCAGTTTTTCATGGGTTTGTTTATCCCATAATCTGCAGGTATCAGGTGATATCTCATCAGCAAGGATAATATCTCCCTTATATCTGCCGAATTCTATTTTAAAATCTATCAGGTCTATTCCAAGACCGTCAAAATAATCAATCAGTGTTTCATTTACTTTGAAAGCGTATGAGGCAATCTTGTCAATCTCATCCTGAGTTGCAAGATCAAGCGCCAATGCATAATAACCGTTTATAAAAGGATCTCCAAGATCGTCATCTTTATAGGAGAATTCCAGAGTAGGAGTTTTTAGCTTGATTCCCTCTTCCATACCGAGCTTTTTGGCAAAGCTTCCTGCAGAGTAATTTCTCACTATTACCTCAAGCGGTACTATCTTTACAGCTTTTACAGCAGTCTCTCTGTCGTTAAGCTCTTCGATATAATGAGTAGGAACTCCCTTCTTTTCCAATAGTTTAAACAAATGATTTGTCATACGATTATTAATCGCACCTTTTCCCACTATTGTTCCTTTTTTCTCTCCGTTAAATGCTGTGGCATCATCTTTATAAGAAACTATGAGCACATCAGGGTCCGCAGTCTTAAATACTTTCTTGGCTTTTCCTTCATACAGTTGCTCCAACTTCTCCATTGTACACCTCCATTTGCTTTCAAAATCTACAATATCCCTCTGTCCACCGATAAAACAAAGCGGGCAGATACCACGGTTGTATTATATACCACTATAAAGGATGTGGCAATATATTAGAAAAAAAAGGATATCTCTATTCACCCGAGAGCAAATAGAAATATCCTCTAAAACGGAGTATGCTATTTTATTTTAAGGAATAATCCCGACTTAATAAGCACCGGTCTGAGTGCAGCATAAAGTATTACTATCAATACGGTACTTACTATTGCATTTATAAGAGTTGTACCTGCCGCCCATGTAGCCATGATCTTTGCGGCATCCGCCTGAACTCCCAAAATATATACCTTATACAAATATCCCACTATAGGATCGAATATAACATTAAATCCTAATCCACAGATTGAAGATATTGCAGTCCACTTCATAATGTATTTTGTATCATGATTTTCTGTAATATGAGCAATTTTATGTGCCACAAAAGCCTGCGATAAGTCCGATGCAAAGCTTTAATATAAATGTTTTAGGTGCGGAAGTAATATATACCGGATCTAAAATATCGGCTATGGTCATTCCAAGGCTTCCCGCTATACCGCCATATACTCCTCCAAGCAATATCGCCGCAATAACACAAAAAGCGTTTCCGATATGTAATGCCGTCATATCGCCTGATATTGTAGGAATCGGTATCTTTAAATATGTGAAGCTCACATAACATAATGCCGCCATAAGTGCTGTTGCTACAAGTTTAAAAACCGTACTGTCTTTTGTTCTTTCCATGATCTTTCCTCCATCATTTTGGGCTGATATCAGTATATAAAAATAGTGGTATGATTAAAATATCCAGTTTAAATAGTTTTAATCATACCACTTATATTATTTGAATATATTTTTAATTTTTTTATTTTAATTATTATTCCAAATTCAGTTTGTATCTGAGTATGCGATAGCTTATTAAATAGGCAATTACAGCTATTATTATATTCTTTGTACTGATTAAAAATCATTGTAATAACACTATATATACTTGGACTATGTATAAAAGGCCCGTATACAATTGCTTTTGTTATCACTTCTATTATTGCGTCAACAGCATTAAATACTCTGTTCATAACTATAAATATTATTACACTCATCAGGATTTTATTTGAATTAAACAGCTGCCCGATTGAAACTGCTAAAAATAAAAGCAATGTATTGAAAACTGTTTGTATAATTGCAAACAAACAGCCAAAGACTATTCCAAGTACAATTCCCATACCGGTTAACATTGTAAAATCACCCAGTACTGCACCTTTAAATCTTGCTATATAAAGCATCAAATCTCCAAATCCGTCTGTTACCAATATATATCCACCCAATATGATACTTGCTGATACAACAACCATCAGCGTTACAATTGTTTGTACTACTACCGCCGGTATTACCTTACCCAAAATAATCTCATGTTTCTTTAAAGGCAATGTATTTGTAAAATATCCTACACCTGAATACATGGTTTTATAAAACCTGACTCCTATATATATATTCATACCTATTCCTGTGACAATCAATATAACTACGTATAAAATAAAAGTTATATACGCCAAAAAAATCGATAATATACCTTCCGCCGAGTCATTAATTCCGAAAACCAACATCGGAACTATTACTACACAGAAAATTATTCCCGTAATAACCGCAAGTGCTATTGCTGTGAGTAAAAGTGCAGATTTCAATTGCTTAAATTCATATTTTATCAATTTACGAGACATTAAATACCTCCCTGAAATATTCATCTATAGAACAGCCTTTTTCATTTCTTATCTTTTCCGCCGCATCATATAGTACGATTTCTCCGTCTTTTATAAATACGACTTCATCAATTATCCTTTCCACCTCGGGAGTAAGAATTGTAGATATCAAAACAGTAGCATTCCTATTGTAGTTGCTTAAAATTATTTTCAATATATAATCCCTTGCATCATTGTCTACATCTAAGAAAGGTTCGTCCAAAACGTAGAGCTTTGCATTTCTACTCATAATAAGTATAGCTTGCAACTTTCTTCTGTTTTCTTTTGACAAAGCTTTTATCTTGAATTTATCCGGAATCTTTAAATCATTAAACATTTCGTAGGCTTTGTCTTTGGAGAAATCCTCATAAAAATCGGCATGCATAGATATTGTATCTTTTATAGTCATATTTTCCTCAAGAAAAATTTTATCCGGAAGATACGCAACATAGGATTTTGTTATTTCATTCGGTTCAACTCCGTCAATACTCACTACGCCCTCAGTCTGATTTAATACGCCTGTAATTATCTTTATTAAGGTAGTTCTGCCTCCACCCTTCGGACCGAACAGTCCGACAATTTTTCCGGCCGGTATATTCAGGTTTATATTATTCAGTGCCTGTTTAATTCCATATTTTTTACTGACAGCCTTTAAACTAAGTAAATCAAGCATTTTTATCATCCTCCATCTTCTGTATATTCTTAAGTATTTCCTCTTTTGAAAATCCCATATTAACCATATTTAAAAAAATATTCCGTGGTATATTCTTTTGCCAGTTCTTCTTTGCTTTGCTTAATTATTTCTAAATTAGTTGTAACTTCACGGCCTGTATTTCTTATAGTGTCTACCAGTCCCTCTCTTTCAAGCTCCGCATACGCCCTTTGGACAGTATTGGGATTTACATTCAATACATTTGAAAGCTCTCTTACGCTCAAAAGCTTATCTCCACATCCTATCTCACCTGAAAATATCTGCATTCTTATATAATCAATAATCTGCAAATACACGGCTCTGTCGGATTTCACCTTCCATTCCATATACTCCCCTTCCGTTTATTGTACTGCCTCTTTAATACACTATAAGAATAACCAAATTTTTTTAATATTTGTAAATGAACTTTTTATTAATAATGATTTACATTAATTCTTTGGCCAAATTATCCTGCTCCTTTTTCCTTTTTAGTCCTATTTTTACAATGATATAGCTTAGAATGTAATATATTATTATCAATACGGTATTTTTTTAATATTGATGCCGTTGTTCGTACATAGCATGTAATCTCACCTAGTCTAATATCCCTCAGCTCTTTCGGGTAACTGCGAATTACTCTCATAATCAAAGGTTCTGTAAACGACTCGGCAAAAAGCAAAAAACATATAGCCGGAAAAAGAATTAACGCAATCACACCACCTCTTTTTTTAAATAACTTTCCTATAGAAACACATAACCACAAAAGCAATGTAGTGGCAAAAATTGCGACAAGTTTGGCCATAAAAAAATCTCAAATGCAAGACTCCCCGTTCCGTAACTTCCATTATAAATATCCAAAAAAGCAATCTCTGAATAACCCACTATATCACCAAAAGAAATTCCATATCCATAGCCATATCTTATTGCATCGAGTCCACCCATTATTCTTTCTGTCGCTACAAGCAATGCAACTCTTATCAATATCTGAAATATTGCCATAGGAATAAATTTACTTAAAATAAGTTTATTTGCAGATACCACATTTGCAGAATACATATTTCTGTAAAAAAATATCGCCTCCCAGTATATACAAACATAATCTTTGCTAAAGGGTATAGAAACTGCAAAAACATATTAATAATACCGGTGATAAAAATGCCATAGTACAATTGCTCCGGTGCTCTTTACTCCTATAATTAAAAAAATATAAGATGCGTAATAAAAGCAAATGATTCCTGTAATTATAGCTATTGATAACAATGTATATTTTAACGGTCCCATTAATTGCTTAAATTCACTCTTTATCATCTCGGTAAACATAGTATTCTCCTGTAGGCATTTGCTCTCTGTATTTATTATACTATATCATATTAAAAAGTATAATAAAAAAACAGACTTTCAAAATGAAAATCTGCTTTATATTATCTAATCTCTGCTCTCAACCACCAATAAGTCTCCGCTAAAAGCGACTTTCCAACTTATCATCTTTAATCTCATTACTTATATAAAGGCTTGGAGTAGCTATATTGTCAATTATTCTGTTTTTTTATGGGATACTTAACTCCCTCAAGTTTCTCCATAAAGTTTTTTTCCTTCAAGTGAAAAAAAGCTTATGTATTTTTCCCCAAAGTTTCTCTCTTTCCAATGTGAAATGATTTGATATGACATATATTTTATTATATCTGTCATATATGGTTATATCCGCTCCAAGTTTTTTTATACTTTTGTAGTATCAAAAATATTGGCAAAAGCATGATCAAACCTCTTTCCGAGAGCCCCAAAAAAACTGCTATGTTTTTTTATACCGTCTTTTACAGCCCTGTCAACAGCAAGTTCGCTGTCTGAAAAAAATCCTTTTATAGGATCATGCTTTACTATCTCAACATTCAGGTTTTCATATTTTTTTCAGCCTCTCCTCATCAGAGAGTGTATCAAAATCTCCGACCATTATATGGGGGTTACATTTATTTTTTCAAGCTTTGTAATTGCAGCATCCACACTGATAATAACATCTTCTTTATTTTCGGCTATATAATTTTCCAATAATGATAAGTCAATATCTCCGCCGGTAACAATTATTGCATTCATTTACAATATCTATACCTCTCCAAGTGCATCATTTAAAGCTTTTATATTCTTTAAAATATCACCTTTAAACACTGAAGAACCTGCCACAAACTCATCGACTCCGGCATCTGAAAGAGCTTTTATATTATCTACACCTACTCCTCCGTCCACCTGTATCAACAGTTTAGGATTTTTCTTTTCTCTCATTTTTGAGAGTTCTCTTATCTTATCCAAACTGTAGGGAATAAATTTTTGACCCCCGAATCCCGGATTTACACTCATTATAAGTACCATATCTACTTCGGAAACGATATTTTCCAAGAGTGAAACAGGGGTTGCCGGATTTATGGATATACCGCTTCTAAGTCCCAGTGACTTTATTTGTGATATAGTTCTGTCTATATGCTTGCAAGCCTCAAAATGTATAGTTATACCGTCGGCTCCGCTATTATAAAAATCTTCAATATATCTCTCGGGATTTTCTACCATCATATGTACATCAAAGAAAAAATCCACGGACTTTCTTAACGAACTTATAACAGGCATTCCGAATGAAATACTCGGTACAAACATTCCGTCCATTACATCAAGATGTAATACTTCTATATTTCCTTCTTTTAAAAGCTTCATCTGTGATGATAAATCAAAGAAATCAGCTGCAAGTAATGATGGTGCAATATTCTTTTTCAATACTTTCTCCTTTCAGAAAGCTCTTCATACATTTTTTTATAGCTTTGATACCTTGATTCACCTATCAGGTTTTCTTCTAAAGCCTGCTTTACGGCACAATCCGGTTCGTTTATATGCATGCAGCCTGCAAATCTGCACTTACCCTCATATTCTTCAAACTCATGGAAGTGAAACCTGAGCTCCTCCTTATCAAATGCAGGTGACTCCACACTTGTAAATCCCGGAGTATCAAATACAAAGGTATCACTGTCAATCATAAAAAAAGTTCGGAATGTCTTGTAGTATGTCTTCCTCTTTCTATTTTTTTCTGCTGACGGTATTTGTATCCATATTTGCTTTCGGTGCAAGTATATTTGTTATAGAGGACTTTCCCACTCCCTGATGCTCCGGCAAGTACACTTACCTCACCTTTAAGAGCCTCTTTTAAATCTTCAAGTCCGTTTTCTTCAAAGGTTGAAGCTATAATATTTTTAAATCCCGCATCAGTATATATTTTTTTGCATATTTTAAGGCTTTATCCATGTTAAGATCAGTCTTGTTCCAGCATATCTCCACCTTTATACCGGCATTTGACATATTTATCAGATATTTATCCAAATAGTAAAATGCAGGCGAAGGTGATTCCACCGCCAAAACAAGCACAACTTTATCTATATTGGCTACTGCAGGTCTTATCAGGGCATTTTTTCTTTTATGTATCTTTACAATATTCCCTTCAAAATCTTTTGTATCCGTGATTTCAAAGTCTACATTGTCACCTACCAAAGGCTTTACGCCTAATTTTCTGAAAATGCCCTTTGCCTTGCATTCAAAAATCTGGCCTTTTCTTTCTCCTTCATCAAGGATTATACAATAATAAAAACCTGCAATACCCTTTATTATCTTTGCAAAATAAATTTTGCTCATATCTTCTTTACTCAACTCTAAAGAACTCCACTGTATATGATTTCATTACCTCACCACTGTCTACATTTACGATTTCCACCTGTCCCTGGTCTACACCGTTGGCTCCTACAATTGTTCTGAATCTTACCGGAAGTATGGTGTCACCTGTAACGGTTCTTGCTTCCATCAATGTGGAATATACATCACTTCCGTTTACAGTCTGCTTAAGTCTTATCATGACCTTTACACTTGTAAATCCCGAACTCGGTCCTATAACATCCTGCAATGAGTAATTCGTATCTATTGATGCCACATATCTGTAGCTTGCGGCTGTGGTTGCAGGCGCAACCGTGGCCTTTGTAGTCTGTGCCTGCTCTGAACTCTCACTTTGTGATTCGCTTGACTCGTCCACACCTGTACTTACAGCATAGTCGATACTTGTACCGCTGTCCACACTTGAGCCTGCCGCTATCGACTGTCCGGCTATAATTCCTGCCGCTATACTTTGACTGTTTTGTTCAGCTCTTGTTCCAAGTACAAGTCCGTTGCTCTCAAGTAAAGCTTTTGCATCCGCTTCACTCATATTTATAATATTAGGCACAATAACCTTTGTCACCTTCTTGCCGCTACTGACAATCAGAGTAATTCTGTCACCGTTTTTAGGCTTTGTCGGGCTGTAGGATATTACCTTTCCCTTTTCAATAGTATCGGAATTCTCCTCTTTTGATTCTACTGAAAAACCGTTTTCCTTTAAAAGAGCCTCTGCCGCCTCCTTAGTCTTTCCTGCAATACCGAGCTTTGTTATATCCACCGTATCGGAGCCGAGACTTATTACGACACTTACCTTTGAATACTTTGAAACCACCTCATCGGCCTTAGGATCCTGTGAAATAACATTTCCCTTTTCTACAGTATCCGAATATTCACTTGATTTTACCTGCATCTGAAGATTGTTGTCTGAAAGCTTCTTGTCGGCCATCTTCTCTGAAAGTCCCACTACATCAGGCATTACAGTCTGTGTGGAGTCAAGCGTACTTTGAGAAGTATCACTCTTTTTACCTCCGAATACTCCGGTAAATCTTCCGACAAAGAATACTAAAAGTATAACTATGATTACAGCTACAATGACTCCGACAATGGACATGATTCTGTCCATCTTTTCATCTTCCTCATCATAATCATCGTCATCATTATCAACTTCATCATTGTCATATTCTTCATCTTCCATATCATCTATAGGCTCTACCTGATTTAAAACTGCAGTATCCTCAGACTTTATTACCTTTGTAGCTCCTGTAAGTGCATACGGCTCATCCGGATTTAGCAATACATTTTCCAAATCATCCAAAACTTCAGTGATATTTTGATATCTGTTTGCCGGATCCTTCTTTGTACACTTTAATATAACTCTTTCCAGATTTGCGGATATCTGATTATTATATATATGCGGAGGTGTTATAGCCTGCTCAAGATGTGCCAGAGCTATTGAAACAGTGGAATCTCCTGTAAAAGGGACTCTTCCTGTAAACATCTCATACATTGTGATACCCAAAGAATAGATATCACTCCTTGCATCGCATCTTCCGCCTCTGGCCTGTTCCGGCGAAATATAATGCACAGAACCTATAGCATTCGCATTTAATGTCTGCTCCGATACCGCTCTTGCTATACCGAAATCCGCAACCTTTATTTTGCTTTCATCCGTTATAAGTATATTTTGAGGCTTTATATCTCTATGCACTATATGCTGTGCATGGGCCGGCTTAAGAGCCTTTGCCACCTGTATGGCAATGCTTACACCCTCTGTAATATCCAGCTTACCCTTTATTTTTATATATTCTTTCAGAGTGATACCGTCTACAAGCTCCATAACTATAAAATGATACTTGCCCTCATCCACAACATCGTAGATATTAACAATATTCTCTCCTAAAAGTCCTGCAGCCGCCTGAGCTTCTCTTTTAAATTTTTCTACGAACTCGGCATCCGAGCAAAATTCTTCCTTTAAAACTTTTATTGCTACAGCTCTGCCAAGCTTTAAATCCTTGGCTCTGAATACATTTGACATGCCTCCCGAGCCTATTTTTTCTATAATTTCATATCTTCCTTGCAAAACAACTGATTCAAGATTCATAATACTACCCCTCATTTATATCTATAAGCAAAATTGATATATTGTCACTTCCGCCTGATAGATTTGCCTCCTCTACTAGTCTTTTTGCACTTGACTTTACACCGGCACTTGAAGATATTATATTGAAAATCTTCCTGTCATCCACCATATTTGTAAGTCCGTCCGAACACAATAATACATACTCATTTCCGACAAGATCCACCTCAAAGCTGTCTATCAATACCCTTTCTTCCGCACCTACAGCTCTGGTTATCTTACTCTTATTCTCTTTATATTCAGCACTCTCTCTTGTTATTTCACCTTTGAAACAAGCATTTCCACAAGGGAATGATCCTTTGTTATCTGTGAAATACTGTTCTCATCAAGTACATAGCATCTGGAATCGCCTACATTGAATACATGCAAAGTATTATCTATAATGCTTGCCGCCACAACGGTTGTTCCCATTCCCGACAGATTGGGATTTTTACTCCCCTCCGCAAACAGATTTGCATTTGCATATTCTATGGCTCCTTGTATTGCCGTCACCGGCATTTTTATTGTATGTTCAATATATGTAAGCATATAGCCTATCAAAGACTTTGATGCATAGTCTCCGGCCTTTTCTCCTCCCATTCCGTCAGCCACAATATATAAATTCGGCAATACTCCTATCGGTGTATCACTTATATATACCGTATCCTGATTTATAAGTCTTTTTCTGCCTACATCGGTCAAAGCAACCGAATACATATTACACCTCCAATTTTTAAGAATTCGTTTCTGATTGAATAAATCTCCTTCTTAATTGTCCACAGGCACCGTCTATATCTCTACCCATCTCTCTTCTAACTGTTGCATTTACCCTATGTTTCTCCAAGAAATCCCTAAAAGCTTTTATCTTAAGCTTGTCGGACTGTTTAAAATCTCTCTCTTTTATAGGATTTACCGGAATCAGATTGATGTGAATATTTCTTCCGTTTACAAGTTTTACAAGATTCATCGCCTCTTTTATATTATCATTTACACCTGCCACAAGTGAATACTCATATGATACTCTTCTTCCGGTCTTTTTAAAATAATAATCACAGGCTGAAATAACATCCTTTAATGCATATTTATTCGCAACAGGCATTATAGTCTTTCTTATTTCATCATTCGGTGCATGTAGGGAAAGCGCCAAAGTAATACTCAGACCTTCATCTGCCAAAGCTCTTATTTTCGGTACAATACCGCAAGTTGATACGGTAATATTTCTCTGGCTTATATTAAGCCCCATTTCACTGCTTATAATTTTTACAAATTTCACTATATTATCGTAATTGTCCATAGGCTCTCCCGAACCCATTACAACAATATTTGATATTCTCTCTCCGAGAAGTTTTTGTATACTGTATATCTGATCAAGCATTTCCGAAGCCGAAAGATTTCGTACAAGTCCGTCAAGAGTGGAAGCACAAAACTTACATCCCATTCTGCATCCCACCTGAGATGATATACATACCGAGTTTCCATGCTCATATTTCATTCTTACACTCTCTATGATATTTCCATCCTCAAGTGCAAAAAGATATTTTTGTGTACCGTCAAGTTTTGACTTAAATACCTCTACAGCCTTAAGATTTGTCAGGCTTGTACTTTCCTTCAGCTTTTCTCTGAATGCCTTTGACAGGTTTGTACATTCATCAAAGGAGGATATAAGTGATTTATGCATCCACTCAAACAATTGCTTTGCCCTAAACTCAGGCTCATTCATCTCCTTTACAAATGTCTTTAATTCATCTAAATCCATTGACTTAATATCAGTCATTATCTCTCCTAAATACTGCAATAAAAAATCCGTCGCAGTTGTCTCTTCCGGGTAAAAGTTTCATGTACCCGTTTTTCAGTTCGCTCTCTTCAAGCATTTTTATCGTTTCTTTGTCCATTCTCTCAGTAAGATCCACAGCTTTAAAATCAGTGTGATTTTTCAGAAACAAAAGCATATTGTCTTCATTTTCCGCTTTATTCAGTGTACAAGTGGAAAATATCAACTCACCGCTTTTCTTAACATACCTGGACACATTATCAAGTATCTCTTTTTGCAGATCTGAAAGTGATTTTAAGTCTTCCTCTTCAAGTCGATACTTTATATCAGGCTTTTTCCCTATAATACCTATTCCGCTGCATGGTAAATCGGCCAAAATCAAATCGGCATCACAAAATCTCTCATCAAAAATTCTTGCATCCGCAACAACCGGAATAATATTTGAAAATCCCTGTACTTTTGCATTTTCTCTTATCAATTCAACCTTATTTTCACTTACATCACATGAATATATCTTTGAGCTTTTATCAAGCTTATCTGCCAGTAAAAATGACTTTCCTCCCGGTGCGGCACATACATCCACACATTTTTTAATATCTCGGGCTCCAAGTACCTTTGATATCATAGATGATGATGTATCTGTGATATAGCATTTTCCGGACCTTATAACCTCAATATCATCCACTCTGTCAAATCCTGTAATATATAATATATCCGGATTAAGCCCGGATCTTTTGGCCTTAATATTCTTAGCTTCCAGCTCTTTTATTACATCTTCAACACTTGATTTTGAAGTATTTACTCTTACCGACAAATGCCCGTTCTTAAGAAAGTATTCCAAAGTTTCATTGAAATACTTACCGGTATTATCTCTTACTATATTTAAAATGAGTTCAGGCATTGAGTACCTGATACTTAAATCGTCAAATTTCAGTTCTTCTTTTTCACTGCTTATTTTTCTGAGTATTCCGTTTACAAAGCCTGTAAGTCCCTGCAATCTTCTCATCTTAACAAGATTGACCGCCTCATTTATTACCGCTCTGTCAGGAACTCTGTCCATATAAAGCATTTGATATACAGACATTCTCAGTATCTCTCTGATTACAGGTTTTACACGCTTTCCGTTGTTGTATTTTTTTATAATATCATCCAGCTGCAGTCTGTACTCAACCACTCCATGGACCACTTTTGAAAAAAATCCTCTGTCAGCCTTTGATAAGTATGAATATTTCAAGAGCCATATCAATCACCTTATGACTGTACTCTTTTTCTACATCTATCAATAACAGAGCTTCCAAAGCTAAAGCCCTTATATTTGTTTTTTCCATTATCAGTTCCTTCTTCTGCTTCTACCGCTGAATAAAAGCATAAGTCTAAGCATTTGCAATACTCCTGCAGCCGCTGTCGCAACATATGTCATAGTCACATAAAAAAGCACCTTTCTTGCACTCTTATCTTCCTTATCAAGTAGAATTTCGTTGTTTTCAAGCTCTATTAAAGCCCTTCTTGAAGCATCAAACTCTACCGGCAGAGTAATAATCTGGAAGATTACTGCAAGTAAAAACATCGCTATACCTATCTGAATAAGTATATTTGATATATTTCCATATCCAAGTATAAAGCCTATACATATAAGAGGCCATGAAAGTCTGCTTCCAAAGTTTGCCACCGGTACAAATGCACTTCTTAAGTTTAAAGGTACATATCCGACATTATCCTGTATTGCATGTCCGCATTCATGTGCCGCAACTGCAATTGCCGCTACGGATGTCGATCCGTAAATCGCTTCGCTTAAACTTACAGTCTTATCTCTCGGATCATAGTGATCTGTAAGTCTGCCTGAAACAGGTCTTACGGAAACATCGTATATTCCGTTTGCTCTTAAGATTCTCTCGGCAACTTCTCTTCCTGTAAGTCTTGACTGTGATGCCACTCTTTCATATTTTGCAAATGTTGCCTTCATTCTCCATGAGGCAATAAGTGTTATTAGCATACCTATAATCACAAAAATATAGGTTATATCAAATCCGTAATACATAAGCTCCTCCTCTTATATCAGGTCTATTATCCCGGCTTATATCCCTGTTCTATTTCTCTTCCCATCAGGAAGTCCTTTGCAGACATCCTTTTTTTACCTTCAAGCTGCAAAGATAAAACTTCCAGGATACTTTGATTACATATTATAAAAATCCTGCTGTTAAAGCTATATATTTTGCCGTAATTTTCACTTAAGTTTATATTTGGTAATTCAGATATATTCTCTGCCACCTCGGCTTCCCATATCTTAAGCACCTTGCCCTGATACCTTGTATATGCACTTGGCCACGGATTCATTCCTCTTATCAATCTCTCTATCTCAACTGCACTTTTATTAAAGTCTATCTCACCCATGCTCTTTGAGATCATCTTTGCATATTCGGTAGTCGCCTCTCCTTGAGGTGTAGGCACAATGCTGTCAAAATTTGCTATAGTATCCACTATAGCCTCGCCGCCAAGTACCGCCAGTTTGTCAAACAGTGAACCTCCGGTCTCTTTTTTGTCTATCTTTATTTCATATTGTTTTAAAATATCACCTGTATCCAGACCTTCATCCATCAACATGGTTGTAATACCTGTTTTTTCTTTTCCGTCTACAATTGACCACTGTATAGGAGCGGCGCCTCTGTATTCAGGCAAGAGTGAGGCATGAATATTTATACATCCAAATTTCGGTATATCAAGAACAGCCTTCGGTAAAATCTTTCCATACGCCACCACCACAAAAAAATCTGCATTCTCAGACTTAAGTCTATCAATAAGTGCTTCATCCTTCATCTTTGAAGGTGTAAGCACCGGTATATTAAGACTTAATGCCAGTTCCTTTACAGGCGTAGGGCTTAATTCTCCTCTGTTTCTTTTCTTATCTTCTCTTGTAAGTACAAGGCTTACCTCATGTCCTGCCTTTACAAGTGCTTTAAGCGGTTCAACCGAAAAGTCCGGCGTTCCCATAAAAACTATTTTCATTCTTCATCTTCCTCATCTTCGTACATTCTTTCAAGCTCTTCATTGTCTATAAGTTCGCCTTCTACAAGGTCCACATACAACTCACCCTCAAGATGTCCGCATTCATGACATATAGCTCTTGCAAGTAATCCTTCTCCTTCAAGAGTATATTCATTCATATCTATATCGAATGCTTTTACCACAACATGGTTAGGTCTTTTAACCACTCCGCTCTTTCCCGGAACACTGAGACACCCCTCATATCCTACCTGCTCACCGTCCTGTTCAAGTATAACGGGATTTATAAGTACATGTACATTTTCAGGCTCTGTCTCTATTACGACTATACGCTTTAAAACTCCTATCTGAGGTGCCGCAAGGCCTACACCGTTAGCCTCTCTCATAGTGTCTATCATATCATCTATCAAAACTTTCGTTCTGTCATTTACTTCTTTTACTTCTTTACATTTTTTGTTTAACACGCTGTCGCCCATTACTCGTATTGCTCTTATTGCCATTATCTATCTCCTTAATTAAAGTCATATATCGCACCGACATTTCTGTAAGTGCCAAGACTTTCTTCTATCTTTTTTTGTATATCTAAAAGTATATCATAATTAGCATTTTTTATGTATACCAGTTTTCTGTAATAGTCCTTGACCTTGCTTACGCTTGGATCTGTAGGTCCTATTATCATTGATTTTTTAAATGCGGCTTCCGACTTTATAACTTTTACAGTCTCACTTGCACATTTATTTAACTCTTCTTCCTTGATACTGCTAAACATTACCGTAAGCATATGACAGGCAGGCGGGTATCCTCCAAGACTTCTGTAAGCTATCTCATTGTCAAAATATCTTTTATAATCCTGTGCCGCTGCCGCCACAATTGCATAGTTTTCAGGCTTGTAAGTCTGTATAACGGCCTCTCCGTCCTTTGCTCTTCCCGCTCTGCCTGCAGCCTGTGTCAAAAGTTCAAATGTCCTTTGTGCACTTGTATAATTACTTACATAAAGCGAGGTATCCGCGGCCATTATTCCGACCAAGGTTACATTTGAAAAGTCATGACCTTTTACTATCATCTGAGTGCCTATCAAAATATCCGCATCACCGTTTGCAAAATCTCTTATCATATCATTGGCGCTGTTCTTTTTTGAAACACTGTCGGTATCCATTCTGAGTACCTTTGCATTCGGGAATTCCGCCCTTGTCATCGCTTCAAGCTTCTGAGTTCCGGTACCGAAATTTGCAATATACTTTGAACCGCAGCTTGGACAGTTTTTTGGCAGGTCTATTGAATATCCGCAGTAATGACATACAAGTTTGTTATTATTGTGCAATGTCATGGTAACATCACAGTGCTTACATTTTATAGCTTCACCGCAAGATCTGCATGATACAAAGCTTGAATAGCCTCTTCTGTTCATAAACAGCATAATCTGCTCATGCTTTTTTAATCTGTCCTCTATAAGAGTTCTAAGTTTTTCACTGAAAATACTTCTGTTTCCTCGCTTCAGCTCATCCCTCATATCAACGATGCTTAGCTTCGGCAAAGATGTATTCTTAGCTCTCACTTTTAATTCCAAAAGCTTTATCTCTTTTTCCATTGCCCTGTTATATGTCTCCGGTGTTGGAGTCGCCGATGCCAAAACCAGGGATGCATCGGTAATTTCCGAAAGCTTTTGTGCCACATCCCTTACATTGAATGTAGGTACATTCTCATTTTTATAGGCTGAATCATGCTCCTCATCTATTACTATAAGTCCCAGATTTTTTACCGGTGCAAATATTGCAGACCTTGGTCCTATTATTACATCCGCATCATCGTTTTTTATTCTTTCAAACTGATAGAATTTTTCATTCTTTGAAAGTTTGGAATTTATAATTGCAACTCTGTCGCCGAAATGCTCCGCCATCCTAAGCACTGTCTGATATGTCAATGATATCTCCGGTATAAGAACTATTGCCTTATATCCTTTTGATATTACATACTTTATCATATTTATAAAAAAACCAAAGTCTTTTCCGCTACCGGTAATACCGTGTAAAAGATAGGTATTCCTGCTGCAAATTTCAAAGTCTGATTTAAAAGTATTTACAGCATCTTCCTGCTCGACATTTAAAGTATACTCCTTGGGCTTTATTACTTCATTAAAGTCCTCTATTCCCAGAGAACGAAGTATGGGCAAGAGTGGATTTACATTTCTTTTCTTTGAACCTATTACAATATAGCCTTCCTCCGCCATTTTCTTTAATGTAGTGGAATTTACTTTTAAGCTCTTTAGTTATAAAGCTTTGTGACAGGCTTGTTTTTTTGTTTTCAGTTCTTTTAAAACTCTTGCCTGTGCTGTTTTTCTTGACTTTATAAGTTCTTCTGTTTTTTTATCAAGAGCCTCTGCATCAATATTTAAGAAAATCTCATTGCTGACTCTTTCCTCCGCCTCCGACTTTACAGGCATTACCGTTGCTATTGCCTTATCAAAGCTTACACCATATCTGTGTTTTTATCCATATGGCAAGGCTTAAGAGATTTTCATCAGTACTAAGTTCTCTTTCAGGTATTGAAAGTATGGGTTTTTAATTTTGAAGTATCTACATTTGTACTCTCTCTTATATCAATTACATAGCCTTTTTTTACTGTTTTTTTCCGAATTCAATCAAAAACAGGACAGCCCGGAATTATATTATCCCTCAAGTTTTTCAGGGATAATATATGTAAATGGTCTGTCCACATTTGTATTTGCTATTATTATATCAGCGAATAAATCTTTTCATAATTTTTTTTATTTTATCTACGACATCAAAAAGTCTCATACTGTTTGAACCCTTTAAAAGACATACATCTCCTGCATCGAGATATCCGGAAATAAATTTCTCCAAACTCTCATTATCTTCAAAGCTCTTTGTATAAATATCTTTATTGATACCTTTTATAATTTCCTTTGCCAATTCTCCAACGGTAAATACAGCATCAAGCTTCACATTCTCATTGATAAAATCACCGATTTCTCTGTGAAGTATTCTCTCATCTGTACCCAGTTCCTTCATATCCGCCAATATTGCAATTTTTCTTTGTGCATTAAAATCTTTAAGTATTGAAATAGAGGCTTTCATGGAATCAGGTGAGGCATTATAGGTATCATCTATAACTGTCAGCTCTTTTAATTTTATCAGCTCCTGTCTGTGAGAAAATCCCCTAAACTCCTCCAAATGTTTTGCCGCAGATTCTACCGAAAGATTGTAGTGATCAGCTACTGCAATTGCCGCCAAAGCATTTGAAATCTGATGCTCACCGAAAACATTCAAATGCACTCTTACCTTCTTTTCTCCAATATGAGCTGTGAACTCAGGCATTGCATTATTAAACACTATATCGGTTGCATAGTAATCACAGGATGTATTTCCTTTTGCACTGAAATACTTATATTCTATACCCTTTTCTTTAGGCGGATCAGAAAGCATATCATTATCGGCATTTAAAAATACCACACTGCCGTTCTTCATCCCGTCCATAATATGGAACTTCTCGGCTCTTATATTTTCTCTTGTATGCAAATTTTCAATATGTGCCGTACCTATATTGGTGACAAGAGCGCAGTCGCAGTTTACTATTTTTGCAATTCTTTCCATCTCGCCGAACTGACTCATTCCAAGCTCTATTACGCCTATCTCTTCGTCATTTATTCTGCTTAAGGTAATCGGAACACCCACCTGTGAATTGAAGTTATTAGGTGTCTTAAAGACTTTCAAATCAGAAAGGGCAAGTGCCACCATTTCTCTTGTTGTAGTCTTACCTACGCTTCCTGTAATACCGACCAAAGGCAATGTAAGCTTGCTTCTGATATACTTTCCAAGCTTTTGAAGTGCCTCTGTCGTATCATTTACAAGTACTATATTGAAATCGTCTTTAAGAAAAATATCTTTTTCTGAACTTATTGCCACTCTGCAGCCCATGTCGTATACAGACTCCAAAAATTTATGGGCATCATTTTTCTCTCCGACTAACGGAACAAAAAGACTGTCTTTATCAGCCTGTCTTGAGTCGATGACTATATTTGAAAATACTGCATTTTCATTTCCCGAGATAATTTCTCCGCCTGTGGCAAATGCAAGCTCCTTTATTGTTGTATCATTCATCTTTTTATCTTCTCCAAGCACTCATCCACCACTTCTCTGTCTAAGAAATGAGTTCTGACTCCGTTTATTTCCTGATAGTCCTCATGTCCTTTTCCGATTATTGCGATAAGATCTCCCTGCTTTGCATTCTCTATAGAATAATAAATTGCCTCTCTTCTGTCAGGAATTGTAATATATTCACCGCCTGTAGGCTTCAGTTTTGATATTATATCTGCGATTATATCCTCTGTTTTTTCATATCTGGAATTATCGGCAGTCACTATTGAAAAATCGGCCAGTTTTCCGCAGATTTCTCCCATTGAATATCTTCTGTCCTTTGATCTGTTTCCGCCGGAACCGAATACTATTACAAGTCTCTTAGGATTATAATGTCTCAAAGTATGTATAAGGCTTTCGGTACTGATTGCATTATGTGCATAGTCAATTACCACATTGAATTCATGTGAAGTATATGCTACTTCCATTCTTCCGTTCACTTTTGTATTCTTTAGTGCCGTCTTTAAATCATCAGCTTTTACTCCAAGTATAATGGCTGCAGCAAGCGCAGATATTGCATTATATACATTAAATTCTCCCGGAATTCCGATGTAAATATCCGAAACTGTTTCAGCTACATTATATTTTTCTCTGACCTTATTTGAACAGCTTATAGCTATCTTTGTGCCTAAGAAATCCTTGTTTGATATATATTCAATATTTTTTGCTTCAAAATCTCCGCCTTTTCCGAATGTATACTTTTCGGCGGATGTAGACTGTTTTAAAACAAAATCCGAATGTTCGTCTTCTATATTTACAATTGTTTTATCACATTGTGTAAAGAAAAGTGATTTATACATCAAATATTCATCAAAATCTTTATGTTCATCAGGTCCTATATGATCATGTGATATATTTGTAAATATTCCGGTGTCAAAGCGGATACCTTCCGTTCTCTTCATCTTTACTGCCTGTGAAGAAACTTCCATCACAACATATTCACAGCCTGCATCCAGGCACTCTTTAAATGTCTTATGCAACTCATATGACTCAGGCGTGGTATTCAATGTAGGTCTGTGCATATCTCCTATGGTTATTCCGTTTGTACCTATAAGTCCTACCTTGGCATTTTGCTCAAGAAGGTTTTTTAACATATGAGATGAAGTTGTCTTTCCCTTTGTACCGGTAATACCTATAATCTTCATTTTTTCAGCCGGATGTGAAAAAAAAGCGGCAGAAAGTCTTGCAAGTGCCACTCTGGTATCTGCTACCTTTATAACACATACATCATCTCTTTTTATATCTCTTTCCACCACTATCGCCTTTGCACCTTGCTTAACTATCTCATCGATTACATCATGAGTATCAAATCTCGCACCTTTTATACATACAAAGATACAATCCTTTACTGTTTTCTTTGTATTAAATACCAAATCGGAAAAATCGTCATGTAATTCTCCCGATATTATCTCCATATCAAGTCCCTTGGCATTTTCAATCAGTTTCATCTTTTCTCCCTTTTACAGATGTTTACTTTAAGGTCTTTTTAGAACAATCCTA
Organism: uncultured Lachnoanaerobaculum sp.; assembly: GCA_916439285.1. The sequence continues at coordinate 66,257 of CAKAIM010000009.1, read as the reverse complement.
CTATATTTCCGTTATCATCCACATCTACCGCTTCTGCAGCAGGGACCTTCGGAAGTCCCGGCATGGTCATAATATTTCCTGTTATTGCAACCACAAAACCTGCTCCGGCATTCACATATACTTCTCTTACATTTATCTCAAAGTCCTCAGGTCTTCCAAGTTTCTTAGGGTCATCTGAAAGTGAATACTGATTCTTTGCCACACATATCGGCAATTTATCAAAGCCAAGTGCTTTTTGCCCTATCAAGAGCCTTCTTTGCTGCAGGTGAATACACTACATTCTTTGCTCCGTATATTTTTGTTGCAATAGTATAAAGCTTATCTTCAAGACTCATATCATCAGGGTAAAGCAAAGTAAACTCGCTCTTTTTGTTTTCAAGTGTATAAAGAATCTTTTGGGCCAACTCTACTCCGCCCTTTCCGCCTTCTTCCCATACCTTTGAAACGGCAAACTCGCAATTTCTGCTTTCACAAAACTCTCTTATAAAGTCAACTTCAGCCTTTGTATCACTGACAAAATTATTTAAAGTAACCACTACAGGAACTCCGAAAAGTTTTATATTTTCAATATGCTTTTCAAGATTTACTATACCCTTTTTTAAGGCTTCAAGATTTTCATTTGATAAATCTTCCTTTGCCACTCCGCCGTTATATTTAAGCGCTCTTACAGTAGCTACTATTACCACACAATCGGGAGCAATTCCCGCCTTTCTGCATTTTATATCAAAGAACTTCTCCGCTCCGAGGTCCGCGCCGAATCCCGCCTCTGTAAGTGCTATATCGGCCATTCCCATTGCAATCTTTGTAGCTCTTAGTGAATTACATCCATGTGCTATATTTGCAAAAGGTCCGCCGTGAACAAGTGCAAGTGAATGATTAAGAGTCTGTACGATATTCGGTTTTATTGCATCTTTTAAAAGCGCCGCCATAGCTCCCACAGCTTTTAAATCTTTGGCAAATACAGGCTCTCCTTTAAAATTATATGCCACTATAATATTTGAAAGTCTTTCCTTCAAATCAGCCATATCCTTTGACAAACATAATATTGCCATTATCTCAGATGCCACCGAGATTACAAAATGATCTTCTCTTACAACTCCGTCGGTCTTATTTCCCAGACCTACAACTATATTTCTAAGTACTCTGTCATTCATATCTATGCATCTTTTATGAATGATTGCTCCTGTATCTATTCCAAGTGCATTTCCCTGCTGAATATGATTGTCCAACATAGCAGCCAGAAGATTGTTTGCGGATGTTATGGCATGAAAATCTCCTGTAAAATGAAGATTTAACTCATCCATAGGTACCACCTGCGCATATCCGCCTCCGGCAGCTCCGCCTTTTACACCGAAACATGGTCCGAGAGAAGGCTCTCTAAGCGCTATTACAGCACTCTTTCCCATCTCTTTAAATGCCTGTCCAAGACCTACAAGAGTTGTAGTCTTACCCTCTCCTGCAGGAGTAGGATTTATTGCCGTTACAAGTACAAGCTTACCTCTTTTTTTATCTTCATGAGCTTTTAAAAACTCTTCGCTAAGCTTTGCCTTGTACTTTCCGTACATTTCCAAGTCATCGGCATCTATCCCGTATTCTTTTGCCACTTCGGCAATATTTCATTTCTATACTTCTTGCAATCTCGATATCGCTACGCATATATCCTCCTAAAGATAAGTTCCCGGATATTTATAAAATATCCAAGAACTCGTCCATATTCATCAATATTTCTCTTTTCTTTGTTCCGGCTTCACCACCTACAACCCCCGCACTTGCAAGCTGATCCATTATTCTTGCGGCTCTGTTAAAGCCTATTTTAAAGTTTCTTTGAAGATTACCTATAGAAGATTTGTCCTTTTCTATTATATATCTTCCTGCAGCCTCAAACAGCTCATCTCTTTCAGAAATATCACTTCCGGCACTTGACGCATTCTGTGTCTCTTCAATCTGTTTGATTGTATTCTCATCATATGCCGCCTGCATTCCTTGATTTTTAAGGAAATCAACCACTGCAGACACCTCTTCATCGGATACAAATGCACCCTGTACTCTCATAGGTGTTGACGAACCGTATGGTGCAAACAGCATATCACCCTTTCCAAGAAGCTTTTCTGCACCGTTACTGTCAAGTATGGTTCTGGAGTCTGTACCTGAAGATACGGCAAAGGCAATTCTTGAAGGTATATTGGCCTTTATTATACCTGTAATGACATTTACGCTTGGTCTTTGTGTAGCTATAACAAGGTGAATTCCGCATGCTCTCGCAAGCTGTGCAAGTCTTACTATTGCATCTTCAACCTCATTGTTTGCAACCATCATAAGATCTGCCAACTCGTCTATAATTATAACTATCTTCGGCAATTTCTCAGGCAAGCCTTCAATATTGCCTCTTCTTCTCGCCTCTTCTATTCTCTTATTATATGCTGTAAGATCCCTTACACCTGTAGCCGCAAACTTCTTATATCTCTCGCCCATCTCGGCAACGGCCCAGTTGAGTGCCGAAGCCGCCTTCTTAGGCTCCGTTACAACAGGTATCAAAAGATGAGGTATGCCGTTGTATACCGAAAGCTCTACAACCTTAGGGTCCACCATGATAAGTTTTACATCTTCAGGTGAATATTTGTATATAATACTCATTATCAAAGTATTGATACATACCGATTTTCCTGAGCCGGTAGCACCTGCAATAAGTACATGAGGCATCTTTGCAATATCCGAAACTATTACTTTACCTGAAATGTCCTTACCTACCGCAAATCCGATACTTTCATTTCCGTTTTTAAAAGCTCTGCTCTCAAAAAGATCTCTTAAGAATACCGTCTGCTTTTGCTTATTCGGTACCTCTATACCTATGGCGGATTTGCCCGGTATAGGTGCCTCAATTCTTATATCACTTGCCGCCAATGCAAGTTTAATATCATTTGCAAGTGAGAGTACTTTAGATACCTTTACGCCCTGTTCAGGTTTTAACTCATAAAGTGTTACAGACGGTCCTACACTTATATCTTCCACCGTTACATTTACATCAAAGCTTGCCAATGTCTCCTGCAATGTAATTGCGGTATTTCTGTATTCACTGTCCGATATTGCCTCTCCCACTTCAGTATTCTTGTTTAACAGAAATGTACCCGGATATGTATAAGGTCTTTGAACTTTCTTTGCAATTTCATTTCTTATCTTTCCCTGTGGTGAATTGGCTCTTTGCTCCTCCATCTTCTTTTGCAATGCTGAAGTATCCGAAACTATAACCTTTCCGCCTGCAGTTACCAAGGTTCTCTCACCGTCATTACTTATCAGAGTGTTTTCGTTCCTATTCTCGGTGCGAATCTCTTCCTTTTTTACATATTCATTATTTACAGGCTCATTTTGCCCTGCCTTGTTATATGTGTAAGCATCATTATAAGAATTATCGCTGTGTAATCCGCTTATAGGCTCATCATATACATCGTCATAAGCTTTTATAAACTCAATACTGCTTTCAGAGTTTTCCGCTTTTCCGTCTCCACCGGATAAACTGTTTGCATCATCAATATATCTGAAGTCTTCATGTGTATCGTCATCTGTGATTCTGATAGTTGACACCGGCTGCTCATAGATATCTATTTCATCTTTTCTTGCCAGTATCTCATTGGCTCTTCTCAATGTCTCTTCATCAATATCATTTTCAAACTTTGACTCTTCTTTTCCTCTGTTTATATTACCATAGAAGGTATCAGGTCTTTTATTTACAATAATTGAAGACTGTGTATTTGATTTTTTCGGCTCATAACTTGCCTCGTATTTACTGTGAAATGCAATATCGTTTGAAGAATTTGCATCCGAAGCGTTTTTTTCAAAGTTTTCATCATTCTTAGCATCAAAGATCCCGCCTATAGGCTCATGCATTTCTGCATTTGCAGTTGGAAGATCCACTACATGCTTCTTTTTCTTCTTTGAAAAATCTATAGCACCGAGATTAATATTCCCCTTATTCGGACGGTAATTATATCCTAAAAGTTCTTCAATATATCCTTCGCTCTTATTTTCAAGGTCAAGTTCTTCAAACTCCTCCTCATACTCGGGATCTTCTTCATATTCGAATTCTTCAACAGCCTGCTGTTCTCTTCTTTGCTTTCTTTGCTCCATTACCCTTGCCATATCTGTCTTAGCTCTTGATATGGTCATCTGTCCCCCGGTTTTTACTATGGAAACAAATGATTTTCCGGTTAATATTACGATTGATATTATAAGTACGGCAATAAAGAAGATAATAGCACCGATTTTTCCAAGTACGGATGATATAAGAAGTCCTAATCCTCCACCGATAAATCCGCCATACCATCCTTCAGTGTAAAATCTCATAAGTCCGAATTCTTTAAGATTCGGTATTCCGAAAAGTGATATAAGTGCATCAACAGCAAGCACGGCCATCAAAACACCCGCAAATTTAATTTTTGCAAGACTTGATCCGATATTTGACAGTAAAAATGCTCCACCTACAAATACAAACATAGGCACTGCAAATCCCAGTATTCCGAATATTCCTAACTGAAATATTCTAAGATATTTCCCCACTACTCCCATAAGCCCGAAATGACTTAAAAAAAGTACCAATGATATACAAACCAGTGCAATCATCAGAATTTCCGAATTAAGGAAATCCAACTGCTCATTATTATCTATTTTTTTCTTAGCCCTGCTGCGGCTACTTGTTTTACCTGTTTTTTTTGTTGTTTGTTTTCGACCTGCCACTTCAATTCTCCACTTCCATAAAGTCTACTCTTAAGTATACATAATATGGAAATCATTTGCAATATTTTGCATTATTTATCTTCTATTACTATACCTATATCCATATTTACAAGTTCACCTATATGTTTTGAAGCTTCATTTGTAATAAGACCTTTCTTTAAAAAGCCTATACTTACCGTAATATCCGAATTCACACATATATCAGCCTCCCCCGTATCACCGTTCATTCCGGAGTTTATATCGGCACTTACCACACTTGCATTTGAATCATTTATTGCTTTTATAAGGGAATATACCGGTTCTTTTACCTCACCGCTAAAACCTGTACCGTATATACAGTCAAGAATATAATCATATGAATTAAATTTTTCAAGCAAAGCGGCATAGTCCATACTTTCATCCAAAACAGTGTACTTTATACCGTTTTGCTTACAAATATCGAAATAATACTGCCCGTCCTCTGAGAACTTATCCTTTATCAAGAGTATCTCCACATCTATTTCTTCCGTATTCAACAAATCCGCAACCACATATCCGTCACCTGCATTATTTCCGCTTCCGGCAACAACAAGTACCTTATCACCTATATTCCAGTCTCCTACATAAAATATTGCTTCACCTGCTCTGTACATAAGTTCTTTGCTGTCTACAAAATTTGCAATTGTATAGCTGTCGGCATCTCTCATCTTTTTTACAGACAGCACTTTTTTTTGCTCAAAAGAATCAAAGAATTTTTTTACCAGTTTTCTGTAATCTCTCTCCTTTATTTCCATTCCCTTTGGCACCCATAAGTTCAAACTCCACACCCATTTCCACAACTCTTGTGTCAAGTGTTTCAAAACCGTTTTTTCTGTAAAAATCCAGTCTTTTCTTTCTCTGTTTAAAATTATCGCTTTCTTCTTCAACCGGTTCTATCGCCAGCGAAAGCCTCGGATGCATCTTCTTGTACTCACGCAATATTTTACTTCCGTATCCGCTCTGCCTCAATGAATTCTCAATAGCAAAATAGAAAATATATGAAAGCTCATCCCCCACCAATGTATGTATAAACCCGAGCCATTTATCATCATCATAAATTGACAAAAACTCCACACCTCTGTCATTGCCGACCAACACCATGATATAAAAAGGTATTCTCTCTTCAAAAGGGAAGGCATCAAAGTAAAGTTGTTTTATTTCTTCCAAGTTTTTTGTATTCTCATCTATTATCTCAAATCTGATCATTATTCTCCTATCCGAAAACATGGCTTTTATTCGCTACCATATCTTTTTCTTTATTGCTCCACGTACCGACATAATGAGTCGTAAAATGTTTTCATTTAAGAATTTTAATTCAATCTTTCGAAACTATTTTTTTCTTTTTAGATATAAAATGCTATTTTGTTTGACATTTTTTTGATAAATAGGTATAAAATCGTTTCTTGTTAAACTTAAGACTGATTACTCAGTCTATTTTGGGAGGTATTTAAAAATGTTAAAATTAAAATTATTTTCAATCGCTGCAATAGCTATGCTTGCTTTTACTGCTTGTGGTTCAAGCTCACAAAAAGCTGATGCTTCATCTGCTGTAGAGTCAGCTGCAAACGAAGTTTCTTCAGCTATGGAATCAGCAGCTTCAGAGGCTTCTTCAGGTGTTGAGGCAGGTAAGGCTGATGCTTCTTCAGCTATCGAGTCTGCAAACAGCGAGGCTTCTTCAGCTTTAGAGTCAGGTTTGTCAGAAGCTGCTTCAGCTTTGGAGTCTGCAGGTGTTGATGTTTCAAGCATTAATGACGCTGCAAACGAGATGGCTTCAAGCCTTGCTAATGATGCTGCAAATATTGCTTCATCTGCTGCAGAAGCTGCTACAAAGGGTAACTGATATAAGAATAAATCGAGTAAAAAAGTCAGGCTGCATTATGCAGCCGGCTTTTTTTATTTCTTCGATTTTAATGTGGCTGCACTTATTGCTTCTATCACTCCTGCTCTGAAGCTGTAATCTTCAAGCGCTTTTACACCTTCTATTGTAGTACCTGCAGGTGAGCAAACCAGATCCTTTAATACCGCCGGATGGATGCCTGTCTCAAGCAATTGTGTCGCACTTCCAAGTACCGTTTTTGCAGCCATCTTTATTGCCACATCTCTTTTTAAACCGTGAAGTACACCTGCATCGGCCAATGCCTCTATAAACATTGCAACATATGCCGGACCTCCACCTGAAAGACCTGTAACAACAGGGAAAAGTCTCTCTTCTACCCATTCCACAAGTCCTATTGCCGAAAACATGTCTTCAACAGTTTTCTTTTCCTCATCAAGTGCATTGCTGTCACTGTCAAGAGCAAATACTCCTTCTCCAACTATTGCAGGAGTATTCGGCATTATTCTAAGTACTCTTTTATCACTTCCAATCCACGACTTTATAGTGCCACTCTCAAGCCCAGCCACTATTGATATAATCAATTTATCTTTCAGATTTTTTGCGATTTTTTCAAAAAGTGCTTTTGCATGTATCGGCTTTACGGCTACAAGTACAGCATCCGAATTTTTTTACAAGATCCAACTCGTCATTGTATACATTAAACCCGTCTTCTTTTGCTTTTCCCATTGTCTTTTTTTCATATGTATCAAAAGCACCTATATCTTTTATGTCCAACGCCTTTTTGGTAACAAAACCTTTGGCAATGGCTGAACCCATATTTCCAAAACCTATTACACCTATTTTCATTGTATCTCCTATTCCAATATCTTATCTTTAAACTTGGATACCTCTTCCAAATACTTTTTGCCAAGTTCACTTATTGCTATATCTTTTCTCATAATATAGCCTATAGTCATCTTCTCATCAGAATCAAGCTTTACGGCCATGTACTCGTCACCGTTTAACTCTTCACATATTATACCTGAGCAAAGTGTATATCCGTTTAAGCCTACCATAAGATTAAGCAATGTCGCTCTGTCATTTGCCTTTATAAGTTTATGGTATTCATAGGTTGAAAGTACCTCTTCAGCAAAGTAAAAAGAGTTGTACTCTCCCTGTTCAAAAGAAAGGCATGGATAATCCATAAGTTCTTCCATTTTTATCTTACTCTTATTTGCCAAAGGATGATTCCTGTACAAATAAACATAAATACTGCACTCCATAATCGGGGCAAAGACAAGATTTGATTCATTAAAAAGTTTTGTCAGAATATTTTTATTAAAATCATTCAAATAAAGTATTCCTATCTCACTTTTAAATGTCTTTACATCATTGATAACATCAAATGTCTTCGTCTCATGTACAGCAAATTCATATTCATCCATACCGAATTGCTTTACCAGATTTACAAAAGCACTTACTGCAAAAGTATAGTGCTGCATTGATACACTGAATTTCTTTTTTAGCTTCGGACTTGAAATATATTTTGCCTCTATCAAATCAAACTGCTCAACTACCTGCCTTGCATATCCTACAAATTCACTGCCTTCCGGTGTAAGAAATATGCCTCTGTTATTCCTTGAAAAAAGTTTTATTCCTATTTCAGATTCCAATTCTGCAATTGCCGATGAAAGGCTTGGCTGCGTAATAAACAGATTTCCTGCAGCCTTATTTATTGAGCCGGCATTTGCCACTTCTATAGCATATTTTAATTGAGTTAAAGTCATACTATGCCTTCAATTCTTTACTTTCCAAAGTATTCTTTATAATTTCGCTTACCTTCTTTGCAAGTGATTTATGTGAGTCTGCAGTTAAATGCATAAAGTCGATATCATTCATAGTGACACATGAAGCCGAATCAAAAAATCCCACTCCAAGCTCCTTTGCTATAAGTTCATACTCTTTTGCAATTTCGTAGGACTTATCGGAGCATATACCCATATTTTTGCCTACATCTGAAAGTTCACATTCTTTTAATATCGGTCCCGGTGCAATTACAAGTATATTCGGCTTATCCCTCCAAACTTCCGCCTCCAGTGCCTTTTTTACAAGCCTTCTCATTCCAAGAGCAATATTTGCGGCAGTCAAAGAAAATCTTTGCTTACAGTCATTTGTTCCAAGCATAATAACAAGCATATCAATAGGTGAATGAGTCTGTAAGCATGGCAAAAGATATGTAAGTCCTGAAAGCCCCTCATTAAAAGGATCGTCAAGGCATGTGGTTCTTCCGCAAAGCCCCTCTTCCAATATTCTATATTCATTGCCAAGAAGCTTAGCCGCTACCATAGGCCATCTGATTTCTTCATTAAATCTGCCCCCTGTAGCAGCATCATATCCCCAGGTATTTGAATCTCCAAAAAAATAACAACTCTCTTTTTCATATTTCTTCCTATCTGTTATCATAGTTTTCTTCTATTATACTAAAAACTTCACAGTCTTTTTCAATACAGGTAATTTATCAAAATGAGCTGTACAAAACTTTGTACAGCTCGATTGTATTTAATATATTTATTTCTTTTTCTTTTTATAATAAAGATATCCTGAAATTATTACGGCGACAGCCCCTATAAAGGAAAGTATAATAATATATTTATTTATACTCTCAGTCCTGATCAGAACAATTTCTCCCTGTGGACTGTCTACTTTAAAGCTCAGATAAGACCCGACTTTGGTTGTATCTGCTTTTATAATACCGTTTTCAGTCTTTATTCCTACGGCATTTGCCTTACCGTCCTCATTTAAAACTCTAAGCTCAATACCCTCATTAATATATTTTCCTTCAGGTATTATGCTGTATTTATATGCCTTAATCACATCTTTATCTGTTTCAGGTACGGCGGTCTCTTCAACTTGAATACTTGTCCCTTCATAGAATAATGCACTTGCAAGTAAAACAGGCTTACCGTTTACATTTGTATCTGCCGAAATATTTTTTTATTCCATCTTTCCTCAACCAAATGTATATTTATATTTCTCTTTATATTGTTTAATTCCTTATTTTCCCAGTATGTATTATACCCTTCAACCTCCGGAGCCTTCGGAATATCGGCACCGCTGACATATGAATTATAGGCTACATTTACAGTCTTTATAATATCATCTCCCACAAAGTAATTTACTCTTAGCGTTTTAAATCCCTCAGGAGTATTATTATCCTGTAAAAGTTCCTCATATGAGACAATACCTGCTTCGGAGTTTAAAGTTATATCATTTATCGCTCCGACGCCTTCATCAACATATCTGTTCGCACTTACATAGGAGTCTTTTAAAACATCTCCTGCAATACTTCCGAATCTTCCGGAATTACTGCTGACTACAGTACTCATGGCGGTATTTCCAATCAAATCTTTTGCAATTCCTGCAATTCCTCCTATATAATCTGTTCCTTTTACATCTCCAAGCATATAAGAATCTTTAATAAGATTTTTGCTGTAACCTGCAATTCCTCCTATATAAGATCCGTTTTGTGAACTGACATCGGCAAAGTTTTTGTTTGCAATGACTGCCCCATAGTCGGCTTTTGCCACTATGCCTCCTGCGTAGTCATTTTTTACATTTATTTCACCTTCATTTGTATTTGACCGGATCAGTGCATATACATTATTTGAAAAATTAAGAGACGTCTCTCCTCTTTTATCAACATCATCTTTAATGTCTGTTTCCGTGATAATGCTGTCCTCCGGATCTATGCCTACTCTACCTACAATTCCGGCTGTATTTATATCACCGTTTATAATTGCCCTGTTTGCAGAGTTTTCCAGTCTGCCGTATACATATTCCTTAGGCGGGTTCACAGATACGTCAAAATAAATTTTTCCGTCATCAATTTTCTCTTTTAGTCTGTCCCCTCCGTTTTGAATAGTTCCTCTTATATTGTCAATTTCATTCCTTACTCCGTCAACACTGCCCTTTATATCCTGTCTGCTGCTTCTTAAGTCTTGTCTTGCTTTATTTATCTCAGCTTCAAGCTCATCTTTTTTTCCGCTTACAGTGTCATAGGAATTATCAAGATTCTGTCTTAAGTCACTTTTCTCATCATCCAGATAGTCAAGTAACTCATTTGATTTTGAGTACAAATCGTCAATCTCATGAGTAATTGCCTGAAAGTCGTCTGCAATATTGTCGGCACTTTCTTTTTTATCTTCAATATCACTTTTCATTCTTTTAGATATCTCATTGATATTTTTTTATAGCCTGCAATAAGATTTTGAAGTTTGGTGTTTCTGTCGTTGATGATATCCTTATAGCTTTCTCCATGCCTTAAATCTCCAACATTATCTCCTATATCTGAAATATCGGAGTTTATATTACCGGTTATACTCTTTATATCATTATTTTTTTCTTTCAACCCGGCATCAAATTTATCCGCCTCTTCACTGTGGAAATTTTTTCTTTCTTTTATGCTGTCTTCAAGCTCATTTTTTTTAGAATCAATGCCGTCTACATTATTCTCCAATATAGTTGCATTCTTATCCACCTCGGCCTCAAAAGCATCCAATAGCTTTGACAATGTTTCCGTCTGTCTTTCAAGGCTGTCTATAGTATCACCTTCATATGAAATCTCTATATAAGGCTTTAATAATCCGGCTATACCTCCAATATCCTTTCTGCCGTAGACGGAAGCTTCATTTATACAATTATTTACAGCACCTGTCTGTAAGCCTACTATACCTCCTACTTTATATCCTATATGAGAGTATCCTACCTTTTCACTGTTTGTACAATCTCTTATAATTCCGCTTGATACTCCGGCAATTCCGCCTGTCATCTCCTGTTTAACATCATCTGTAACGGCATTTGAAACGGAAATACTTGGTATACTTTTCATTTTATCATCATCAGGAAGTACACTTTCATTATCACCTGCAATTCTTCCAAGGTTTTGTGAACCTACAATACTTCCCTTATTATATCCGCAGATACCTCCGACTATTTTTGTACCTGTTACGGCAGCATGATTTTTTGAGTTGATTATAAATCCGCTTTCATCATTTACACCGGCTATACCTCCTACTCTTTTATAAGCCGTTACATATCCGGCAAAACTCACATTCTCTATAACGCCTTTATTGGTTCCTACAACTCCTCCTACAACCGTCTTACCTCCGTCAGGGCTTATATTTCCTTCCACATGAAGATTCTTAATGCTTCCCTTTGTACCGAGTACACTTATAAGACCTGCACCCGTACTTTTTTCGCTTACATTAAGTCCCTTTATTGTATATCCGCTGCCGTCAAGAGTTCCGGAGAATATTGAAACAGGCTTAAAGTCCTTATCCGACAAGTCAATATCATTTGTTAAAACATAGGTCTTATTTAATGTGAAATTCTCAACTGTAGAACCCTTTGAAAGACTTATGAGTTCATCGGCGCTGCTTATATTTATAATATCCTGTGTATTTTGCACAGAGTTGATATCGACATTTGCAGTCGCATATACCGGTAAAACATTTCCGAATATTAAACTAAGACTCAGTAATAATGCTGTTTTCTTCTTCATCTTCTCTCTTATTCTCCTCCTCATTTATTTTTCTTGAAAACGATGTCTTGTCAATAATGAAATCAAAAGTATAAAGCAATATCGGCAACACTACCATTACCATTATCATTGAAATAACAACTCCCTTTCCAAGAGTTTTTCCGAGAGATGCAATGGTCGGATTTGATGTGATATTTCCTATTACAAATCCTGAAGCCGCCATAATACTTCCCGATGTAACTATTGTAGGGAACGCCTCATTTAAAGTTCTTGATATTACATTCTTTCTGTCTGAAATCTCTTCTCTTAGAGCCAGATATCTGCTTGTGATAACAATTGCATAATCAATTGTCGCTCCCATCTGTATTGAACTTACTATCAAATAACTTAAGAAGAACATATTTTCTCCTGTAATATATGGCAAACTGAAGTTGATCCATATACTTCCCTGTATGGTAAGTACCAATATAAAAGGCAATGCCGCATTTTGGAATGTAAAAAGCAATATAACGCCAACCAAAAGTGCCGTTACAATACTGATCCTTAAATTATCACCTCCAAATGATTTGCTGATATCATAATCACTTGAACTGTCGCCGACAACATATGCTTCATCATAATATTTTTTTGCTATTTCTCGCACATTATCTATATTGCTAAAGGTATCTTCACCTTCAAGAGGCTTATCCCATATAAGTAAAATTCTTGAATACTTTTCACTTTCCAGCTGTTTTCTTGCATCTGTTATACTCTTATGTATATCTTCTATATCGCTGATAGTATCCTCATCTATATCAAGACCGCCCTCTTCAATTTGGTTATATAAAAAGTCCACCATATTTATTATAGGTATTTTATAGCTGTCAATGCTCTTCATAAACGCACCATACTGCTCATTCTTTAATGCATAGAATCTGTATGCGGCCTTTACAAGATCCACATCAACATCTGCAACCTCTGCAAGTTCCCTCGGATTTAGACTGTCTGTAAGTACATATTCGCCGTTATTACCTACTTCAATATTTGCAAGACCTGTAACTCTCTTTACACCTTGAATATTTGAAACTTCTTTAAGCAGTGCGGCCTCCCGTAAGTAGTCCTCCTTCGGAATTACTATCGCCATTATATTGCTTCTTCCAAACTGCTCCTCAATCTTTTCTTTCGCCTCAAGATATTCGGTCTTCTTATCAGACTCTATGGAATTTACATCAAATATATATCCGGTTTTGTTTGAGAGTATAACTCCACCGACTGTAATAACTATAAATAAAGGAAGTATTACTCTTTTCAACTTTAAAATTCCGCTTCCAAATACTTCTATATTGGGTACAAAATTTTTATGCATTGATTTTTCAATCTGTTTTTCAAACATCATTATCAGTGCAGGCATAAATGCAAATACTGCAAGCATACTGAATATAATTGACTTAAGCAAAACTCTTCCAAGGTCCATACCTATCTGAAACTGCATTGTCATCAGTGCCACCATACCTGCCATAGTGGTAAGAGAGCTTGATGATATCTCGGGTATAGCCTTTGCAAGTGCTTTTATAAGAGCATGCTTAGGCTTATACTCACTTCTTTCCTCCATAAATCTGTGAAAAAGTATTATTGCATAGTCAATAGCAAGTGCCAACTGCAATACCACACCTACAGCCTTTGTCACAAACGAGATTCTTCCGAATATAAAATTTGTACCTATATTCAGTACTATCGCTATGCCGAATGTAAGCATGAAAATCAGTATTTCCATATATGTTTGTGAGGTGAACAATAACACTGCAATTATTATGATTATTACCAGGACAAATATAACCTTCATATCCTTGTTCAAATCTTTGGCATCATCCTTATCAATAGTTGTATATACAACATTGTCATAAGCTGAAACTAAATCTCTGACCTTGACTATTGCGTCCTGAACCAATTTTGAACTTTCAACATCGTCAAAGCTGATGGTATAAAGAGCTGAAAAATTCTTATAATAATCTTCAATATTCTTATTTTCATAATCCTTATCGGACTTATCATAAAAATCTACTTTTGAAACTCCCTTAATATCCGCAATTTCTTTTGATACTTCAAGAGCTTTTTCGTAATCAACATTGTAAATCATAACTTTTGCCGTTCCGAAAGTTGTAAAGTTATTATCCATAATATCAAGTCCCTGCTTAGTTTCGGAGGTCTGCGGTAAATAGTCTGATAATTTATCACTTACCTTTACCCATGATGAACTGAACACTCCGAATACTGCGGCAAGAATAAAAAATACCAGAAAAGCTTTTCTTTTATTCACTATAAATGAAGCAATCTTTTCAAACATCTTTCTCTCTCCTATTCTTTATACTTATGTATATTTTTTTAGACATGTGACTATTATTTTGGTATTATAGTACATTTAAGAGCTTTTTTCAACATCTGTTTATTATTTTTTAAGCAAATCTTTTTTTAAATAAAAAAAGTTGGGATCCATATTGAATCCCAACAAAAATTATTCCTTATTTATTTTTTCTTTTTATTTGTATAATATGTGTCATCCATAGGTAATTTCGGTCTTAATTTGCCGTCTCTCTTATAGTATGCATTCTGTACTGCCGGTGCGGTAGGAATTGTTGCAATCTCACCGATACCCTTTGAACCGTATGCCACTCCAAGGAGCTCTTCCTTCTCCACATATATCGCCTCAATCTCAGGTATATCTGTAGCTCTCATAAGACCAAGTGTTCCATACTTTGACTTGACCATACAATCTTGAAGCTTAAAGTCCTCTGTAAGTGCATATCCGAGTGACATAAGCACTCCACCCTCTATCTGACCCTGTATTGAAATAGGGTTTACCACCTTTCCTGAGTCATGAGCGGCATAAACCTTTTTAACCTTACCGTCATCATCAAGTACAACAAGATGTGTAGCGAATCCGTATGCAACATGAGACTTAGGGAAAGGTACATCTGCACCGAGCTTATCTGTAGGCTCAAAGTACTCTGCATAGTAGTCTTTACCGTTAAGCTTATTTAAATCTCCGCCAACAGCATCAAGGTCCTTTTTAAGTTCAAGAGAAACTCTTCTTATGGCCTCACCGCTTATAAGAGTCTGTCTTGATCCTGAAGTAGTACCTGAATCAGGATCAAATTCAGAGTTACATCCCATATTTTTAAACTTGTACTTCGGCAAATTCAAAGTTTCCGCCGCCATCTGTATAAATATTGTTGCGCAACCCTGACCGATATCGGAAGCACCGCAATATATCTCTATAACACCGTCATTAACAATAAGTTTTGCACGTCCTGTATCAGGAAGTCCTACACCTACGCCGGCATTCTTCATAGCACATGCCAAGCCTACATTCGGATAGTTTGCTTCATAAGCATCTTTACAGCTTCCAATGTCTCTTTAAGAGCTGTTGAACAGTCTGCTATCTGTCCGTTAGGCAATACCTTGCCCGGTTCGATAGCATTTCTGTATCTGATTTCCCAAGGTGATATTCCAACCTTTTCTGCAAGTAAATCTATAATGGACTCAAGCGCAAACTCACTCTGGCACACTCCGAATCCTCTGAAAGCGCCTGCAGGAGGGTTATTTGTATAGTATCCGTATCCTCTTATATCATGATTCTGATAGCAATATGGTCCTACCGCATGAGTACATGCACGCTCAAGTACAGGTCCGCAAAGAGACGCATATGCACCTGTATCAAAATAGATATCACAGTCAAGTCCTGTAAATATACCGTTTTCATCACATCCAAGAGTAAATGTACCGTGCATTGCATGACGCTTCGGATGGAATGCAAGCGACTCGTCTCTGCTAAACTTCGCCTTAACCGTTCTTCCAAGCTTATATGCACAAAGTGCCGCTATATGCTGAACGGAAACGTCCTCTTTTCCACCGAATCCGCCACCTACATACTTGTTCTCTACAACAACTTTTGACGGATCCCAGCCGAACATTATAGCTACTTCTTTTCTTGTATCGAATACACTCTGATCGGTACTGAAAATCTTTACACCGTCCTTATACGGCATTGCTATAGCACACTCCGGCTCAAGGAAGGCATGCTCTGTAAAAGGTGTATCAAATGTCTCGGTAACAGTATACTTTGAATTTGCGATTGCTTCCTTTGCATCACCTCTTTTAACATGTCTTGACTGACAAAGGTTTCCGTTTGGATGAACCTTAGGTGCATTCTCCGCCTTAGCCTCATCTATATTTCTTACAGGCTCAAGTACCTCATATTCCACTTTAACTAAAGTCTTAGCCTTCTTTAATATTTCTTCACTCTCCGCCACAACAAGACACAATGCATCACCGACAAATCTGGTAACTTCACCCTTTGGAATCATAACGTCCCAATCCTGCTGGATGTGTCCAACCTTATTATTCGGTACATCCTCGGAAGTATATATTGCAACCACACCTTCAAGCGCTAGAGCCTCTGAAACATCTATATCAAGTATTCTTGCTCTTGGATACTTTGTTCTTACTGCCGATACATGGAGCATATTTTCAAGTTCCACATCATCAACATACTCACCGATACCGAGAACCTTGTCTCTTACATCAATTCTGAAAGCATTTGAACCTACACCGTAGTCATCACCCTTTTCAAGCTCTTCATCAATCTTTCTGTCGCCTCTAAGTATCTGAGCCGTAAGGTCAATACCCTCAATAATCTTCTTATATCCTGTACATCTACAGATATTTCCCTTTATCGCCTCTTTGATTTCGTCTTCTGTAGGATTAGGATTTCTGTCAATAAGAGCTTTACCTGACATTACCATACCCGGAATACAGAATCCGCACTGTACAGCACCTTTTGATCCGAATGCATATACAAATGCCTCTTTTTCAAAGTCGCTTAATCCCTCAACAGAAACAATGTTCATTCCCTGTGCTCTTTTTGTAGTCATAACACAGGCTCTGGTAGCTTTTCCGTCAATTATAATGGTACAAGTACCGCAAGCTCCCTGACTACATCCGTCTTTTATAGATTTGAGCTTTAAATCGTCACGTAAAAATCTTAAAAGTGACACTTCTTTTTCAGTTTCAACCAATTTACCGTTAACTGTAAAACTGTACATCAAAATTCCCTCCACGATGTATTTATATGCCATTAAATACGTTGCTGATTTTATCTTTTTAAAATCGCGGCATATATGATTGTTTGTAAATTTAATTCGGGTTTATAACAATTAATTTCAGATTTTTTTGAACACAAGATCTAAATGTTATTTTTTTACCAAAAAAATTTTTAGATATATCTTCCTTAAAGAAAAATATCCCGTAATCTTATTCACATTTTTTTCAACAATGTATTGTCGACATTATAGCATAATTTTTAGAATAAATAAACTTTATTTTTATTTATGTATTCGATAATAAGCAACATTTTTGCCCTATTTTCCTTAATGTTTGACTTGGTGAGATACCAAAAATATTTTTTTATAGTCTACTGAAATAAAGCGGGTCACGATACCCCACATTTATGGCCGTTTCAGTAACGGATACCCCCGACAACAGCATATTTACAGCCTTTTTGAGGCGTAATCTTATAAGATAATCTATAGGTCTTATATGGTAAATCTTATTAAATGTATAAGAAAAAAATGAGCCTTGTTCATACCTGCAATATCGGCCAGATCTTCAAGGCACAAATTTTTTTATTATAGGATTTTTCCATAAATTCCACGGCATTTTTCTATCTGTAATATCTCCTTATTTATCATAGAATATCCGAAAGAACTTAGAATAAGTTGTTGAGCAATAATGCTGTTATGCCTATGAACTTGACAAAAAGATAAATGCTGTAGTATCTTCAGATAATAAGAACTCAGTTGAATTAAAAAATGCCCTCATTATGTGTGCATACAATGATTCAACCTTCGATGCTTACAAGCTCTATGTTACAAATGACAGAAATAAAGATTTGGATGCAAATGCTGTGGAACTTATGAAGAATAATACTGTTTTTAAGTGATGTACCTGCAATAGCAAATAATAAAAATGTTTAAAATGGAAATAAGCTTACCAAAAAATTATGATAAAACAAAGAGTTATCCGCTTATACTTTTTAAATGACGGTGAAATATTCCGTTTAAAAAGCTTTAAAAAGATAAAGCAATAATTATAGGGTTAAAAGCCGAAAACAGATTGGACGCTTTTTACACCTAAGCCTGCCAAAAAAATATAAGACCCGGTATGCCTGATTTTGGCGGAAGTGCCGATAAATATCACCATCTGATTTTTTTGAAACTTTTTTTGCCTGAAATTTTGTCCGAGTACAATATAGATTATGAAAAGAATTGTATATGGCGGATATTCTCTTGGCGGACTGGCGACAGTATATTCACTTTCAACTATTGATATACCGGGTATGGTATTTTCACTTTGCGGTTCATTCTGGTATCCGGATTTTATAAAATACTGTGAAGATACCGATTTTAAAAAAACAAAAAAAGCTTCCGTTTATTTGCTGAACGGAAAAAAATGAGGGAGATAAACATAATAATATTTTTAGAAAAATGCACCAAAGATTGCTAAAGATTTACACAGTATAATTAAAGAAAAGATTATGGATGTTACCTCTGTATTTGACAATTACGGACACCATGAAAATCTTGAAAGCAGGTACAGTAATCTGTGCATATGGCTAAGTGAAAAAAACTTAAAGTTTAATACTAAAAAAACAGTAAACCGATTCGGCTTACTGTTTTTTTATTACTATACTCTTTTTATTTCAAATCTGAATGACTCATACTCTTCTTTAATTCTCGGAATTAAAACTCCACCCTTCATCCAAACTTTACCTCTTCTTTTTTCACCTGCTATCTCATAATAAGCATTGTCTTCAAGGCCTCTCGGATAAATATAAATATTTGACTCATTCGCCTCTACAGCCTGTACCACTGCACTTAAAAGACCGAATGACTTATCCTTTGATACTACCTGCCATGCGGTAACTCTTGATTTATCATAAGGACTTGTAATTCTGTAGTAATCGCCTTCATGTATAAGTTCATCATACTTAAGATAGTCCTTAACCTGAGACTTTACCTGTTCCTGCTCTTTTTCAGATACCTTGTTTAAATCAAGCTCGTATCCGAAAGTGCCTCCCATAGCTACGGTAGCTCTGGTTTCAAAAGGCGTTTTCCTTGTAGTTTGATGATTAGGTGATGCCGATACATGTGCACCTGCACTGCCGATAGGATATGCAAATGAGCTTCCATACTGTATTTTCAATCTTTCAACAGCGTCGGTATCATCACTTAACCAAATTTGAGGATGGTAATAAAGCATACCGAGGTCATATCTTCCGCCGCCGCCTGAACAGCCCTCAAACATAATATTCGGATACTTCCTTGTAAGTTCACCCAGTAAATCATAAAGGCCCAAAACATATCTGTAATGGAACTCTCCCATATTTTTAACAGGAAGTTTTGCTGAATATACTGCAGACAAACTTCTGTTCATATCCCATTTGATATACTCAATATTGGCATTGTCAAGGATCTTTACCATCATATCTTTAATATAATCTCTTACATCTTTTCTGGTAAAGTCAAGAATAAACTGTTCTCTGCCCTTCACGCCCTTTCTGCTAGGTACTCTAATCATAAAATCAGGATGCTCTCTATAAAGTCTTGTATCCTCGTTTATCATCTCAGGCTCAAACCAGATGCCGAATTTCATATCTATTGCATTGATACGATCAACCAATTCCTTTAATGATGAACCAAGTTTCTCCTCATTGACATACCAGTCACCAAGACCTCTTACATCATCATATCTTTCTCCGAACCATCCGTCATCCATAACCAAAAGCTCTATTCCAAGACTCTTTGCCTTTGATGCTATATCAAAGATCTTGTCTGCATTGAAGTCAAAATATGTGGCTTCCCAGTTATTTATAAGTATCGGTCTATGCTTATGTACAAACTCACCCTGCTGCAAATTCTGTCTTACGGCATCGTGGAATGAATGTGTCATTTTTTCAAATCCTGCATTTGAATATGTAAATACAACCTCAGGAAGTACAAGCTCTTCACCTGCATTCAATATATATTCAAACTGCTCAGGATGAAGACCTACGACAAGCCTTGTCTGATTTACCTGATCTATTTCCGCTTCGATTATAAATGAACCGCTATATACAAATGCAACACCCACACATTCACCAAAAGTTTCTGTAGCATCCTTTTTTGCAAGTATTGCAAAAGGATTTTGCTGATGGCTTGAGGTACCTCTCTTGCTTTCAAGTACCATCTTTCCATGCAAAAGCGGACTTCTCTCAAACTCTCTTTCCATAGCATGCTTTCCATGGAAATGTATAAGATCAAAATCACCGTCCACCATATCTATACATGCTGAAAGTGCCTTTTCTATTTTGAGTTCATTTGCAGATGTATTTACTATTCTGACAGCTCTTGTAATAATATCATATTTTTCAAGTACACCATACAAAAGCTCTACTCTTACTCCACTTACCTTATCTATAAGGTTTACTTTAAGACTCTCACCCTCTTCCTCATTCCAAAAAAATGCAGGAAGTCCCGGCAAATCATATTTTCCCTTTTTGATTTCACATGAATCATATTTTAATTCCACTACATTTGTACCGTCAGGATTTATTACCTGAATGCAGTCAACTCTGTAATCCCCGTTTCCAAAAGTAGGATATTCCTGTGGATATACATCCAAAGAATAGCTTCTATCCGGTGTTTCATACGGATTTCCGCTAAAACCTCTGTCTATACTGCTGATTCTATAGGACATATCGTCACTGTCTTCTATTCTTTCACCATACCATGTATGGAAGAGATAACCTAAGTCATCAAACTTCATCTGATATGATGTATTCTTTGTTGAAAGAGTAATTAAATTACCGTTTAATTTAATAGACATAAAAACCTCTTAATATTATAATTTTCCGCCCGATGTCGCTATACCTTCTACAAACTGCTTTTGGAATATCAGATATAGAATAATCATAGGAATACAAGCAAGTAGTGAAGCTGCCATCAGTTGTGGATAGTTGTTTGTATACTGTCCCTGCATTTTAGCAAGTGCAGCGGAAAGTGGCATAACATTCTTATTTACAATCATCGGCCACATAAGATCCTTGTAAGCAAACCGCCGTGAAAATCCCCAGTGCAATCATTCCCGAACGCACAAGCGGCATCATAATAAGCAAAAATGTCTGTCCGATATTGCATCCGTCTATTCTTGCAGCCTCTTCAAGATCTCTTGGAAGTGACATAAATGTCTGTCTCAGAAGGAAAGTTCCAAAAGCCGATACAAGTCCCGGGAATATAAGGGCAAATATTGTATCAAGCATTCCAAGCTTACTTACCATAAGGTACTGCGGAATAATAAATATCTGACTTGGAACCATCATTTGGAAAAGTACAAGTCCGAAGCACACAGTTTTGCCCGGAAAATCAAGTCTTGCCAATGCATAACCTGCTATAGTGGATGTCATTACCGCAAAAAATACTCTTCCGACTATAAGCAATAATGTGTTCAGATATAATTTCATAAAGTCCATATTGTTGATGACTTCAGTGAAATTTGAAGTTATCCATTTTGCAGGAAATATAGTAAACGGATTCACAGATGTAGACTCTGTTACTGTTTTAAAAGCTGTAAGTGCCATCCATGCAAAGGGTACGATCATAGTTATGGATACCATGATAAGTATCACATGAATTAAAAGTTTATTTAATTTCATATCTCCTCCTAATTATAATGAACCCATTTTTTCTGTGCCAACATCTGTAATATGGTGATAATAATGATAATTAACAATAAAATTACCACGACTGCAGCTCCCATTCCCTTATCCTGATTTCTGAAAGCATACTGATAGAATAAGAATACTAAAGACTGAGTCTTTGGAAGTGCCGGATTATTTCTGTCCATTACCATGTATATAAGGTCAAATACCATAAATCCACCTATTACTCTTGTAATACTTACAAAGAATATGGTAGGTGAAAGCAGCGGTATTGTAATATTAAAGAACTGATGTATTCCGCTTGCCCCGTCAAGGCTTGACGCCTCATAGTAGTCACTCGGTATTTCCTGTAATCCGGAAATAAAAAGTATCATATTATATCCGATTATTGACCATATACCTATTATGGCAATAGAATATACAGCCAGATTAGGATCTGATATCCAGTTTACTTTCAAATGGAAAATATTATTTATAAGTCCGAACTCGGAATTGTAAAGCCATCTCCATACCATTGCCACTGCAGCAGGTGCAGCCACCATTGGAAGGAAGAAAACGGTACGATAAATACCTCTTCCCTTTATTTTTCCGTTTAAGAATACCGCCAGTACCAAAGCTATCGCTATTGAAAAAGGCACTTCAACTATTGCATATTTGAATGTATTTATAATCGCCTGCCATATCTCAGTCCCTTGGAAAAGTTTTATATAATTTCCGAATCCTACAAATTTATTTCCCTTTCCAAAATCTCCTGTTTTGAAAAAGCTTTGATATATCGTTCTAAATGTAGGGTAAATATTGAGTACCAATAGTCCTAAGACTGTCGGAAACATAAACGCCCATCCCCATCTTAGCTCACTCTTTTGTCTTGGTGTCATCCTACTTTTATTCATATATTCTCCTTATAACAAAGAGCCGCTACAAATGTAGCGGCTCCGGGTAAATGCATCAATTATTCCTGTGACAACAGTTCATTCATATCGGATGCGGCCTTCTTACATGCCTCATCTATACTTACCTTATTGCTCCAAGCCTCTACAAGATTTGCTGTGTTCTTGTTTTCCCAAACTACCGTTGCTCTTGAGTGTGGTCTGATTACAAGGTCACTGTCATTTAACATTGTTAAGTATGGCTCAAGGTTGAACTTATCTGTATTGTTCTTCCACAAATCAGATACACCCTCATATGCTGCCATTGTTACACCAAGCTTTGCCTGCTTTTCCTGATTGTCCTTTGTTGAGAACCACTCGATAAGCTTCCATGCAGCCTCAGGATTCTTTGTACCTGCATTAGCAGCCCATCCGAGACCGTTATAAAGGCTGACTCTCTTACCTGTAGTTGCATCCTTTGGAAGTACAGCCACGTCACAATTTGCAACAAGATACTCGTTCTCCTTAAACGGTGCAACCATCCATGAACCCTGTGGGAGCATAGCAATTTTACCTGACTGTAAGAGTACATCTGTACCTGTCTCAGACATTACAGTAGCATCAGGCATAGCGTCTTTTCTAAGCTTATCAACAAACTCCATCGCCTTTAAAGTGTTAGGGTCATCCATTCCCGATTTTTTCTCATCATCTGAAATAACCTTGCCGCCCATTGAATATACTATATTATACCATCCGTCCTGGTTGTTTGAAGGATTCATAGCTGTACCGAACTGGCTTCCGTCAGGCTTTGTAAGCTTTACAGCCGCATCATAGTAATCATCCCATGTCCAGTTCTCATCAGGATATGCAAGTCCTGCCTCATCAAACATTGTCTTGTTGTACCAAAGTGCTATTGTATCCACATCCTTAGGTATTGCATATGTCTTACCGTCATTTACATATAATTCCTTAATATCCTCAGGGAACTTATCCATCTCAAGCTTATCGCTTGCCTTGATTTTGTCTGTAAGATCCATAAGGATACCGTTTTCCATATATTTTTGTGACTCATTTGAGTGCATCCAGAATACATCCGGCATATCTCCGCCTGAAGCGCCTGCCTCAAGTAATGTCCAGTATGAGTCCCATGTGATTACCTGAAGATCTACCTGATATCCTGTTTCTGCAGTAAAATCATTGATGATTTCCTGTAATCCCGGCTTTTGTCCGTTATCCCATATAGCAACTGTTATCTTTCCGCCGTCACCGCCGCTTTGTGAGCTGTCTGTCAGCTGCAGATGATTTATCGGCTCCACCTGATGATGATCCGCCACAAGCTGCCAAAGATAATACCATCATTGATGATAGTGCTAAACCAAGTAATTTTTTCTTAATCATTTTAAGTCCTCCCTTAAATTTCATGGTCTTATAATAATATAATTATTTTTTTGTCATGCATTTCAAAAATGTTATATAAATTTGTCAATTTGTAATTGGTTTCAAGTTCTTTTGTTTATTATTACCTGTTTAAGGTGCATTTATACGGTGTTTTTAACTTTTTATACTATATTCAATGATTGTTATTTCGTAAACTAACTATAAAAATTGAATGCACTTACACAGATTTATTATTGCAATTAAAAACTTCAACAAAAATAAAAATATATCCTATGAATATATTTTCAATATGTATTTATATTAAAATGGAGAATTATGGAAGGTATAAATTTTAAGCTTTTTAACGATCAGACATTCTCTGATTGCTTTATAAATTTTGCAGGTCATGAAGAATGCAGTCCCGGACACAGATTCGGCCCTGCTATAAGACCCTGCTATATAATACATTTTATATTAAACGGTAAGGGTAAGTTTTTTTGTTCAGATGTGGAATATGATCTTGGCGAGAACCAAGCTTTTTTAATAGAGCCCAGCGCAATGACTTTTTACCAGGCTGATTTTGAAGATCCCTGGCATTATCTTTGGGTCGCATTTAAGGGTGATAAAACCGTGGATATAATGAAACGTATAGGTATAAGCTCTGCCAACCCTGTTTTATCCGGTGACAGAGAAAAAATAATAGCTATTACAGAGGCGATACTTGATACGGATTCAAGCGGATTTAAAGAGGAATTAAAAAGACAGTCACTTTTATATGAGTTTTTAAGTGCTATATGTCCCGATACAATGTATTCGGAATCTTTAAGTCAATCGACAGAGCTTAGAAATAATAATTATCTGGTAAGAGCCGTAGAATTTATTCAGAATAATTTCTACAATCAAATAGGTGTTACCGATGTTTCCTCTCATTTAGGTATAAGCAGAAATTATCTTTTTACACTTTTTAAAAATACAATGGGACATTCACCATCTGAATACCTGACGTATTGCAGACTTAACAGAGCCTGTCATATGCTTGATGACTCCGCTCTGTCTGTAGAAAATGTCGCATATTCATGCGGCTATGATTCTCTATCTGTTTTTTCAAAGGCCTTCAAACACAAATACGGTATGACGCCCTCAGCATACAGAAAATTAAAGTATGAAAATGATAAAATGTCGGATCTTGAGTTTAACAGATTTATAAAGAGAATGGATAAAGATACAAAATAAAAAAATTACCCGGATCATTTTAGATCCGGGTAATTTTTTTAATCTATATAAATTATCCTAACTGATTTAATCTGCTGATAAGCTCATTTACATCGATACCATGTACCATAGCGGCCTCTGCAAGTGACTCCATCTGTGATGAAGGGCATCCAAGGCAGTGCATACCGATATCCATAAGAACGCTTGCTGCAGCAGGGTTCTCTGAGAGTACCTCACCGATAAGCATATCAGGGCTGTACTTTCCGTCTGCTACTTCCTTCTCAACCTTTCCGAAGAAAAGCTCGATATCATCCTCAACTGTTCCGATACCTGCAATACCGAAGTTCTCAACCAAAACCTTAGCTACATTTGGTGAAAGGAATCCCGGAAGTGTTGGTCCAAGGTGAATGTTCTTTACACCTAAGTATAAAAGCGCAAGTAAAACGATAACTGCCTTCTGCTCATACCATGCAATGTTGAACTCAAGCGGAAGATCATTGATATCATCAAGTCCGAATACTTCCTTAAGCTTAAGTGCGATAACTGCCAATGAATAAGAGTCATTACACTGACCTGCATCAAGAACTCTTGGAATACCACCGATATCTCCAAGGTCAAGCTTATTGTACTTGTACTTAGCACATCCTGCTGTAAGAATAACGGCATCCTTTGGAAGAGCCTTTGCAAAATCTGTGTAGTAGTTTCTTGCCTTTGAACGACCGTCACAACCTGCCATTACAACGAACTTTGAAATAGCACCTGATTTAACAGCATCTACTACCTTATCTGCAAGTGCAAGAACCTGTGCATGTGCAAAACCGCCTACGATATTTCCGCTCTCTATCTCTGTTGGAGGTGCACACTTCTTAGCCTGCTCTATGATCTCTGAGAAATCCTTCTCCTCACCGATATCGCCTGCGATATGCTTACATCCCGGATAACCTGCTGAACCTGTTGTATAAAGTCTGTCAATATAACTTGCCTTAGGTGGTACGATACAGTTTGTAGTCATAAGGATCGGTCCGTTAAAGCTCTCGAACTCTTCCTTCTGCTTCCACCATGCATTACCGTAGTTACCCTTAAGATTTGAATACTTCTTAAGCTCAGGATAATACTGACCTGCAAGCATCTCTGAGTGAGTATAAACATCTACTCCTGTTCCCTGTGTCTGCTTTAAGAGCATCTCAAGATCTCTTAAATCATGTCCTGAAACAAGGATACCCGGGTTTGTTCCTACACCGATATCAACTGTTGTAATCTCAGGGTTGCCGTAAGCTGTTGTGTTTGCCTTATCAAGTAAAGCCATTCCGTTTACACCGTACTTACCTGTCTCAAGTGTAAGTGCTACTAAATCATCCGCACTCAAGCTGTCATCAAGTGTTGCAGCCAATGCTCTCTGTAAGAATGCATCTACCTCACCGTCATCCTGTAAAAGTGCATTTGCATGCTTTGAATATGCTGAAAGTCCCTTAAGACCGTATATAATAAGCTCTCTAAGGCTTCTGATGTCCTCGTTTTCTGTTGCAAGCACACCTACTGTAGCAGCCTTTGTAAGATACTCACTCTCATCATATGACTCCCAAAGAGCCGCCTCAGGAAGATTATCCTTATTTGAGAGTTCATTTAAAAGTTCCTTCTTAGCATCAAGAGTCTTCTTGATTCTTGCAATAATAGCATCATTGTCAAAGTTGGCATTTGTAATTGTGATGAAAAGGTTTAAAGTAACAAGGTGATTTATTTCCTTGCTTATTTCTTTTCCTTCTGCACGAAGTCTTGTTGTAACTGCTGATATACCCTTACTTACATATATAAGTAAATCCTGCATATTTGCAACTTCAGGCTTCTTACCACATACACCTACCTGTGTACAACCTGTGTTACCTGCTGTCTCCTGACACTGATAACAAAACATTTTGTTTTCCATTTCTACCTCCTCTTACTATGACTGTTCTACAGTCTATGAGCAATCTGTTCTACAGATTTAAGTTTATTTTTCCTTTTGCATCTTGTGCATGAGTGTATAATAACAGAAAGAAAATCTAAAAACTGTAACTTTGGTTACTGAGCAATGTTTTTTTTTAAAGACTTTTCAGTCCCTCCAGATTTTTTACTATAAGGTCTTTTCTCACAACCTTTATATAGCCGTCTTCCTGCATTTTCATAAGTTCTCTTGAGAGTGAAGGTCTTGCGGCATTTAAAAAGTCCGCAAACTCTTCTCTACTCATCTTTAAAGTAACTCTGTCTCTGTCATTCATATTCTGCAATATAAATCTTGCAATCTTTTGCTTCAATGTTGAACATGACAGCACCTGTAATCTGTTATTTAAATAGTATGTCCTCTCCGCAAATATTGTGAGCAAATTTGAGAGCATTTTATTTTGAAGTGCTGAAGGCTTATCCCCAAGTCTTGTAAGATACTCTTTGGGTATCTCCAAAATCTTACTTGGCGAACTTGCACATGCATAATTTGCATACTCATCATGATTTAAAAACAAAAAAACCTCTCCGAAAAGCTCTCCGGGGTTTGAAAACATACCTAATATACTTCTTTTTCCGTTCACGGAGTCATTTCCTACAGATACACTACCCTCAACCAACATGGTAATGTATCTTGGTTTGTCTCCCTGATTGAAAATCATCTCACCTTTTCTGAAACCGAGGATATCGGCCTTTGCCTCTTTTAGGCAAAGCTCTATCTCTTCTTCAGTCATTCCCCTAAAGAGTGGGGACTGTGTATAACTTCCTGACATATATCTCCTTCAAGCGTCATACCCGCACGCAACCTTTTTCTAGATTCTTGCATAATTCCGTCAATATAATTCAGTTGCACTAAAACTTCTTTTTCTTCTGCCGTAGTTTCTATTATCTTATCAATTCCGCCGTTTTTGATAACGATTCTCTTATCCGCCATCAATGCCAACAGAGGATCATGAGTAGCCATAAGGACTATCTTATCCTGTGATATCAAAAGGTCTAAAGCCTTCTTTCTGTCTATTCCGGCATTTTCAATCTCATCAATCAAAACGATGGGTGAAGAACTCAGCACTGCAGTATCGGCAATCATAAGAGCTCTGGATTGACCTCCGCTTAGAGCTGTAACTGCTGTCTCCGGTGCAAAACTTTTCTCCGGCAAGTTTATTTGCTTCATGTAGGATCTTCTCAACTACAGTATCGATATCTTCGACCATTCTGCTTTCCGCATGCATAGTTATAAATTCACGGGCTGTAAGATCCATAACAAAGTTCATATTTTGTGACAATTGTGCAACTAATTTATTATTTGTAGAATATCGCCATTTCGGATCCGGCTTTTTACCATTTATATATATGGTTCTACCGGTAGGGGTATCATTTTGTGCTGCCCATTCAATGTCAGCCAACAATCTACTCTTTCCGGATCCTGTAGGTCCAACTATAGACACAATTTGTGAAGAAAAAATGTCAAATTTTTCACAATTTTCTTTTTCTCCACTTTTTGTTATGACCTGGAAAAAAATAGTTAAACTTTCTATTTTTTTCTTTATTATCACCAAGGAATTGTAGCATTTGCTTGATGAATATGTCAAGCCGGATTTTTAATTCATCCTTATTTATTGCTGTTTCTTCAAGTTCTTCTTCGGTAAATCCATCCAAAAATTCAGAAAAAGTTGCATCCAAACTTTCAGTGATATCAAAGCCTGCGCTCTCAAAGAAATCTGCAGCAAAAGGATATTTTTCCAGTAACTCTTTTAATTTTATTTCACTCATTTATTTGCCTCCCATTGCATCTTCTTGGTATTACCTAATTGGTAATCTTCTCCTATTCTGGTTTCTCCCAGACAATAAGAACACATTGCCGAAGGCATTGCAAACCTGAGTTTCATTCCCTGTACCGACTCAATATTTACTTCATTGTCATATATTAATGTAGACAACTCGAATGCACCCTGACCGCTGAGTCCGTTTACATTCATTACCATGGCTCTCGGATTTACCGCACTCACTCTACCGCTGAATACTTCTCTCTCCGCCTGACTTACTATATCTCCCTTTGTTATGACTACGATATCCGCCGCCTTTAACATAGGTCCTATTTTTTTAGGTGTATTTATACCTGAGAGATTATCTATTACACATACACCTTTTATATCTGTAATATAAGGTGAACATCGATTACAAAGTCCTGCCGACTCTGTAATAAGCAGATCCAGACCTTGTTCCCTTCCCCATTTCACAACATCTTCGATATTTGATGCAAAGAAATGATCGGGACAAAGTCCTCCCGAAAGTCCTTTCTTTACAGGAATGTTTGCCTTTTCATATATTATATCGTCATCGGTATATAAACAGTCAAACTTTACAACTCCCGCCTTTATACCTCTATCCTTCATTGCTTCAATAGTTTTTAAAATAACCGAGGTTTTTCCCGACGAAGGAGGGCCTGAAAATATAACTAAATTCATATATTAATCTCTCCTTATTCTGTCTGACCGTAAAAACCATTTTTCAGTATTTGAAAGGATTTCCCCGATATCATTTGAATGAATAAACTCCCATCCTGCCCAAAGGAAGTTTTGATCTTCTGCAAGTTTATTATCATATTCAGGATTTGTCTGTGGGAATTTACCGTCTGCACCCAATATATCCGCCACTTCTTTTGATAAGAGAAAATCTATTAAAGGCTTACTGTTATCATAGTTTTTCTTTCTTGTCAAAAGGAATACAGGACTTATTATAGCTCCGTCCTTTGGCCAAACCACTGTAAGGTTTGAATTTTCCTTTATGGTCTTTGAGAAGAAATAAGGCATAATACTTACTGCAGGTGTATTGAAATCTTTTCTTCCTCCTGTCTTTACCATCTGTGCCGGATGCATAGACTTTAAAAGACCTCTTCCAAGCGCCTCAACAGCTTTTCTTCCGTAATTTGAATATATTCCAAGCATAATCGCATTAAACATATCCAAATCCGAAGTAGGAAGCGCTATGGAGTTTTCAAATTCAGGCTTAAACAGATCCTCCCATGAGGTTGGCAAACTTCTGTCTCCAAGTACATCCTTATTTACAATAAAAATTGCAGGAACAACGCCTATTATAGAATATTCTCCTTTCGGATCCTTTAAGGAAATCATTCCGTTATCTAGAGATTTATTTAATTTTCCCTGTCTATAATCTACAAAAACACCCTTATCTCTAAACTTTGCCCATCAACTTCTTATCAAAAAACAAATTAAATCCTGCTGACATATATACATCCGACAAATCGTCTTCCGCCTTTGCATTCCTTATTTCTTCTTCAATAACTTCCATTCCCATACTTGCGGCATTCAGATTGTAGTTTATTTCATAGTCCTGACTTTCCACAAACTTTTCAAACTTTTCTATAAACTGCATTCTTACAGGACATGGCAATATTCCCTTTATAGAGGTCTTTGCATTTTCATCCTGATTTCTTACAATACCGTTATTATCAGACATTACAGTCTTTCTCTCAATGGCCTCTACGAGTTGCTTTTCAAATACCTCAACATTAATATTCTTACTCTTTAAAGCGGTTTCAAGACTGAGAAGTTTTCCCATTGATTTTTCTCATCATATCATTCTTTAAATTCTCAAATCCTGCACCTGCCAATACTTCTATAAGCTCCGGGTACTTTTCTGTAACATCATATACTTTATCTTTTATATCAAAGTATTTATTCATATAAACTCCTTTAACTGATTAAACAAAGCCGGATAAGTAAGTCCCGGCTAATACTATAGGTAAATCATATTCTAGTTTGAGTACAACAAAAAAATCTGTAACCGATGTTAAAAACAAACAAGTATTTATTTTGTTTATTGTATACATCATTCAGCTTGATAGTCTAAAAAAAGTTGTTTTAGGAAATATATATTTTACAACAAATATGCGTTATAATAAAAGCTTATATCAATATTTTTTTATTATTTGTGGGGAATAAAATGAATAGAGAAAAGATTCCGGCTTTTTGTTGCATTATTTACTGCTACATTTTTTTCTGGGCTTCAGCCTATATTTTTGTAAAACAGCTTTTTAGAAGATGTGTCACCTTATATGATATTGTCTTTAAGATTTTCTTTTTGCAGACAATAATACTTGTATTTATTTATAATAAAAAAAGCTATTGAAGATAAATTTTTAAAATATTAAAAAGCAGGTATAATAATGGGTATATTTCTTTTCGGAGAATTTTTTTACATTTACAGTCGGCTTACAGTATACAACAACCTCACGTTCATCTTTACTTATTGCATCATATATTATACTCCTGCCCCTTGCATACCTTCTTATAATGAGAAGAAGACCCTCATTATCCGATATAATTGTTTCAGTCACCTGCATGATAGGCGTATTCTTTATTTTAGGTAATAATCTTGGAAGCTTTCATATCGGTGATATATATTGCATACTTTGTGCTGTTGACTATGCTTTGTATATTGTTATTTCATCTAAGTACTCAAAACTTTATGATTCCGGAATATTGAATGTATTGCAGGTTTCCACTACAGCCGTTCTTTCTATCCTGTCATTAGTTTTAATCGGAAATAACAGTTTTGCCTTAAATCTTTCAGACAGCTTTCAGTTAATATATCTTACCGTATTTTGTACAACCTTACCTTTCTTTTTAATACTGTACGGTATGAAACATGTATCCGCAACAACAAGCGGAGTATTGCTCTCTCTTGAAAGTGTGATGGCTGCTGTTATGGGAATAATACTTTTACACGAGTCTTTTACTCCGAATCTCATTATAGGTGGAGCAATTGTAATATTTTCATTTATACTGTCCGAAGTTTTACCTAAAATTCTTAAGAATTGAATCGGATATATTTTATTAAAGCAAAAAGGGCCGACAATCAGCCCTTTTATCTTTTATGCGCCCCAAACGGCAGTATCTTTTACATTCTTAGAATTTTCAAATAATACTTTTCTTATTTTTTTTGTTTTCTGATTCTGTTTCCTATAAATACAGCTTTTGAATCCTCAGAAGATTCTGTTAAAAGAAGTGCATATCTGCCGCCTGCCACATCAAAAGTGATGTTTCCTGAATCTGTTGATATATTGCCCTTAGCCCTGACAATATCACCATATTCTCCCCTTATAATATTTTCCATAAAACATACAAAGCTTCCTATACCTGATGCCTTTACTTCAGATAAAGAAAATGTATCAAGCATATCCGATGTATCATCAGTTTTTTGTACAATCTTTTTACTTCCGTCCGGATAAGTGCAGAGAATCTCATCCCACCACTCCGTCCGGTACTCCGAATAATGTCTGTCCGTTACAACAGATTCCGGATCTATACTTTTAACCTCGTTTATCAGTGAAGCTCTTTCTCTCTCTGAAAGGTTTTCAGTCTTTGAAAGTATTACCTGACCTGCACTGCATATCTGATCTTTGAATATATCCGGAAATTCATTGCCGTAGCTTCTTATCCCCTCTATATCCAATATACATATCGGGGATAAGAGTCTTATTTTTTCATATTCTATCCTTTGCAGATTCTTGATTATATTTCCAAGCTTAGCCACACCTGTCGGCTCTACAACCAAATAGTCAGGAGAAATAGTATTTGCAATGGTTAAAACCGACTGTGCAAAATCCTGTTTTGTAGAACAGCATATGCATCCCTCCGTCAGTTCCCAGATATTTATAGTCGAATCTTGAAGCCTTTCACCGTCTACACCAAGATCTGAGTATTCATTTTCCAGAATGGCAAATTCCTTACCGGTCTTT
This sequence comes from uncultured Lachnoanaerobaculum sp., assembly GCA_916439285.1. The sequence continues at coordinate 33,227 of CAKAIM010000009.1, read as the reverse complement.
TTTGAAAGAGCCTTTATAAATGTAGTTTTCCCGGCCCCTAAAAAACCGGATACAATCAAGATATCCATGGGATTAATCTTCTATCTTAACTACAGGCTTAATAAGATCTTCCGGCTTATCTCTCATCAAGAACAAAGCTTCTTCGATATGATCGAATCCGTTAAATACATGGCTGCTAAGAGGTGCAAGGTCAAGCTTACCTGCAGCTACCAATGAACCGAGCTTCTCCATACGAAGTCTACCACCCGGCATAAGACCTCCATTGATAAGTTTATGTCCCATTCCTACTCCCCACTCTACACGTGGAATAGCAATGCTCTCACCTTCACCAAGGTAGTTTACATTTCCGATTCTTCCGCCCGGCTTAAGACATTTAACAGCCTCTGCGAATGTATCTACAGTACCGCCTGCAATGATAATCTTATCAACTCCCTTACCTCCGGTCATATCAAGAACCTGCTTATCGATAGGTCCTTCTCTGTATCCGATGAATTCTGTTGCTCCGTAGAATTTAGCGGTATCACGGCAAACTTTTCTTGTTCCTACACCGATAATTCTTGAAGCACCACGAAGAGCCGCGCCTGCAACCGACATAAGACCTACAGGTCCGATTCCGATTACTAAAACTGAATCACCGTACTGAACATCTGCAAGCTCTGCACCATGAAAACCTGTAGGAACCATATCTGAAAGCATACATGCATCTACAGTATTTATACTCGACGGAAGTAAAGCAAGGTTTCCGTCAGCATCGTTTACATGGAAATACTCTGAGAATACACCGTCTTTGAAGTTTGAAAACTTCCATCCTGCAAGCATTCCGCCTGAGTGCATAGAAAATCCTGCCTGAGCCTCAAGTGAATTCCAGTCAGGTGTAATTGCAGGTACCAAAACTCTGTCACCCGGTTTAAATCTTTTACCAATTCACCTACTTCTACAACCTCTGCACAACCTTCATGTCCCAATATCATGTTGTGACGCTCACCGATAGCACCTTCCCAAAGTGTATGTACGTCTGAAGTACATATAGCGAGTGCCAACGGTCTACATATAGCATCCATAGGACCGCATTTCGGTCTCTCCTTCTCAATCCATCCTGACTCACCGATCTTCAGCATTGCATAACCCTTCATATCATTTCCTCCTGGTATAATTGTTTTGTCCTTAGGTATTTGGGATATGATACCGTTTAAACTATCTCCCACTCCATTTATGTGGACATATTCTTGTTAAAGAATTAACTATATTATATCAAAAGTATACAATAAAATCAACAGATTTATATTATTATTTTTTTGTATTTCTATACTATTTTAGTATACATTACTTTTGACACATTATTGACAGCATTTTATATAAGATCATAAAAAAGAGTGGATTAAAAATCAACCCACCCCAACATTTGACAAAGAACCATTAAAATAAACATAAAAAAAGCACAAATCCTTTATTATAAGGACTGTGCTAAATTTCAAACTGCTGCAGACCGGAATCGAACCGGTACGGGTATTTCTACCCACGGGATTTTTAAGTCCCGGGCGTCTGCCTGTTCCGCCACTGCGGCATAAAAGCGACCCGAATCGGACTCGAACCGACGACCTCCGCCGTGACAGGGCGGCGCTCTAACCAACTGAGCCATCGGGCCATAATATTAAGATATAAATATCTCAGCTCCCTGAGTAGGACTTGAACCTACGACACTGCGGTTAACAGCCGCATGCTCTACCGACTGAGCTATCAAGGAATATTGCCCTTAGAAAACTAAGGGCAGTGGAGCTTCAGGGACTCGAACCCGGGACCGATCGGTTATGAGCCGATTGCTCTAACCAACTGAGCTAAAGCTCCCAATAAAGGCTTTCGCCAATGACCCCAACGAGATTTGAACTCGTGTTACCGCCGTGAAAGGGCGATGTCTTAACTCGCTTGACCATGGGGCCGAATACTGTGATATTCTACTCTGTGAAGAATAAATTGTCAAGTATTTTTTTATAAAAGGGAATGCACCCTCAAAACTGCCTACCAAATTCCGAGCTATTATAAATTTTTTCCTATCTTTTGGTTAAACCCTCGACCTATTAGTAACCATCAACTCAATACATTACTGTACTTACATCTTGGCCCTATCTACCTCGTAGTCTTCAAGGGGTCTTACTGTTTTCACATGAGATATCCCATCTTGAGGGGGGCTTCACGCTTAGATGCCTTCAGCGTTTATCCCGTCCCGACATAGCTACCCTGCCATGGAGTTACTCTCCAACAGGTACACCAGCGGTCAGTCCGTCCCGGTCCTCTCGTACTAAGGACGGCTCCTCTCAAATATCTTACGCCCACGCCGGATAGGGACCGAACTGTCTCACGACGTTCTGAACCCAGCTCGCGTACCGCTTTAATGGGCGAACAGCCCAACCCTTGGGACCTGCTACAGCCCCAGGATGCGATGAGCCGACATCGAGGTGCCAAACCACTCCGTCGATGTGAACTCTTGGGAGTGATAAGCCTGTTATCCCCAGGGTAGCTTTTATCCGTTGAGCGATGGCAATCCCACTTTATGCCACCGGATCACTAAGTCCTACTTTCGTACCTGCTCCACCCGTCGGTGTCGCAGTCAAGCTCCCTTCTGCCTTTGCACTCTTTGAATGGTTTCCGACCATTCTGAGGGAACCTTCGAGCGCCTCCGATACTCTTTCGGAGGCGACCGCCCCAGTCAAACTCCCCGTCTGGCATTGTCCCCCGGCCGGATAACGGCCGCAGGTTAGAAATCCAGCAATACAGGGGTGGTATCCCAACGGCGACTCTGCATAAACTGGCGTCCATGCTTCTTAGTCTCCCACCTATCCTGTACGAGTATTACCGAATCCCAGTACCAAACTGGAGTAAAGCTCCATGGGGTCTTTCCGTCCTGGCGCGGGTAACCAGCATCTTCACTGGTACTTCAATTTCACCGGGTGCATTGTTGAGACAGCGCTCAAATCATTACGCCTTTCGTGCGGGTCGGAACTTACCCGACAAGGAATTTCGCTACCTTAGGACCGTTATAGTTACGGCCGCCGTTTACCGGGGCTTCAATTCAAAGCTTCGTTTCCTGACTTCTCCTCTTAACCTTCCGGCACCGGGCAGGCGTCAGCCCATATACTTCACCTTGCGGTTTCGCATAGACCTGTGTTTTTTTGCTAAACAGTTGCTTGAGCCTTTTTTTCTGCGACCACTCCATTAAAGTGGCACCCCTTCTCCCGAAGTTACGGGGTCATTTTGCCGAGTTCCTTAACAATGCTTCTCCCGCCGGCCTTAGGATTCTCTCCTCATCTACCTGTGTCGGTTTGCGGTACGGGTACATATAACACAATAGCGGCTTTTCTTGACGGCTCCCTAACCGACTTCGCTACTAATTTTCGGTACGCATCACGTTTTCCCCTTGCATGGTGGGTTTTCCTCCCATACAGTTACTTCGCTTGCCCCGGTTTTTTTGTCCTCCCGGGTTCGGTTTTTAGTCTCCGTGTCCCCACAGTTCTGATTATATGTAGTACAGGAATCTGTACCTGTTATCCATCGACTACGTCTTTCGACCTTGCCTTAGGCCCCGACTTACCCTGAGTAGATCAGCTTTACTCAGGAAACCTTAGATATTCGGCCAAGAGGATTCTCACCTCTTTCTCGCTACTCATTCCGGCATTCTCTCTTCTTATTACTCCACCATTCCTTCCGGTATGGCTTCTACGCCTCTAAGAATGCTCCTCTACCAATGTATTACTACATTCCTAGGCTTCGGTGTTGTGTTTAGCCCCGGACATTTTCGGCGCAGGACCTCTCGACTAGTGAGCTGTTACGCACTCTTTTTAATGTATGGTCGCTTCTAAGCCAACATCCTAGCTGTCTTCGAAATCCCACATCCTTTTCCACTTAACACACACTTTGGGACCTTAGCCGTAGGTCTGGGCTCTTTCCCTTTTGACTACCCAACTTATCTCGTGTAGTCTGACTCCCGTCAATCATCTAGCCGGCATTCGGAGTTTGATATCTCTTGGTAGGCTTTGACGCCCCCGCAAAAATTCAGTGCTCTACCTCCGGTAGACTAATAACGAGGCTAGTCCTAAAAACTATTTCGAGGAGAACCAGCTATCTCCGGGTTCGATTGGAATTTCTCCCCTATCCACACCTCATCGCCACCCTTTTTCAACGGATGTGCGTTCGGTCCTCCATTCACTTTTTACGCGAACTTCAACCTGGACATGGATAGATCACCCGGTTTCGGGTCTACACATACTGACTACTACCGCCCTATTAAGACTTGGTTTCCCTTCGGCTCCGTATCTTTAATACTTAACCTCGCCTGTACATGTAACTCGCCGGACCGTTCTACAAAAAAGTACGCGGTTCACCTTTCGGTGTTCCACAGTTTGTAAACATAGGGGTTTCAGGTTCTTTTTCACTCCCTCCCGGGGTTCTTTTCACCTTTCCTTCACAGTACTATACGCTATCGGTCACTGACTAGTATTTAGCCTTGGGGGGTGGTCCCCCCTGCTTCCCACAAGGTTTCTCGTGTCTCGTGGTACTCCGGATACTGCTGGATTCGATACATTTTCCCTTACACGGCTCTCACGCTCTTTTGGCCCGCTTTTTCCAAAACGGTTCAGGTAATATATATTACTCGTATTGCAGTCCTCTACCCCGCAGTGCACGCACCACGGTTTGGGCTCTTACGATTTCGCTCATGCTACTTTCGCAATCACTGTTGTTTTCTTTTCCTCCGGCTACTTAGATGTTTCAGTTCACCGGGTTCCCTTCTGTACGTTATGTATTGGCGTACAGATACTTGGAGTTCTTCCAAGTGGGTTTCCCCATTCAGACATCTGCGGATCATTGAATATGTGCTTCTCCCCGCGACTTTTTCGCGACTTGTCACGTCTTTCTTCGGCTGTCAGTGCCTAGGCATCCACCCTACGCTCTTTTATGTTTAACCTCTTAAATCATTTAGATTTAGTGTTTATGTATGACACTAGCGTGTATCATACACTATGTTTAAAAAAATTTATTTTTTTGTTATTAAATATCAATCACTTTAAAGTAATTGATACCTCGGATGTCTAATTATAAAAATATTTATATAATTTCTCGTTTGGTATGCAGTTTTCAAGGTACATCATGCAGAGAACTTCTCTGCAAATGAGACTTAAAGATTCGAACTTCAACATCTTTCATCCTCTCCAAAGGAATATCTGATGTAGTCTCTACTTATGGTAACACCATTGCTCCGCTTCGCTATGCAAGGTGTGCTTGTTTTCTAACCTCAGACTTCGCTTTCGCTCGTCTTCGCTAAGAAAACAATGCATGGGCTTAAGTGGACTCGAACCACCGACCTCACGCTTATCAGGCGTGCGCTCTAACCGGCTGAGCTATAAGCCCTAAATTTTTACATTGTACTCTGTCCTGTTATTATCATATATAATGAACATATAAACAATACAACAAACATAAGTATTTGGATAGGTCTTACTCTCAATGACCAATTATTCTTTTTAGCAAGAAATATCAACAATCCCTGTACTACAATAAAGAGTAGTGAAACGAGACAAACTATATGCCATGGATATTGTCTTACCAAATTTCCAAATTGCTCACCCATAAGCCCCTCCTATGTGTTTGAGTCATATTTTATTACAAAAATTTAAAGCGGCATCCACCTACTCTCCCATACCGTCTCCAGTATAGTACCATCGGCCGACCAGGTCTTAACCATCGTGTTCGGAATGGAAACGGGTGTGTCCCCTAGACGCATCGACACCGCTAAGTTATGTTTTTAGCACCTTTTTAATTTAGTACTAAACAGTACTCACAACCCCTACTTTTTCCTTAGAAAGGAGGTGATCCAGCCGCACCTTCCGATACGGCTACCTTGTTACGACTTCACCCCAGTTATCCTCCCTGCCTTCGGCAGCTCCTTCCTTACGGTTAGGTCACTGACTTCGGGCATTGATGACTCCCATGGTGTGACGGGCGGTGTGTACAAGACCCGGGAACGTATTCACCGCAGCATTCTGATCTGCGATTACTAGCGATTCCAGCTTCATATAGTCGAGTTGCAGACTACAATCCGAACTGAGACGTTATTTTTGTGATTTGCTTGACCTCGCGGCTTTGCTTCACTTTGTTTACGCCATTGTAGCACGTGTGTAGCCCAAATCATAAGGGGCATGATGATTTGACGTCATCCCCACCTTCCTCCGGATTATCTCCGGCTGTCTCGTCAGAGTGCCCATCTTACTGCTGGCTACTGACGACAAGGGTTGCGCTCGTTGCGGGACTTAACCCAACATCTCACGACACGAGCTGACGACAACCATGCACCACCTGTATCCCTTGTCCCGAAAGACTAACTTCATTACAAAGTTATTCAAGAGTATGTCAAGATTTGGTAAGGTTCTTCGCGTTGCTTCGAATTAAACCACATGCTCCACCGCTTGTGCGGGTCCCCGTCAATTCCTTTGAGTTTCATTCTTGCGAACGTACTCCCCAGGTGGAATACTTAATGCGTTAGCTTGCAGCACCGAAGAGTTTACCTCCCCGACACCAAGTATTCATCGTTTACTGCGTGGACTACCAGGGTATCTAATCCTGTTTGCTCCCCACGCCTTCGAGCCTCAACGTCAGTTGTCGTCCAGTAAGTCGCCTTCGCCTCCGGTGTTCCTCCCTAATATCTACGCATTTCACCGCTACACTAGGAATTCCGCTTACCCTCCGACACTCAAGCTATACAGTTTCCAAAGCAGTTCATGGGTTGAGCCCACGCCTTTCACTTCAGACTTGCATTGCCGTCTGCGCTCCCTTTACACCCAGTAAATCCGGATAACGCTTGCCCCCTACGTATTACCGCGTACGCTGGCACGTAGTTAGCCGGGGCTTCTTAGTCAGGTACCGTCATTTTTCTTCCCTGCTGATAGAGCTTTACATACCGAAATACTTCTTCACTCACGCGGCGTCGCTGGATCAGGGTTTCCCCATTGTCCAATATTCCCCACTGCGCCTCCCGTAGGAGTTTGGGCCGTGTCTCAGTCCCAATGTGGCCGTTCACCCTCTCAGGCCGGCTACCGATCGTCGCCTTGGTGGGCCTTTACCTCACCAACTAGCTAATCGGACGCGGATCCATCTTATACCTATAAATATTTTACCCCTGCACCATGCGGTGCTGTGGTCTTATGCGGTATTAGCGGAAATTTCTCTCCGTTATCCCCCTGTATAAGGCAGGTTATCCACGCGTTACTCACCCGTCCGCCACTAAGTCTACCTAAATTCCATCCGAAAACTTCCTTTGGGCAGCTTCGTTCGACTTGCATGTGTTAAGCACGCCGCCAGCGTTCATCCTGAGCCAGGATCAAACTCTCATATAAAAGTTTAATCTAGCCTTCTCGCTAGCTTGCATCTGTTTTTACAGATCTACTGTTTTTTAAAGGTTTTAAATTCTGTTCGAATCTAAACGTTGTTATTCTGAAACTTCATCATATTTTTTTAAGGTAGCACCATCGTCTCGCTACGCTCGACGAGGTGTACTATTTTTCTAAACTCGAACTTCGCTTCGCTCGTTCTCGTTAACAAAAATATGCAAATTTTCAGGGTTGTGTGTACTGTTTAATCTTAAATTATCAAGGTTCAACGCAGAAGGAGGGATTTGAACCCTCGCACCGCTATTAACAGCCTACTCCCTTTCCAGGGGAGCCCCTTCAACCACTTGGGTACTTCTGCTTGGTTGCGAGTTATCCTTCTTCTGTTCACCTCTCTGCTTTTGGGCAAAAAGGAAGCGGAGAGGGTGGGATTCGAACCCACGCGCCCTTGCGGACAAACGGTTTTCAAGACCGCCTCGTTATGACCACTTCGATACCTCTCCGTAACTGCCTAATTATAATATCGCAACAAGGCATTAATGTCAAGCATTTATTTCTATTTTTTTTTAAAAATTTAAAGTCCGTAAAACACCTTTATTTAAGCCGATTTAACTCCCTTTATTCTAATAGACTTCATAAACTATATCGCTGTCTGCTAAAAGATTTTCATCAAACTTTATCAGCAGATAAAGTTCTCCTGCTTGTGTTTCTCCTACACGATATCCAAGTGCAAACATATCATAGCATCCGCTTTTATCAAAAATAATATCACTTAACTCCAATATATCTACATCCTCATCTTTATGTTGATCTTTGATAATACCCCTTGCCTCTTTATCAAGCCTCTCTATATCATTTATAATCCTTTCAAGAAAGTCCCCTAAATATGATAACAGCTCTTCTTCTTTGTATCCTGAAAAATCAAAGTTTATTTCTTTACCGTATACATTACCTGTAAAACAAATATTATCATCATTACAATGCCAATCTTTTCCACCACATATATATAGCAGTTCTTCTCTTTTCATATATCCCCCTTTCTTATATTTACTTATATAAAAAGCGGACAGCCAAGCCGTCCGCAAAACATTCCTATACAACCTTGATATTAAACTTTCTTGCCTCAACTTCACTGTCCACTTCTCTTATATCGGCGCCCAATGAAACCAACTTGCCTTCAAAATCTTCATACCCTCTTTTTATATACTTAATATCGTCCACTGTGGTCTGTCCCTCTGCTGCAAGCCCTGCCAAAACAAGTGCCGCACCTGCTCTAAGATCCGGTGCTTTAAGCGCCGCTCCTCTAAGTTTTGCTACGCCGATAACCATAGCGGTATTACCCTCTACTTTGATATTTGTACCCATTCTTGCGAGTTCATCCACATATTTAAATCTGTTTTCAAATATACTTTCAACTACCAGACTGCTGCCTGTAGCAAGAGCCAAAGCGGTAGTTATCTGTGGTTGCATATCAGTAGGAAAGCCCGGGTAAGGTAATGTCTTTATATTTGTAGACTTTTGATCGTTCTTCGCAATAACCCTTATTGCATCGTCAAATTCCACAACCTCACATCCCATCTCCATAAGTTTTGCACTTATAGCTTCCATATGCTTCGGTATAATGTTCTTTACAGTAATATCACCTTTTGTAATAGCCGCGGCACACATAAATGTTCCGGCTTCGATCTGATCCGGTATTATGGAATATCTGCTTCCATGTAATGACTTAACACCGTTTATTCTTATAACATCTGTTCCTGCACCCTTTATATCCGCACCCATACTGTTTAAGAAATTTGCAACATCAACAATATGCGGTTCTTTAGCCGCATTTTCTATAACCGTTCTTCCTTCCGCCAATGATGCCGCCATCATAATATTTATAGTGGCACCTACAGATACGGTATCCAAATATATATCCGCCGCAACCAAATCAATGGCATGTGCTTTTACTCTTCCCGACTCAATATCAATCTCGGCTCCCAATGCCTTAAATCCCTTTAAATGCAAATCAATAGGTCTTGATCCTATATTACATCCGCCCGGCAAAGCCACCTCGGCACTCTTATACTTACCCAACAGTGCTCCGATAAAATAGTATGATGCTCTGATTTTTCTTATAAATTCGTCATCAACCAATACATCCTTTACTGAAGATGCATTAATTCTCACGCTATGTCTGTCAAGTCTTTCAACACTTGCACCGATAGCCTTTATCGCCTCAAGCATTACATTAATATCTTTTACATCAGGTAAATTTTCTATATAAACATCTTCATCTGTCATTATAGCCGCTGCCAAAATACCAAGTGCCGCATTCTTTGCACCGCCTATAGCAACCTCTCCTACCAATGGACTTCCACCATTCATTATATATTGAGCCATTTTTCTCCTCTATATAAAAACTATATATTTAAACTTTAATATTTAAGTAAATAAAAACCCAAATCAAATCTTTCTTTTTTATTACGATTACAATTTTATCACATTACATTCTAAAGGTAAAGAAACAAGAAAAGTCATTTTGAGTGCTATTGAATATACTTTGAGCCTCATTTATATCTATTTTCTGTACACTTGCCGTATTTATATCATATACTGTGACACTTTTTGAATCATACGCAGTTATTATAACCGGATTATTTATTGCTGTAAACGTAAACACAGGCTTTTTAACGGTTAAAAAATACATTGCTTCTTTTAATGTTATACCCTGAAATCTCGTAAGCTCGTTATTTTCCCAATAATTTACATATTCTCCGGCTTTGTTTACATCAAAATTTGTATTTGAAGCAGTCTCAACCATTGCCCTCGCATACACCATTATACCTTTTCTTCTTACAAATCCCATATCTGTATATGCAGTATCTATAGCATTCACCGGATTATCATATATCCCTTCCAACTTGGAATTAATATAGACATAATACATATTGTCAAGATACGATTTGTTCAAATCAATATTATATTCTATGTCGGTACTGTCAATTTGAAGATCCTTAAAGTAATAAGCCTCACCTTCAATCCACTTACCGGTGTCTATGACATAGTTCTTTGCTCTGAAACTGTCCATATAAGATGATACTCTGCTCTCACTTGCCACAGACTTGTTACTGATTATTGTATCCTCTCCCGACCTGGTAAAGTTTTCACCGTCATATTGATAAAGATCAATATGCACACGATTTCCCTTTACATCGATATTGTCAATATATCTGCCGTCATAAGTATATTCCTTTTGTAATTCCAAAAGATTATTATATATACTCACCTTTTCAAAAATACTTCCTGTAGATTTGCCGTTGATTGTATTTGAAATGTTTTGAGATTCTATTGCTACTACCAAGTCGCTTCCAATATACCCTATAGGCAGCATTATCTCATTTGCATTATCTAATTGCTTATTTTCTCCTGTAGCAAAATTATAAATATTCAATCCGTCTCCGATATTCCAGGATAATAAACTCTTATCCTGACTTATGGAATACTTTCCGTTTTCAAGGTTTTCCGCCACAGTCACATAATTTCCCGACAAAACATCAAGGCCTACAACTTTATCCATAAGCTTAAGATAAAGCATTGCATTATCACCCATATATGCAAGTTCATCTATCGATTCCTTTAAACTTTGAGCATCAATTTCTGTTTTTACAAAAGCCAGCTTTGAAACTTTTTTTGTGCTCTCCATATATTTAAAAAGGCAAACACCTACAGCTCCTATATGAGATGAGTCAACATTATAACCATAGCTTATAAAGTACAATCCGTCTCCAAATTTCAGCGGATAAATATAACTGTTTTTTCCTACGCTGTAAACCTGTTCAAGACTTTCCTTTTTACTGTCTGATAAAAAGAGCTTATTATCTACCGGGAATGCAATTTTCTCGCCTGTATTATCCGATATAGACCTGACATCTTTATTACCGATGCCTAAATCTATTTTCTTATTGTACTCAATATCTTTTGATAAACTTTGATTCATCGTTCTGGTATAATCCAGCATATAAAGTCTTTGTGTACCGGATTTACAGATAAAATTCTCTTCTATATTATAAACTTTATTTTCCGAACTTGCAGTAAAGCTGAAATGTATTTCCCCTACCTTACCGTTATAATTTACAAGGCTCACCTCTTTTTCAGAAGGTGTAAGGTTCATTCCGTTATAGCTTATCATATTGAAATCCGACTTCAATGTTACATATTCAAGTCCTCTTGAATTCCCTGTACCGTCACTTTCAAGGTATACGGTATTGTCTTTTGCCGTATTGTTGTCAAAATTATTATTGGAAAGTATTTGCCATATCTATAAGCCTTTTGGCAAATTCGGTATTGCTCCTGACTATCCTGCTGTAATAATGAAATGTCTGTCCATTTGTATACAATCTAAGTTCAAGAAAGTATTCTTTATTTTCTTCCACCAGACTTGACAGATGCAAATCTATAATATCGCCATCAAGTTTTGTCCTGTCTCCGCTTTCTACAAGTTCATTAGTATCAAATGTTCTTATGCTGTAATCATAATCTTCAATATCTGCAATATTTGCATCTACCACTCTAAACTTCATACTGTAATCATCCAGTACCAATGACAGTATATTGTCGGCAGCCTCAACATCCGTCTCATCACTGTAACCATACATTTTATTTATATAATAATCTCCAAGTACATTATATAATCTCGGTATATTAATATCACTTGCCTCAATATCTCCACCTGTAGTGTCAACTTTATTTTTTTTCAAAAAAGAGTATAATAAAAAACCTATTACCGCCAATAGGAATACAAATACAAATATAATATATCTAAATTTCTTAGTTCTCATAAAATTCCCTTATATCACATAATGTTTTAGAGTCAAATAGGGCTCTTAACCCCTGGTATTTTATTATACTATACTTTTCACTTTTACTTGAAATATTTTTTTAATTAAAAAAATATTTATTACATACTTAGTTTATACTTGCTTTTTTTATTGTAATTGACTATACTTTTTAAGTATATTAATGTACATTAGTTAATTAACTGATATGGAATTCTTAAACATCGTCTATTGTACATTTAGTCGAAAAATTTGAAAATTTTATTTTATAACACTATCGGGAGGTTTTATGAACGAAAAAACTGTAGACAGGCGAGTAAGAAAAACCAGATCGCAGCTTAGAAAATGTCTGAGTATCTTGCTTGAAACAAAGAAAATCCAAAATATCACGGTAAAAGAACTTGCACAGATGGCAGACATAAACAGAGGAACCTTTTACTTACATTATAAGGATGTATATGATTTGATGGAGCATATACAAGCCGATCTTTTAAAAGAATTTGAAGATATACTTACTAAAATAGCTCCGGATACAGACAACCTTGTACCTTTTATAGAAGCTTTATTTGTATTTATATATGATAACAAAGATATGGCAAAAATATTCCTGCATGACGATTTGGATGCAAACTTCTCTAATGAACTCAGAAATAAATTGCAGACCTGTGTATTCAATAAGTATAAGGCTTTTATAAAGCAAAAGAATATGCCTTATTTTGAATTATATTACGATTTCATTCTTTCAGGAACACTCGGTCTGCTTGTAAGATGGATTGACAGTGAATTTGAGATGTCACCTCATGATCTCGCAGTACTCACTCTGTCATTTATACGCAACGGACTTACAAATATTATGGAATAATAAATCGAGCCTATGAAAAATTCATAGGCTCTTTTTATATCAGTTATTCTGACCTTCTTCTTCAAAATGCTTTCTTGCAAAATCCATATCCTGAACTATTTCCATTGTTCCAAGATATTTTTTATTTTTGTCTCTGACCGCCATATACTTTACAAGCATGTCCTTATTGTTCTTCTTCATCCAGATAGCAACTTCATCTCTGCTTCCGTTTTTAAATCCTGATATTATCTCTCTTACCATCGGCTCTATCTTTGGAGGATGGCATGAATACACATCCCTGTCAATTGCCATTAACGGTCTCTTAAATGCTTTCGGACAATCATTATCATTGAAAAATCTGTTTATATCATCGGCATCTATAAATGTAATCTCAAGAGGCATGGTATCTAAGAGTGCAATAAGCTGCTCCTTTGTAAAATGCCCTCCCGGAAGTACTATCTCACCGTCAATATCGTCAAACTCTCTTTTAACTTTCTCGGCTTTATCAAAACTTTCAGGTACTATATCAAGACAGTTCTCATATCCCTTGCTGTCCAAATAAATATTTAACCAGTCCTCATCTGTAAAGTTCACTGTACATATCGGAAATAAAATATTGGCTTCTTTATAAATCATCTCCTGCATACGGGTAATTACAGCCTTTATATCCTCTATCCATTTCTCATCTTCTTTTTCGATTTTATCAAGTCTTCCAAGCTCATCTCTGATTTCGTCATCTACAGACCACATTACTGTAGCAGGACCCGAAACATTATATTTGGTCTTTAACAAAGGATATAAAAGATCGCCCTTCTTTGCATAATGCATTGAAACTTCTCTTATCTTTGAAAGTAGCGCTCTGTCTATCTCATTGTTTTCCATTTTAGCCAGAAATTCATTTATATACTTCTCAAGATTTTCATTTTCTCTTGTAAATGTAGAAAGCGGATGTCCCTTTGTCTCAATAAGCATTTTAGTGTCATCTTCATTTGCACCGTCTGCCATACTCATAGTATTCTTTATTTCATTTTCATTTCCAAGCTCATTGCTTGTTGTTCCGTGAAACAGTGCTGAGTGCACATCACATAATTTTTGAACCTCCTGATACGGCATTCCGGATTCCATCAGTGACTGCTCCGCCTTCATTATTTCACTTGCATCTACAGATTCAAATTTTTCTCTGAAATCTTTTTGAACCGACTCCAAAGATTCACCGTTTGAGAGTCTTATCAAATACTGCTTGAGTAACTCGGTACTGTCTTCGGTGTTATTTGGTATACTCTCCGCCACATCTTTTTAATTCTTTTTCTTCTTTTTTGTCCTCAGCTATCTCATATCCATGCTCTCTAAAAACTTCTTTTATTTTTTCAAGAGGAATGCCCTTCATTTCAGCACCCTTATTTATAGTAATAAAACGCCCCATAGAATTTAACATAACAGGATTTTTTTATATCTTTAAATCCGAGACCTGCAGAATATTTCAATAAAAGTCAGGATATTCCTTTGCCAACTCAAAAACCGGTTTATTTAAATCAAGTATTTTTACTCATATCATTCTCCTTTTTCCCCATATAAGTTAGTATGCCCTAATTATAATCTTATAAAAAGACATTTTTTTCAGTATCATATGTTACAATATAAAAAAATAAATAAAAAAAGGACCGACACTTAAAAAAAGTGCACAGTCCAAATTTTAAAATTTATTCCGCATCTATTCCGTACATATTGCAAAGAGCAGCCAATCCACCCTGATATCCGCTACCTATGGCATTGAATTTCCACTCGTCACCGTTCTTATACAGTTCACCGAATACAACTGCGGTTTCTATAGAGAAGTCCTCACCAAGGTCATATCTTAAGAGTTCTTCACCTGTATTCTCGTCAAATATTCTTACAAAGGCATTTGATACCTGACCGAAGTTCTGTCTTCTTGCTTCCGCCTCATAAATAGTTACTGTGAATGCAATCTTTGTGATTTCTGCAGGAACTCTTGAAAGATCGATCTTTATCTGCTCGTCATCACCGTCACCTGCCCCTGTAAGATTATCTCCCAAATGGCTTATTGCACCTGACGGATGATTAAGGTTTCCAAAGAATACGAAATCATTCTGGCTTGAAACTTTCCCTGAATCTGTCAAGCAAAACGCTGCCGCATCCAAGTCAAAATCCGCACCTGTATCATAGGCGTTTGTATCCCATCCAAGTCCTACCACAACATTCTTAAGTCCCGGATTTCCCTTTGTTAGACTAACTTTTTGACCTTTTTTTAAACTAATTGGCATATTATCCTCCTGATATATCATTGATATATAAATTACCAAAATTTGTTACCTCAATAATATATCAATTATACTCTTTTTTCAATTAGCTACCATGTAATTTAAGAATGTCTTCATTAAATCACCCTGGCTCCAAAAGGCATTAATGAAAGTTTAGCCAATTTGAAGAACTGAAGTCCAAAAGGAAAACCTATTATGGTTATACAAAGGATCACACCGGCTGTCGCATGAGCGATTGCCATAGGTATTCCAAGTATAATAAGCCAGATAATATTTACAAGAAAGCTTACCGCACCTCCGCCATATACCACTTCTTTCCCGAAAGGGAAAAATGCCAGTCCGGCAAATTTAAAGCATTGTAGACCTAAAGGTATACCTATAACCGTTATACAGCAAAGACAACCTGCAAATATCCACATCAGTCCACTCCAAAGTCCACAGAAAATAAACCACAAAACATTACCCAAAGTACCCATACTTACTCCTTATATTACCTTTATTAAATCTATTCATATTTCATTATAAATTTCTTTGTGTATTCCCTAAGTTCATTAACAACTTCTATAGGAGATACTATTTCCACATCATTTCCAAGGCTGAATATCCACCCGAAAAACTGTGGGCTGACATTTATATCCACTATCAACTCACTGTTGTTTTCATCTATTTTTCTGAAAAGAGTATCTTTTCCGAATCTGTCTATAAATACCCCACACATATGATTTGCAAATTTTATACATACCTTGGTCTTTTCACCATGATACATACCGAATGTCGCCTTTGAGTATTTTGCCATATCAAAGTTTTTAAACTCTTCTTTTCCGGATCTTTCATCATTTCCAACTTCAATATACATCATCTTATCTACACGATAATGTTTGATTTTATTATCCCAGTCATCAAAAGCAATCATATAGTAGTTTTCATCATCCCAAAGCAGTGCCCACGGACTTACAACAAAATAGCTTCCACCATGTCTTTCCACAAGTTTCTTATCAATATCCCATTTGTAGTATTTGAACTTAATCTTCCTGTTTTGATTTATAGCAGTATGTATATCATCCACATTGTAATACACACTTTCATTCATAGTCTTTACACGATCGTTTATCACAATCTGCCTTTGTAATTGCTTGGCCTGATGCTCACTTACAAAATTCTTCACTTTGGAAATCAGGGACTTTGACTTTTTTTGAGTAATAAACTTTGCAGATTGTACAGCGTCAATAAGAAGCTTTACCTCTGCAAGCTCAAACTCCCTTCCTGCGATATGATAAAAGGTCTCTCTACCCCTTTGCTCCTTTATAACATCTATACCCAATTTTGACATATCCTTAAAGTCTTCATAAATGCTTTTTCTCTCGGCACTTACTTCGTACTTTTCAAGCTCCTCAAGTATTTGAGGCATAGTAAGACTATGTTCATCATCAGTCTTTTCAGCCATAATCTTCATAAGATATGTAAATTTAAATTTTTGATTGCTCCCCCTTGGCATAACTCACCTCTTTTTTATTTTCTATTGAACAATTATTCCGCTCATAATCTCTCCGATAGGAGCATTTATAGATAACTCGGCATTTACAGCTTTTCCGGTCTCCGACTTATTTATTACAACAAGATGCTTACCCTGAAAATAGTCAATAAAACCTGCAGCAGGATATACCACCAAAGATGTTCCGCCGATTATAAGAGTATCTGCAGATGCTATAGCTCTTATTGCAGCGTTTATTACATTTCCGTCAAACCCCTCTTCATACAAAACAACATCAGGTTTTATCATACCGCCACATTCACAATACGGTATTCCTTTTTGGTTTTTAACATAATTTGCGTCATAGGATTTTTGACACTTCATACAGTAATTTCTATGTATACTTCCGTGAAGCTCATAGACTGTTTTACTTCCGGCTTTTTGATGAAGTCCGTCAATATTCTGTGTCACTACAGCCTTAAGCTTTCCCGAGCTTTCAAGCTCCGAAAGTTTATTATGTGCTGCATTAGGCTTTGCATCAAGACACATCATTTTTTCCTTATAAAACTCATAAAAAACTTCAGGATATTTCATAAAGAAGCTGTGGCTTACCACCTGCTCCGGTGAATACTTATACTTTTGATGGTAGAGTCCGTCCGCACTTCGAAAGTCCGGAATACCGCTTTCGGTAGAAACTCCGGCACCACCGAAAAATACTATATTGGTACTGTCATCAATAATTTTTTGAAGCTTTGTCTTCTCATTCTCATACATATAAATACCCGCTTTCACCTACAAATACTTGTACTTAATATTAATGTCCCTTATGTTTTTTTCTTTTCTTATACTGTTTTAATAAAAATCTCTTAAGTTCATCCGCCTCTTTTTCTTCTCGCCTTCTTACCTTACTTTCCTTCTTATTCTGTTCATGTTGCGATTTTAATGCAAGTTGCGATTTTGTTCCTATACCGGATACTTGCATCTGCTTTCTTACATCACGTTGAGCTTTCTTAGGGTTTGTTTTGTCTTTTTTTATCTTTGTTTCAACAGCAGGGCTGAATACCAAACTATAGTAATTTTTTATTATGTAGTCTAATACCTCATAGCCATTAGGCTCTGCACCGAACGTTACTTTTGATGCAACAAGAAAGTTGTTTTCAACATGCTCAAACACACCTACCCAAAACGGATTTTCAAAAAACACAGTTAACTTGACATTTATATCATTCATCGCCATCCCTCCAATTTCTTTACAAAGAACGGACAACCCGGAGGGGCAGGTTACTTACCCTATATACTTATAGGACTGCCGGGCTACCTACCGGCTATAGCACAATAAATGTACATTGCGTTTTTATCTTTGCTTATATAATCAAGATTAAACTTGACTGTTCGCTATTATTTTCTCATATAATAATTAGTTATTCAATAAAAATCAAACTTTTATATACAACAAAAAACGATAATGACAAGCATCTGTCACAAGTCATTACCGCCAAAATGTTCCCTGCGGGAATCGAACCAACAATTACAACTTAGGAGCTAAGGTTTGTACTGTAATTTACTAATATTATCTATCAACATAAGTCAATGAAAGTAGCTTGTTTTCTAACTTTACTGTAAATCTGTGTCAAAATAAGAAAACCTGTTTTATCCCTTGTAAAAGTACCTGACGACGCTTGTCCGGTGCCCGAAGCACTGAAAGGATATAACCATTCAGTTCCATGGAGTTCATGCCTATGGCTACCATTGTCAAAAAGTTTGCAACAATGATTGCTCTATTTTCTTATTAGATTAAATATATTATAGTGTTAATTAAGTCGGATGTCTATTGGGTTTTGACCGTTATTTTTATTCTATTATTTCCCAATGCCCACTATATCCACTACCAATATAACGAACATTATCCATTTCTTTTATATGCCGTTTTATAGTTTTTGAACTCACACCGGGAGTTTGACAGCTACCGATTGATGTAGTGCAATCAACTTGCTATCTGACTTCTTTCCATACACTAATCACTCCTTCATATACTAAGTACGATTTTAACACTTAAAGCTTGCAGGTCAAAATTTTTTTTGCCTTTCGTAATTCAATATGATACAATTTTACCCAGTGCAAGCTGGTAATTCAGCAATTATGGGTATTAAGTTATGCTATTGTTCATGTACTTTCTTTTCTGTTTTTTTGCAACAAAAAACAGTAAACCAATTTGATTTACTGTTTTTTGAAATATTATATGATGACTGTTATCTATTTTTTATTTAGATCAGCTTTCATGTGTTACATAAAATACCTGTTTTTTTCTAAATTAAAAATAAATAACCATCAGTTCATCTGTTAATTCCGGATTAAAACTTAAATCCATAATAAAAAGCTTGCTGATTTGTTTTATTATCAATTAAGCTCCCAAAACGTATCATTTTTTTAAAAAAATCTACCATTTCTGTAAATGTTATTGTATCAACATTACTTGAAGGAAACAGCTCCAATACCGTATCAGCATCCATTTCATCTCTATGAAATTCCATAAAAATATGCAACAGTGCCATAGTATTCATTTCCCTCATTCGATAATGTATTTTTCAAAAAATCTTTAGCTGCTTCTACTAATGTATCCACTTCATCTATCATAGAGGCTACAATCGCCATAGCTTCATCATTTGAGGTTAATTCCTCTTCAACATCAAAGTAAAAAAAGAACTATTAATTTCCTCTGGTGACAAAAAAATTTCTTCTCCTTTTTTTCATATTCAATGGTTGGATAATTATTACTTTTTTTAAATTCATCTCAATCTCCTTGTTTTTTTATAAGTATATTTTTTTGATTTTATAATTTTTCATTGCCTATCATAGGGATTTTTTTACGATTTTTGTCTTTATAGGTTAAAAATAATATCATCACCATAAGGCTTATCATTGTTTTCCATTTTAATAGCAATCTTATTTCCTATCGCCTGATTAAAATATTTTACAATATCCTCATCATCCTCTCTCCAATCAATTGCAATGACTGTATCATTTTCATAAAAATCATCTGTATTCTGTGGATTATTTAAAAATTCATTAATAGCTTCATAACTCTTATCCATAACAAGCTCACAGTGTATTACTTTGCTGATGAATCTGTTAATGTTATTCTAGCACAGAGCAAATTGAGCGTCAATTTAATGAAATATCAATTCTTTTACCGCTAACTTTGCAACAACCTGTTGCAAAGTTGAAACTATTCATCATAACTGTATCAAAATACCTTCTCTTGGTGGACACCTTGAGGGACATCTGGCTGTCATTCCAGGTGCCAGCCGAAGTGCTAAATTATAAATATAAGTTTTTGCATGAAAAAACGGTAATAACCTTATCGTCATTACCGCTTAAAATGGATGTTCCCTGCGGGAATCGAACCCACAATTACAGCTTAGGAGGCTATCGTTATATCCATTTAACTAAGAGAACCTATATATAATTATAACAAAAAAAGTATACAACAAATACATACTTCTTTCAAGCTGATTTTAAACCCTACCACTTCATCCGGTTTTTTTGTATCTTTTTAAATTCAAAACTGTAATTATATTCTTATAATATTTTGTTTTGTCTTATTTGTTACAGATTCCGATATTTTATAAGTGTATACTCTTTTATAGATATTGATGTAAGTTCATCTTTATCTATAAAACCGACAGTGAATTTGTTTATGATAATTCACTCACTTTAAGGAGGTATGCTATGATTACAGCTAAAATGTCACTTGCCGATATTGTTAAACAATATCCTCAAACAATTCCTTATCTTAACAATTTACACCTTGACTACTGCTGTGGTGGTCATATGCCACTTGATGAGTCTTTCACAGACGGGAGTATTGACCTTACTTCACTTATAAATGAACTTAACAATATAGCTTCGCAGCCTGTTCCACAAAACAAAGAAAGTGTGGAATCCATAGAAGATTTTGAAAAACTAAGCGTTAATGAGATGCTTGATAATCTTGAGGCAACTCATCATGTTACAGAGCGTGAGATGATGGAACAAATCGAAAAGCTTTTAAACAAGATTTTGATAGTACATTATCAGCATCATGGTGCGGAACTTACAAAGATTCACAACTTATTTGCAAGAATGAAAGCAGAACTTGAAGAGCATTTTGCAAAAGAAGAGAGGCTCATATTCCCGCTGATGCGTTCAAATCATCACCCTGACAAAGAAGCTCTTGAATTGATAAGTGAACTTGAAGGTGAACATGTAGATGTAGGCGACATGATTAAAGAAATGCAACAGCTTACAAATAACTTTCAAGTACCGGCTGATACTTGTGTCACATATGCCAATACGTTTAAACTTATGAAGGATTTCGTTGAGGATATTTTTGTTCATGTTTTCAAGGAAAACAGTATTACATTTCCTGAATATGCAGAACAATAATAATTAACAAAAGGTCTTAGATTTACAGTTATACATCTGTGAGTCTAAGACCTTTTTACTTTATATTTTATTATGAACGCCACGCTCAAAAAATGATTTTGTCTCTCTTACCACTACTCCGTTCAGTGCTATCAAAGCTATCAGATTCGGTATTGCCATAAGTCCGTTACAAATATCCGCAATTGTCCATACCGCTTTAACCGTCATATAAGGACCTATAAAGATACATGCAATATAAACCCATCTGTAAACCGTTATAGCTTTCGGCTTATTTCCTATTATGTACTCAAGGCATTTTTCAGAATAATAATCCCAGCCAAGAATAGTTGTAAAAGCAAAGAACACCAGACATACCATCAATATAAATGCAGCCACACTGTCCGGGAAAGGCAATCCTATTTGAAAAGCCTTTGTTGTAACAGCTACACCTTCAAGCCCCATATCCCATGCACCTGTGATTACTATTGAAAGTCCTGTCATAGTACAGATAATAATAGTGTCTATAAAGGTTCCAAGCATGGAGATAAGTCCTTGGCGAACTTCTTCCTTAGACTGAGCCGCAGCAACGGCTATCGGTGCACTTCCAAGTCCTGCCTCATTTGAGAATATTCCTCTGGCAATTCCCTTTTGCATGGCGACTATCATAGCACCAAACATGCCCCCGCCAAAAGCTCTTAGTCCAAATGCACCTTGTACTATCTCAATAAGTGCAGCCGGTATCTTTCCAAGATTAAGTATAAGAATAATCATAACCACAGCGACATAAATAATTGCCATAAAAGGTACTATAATCTGCGCTACATTTGAAATTCTCTTTAATCCTCCTATTAAAACTGATGCTACAAAAAAGGTCAGTATAATTCCTGATATAATGATAGTAAGAGAATAATCCCTTCCAAACAGATTTACATAATGAACACTCTCTTTATCAAAGAAGTTTCCTATTGCGCTTGTAATACCGTTTATCTGTGTAAAAGTTCCTATTCCGAAGAGACCTACCATTATACCGAATATTGCAAATATTTTTGCCAGCCATTTAAACTGATTGCCCATTCCGTTTTCAATATAATAAAACGGTCCTCCGATAACATGTCCGTCCTTTTCAACGACTCTGTACTTTACAGCCAGAAGACATTCCGCATACTTTGTTGCGGTTCCTACTATTGCTGCCACCCACATCCAAAACAGTGCTCCGGGTCCTCCGGAAACTATGGCCGTAGCTACACCTACAATATTTCCTGTTCCGATTGTGGCCGAGAGAGCTGTGCAAAGTGCCGCAAAGCTTGATACCTCTCCGCTTCCGTCTTCCTCATCCGATGAGAACATATACTTGATTGCGAGAGGTAGCCTCTTTATCTGAAGTCCCCTTAGTCTTACAGTCAAAAATAATCCCGTTGCCAAAATCAAAATAATCAGTGGTAATCCCCAAACAAAGTCATCCACCGTGCTCAAAATTTTTGTTATAGTACTCAACATATGCTACCTCTCTTCGTGTATACTTTAGTATGTTACCACATTACACTGTTATATGTCACCTGTTTTTTATGTAAAAAGAAATAAGGACCATATTTTTTTAATATTTTTTTCATTGACTAAAAACATATTTATCAGTATAAAAATCTTGTTTATAGAAAAATTTTTTTGATAATGAGATGTATTTACATCTCCAATATGGAATGGAATAATATATGAAATTGATTAAGAAAATATGTGCAACTTTTATGGTGTTTACAACACTGCTGGCAAGTACAACTATAAACTCTCATGCAGCTCTACCTGTAGAGAAGCTGGCGATTTCAAAATCTGCAAGCCACATTGTGCTTATTGTCGGACATAAGAGCAATAAAAATAAGGTTACGGTAAATGATTATACAAAGTCGGCTGACGGCACATGGAAAAAGAACTGGTATGTAAACGGTATTGCAGGTACAAACGGTATTTCTCTTCAAAAAGCTGAAGGTGACAGAAAAACACCTGAAGGAGTATTCAGTGCAATGTTCGCCTTCGGACTTAAGGATAATCCCGGAAGCATCTTGGAATATCGTAAAATCGGTGATGACGATTACTGGGTAGATGATTCAAACAGTGCATACTACAATAAATGGGTAAATACCTCAAATGTAAAGAAAGACTGGAATTCATCCGAAGATTTAAAGGCGGCTAATCCTTTCTATAACTATGCATTAGCCCTTAACTATAATACAGAATCCATACCGGGTAAGGGATCAGCAATCTTCATTCATTGTACAAAAACCGACAACGATACTTCATCAGCCGGTTGTGTCAGAATTCCTGAGGAATATATGAAAAAACTTGTAAACAGTGTAGATGCCGATACAAAGATTGTTATAATTGAAAATGTTGATAAGCTTACAAGCTATTAATGTAAAAAGACGTACCAGGTACGTCTTTTTACATTTTAAACATTATTCTCAATAATCTGAGAATATACTTTTTATCATTTCCTCCACTTCATTATCAGACAGATCATGATTTTCCTGAACAACCTTTATATTCTCATAAATTTCTGCAAGCTCCTCCGGATCTCTGCTCTCATAATCCTTTGAGTCTGCAATATTATGTTCATATAATATCTCATCTATCTCCTGCCTTGCAATTATATTAAAATCATCCTTTACAAGTTTCCCGTTTTCATCCCTGAGAAATCCACTTCCTACAGGCGAATCCAAAAAAGGAATAATATCCGAATCAATATTAGCTACTGCATTTAGAGTATATACACCGGCATTCTCAGCATTTGACATATATTCTTCGTCCTCATCTCCTGCACTAAATCTCCAACCGCTATCACCGTCATGATCTGCATATTCTCTGTACATATAACCAATCTTTTCACCATCTACCATTATTCTGTCGGAAGCTATACAACCCTCAGGACCGTCTGTGTGAAAAAGATCTTTTAAATCTTCAGGTTTTATACGACATTTCTTATTCATTATAAATTACTCCCATATTAATTTTCCAAAATTTTTTCTATTATTTCGCTTATCTCAATTGTTTTAAAAGGCCATAAATCTGACTCATTTGTAATATCATCATAAAAATGCTCAAGTGAATCCGCAGGTGAGAGTACACCAAGACTGTAAGGTTTTAGTTTTATTCTTCCTATTTTTTTTAAATATGGCAGTAGTTCACCCAGATCCTTATGGTTAAACCAGCAATCTGTCTCAAGCACAAACTCTGTATTCATTTTCTTATACGCAATACTGCTGTTTACAAAATCATCTATAGTAGGCTCAGAATCCTGTAATGTTCTTGCACAGGCTATATGATATTCTATCTTTCTCGGTCTAACCTCCAAATCCGAGACAAAACATATACCATATTTATCCTCAAACTTTATCGAGATAACATCTCCAAGTTCAAAATACGGTTCTCTTCTTTTTTGTGGCTTGGGCTTTTTAATAGGTCTTGGATTTTCACTTTGAATTTGAAGAGCTAATTTATTTAAAGCTTTCTGTCTCGCTTTTACCGCCCTTTCGTCTATCTCGTTCCATAGTTTGCTTGCACCTTTTGATATAATTTCCATAGCTTTATTTTTTATATCTTCATCCAAATGTCCTATCTTCCAAAGCGCATAGGCAAGAGATGTCCAGTATATCTCTGTATACAATTCATCTATGCAAAAATTTGCTTCCTCATCAAGCCATTCTCTTTTAATAAGCTCAACATCTATTCCATCCTTATATCGCTCCACGATATCATTATAAATATCATAAGCATCATCACTGTCTATAATTTTAACTCCGTCTATCGCCATAAAATCCCCTTTTAAAATCTATTTTGAACATAGATGAATCACCATAGTTCTTCTTAGTTTATCTGCAAAGTACATATATATTTTTGTCTTCAAGCTCATTCCCTTACAATGTAGCAAGGCATCAGAGAAGAATCCGTCAAGGCTTACTAATTTCATCTCCACTTCTTGTGAAAACACACAGACATCGTCTATACTAAAATACATTGTCGCATCTGTATTTCCTGTCTTTTTTACATACTTGTTTGCAAACTTTAAGCCTGTAGTATTTGTTACATCAAATACCAATTCAAATTTTGATATACGCTCTGCCATTCTTTTAATCATATTTACAATTTTAGGCTTTGTAAAATACTGATATACACCTGACACTACAACCATGCTTGGAAGCTTAGTGTCTATTTCATTTATCCATTCAAGTGTAAACATATCACCGGATATCAGCTTTTCATTTACAGCTTCACCCAGCAGACCCTTCCTTACATTTATAACATTTGGTAAGTCCACCTGATAAAATTTTGCAGTCTTATTCCCTATCCTGTCATATGCCGTTTCCAGCCCTGCTCCAAGAAAAACAACATTACATTCTTTATGTGCATTTAAAAATTCTTTTATTTTCTTGTCTATTGTCTGTTGCCTGCATGCACTTGCCATATTGAAAAATTCTGTAGTAGTAATTACCGGTACAATTTTTAAAAAATGTTCTTCAAGTTCCAAAGCCTTTCCATCATAGAAAAAGTCCGGAAATCTCTTAGATACATAAATTCTTGCCACAAGCGGAATATATAGTGTATCTTCAACACCACATAGTTTATTCTTCATAGTTTTACTCCTATGATAACGTTATAAATATTGTAACCTTTATTTTGATAACAGCTTTGTAAACAGTTTCTTCAAATTAGTTATGTTACCGTTTCTAAAGTCCTCATCTGTGACTATCATATTTATCTTTTCAATTATTTGTTTATTTAACTTGGCCTCAATTATTTTATTTATCCAATCCACATCGTCCAAAGACTTGTTTCCAAGGTAAATTTGCTCATATGTATACACACATACTTCACCTATTCCAAGAACGATAGCACCTGCAACAGCTGCATTTATTACAGAAGCCGCCAAATTAATTGCAGGAATTGCTTTTAGCGCATTTATAGCCGGCTTTGCCGCTAAACCTACAGTTCCTGCTTCCACAACAGAATTTAAAAAAATCTTTTAGAGTTTTTATCATTCTTGATACCATATATCTTTGCCAAAGAATTTATTTCACCAATTTCTAAAGGTGATAACAATGCTGCATCTGAAAGTGGAATAGGTATTGCAGCTATTGCAACAGCGCTTAGCGTAAAAGTAGCAATGGCAGTTTGTGCAAATGACCTTTTTCTGTTTAATTTAAACGCTTCAATATCTTTTCTTGCAGCTTGCATACCCTCAGGTATCAGCTCATAGGTCATATCTATAAGCTCCGTTATACCTTCCTGTGCCACAAACTGTTCTTCATCTATTTCATATATCAAAGCAACTACAGGAATAATCCCCTTCAAGTTTTTTTGAACTTTTTCAGCTTTTCCAAAAACCTCTTCTACCATATGTATATTTTTTTCTCACGCTCCGGCTTTGAATATGATTTTGTAATTACAACGATAATCGGAACCGAAGGATACATTGATGTCGCTTTAGAAATACTTTTTTTATTGCCTCCGGAAATAATTTACTCGAAGTGCCTTCGACGCAAAAACCATATAACATTTATATCCGAGTTCTCTTTTCCCCTCTTTAATGGCATTTTTTTGACCACTTTTTTTACAGCATTTATAGCACCCATCCTTTTTAAAAAAATGAAGGTTCAAAACCTACAGTGTCTATAATACGAAAAATCCGGTACATCACTTTCATATACCTTTCAGTTCCTTTGTAGTACCCTTTATCTCCAAAACCCGGATTCGGCAATTTCTTCTCCTAAAAACAGCATTAATCAAGGTTGATTTGCCGACCCCAGAGTCACCTATTACCAATATATTCCCCTTTATCCATACTTTCTCCATTTATTCTTTCTTAGTATACTCTGTAGTAATTTATCATATGATTCCATTATAAAAGTAATCGGTATATAGTCAATGCATTGATGGTTAAACTGTAAAAACTGGGGAATTTTTCATCCTCCGGCTAATATTAATGTATCAATATTTAATTATACTTTTATCTAAAAACAATTCTTTAAGTATAGTTTTAGGTATACACATCATAACAGTACGTTCAGGATCTACCACCTGACAAAATCTCAAGTCTCCAACTGCACTGATAAGCATACCGGCATCATTAAATGAAAGCCCAAGTTTCTTTTGCATTACCTCATTTGTAATTCTTACTGCATGAAATACTGCTTTTTCAATCTCTTCGTGAGAATAGATTACACCGCAGATATCTTCGTTTTCAAGCATTGGTGTCTCAATACTTACGCCCTTTATTACAGAAAGTCGCACAGTAACATCAGCGGAAATCTCCACACCACTGACCATTATTTCTCCATCTCCCATAGCTGCGTGTACATCACCCAACGAAAAAATCGCTCCATCATGGAATACAGGGAAATAAAGAGTTGCACCCTTTGCAATCCTCTTATTGTCCATATTTCCACCATGATTGCCCGGTGTCCCACAATTTATAGCTCCACTCTTTTGGTGCTACACCTATAACTCCAATCATAGGATTTACATCAAATACTATTTTGTCATTAAAGTACACCTTACCGTCTTCCACCTTCAAACGCTTTACAGACTCCTCCTGTACCAAAGAGCCAAGCACTCCATTGTCCGGAAGTGCACACATCACACCTTGATTTTCAAGCTTTATATCCAATATTTCAACTTTTAATACATCACCTGCTACTGCATTTTTTACATATACCGGTCCTGTAGCAGGATTGATACAATCCCAGTTTAGACTTCCTATACTTGAGACTTCTTCACTTAGCTGATTATCAAAACAATCATGTGTACGGAAAACCAGAGTTTCTCCATCCTCAACCTCTGCCACACATCTATTTTTTCCATCAAATGCAAACACCATTTTGTTTTCTATTATTTTCATATCCAAAATACGATCCAAAAATTCTATATTTTAGAAAATGGATCCTCTCCTTTCTGCAAAACCTGTTTTAGTATTATTTCCATCTTTTAATAATTCTATAATAAATGTATCTCTTACTCAAGTATAGTTGTTTATGCTCTATATCTTTTTTATATAATAAAAGGCGACTACCTGATTCACCTTTTTCTGCATATAACTTATTAAATTCAATGCTAAAAAAGGTCTTTTCTTGACTTTTATTTTTGACTATAATACACTTATTACGTTCGGATTATATTGAAATTTAAGGAGAAAATCATGACTTCAATTACACATAAACGTGTTGAATATACTGAGTTATTTTATGACTTGGTCTTTGTATACGCTATTTCTAAAGCAACGGCATTAATACATCATTTAGATAATGGCATGGTGACCTTTGAATCCATGCTCACATTTTTATTAACTCTCATTATCCTACTCAACAATTGGTTGATTCAAACCGGATTTACAAATCGTCACGGAAAGAATTCCCTTCTTAATATGTTTGTAAGTTTCTTAAATATGGGAATCCTACTTTTCATTTCTAATCTGATTACACAGGAGTGGGAACTTGCTTTCCAAAAGTTCTGCTTAGCACTAGGAACACTGAGCCTAACTTTATTCGTTCAGTATTTGATCGAATATATGAAAAAAAGCACTTCATGCGGATCATTAAGAACAGTACGCGGATTATTGTGGTTAACAGGTCTTAGAGCAGTCTCTGTCTATACAGCATCTTTTCTGCCTCTTAAGTTTGGTGTTCCCATTTTCTTGGCAGGTTTTTTATCTACTTTTGCTATGCCAATATTTATGGAAATGAGAGGAGAAAAGTTCATATCAAATCTACCTCATTTGATTGAAAGGCTATCGCTTCTTGTTATTATAACCTTCGGAGAGATGATTATGGGACTTGCCCAGTTCTTCACTACCGAAAATTTTTCAATTAACTCAGTTCTTCTCTTTATTATTATGGCTTCGCTATTCCTCTTCTATTTTGGCGAATTCGACCATGCTATTGACGAGGCAACTGATGCCAATATATCATTCCTAATATATAGCCACATACCTATCATTATTGGTCTGATTGTAATAACTGTATCTATGAGTTTTCTCGTTTTGCCAAGCGTAAATCACCTCTTTGCTGCATCATTCTTCTATTTTGGAATTGCAATTTTTCAGGGAGCTACTCTTGCAAACAGCAAATATAATATAGAGGATTTTAAGTTTCCAAAACGTTACTATGCATTTCAAATAGTGCTATATCTTTGCGGCCTGATTCTAAGTCTATTATTATCAAAGAATCCTGACGCAGTCATCTTGATTACTAGTATTATGAGCGTTTGTCAAACAGGAATCTTTATTGTGTACTTCGTAAAGAAAAAACCGGATTATAACTTATTACAATTATGACCACCGGCTCAGCCGGTGGTTTGTACTACCCCAATCATCAATGAGCTTTTCCCTTTGAGATAACCAACAATTTGGGACACACTGTATTTTGGTGGTATCTCTACAAGCATATGTATATGATCAGGACAACATTCTGCTTCGATTATATGTATTCCTTTTCTTTCACAAAGTAGTCTTAATATTTTTCCTATGTCGACTCTTATCTTTCCAGAAATTAGTTTTATGTCTAACTTTTGGGGTGCACTTCATTTTTAAGAACTTTTTTTGAACTGTTGCAGGATTACGTCCCTCCCTCTGTGCTAAATCCCTTATAGGTGGCATCCGTTGTCCCGGAACATAGTCTCCTCTTAAAATAGTCGCTCTTAACACTGATGCAATTTGTAAATATGGATATATTTTCATTCGTTTTTACTTTTCCGCCCTCGTAAAAATTTCCAATATGCAGAGTATGGAATAACTGTAGCGAACAGAAGATAATATTTCCAGCAAATATATCAGTGGTTCCTCTTGCATTGAAATGAACAGGAATTTTCTCCGGAAGAAATATGCAAACAATAAATATTACAAACATTATTCCTATCAGAACTAATAAATCTTTCAAAAATCTTTTTTTCATAGAACATTTCCTCCTTAAACTAAAAAATTTAATATACAAGTTTTTATATAAACGCCACCCGCAATAACGAGCAAAAATAAGTGCTACTCCCAATAATGTAGGTACTATAGGAAAATGCAAAAACCAATGTAAAAGAATTGGTATAACTAATACAGTCATTCCAATAATTGAAGACACAATTACAGGCATACTCTGTTTTACTATCATCATCTCACTTTCCCATTCAAAGTTAGGGAATTTTTTATTCAAAGAAATTCCAATCACTGTTATAAAAAAATGGAATAACAAATAGGGACAATTATTAAGCTGACAGTTTGAATAATATCCATATCAAGCTTTTACCAAAAACTATAAACACAGAAATAATATATCCGATTAAATGAAGCGTAAGATTTACTGCAATCTTAGAATTCAAAATCGTTTTTACTCGAATAGGAGAACTTTGCAAAATCCAAACATTTTTACCTTCTAAAGATATAGAAAAAGCTGCCGGACAACTAAGTACAAAACATTGAAGCAATACATATTGGAGCAAAATTTGAAAGATATTCATTAATATTTTCGATTCCCGAATATTCCCCTATTTGTTGTAAAGAGTTAAACAGGAAAAATATACTGAAAACACATAAACATATTACACCAAAACCTGCATTCAACACTGCCATATATGAGTTTAGAAATAGTCCCATTTCCTTTTTATATAGGGCAAAAAATACCGATGTTCTACTATTAGAATTTTTGTTGTCGGAATATCTTGTTGTTGTTTTAGCAAGAGTATTAAGTAATCCATACTTCAATGAAACTATTTTGGCAAATATATAAAAAAATACTATTGAGAGAACAATAAATAACCCTACTCCAATGTGCATTGGAAAATTATAGTATTCCATAAATAGCTTAGATAGTGGGTACAATCCTGTAATTTGCTTAGAAAGCATAATCCCGATACTATTTTCATTACCTGATTTCATGGCTGACACTGCAATATATCCAATTATCCCTATCATTGCAAATGAAAAGATTAAAGCAATAACATTTTTTCTCTTAAAGAAAGATGAAGCAACAACTATAATGATTCCCATACATGCTGCTATACACATCGGTATCAACGGAACAAAAATCATGGAGGTAAAATACAATATAATCTGTAATACATTTAAACTTCCGTTTAACACCCAAACAATTCCTCCCGGAAGCATAAACATCAATCCTATTAAAAAATTCAATAAATACATAAACATAAACTTGCTGCTCATAATATCCGAACTTTTTACAGGCAACGACAAAAGATTTTCCATATCACGACTGCCAAATAAAATCCCATTTGAATAAAATATTGTCAAAAATAATATTGCAAAGCTTGATACCGACACCATATATGCCGGTATCAATTCCTGCTGTCCCACTTGTACCAATGTTTTAGCTGTTATGATATTATAAACAAAGAAAAATATGGCAAGAGTTATTATTCCAAAAACTTGTAATAACAATCGAACTTTGTTTTTTTATTTCCCGGCTCTTTCATTTCGTTGATTGGAAAGAAATTCATCAATTGTGCTCTAATTAGTATCCAAATTTTTGCTCATTATCCTGCACCTCCATGAAAAAAAGTTTCCAAAGATTTATTGCCTTTGACTTCTTCTGTATTTCCGCTCGCAATTAACTTTCCATTTTTTATAATTGCAATTTTATTACATAATTTTTCTGCAACATCCAATACATGTGTTGAAAAGAAAATAGCTCCTCCATCTGATACGCATTCGTGCATTATTTTCTTTAGTAGAAAAGTTGCTTTCGGATCAAGTCCAACAAAAGGTTCATCTAAAATTAGTAACTTTGGAGAATGCACCAGTGCAGAAATAATCGCCGTTCTTTGCTTCATACCATGTGAATACGAAGATATCATTCCCGAAAGATGTTTAGTCATTTCAAATAAATCGCCGTATCTCTGAATTCTTTCTCTGCGTATCTCAGTAGAAACTTCAAATAAATCTGCAATAAAATTAATATACTGAAATCCTGTCAGATGTTCATATAAATCCGGATTATCCGGAATGTATGCCATCATTTTTTTACAAATAACAGGCTCCCCTTTAATGGAATGCCCATCAATCGTTATACTTCCATTCTCAAAATCATGAATTCCAACTACCGCCTTTATCGTTGTAGTTTTTCCGGCTCCATTTGCACCAATGAATCCATAAATATCTCCGGGCTGTACTGAAATTGATAAATTTTCAACAGCTTTTTTATTCCCATAGAATTTACTAAAAATTCTTTATCTCTAACATAATTTCTACCTCCATTGACATTTTGTCAGTTATTCTTTGAAATAATACCGATAGCTTGCGTAGCAGTAGCTATCGGCATATTATTCTCCTTGCAAACATTCTTTTCTATTTTTTTAAGTACTAAAGATTTTTTTTCGTATTTAAGCTTTGTTCAAGTATTATCTTAAATGCGTTTAAATAGTCACTAATAGGTTCTTTTTTTCGAATCTCTTATACTTATGTTATTTGAAACAAAAAACATAAGCTGTCATAAGAAATTCTGCTGTTTCTAATGGATATTTTACAGAAAAAACTTTTTCTGCTATTCCTTGACTTATAATTTTTTCAAAATATATTGTAAGTTTCTCAACAAGCTTATGGGATAACTTATCTAGCATATATTGATTTTCTTCAAGATCAACTGTCTTTTGTAGCACTGTACCCTCTGCTGAAACATTTTCCGAAGATATAATTGTGACATCTATAAATGATCTAATTTTTTCTATGGCAGTTTTATCTTCATCATAAACAATACTATAAATATCTTTCAGTAGTCTATCTGAATATTGTTCTACAAGACAATATAAGATATCCTCTTTATTCTTAAAATGATAATATAACAACCCTCTTGATATATTTACTTTATCAACTATATCCTGTGTTGTTGTATTGGTATATCCTTTCTCCATAAAGAGTATCATTGCAGCATCCATAATCTCTGCACGTCGTATTTCAGGTTCTTTTTACATCTCTCATTTTATACCTCCTATTTAGAGGGTATCACGCAACTGACAATTTGTCAATTATTTTCTCATTTCTCTTGAATTTTATGGTAT
>CAKAIM010000008.1 GCA_916439285.1 uncultured Lachnoanaerobaculum sp. | reverse complement strand
GAGTGGAGATATCTGGACAATGCCAATAACGCAGTGTCTGAGGCTTGGAGAAAGTCGGGTGACGCATGGTATTATCTGGGTGATGACGGCAACATGGTAAAAGATTCAATTGTTACCGTAGGTGACGGCATTTATTATTTGAATGCCGACGGTGTAATGGCAGCTAATCGTTGGGTTCTTGCAAAAGATATCGACGATAATGATGCATGGTATTACTTCGGTGCCGACGGAAAAGCGTACAAGGGCAGAGACGGAAGAGTATACACTCGTGAAATTAACGGAAAGAGATATCTTTTTGATGAAGAGGGAGTAATGCTTACAGGATTCTTCGATGCAGAGGGCAATGCGGTAGAAGATGACAATCCATTTAAGAGTGCAATATACTACTTCGGTGATGACGGAGCAATGTATGCGGATCAGTGGTTGCTTTATTCACAGGTAGGAGAGAATCCGGGATATTCAGAGCTTGGACAGAGAAACTATAGTGAGTATGATGAGATGTGGCTGTACTTCGGGGCTAACGGAAGAAAGTACGCTGCACGCAGTACAGATCAGTCAAAGCAGAGAGAGATAAACGGTAAGGCATACCTGTTTGATGAGAACGGTGTAATGATACCTCAGCTTTCTGTAACCAATGCAAACATAAGAGCTACAGCAAGCAATGCTAAAGTAAAATACGGTTCACTTGATACAGACGGTGAACTTAAAGATGATTACTGGACATTTACAGTACCGAATGAAGTGATGAGTCAGTATGACTATGATACTGAAGAGCACAGCTGGTTCAGAACAAAGAAAGACGGTAGTGTAATTAAAGATAGAATAGCTACAGTACTTGGAAGAAGATACGCTTTCGATGAGATCGGACGTATGCAGACAGGTTTTGTAATTATGTTGGAAGATGATACTTTCGGCATCAAATATGATGTAGATGAGTGGACAAAGGAAGATTTCCTTACAGACGCTCTCAATTCACCTATAGCTGCAATCGACAGAGGAAGCTTATATCTCTTCGGTACAGATGAGCTTAATGACGGTTCAATGATTACCGGTGAGGTTACAGTAACTCTTAGAGATCAAAATGCGGTATTCGGTTTCAAAGACAACGGTAAGGCTATCGGAGCAAGATGCACACTTGCAAAGAGCGACGGTAAGTTCTACTTCAACGGCTTAAGACTGGATGCTGACGCAAGCCTTAAGTACGGTATTCTTAAGGATACAAGAACAGGTCACGGCGAGTATGTAGTCGTAGACTCAAACGGTAAAGTAGTCAAAGGCACAAAGATTCTTAAGGACGGAGAGGGCAACTGGATAATAGTTTCAAACTCAAAGTTCGTAGCAAGAGTAAGTGACAGTGACAGACCGAGAAAGAAGAACGGAAGATTCTATCACTACGATTCAAGTGCTGACAGACATGACAGATGGGGAGCTGAAATCACATATGCCACAGATGGATTGAACAACTTGGATAGTGATTTTGTTCTCTTTGATAGATAGTTGGAGGAGAGATATGAAGAAAAATAATTTAATAAAGAAGGTAAAACAAACAACCGCCGGGTTGCTTGCAGGAGCTATGGTCCTTACCGGAGCTCCTCTGGGAAGCCTTACTTCGCAAGCGGCAGGGCTACTACCGAACAATGATTTGAAAGTCGGACAGAACAATAAGTATGTTTCCACTGCAGGTAACTTTGTTTATGGTTCATCAGATTCTACAGCTTTTGTCTTTGGACCTTCATCTGGTCACCAAGGAACAAACAGCTATGGTGCAGATACCTTTACGTTTAACCTTGCAGGTATTACTGACACATCCTCCAGAGAGAATGTTTCACGCGGATACTATGATAATAGTGATGTTACTGGTAATGCTAGTTCAGCGGGTGCAGAGCCTACAATAAAATCTGCTTTTCAAGGTAACTGGTGGCATGGATACTATGCGTTTGGTAAGCCGTATCGTATTGGTGCTGATGTACAGAACCAAACAGGAGGTACACCACACAATGCTACAAATCCGGTTGATCCTGTTGTGAATACTTGGACCGGAGCATCAAATGATGAGCCGAACACGGCGACATTTACAAGTAGTGCTATAAATGCACTACATACAGGAGCAGGTCATTATAATGGTGAAGTACAAACGTTTACAGACGGAGCAAACTCTGTTCAGGTTCGTCAAGAGATTAAACCTTCAGATGATGACCAGTATATAGTTGTTCAATATACCGCATATAACCCAGGCTCAAGTACAGTAGATTTTATGGTGGGTAATGAGACGGATACAATGATAACAACTCAGGATGATGTTCCTATTTTTGTTACGCCTCATGGTGCAGGTGGACTGTTTGAGGGGGTTCATTTCCAAAACTCTTTAGGTGGTCAGTTCGGAC
The DNA here is from genome assembly GCA_916439285.1 of uncultured Lachnoanaerobaculum sp. The sequence continues at coordinate 223,463 of CAKAIM010000008.1, read as the reverse complement.
TTACTACATTTGATATTTATACATCAGGTAATGGTGCAGGTATTGTAAAAAGAGATGCGAATGACCCTTCTGAGACCCGTGTATGGGCAGGACATTGGTCAACTACGGCAAATATAAATCACTGTAATTGGGTATTTTCACAGAGCAGATCAGGTTTTATAAACCCTGGAGATTCAGCAGGCGCTTTTTCAGCTTACTTTAATCTCTTGCCCGGTGAGACAAAGATCGCTACATTTATAGCAGCCATCAAGCCTTCGGTTTACTATGTAATGATGGTGCAACTGGTGGTGCTACATCAGCGGGCGTAGCTGGATTCATGGGTAATCCTGTAGGAAGTATTTCTGATGCTGTAGCAAAGATTAGAGCGAATGGTGCCAAGAAGGCATATATTTACCTTCAGTCAAATACTACTATGAATAGTACAGTGACTATTCCGGCAGGTACCGATATCACTATTCAAACTGCAGACTTTGCAGCATTGCCGTCAGGTCAGAACTATGGTGTGGGCTATAATCACAATAATACACCGCCTATAAAGACTGGTAAGGCCACTATAAAAAGAGCTGATAACTTTACAGGTCCACTTTTTAAGGTAGAGAATGGTGATTCTGCACTTGGTTTCCGTGATGTTAATGTAAATGGTAATAAGACTTATTTCTCAGGAACAGGTGTTACTTCAAAGCCTACTGCACCTATTATAGAAGCAAGTGCAGGTACAGTATCATTAAAGGCCGGTTCTACATTTACAGATGCCTATGTTGATGATGCAGCTCTAGGTAGCAATACACCTTCAGTTATGGATATTTCCGGAACAGCAGTTCTTGATTTGAACTCTCCGGGTGGTATAGCTTCTGTAACAGGAAATGAGTCTATCAAGAATGGTCCGGCTATTAAGATTTCATCATCTGCAAATCCAAGACTTAACGGTACTGTAAATATTACAAATAACCGTGTAATGGTAAATGATCCTGATCCTGCAAATGTTAAGGATTCTAATGTAACTCTTGGTAAAAAGCCGTTTTTGGTAAAGAAGAACAATGAAGTAGATTCGGCAACAACTATTGGTGTTACATTAAGTGAAAACCTTCCTACAGCTACAGGAATGGGAACAGCACTTATCGATTTTGAGGAAAGACCAGCTTCAGGATTGGCAAATTATCCATATTCAGTATCAAACTTTACAGCAGATGCAAGTGGACAGCATATAGTAATGGGTGATGAAGCAAGCCAGGTAACAGGTGCGGCAACAACAGATGTACAGAATCAAAACGTTGTTTATATCACAACAGATATGCATGACTTGGTTCTTACATATGTAGATGAGAACGGTGCAAGTATTGCATACAACAAGTTGGTAGTACCAACAATACCGGGACCTACAGCGGGATCAACAGTACCTATTATAGATGCAAACCCATATCAGAAGTCATATGCGGTAGGTGCACAGATTGAATTTCCGCTATCAGCACCTGCAGGATATACATTTGATGAGGTTGATACTTCAGGAGGAGCGCTTCCGACAGGAGTGGCAGTTGATAATACAGGTAAGCTTACTGCTACTGTACCGAATGAAGACTTAAATATTACAATTAAGTTAAAGAGAAATGAAGTTCGCTATAGCTTCGATACAGATGGCGGAAATATAGTTACAGACTTAGTAGAAACAGTAAATCCGGGTGGAGCTTCTGTACTTACTATGCCTACTCCGGTAAAGAGTGGTTATGTATTTAACGGATGGCACAAATATACTGACACAAATGGAAATGGTGTTCATGATGCAACAGAGACAGATCTTGGAGCATTTGCAGCATTCCCTTCACCTGCAACAGCAGGAGTGACAAAGCTTTATGCAACATGGACACCTGGAACAACACCTTATGCTGTAACTATTACACATAAGAATGCAAATCCGGTTCTTACGGTCACATTTTTAACAGATATACAAAACTATACAATAACACAACCTGTAACAGCAGATCCACTTGTACCTACACCGGGTATTCCGGGATATATTTATGACACAGCAACAAGATTACCTGCAAGTCAGGGTACTTTAAATCTTGCTACAGGTCATTATGATCTTCCAAGTATGCCTGCAATGGGAATAAGCGTAAATTATCGTTACAAAGTTGATGTTAATAGAACATTTAATTACACAGTGCGTCATCAGGATGCAATGGGTAATCCTTTAGCAGCCGGAATTACAGCAGCTCCAAAGAGAGCGGAGCAACAAATAAATGCCGCACCGAAGAATATCACAGGATATACATTTGATCACTTTGATATTACAACAGGTGATACACCAAACCCTGCAACATATGTTTTGGGATTGTCATCACCGGGATTCACTTTAATTAATAATGCTACAACAGACGGAGTATTCTCCGCGTATATGCCAAACCAGGATGTTATCATCACATATGTATATAATGCCGATTCGGGATCAAATCTTATAAAGAGATATTATGACAGAATCACAGATACAATCTTGGCAAGTGAGATAGAGCAGTTGTCACCAAGTGCAGCTATATCAGCAAGTGTACCGGCATTAGGAACAACAACAGGTGATAAGCTCTACGGATATACATGGGTAAGCGGTTCATCTACAATAGATATGAACCCGGCAGGACTTGTAACTGTAAATGCCGCAAACGGTAATGTTACAGGAACAATGCCTACATTGCCACCATCATCACCAACCAGAGTAGACTGGAAGCTTGATCATGATGCGGGCAAGTGGAAAAATGTAAACTTCGCAGTTTCAACAGTTTATAACAACGGTACATTGGTATCACCTGCAACACATGAGATACTTGTAAGTGATACAACTGCAGCAGGAGATGCGTCGGCATATACCTTTAACAGATTAAAGGCACTTAATTATGTACCGAATACAACGGCAAACCGTTACTATCAGTTTGACGGATGGTTTGAAGATGATGCATGTACAGTTCCTGTAAATGCAACAAGATTCTGGCATACAACAGATTCAAATCCTATAACACTTTATGCAAAAATTTGGTGAGAACCCTAATGAGTGGTTTGATATCAACTTTGCGACGAGGAAAGCAACGGTTCAATATCAGCTCCTGCAACACTTCATGTACCATATGATTACACATGGAGCCAGGTAGCCGCATTACCGTCAGCGTTATTGCCGACAGCACAGTTACCTACAGCTACACCTGTAGCAAACTACTTGTTTAAAGGCTGGAAGGATCCAAACGGTGCCTTCATGCAGGGAAGTAGCACACTTACAAATCATGCAACATATACAGCATTCTTTAGCCAGGATCCAAACGTATTCGGTACTATCGGATCTATCACACCTACAGGTCGTATAGGAAATGACGGAAGCGGTGAGATAGTAATAGACGGTACAACACCGGGAAATGTATATGTAATAAGCGATCCTAACGGAAATATCGTAGCGGTGGTACCGGGAGATTCAACAGGAAACAGAACTGTAGTTCCAAACCTTATACCGGGAGCACACTACAATGTACAGGAAGGAAGCCCTGATACACAGGCAACTGTAGGTCAGCCGATTTCTTCTATAACAGGTACATCGGTATCAACACCACAGGATGTATATGTTCCGACAGTAGATAATAACTACAACATAGGATATGATCCTGAAAATGACGGTATGGCACAGATTATAATCAATCCGGCAGATCCTGACGCAGACTATGCGCTCATAGATGAGAACGGAAATGTAGTGCCGTATCCGGGAAGTGACAACGGATGGATGACTCCTGTAGGAAACAATCCTTCAACAGTTACTTTCAACAACTTAAATCCAAATGAGACCTACACAGTAGTGGCAAGAAAGAAGGGCGACAGCTCAATTCCTAATCCACTTACAAAGTTACCTGACGGAAATCAGATAATAGCAAATCCGGGAGATATGGCGGACGCACCTAAGTATGTAGTAGAGACAAAGGGCGGAAACGTAGTAACTGTAGGAACAACAAGTGTAGGAAATGACACATACGATCAGGCAAAGGCAGGAGAAGAAGTGGTAATCCATGCAGATCCTGTAGATGCAAACGGCAAGAACTTCCTTTACTGGCAGGTACTTGCAGGAAGAGCTGTAGGAGTTAGCGGAAATATAACACAGGCTGACTACTCATTTACTCTTTCAAATTCAAATATTGTACTTAAGGCTGTATACGAACCTACAAAGGTAGCGGGAGATGATGCGGATCTTACAGAGACAATAAGAGGCGGTAGTGTAGGAGAGTTCGGACTTACACCGGGTCAGATACCGGGACTTGCACATGATCTTACAACACCACTTGACAGATCACTTATCGGAGTGAACGGTGCAACAGTAGAATACAAGGTGGTATTTAACAAAAGAGATGCAAAACCGAATGAGAAAACAGCTGTAAAGCCTGTTTCTGTATCGGGAGTTGATCATCCGGATGCACATACAACAGCATACGGACTTGATATCCAGCTTGAAAGATATGTAAACGGAAGACTTGTAAATAACGGAATACTTGCAACAGCATCAAATGCGACAGTAGATGTTATAGCACAGCTTCCTGCAGAAGATGTAGATCAGCTTGACTACCAGTTATTTGATGTGACACCTGACAGCTTAGGTAATATCAATCCTGTAGATATAACAATTACAACAGATGTAGCAAACAATGCGGGACTTCTTAAGTTCACAGGTAACTTGCAGCATTCATATGTACTTGTTTATTCAAAGACATTTAAGGTAACATTTGTAGATAATAAGCCTGTACTTGATAATTTACACTTAAATGATACAAGCAGAAACTTCTATAAGAAGTTTAAGGTAAGAAGAAAAGAGAATGTAGAGGATGCTTACTACTCAAGTGATTATGCGGCAGTTACGGCATATGCACAAAATGATGTAGCAAACGGACTTGTAACACCGTTTGAGGATATCTATGGTGTACAGTATGACTATGTTAACTGGTCAAAGAAGGAAGATAAGCTTTCAGTATATGACACAACAAGTCCTGTAACAAGGAGAACAATTGTTTATGCATACTATTCAGATAACAGAAAAGAAGTTGCAAAGGCAAGAGTAGATCTTGGTGGTACTATAGAAGAGGCAAAGATCCTCACAGGAGACCCATACCTTAAGGTAGCAGAAGTTGCTGAAATAAATGAGGCTATAGCACATGCACTTGAGACACTTAGACAGGCAAGAGATCTTGTATCTCCTGACGGAACTACATATCTCAGACAGGCAAACTATGCAGAGCTTCAGCAGGCAATAGATGCACTTAGAAGACTTATTGACAAGTATTCAAAGATAGCAGCCGACAGAGCCGGAGACAGAAACAGAAGAACCGGCGGTGCCAGCGGTGGCGGTAACTCTTCATCAGGTAGAGGAAGTAGACTTTTGACACCGGGAGAGAAGTCACAACAAAGTACAGCTATCAATGAAAACAGTAATGTAAGAGCATTCGTACTTGGTGTAGACGGTGCTTGGGAGACAAATCCTGTAACAGGCGGATGGTCATTCGTACTTAACGGTGGAACACCGCTTAACGATATGTGGGGAATGATCACATTCAACGATAATACAGGTAAGAAGGTATCACGTTGGTATTACTTTGACGGACGCTCAACAATGGCAACAGGTTGGGTATATGACTCAAAGAACGGTAACTGGTATTATATGAACACAACACCGGGACCTGAGCTTGGCCAGATGGTATTAGGTTGGGTAAAGGATGAAAAGACAAATAAGTGGTATTACATGAATGATAATACAGGTATCCTTAAGACAGGATGGCATAAAGATCCGCAGGATGAAAGATGGTACTATCTGAATTCAAACGGTGAGATGCTTGTCGGATGGCAAAAGATTGACGGAAAGTGGTATTACTTTAATACCAATACTCCACAAAATACTTATACATGGGATGCCAATGCTTTCAAGTGGAGCTACTTAAACAATAGTGTAAGACCATTTGGATCTATGTATGCGGGAGAGAAGACTCCTGACGGATATAATGTAGATGCAAACGGTGCTTGGTACTAAGTGACGTAGGAGAAAAAATGAAAAGAAAGACAATAAAAGCAAAATTGACTGCCGCATTGTCTGCGGGTATGGCTCTTGCCATGCTCGCACCGGCAACGCCGGCATATGCAGCAACACCTGCTCCACAACCTAACGGTTTTAAGTTTGATTTTAGAACAAAGAATGAGTCAAAGGCGCCTTTTGTAAAAGATTTATATGTATCAGGTGGAACAGCAGGAAGTGCTATTACAACTGACTATAAGGGAATGCAACTGGATAGCAGTCTTGGACTTATACTGCCATATTTTAATAAGCCGGGTACTGATATAGTTTTTGATGCCGCACAGGCTCCAACAGCAACTGTTGACACTAATACAGGAGCTGAAAGTACACAAGTTTGGAGTGGTGCAGGTTCACTCGGAATGGACGGATATATCATTACAGGATATACAGATGCGGCAAGCAACGGTAGAAATACATTAACTGTTAATCCTTCAAACTTCCCAACCACAGGTATGACATACTATGCGACATTGGGAGCGGATACAACTAAGACATTTGGTTATTCTGTTAAGCATAAATATAAAGCCGGCACAAGTTATATACCGGGCTTGGAAGACGGTGAAATAACGGATAATGTTGCAAAGCCTGTACTTAGTCCTATCACCAATGCTATACCTAAGACCATACCGGGATATAAGGCATTGCCTTTGACAGATTTGAATGGCACAGGTATGGTTGGTACAAATAGTGCAAAATTGGATGGAGATGTACTTACCAGAACTATCAATACAAACAAAAAGTCAAATATATATATTACAAGTGACAATCGTGTCACCGGTGTAACAACAAATAAACCTTTTTCGGTAGTATATTCTTATGAAAAAGATGATACCAAGAAATTTAATATCAGAGTATTTGATGCAAAGTATAAGAGTGCTGCAGATCTTGCAAACGGAAATGCTGCGGAGACATCTCAGCAAAGATCATCTGCAAATATATCTCAACCGGTACTTACCGATGTAGCAAGCGCTCCGTTCAATATATCTGCAAATACCGCTATTATAGGTGACGGATCAAGCGCGGATCAGACAATGTATATACTTGATGCTACAAAACCTGTAACTATAACATATACAAAGGGTGAGCCTGCAACAGCGGCAGGAACGGATATTGCAAATAATACTATCAAAGTTGGTCAGTTTACAACTGACGGAACAGGAAAAACAGCGGCTGCCGGAGGAACAGGTAAGGTTGTAACAACAATTATACCTGCAGCCGACGTACAAGATGCAGGCGGAAATACAGTGTATACAGCATTGAAGGCTGATACTACTTCAACAACAGGAGGAGCTCATCCTAGAAATACATATAAGATTAAAGGACAGCTTCCAAAACCAGAATGTAACTATTACATACAATTATGTTCCAAACCCTGCTTTCTCAACAAAATGTAAAAAGTAATCTATGTTGATCAGCTTGGTAATAACATAACCGATAAGGTAGCTACAGCTATAGCTGCTACAGCAGAGCCTGCAGGTGCAGGAGCTGTAAGAACCTTCTATAAGGAAAATGTGGCGGTACCTACATATCTTTATGCAAAAGGCTAATGCACTTCAGACAGGTGAAACATCTTATAACTTAGAGATACCTGCACCTGTATTGAATACATATGGAGGTAGCCCGTCAGCACCTGCAAGTTTGTCTAATCCAAAGATTACAACAGACGATTCTACAAGATGGGGTAACTCTTATACAACTGCACTTGATAATACATTCCAGTCAACATGGTCACAGTCAAGTCCTAAGTTTACAGTTTCAACAACAGGACCGGTTGCAAGTCAAACAGTTTATGTAACATATGAGCAGGATCCGGGAAGCATTGCTTATTTGGCATACAGTGCAGGTACAGGTGGAGATTTAAAGACAGTTGTAGCAGGAAATACGGTTGATTGGGATCCTACAGCACCCGGTCAGTCTATACCAAATGTTACAAAGCAGAATGTACAACCTGACGGTAGCTATGATATAGTAATCGATCCAAATAGTGCTACAGATCCGACAAAGATGCCTGATGCGGTACCGAATCAAGGTTATAATAATGCAACATGGTATTATGGAACAACAGCTATTACATCTTTTCCTGCAACTATTCATGTAGCAGCTTCAGGTGGTAGTGTAAGCAGTACGGTAGCTCTTAAGGCAGAATTTACAAAGAATACATCAAACTGGAACAGATATAATCTTGCTGCAGGAAATACTAATGTACAGCTTCTTAAAGGTACAATAGAGGATGTATTAAACATTGACAGCTTAGGAAATCCAAGAACAATTACTTTAGCAGATCTTACTAACGCAGCACTTGGAAGTGGTGTAGCGGTAGATCCTGGATTTACAGCAAAGTGGTATGATGAGAACTGGAATGAAATTTCATATGGAGATGATATTACAGGACTTGTTAATACTACATTGACAGTAGTCGGTGTTAACTCAACACCTGCAAGTGTTTATCAGCCAAATGTAACAGGATCTCTTGATCCCCTAACAGCAAAGCCTGCACTTAGAGTGGATCCAAATGCACCTGCAGCTATAGATCCTACACTTCAGTATATAGTTACAGATCCTGCAACAGGAAATGTGGTAGCAGTAGTATCAGGAAGCCAGCTGATGGCAAACGGAGGAGAGATAACAGATCCTGCTCTTGAGCCGGGAAATACATATAATGTATCGGTGGCACCTGCAAGTGCAACAGGTATTGCGGTAGGAAGTCCTATTCCTTCAAGCGCCGGAGCAGGAACACCGGGAAGTGCACAGATTCCTGTAGCTTTGACACCACAGGTGGCTGAGGACAGTGCAAACCCGGGTAGAACAAGTATTACAATAAATCCTACATCTCCTAATACAGACTATGCATTAGTAGATCCTTCAGGAAATGTGGTTTATCCGTTTACTACACCAAGTGCTCCGGGTGCCGCAGTAACATTTAATGACTTAGATCCAAATACAATTTATCGTGTAGTACCTCGTACAACAGGAACAAGCGCAACTCCGGCAAGCAGAATTGCAGACGGTGCGGTACTTCCTGTAGATACATCAAATGCAGGATTATCTGTAAATACATTTGATGTTACAGTATATGTACCTGCAGGAACAGTGGCAGATCCGACAACATTTAAGGTAAACGGAACTCCAAAGACTTCATTGAATGATTTGAAGAACCTTGCACCGGGAACAACAGTTGAGATATTGGCACAGCCGGCAGATTTAAGTGGAAATCTATTTAAGGAGTGGCAGGGAATTACAGGAGTAAGTACTTCAAGCTTTACATATCCTACAGGAGTGGCAAGCGGTAGAGTAGTATTTACTATGCCGAATCGACCTGTTACAATACAGCCGCTTTATGATAACAATCAAAACTGGTCAACACAGTATAACGATAATATCGGATCAGGAAAGCAGATATCAGCAGGCTTCCTTCAACTATTGCAGATACGGGAGACTTCCGTATTCTTATTGAAAAAGGATAGCGTTCCTGCAGAGAACAAAAAGATGAGATAGCAATGATGTTGGCGGATGATACCTTTAGAGGTGTTTTTCCAGATGAAGATAATAGTTCAAAAGAAGGATGCTTCAGGAAACTGGCAGGACTATGTAGATCCAAGCGGAAATCCGATTCCACTTAGTACAGATATAGTAACAGGTTCTTTGATGACAGCTTCAAGAGAATATAAGTTCTTTGAGGTAAGTACACTTGCAACACCTTCAAGTGCATCAGGTTCAATAGTAGCAACTGATATGAATGTATCTGATATAGAAGCAACAAATGCCGCTTCATATACAGGCCAGTTCAACAAGACTCTTGAGAGTGGAAAGAAATATGTATTCGGTTATACAACAATAGTCGGTGCATTTAAGGTAACAGTAAAAGATGCAAGAGATAACTCTATAGTAACAAGACTTACTCTTAGCAGTACAAATACAGTTAGTGATTTTGAATCACTTTATAGAAGTGCAATACAGTCAGACTATGTAGACAATGACGGTATTACATGGCATTACGAGGGATTAAGTAAGGACAGAGGAATGTATGATCCTTATGATCCGACTCTTCGTGTAACAGCGGACGAGACAATCTATGTTTACTATTCAAATGATAAGGCTGAGCGTAGAAAAGCTGAGGCTGATTTAAAGGCGGCTATCAAGAATGCAAACAATCAGTTAAACAGAATCAATGATCCTGTAAAGAGAGCAGCACTTCAGGCGGCAATCAATGCGGCACAGGCAGTAATTGACAGAATAAACAGAAAGTCATCTACGCGTGAGCTTATAGCAGCTCTTCAGGCGCTTAATGATGCAGGCGGAAGAACACATGGTCGTGGTGGCCGTGGCGGTTCAGGCGGAGGCTCAGGCTCATCAGGAAGAAAGTCCGGCGGACAAACAGCAGGTCTTAGAGTAGGCTACGACGGTAACTGGGAGCTTACAAATCCTGTAGAAGCTACAGCAAATCCTGACAGCAGCAAGTGGGTATTCAACCTTGCAAATGGTGGAAGAGCCAAGGGATGGGCATACTTAAGCTATACTTACGAAGGAAAGACAAAGTCTGAGTGGTATCACTTTGCTGAGGACGGCATCATGGATTCAGGATGGTTCTTAGACGGAAGTACATGGTATTATCTGTCAATGAATCACAACGGATTCTATGGTGAGATGATTAAGGGATGGCATCATGACGGACAGGACGGAAGATGGTATTACCTTGATCCTTCAAGCGGTGCTATGCATACAAACTGGAGCAAGATAGGAGGAGAGTATTACTTCTTGAATCCTACAGCACCTGCACAGACTTGGTTCTTTGATAATGCAACAGGCAGATGGAATCATGGTAATGTGAACTCAAGACCGCTTGGTTCAATGTATCAGAATGAAACTACACCTGACGGTTATCATGTAAATGAAAGCGGAGCTTGGAGATAATCTATAGTTTATAAAACTTGTAGATTTTTCAATCCGAAAATAATAAAGGGGAGTCACACGAAAGTGTGGCTCCTCTGTTCTTAATAAAACAGCCACCCGAAGGTGGCCGCAATAATTTATTTATTATTTATTTTGTTCCGAATATTCTGTCACCAGCATCTCCAAGTCCCGGGCAAATATAAGCGTCCGAATTAAGTTGTCTGTCAAGGTGACCTACGTATATCTGTACATCCGGATGAGCCTCTTCAAGAGCTTTAAGTCCTTCAGGTGCGGCTATGATACACATGAATTTGATTTTCTTACCGCCATGCTTCTTGATTTGAGATATGGCATCGATAGCGGAACCTCCTGTTGCAAGCATAGGATCTGTAACCACTATTATTCTCTCCTCAATGGGACTTGGCAGTTTACAATAATATTCTACAGGTGTATGAGTTTCTTCATCTCTGTAAAGTCCTATATGTCCTACCTTTGATGCCGGCACAAGCTGTAAGATACCGTCAACCATACCGAGCCCTGCTCTAAGTATAGGTACTATTGCCATTTTTCTACCTGAAATCATTTCAGTCATACATTTTTCAAGTGGAGTTTCTACTTCAACTTCTTCTGTAGGAAGGTCGTTTAAGGCTTCATATCCCATCAACATTGCAATTTCACCTACAAGAGATCTGAATTCATTGGTCCCTGTGTTTTTATCACGAAGAATTGATATTTTGTGTTGAACCAACGGATGCTTATTAATATAAACTTTTGACATTTTACACCTCAATCTAAAATTTGCTTCCCTTATTATAGAGCAAATAAATACATAAGTACATAGAAAAAAATTATTTAGTGCTTGGAGAATATTTTACAAGTACATAGTCACCAAGTTCATGAGAAAGAGGTATGGCTATAAAAATATCACCGCCTGATTCGTAAGAGAAAAGCTTTGGAAAAACCTTCATTTACATCATTTTTTTCTTTATAAGTGGAAAATCCGCATCATCAAGCAAAGCCTTCAGAGTGTCAACACTTAATGTCTTTTTGTATTCCGCAAAACCGGCCGCTTGTGCATTTGTAGCATTTTCAAGTTCAACATCATCTGAGAGTATATAGTTTGCAATAGTAAGCGGATCGGCAAAAATCTGTAAGACCTATACTTTTACCTGTATCAAGATTTATATTATTTGTAAAAATAATCTTTTTACTCTCATTTACTGTCTTAAGCGTTCCGGTGTAAACTATACTCATTCTGTTTCTGCTTTGATTTTTCACATTATAATTTAATTCGACGGTTGAACCGGCGCTTGAAGCAAATGAATCCAAAGCAAGTTTCGCATTATCTGCAATGGTATTATTTACCGATGATTCTATTTTTAGAGTCGATTCCGCTAAGTTTAGGATAAGAGATTTTTTTGATTTATCCTTGGAATAGCTCTGCGCATTTTCAGTAACACTTGATTTGGAAGATGATTTCTTCTCAGCGGTAGTTGTTTTATCTGATTTTTCAGCCAAAGAGGAGGACTCTTTACTATCACTTGTAGGTGCAATTGTAGTTGGTGACATAGCGCCGTTAGCACCCTCGGCAGCGGTGGTAGTAGGTGACATGGCACCGTTAGCTTCTGTAGTCATAATACTTTTCAAATCTGAAGTATCCTTACTTTTTGCATCCTGAACTTATAACAGGTAATGCAAGAATTGTTAAATATAATAATAGTTTCTTCATTTTACCTCCATATGATTTGATTTCTTCAAATACATTATACATGAAAAACAGGAAAAAAAGAAATCTTAATTATAAATTAGATTTTTAAAAAAATACCGTCACTGTAGTTTTTTTATAATATGTTTGCTTTCATCATTAAATATGTTAAAATAATGCGAATAAATAAGGAATTTTATATAATACAGGATTCATTCAAAACAGCTTGTAATATGTAGGATGATAATGCTATAGGCGTTATAGTGGATTCAATATATAATAAATATATTATAAAAATAATAGGAGATAATATGGCATTTATCAGCGTTTTCGATGTGCTTGGGCCGAATATGATAGGGCCTTCAAGTTCACATACCGCAGGAGCATGTGTAATTGCATTCTTGGCAAGAAAGATGATAGGTGGAAATCCCAAAAAGGTAGAGTTTATACTTTACGGATCTTTTGCAAAGACTTACAAAGGACATGGTACGGATAGAGCATTGCTTGGCGGACTTATGGGATTTGGCACAGATGATGTAAGAATACGTGATTCCTTTAATATTGCTACTGAAAGAGGCATAGAGTATAAATTTACACCTAACAGTGAGCTTACTGAGATTCATCCGAATACAGTTGATGTATGTATGGAAGATGAAGAGGGGCGAAAGGTTACAGTCAGAGGTGAGTCACTTGGTGGCGGTAAGGTAAGAATAGTAAAGATAGATCAGGTTGATATAGACTTTTCAGGTGAGTACAGTGCCATTATTTTGGTACATCGTGACAGACCGGGAGTTATAGCATATATCAGTAAGATTTTGAGCGAGCATAATATAAATATTGCATTTATGAAGCTTTACAGAGAGTCAAAGGGAAATAAAGCATACACTATTATAGAATCGGATGAAATGATACCGCCGGATATTAAGCCCGGATTATATAAAAATGAACATATATCACAGGTGATGATAGTTCAATAGGAGAGATTATGGATTTTATTAATGCAAAAGAACTTCTGGAACTTTGTGATAAGAAAAATATGTCGATTTCCGATGTAATGAAAATAAGGGAATGTGACGAGAGTACAAGTTCAAAAGAAGAAATAATAAGTAAAATGAAAAGGGTTCTTGAGATTATGAGAGACGCTTCAACATTACCTATAAATACACCGATAAAATCAATGGGAGGACTTATAGGCGGTGAGGCAAAAAAGCTTAGCGAATATCAAAAACAGGAGAAAAATATAGGAGGTCAGGTGCTTTCAAAGGCTGTAATGTATGCAATGGCAGTTTTGGAGTGTAATGCCTCTATGGGACTTATAGTTGCGGCTCCTACCGCAGGTTCATCAGGAGTAGTTCCCGGAGTTTTATTGGCAATGCAGGATGTATATTCTTTTTCTGATGAGAAAATAATAGATGCATTATTTACAGCAGGTGCAATAGGATATCTTGCTATGAGAAATGCTACTGTAGCCGGAGCTGTGGGAGGTTGTCAGGCGGAGATGGGTGTAGCGGCAGCCATGGCGGCGGCAGGTGCTGTTGAACTGATGGGAGGAAGCCCTTCTCAATGTTTGGATGCATCATCAACAGTGCTTATGAATATGCTTGGACTTGTATGTGATCCTGTAGGTGGACTGGTAGAGTATCCATGTCAAAACAGGAACGCTTCCGGAGTGGCAAATGCTTTGGTGGCGGCGGAACTTACAATGGCAGGAATAAAGCAACTTATACCTTTTGATGAAATGCTTGAGACTATGTATAAGGTAGGTAAGAGAATGCCTGTAGAACTTAGAGAAACAGCACTTGGCGGATGTGCGGCAACAAAAAGCGCATGTGATGCCTGTGGAGGTTGCAGATAGAAAAAGGCGATTACCCGATATAACTACATATCGGGTAATCGCTTATTTTAATTATTTATTATATTTATAGAATCCTTCACCGGCATTTATACCTGTTTTACCCTCTGAAATATTTTTTTCAAGAATTGCTTTTATCTTACCTTGAACAGTATTTGGATCCTTTGAAAGCGGATCATTAGATACTACATTAAGGGCAGTATTTAAACCGATTATATCAAGAATCTGGAAAGGACCGTAAGGTGATCCGGTACCCATTCTCCATGTAAGATCAATAGTAGCGGGATCCGCAACTTCCTTTGCAAGCGACATCTGTCCGGCATTTAAAAAAAGGTATCAGCATTGAGTTTAATATATATCCGGGTTGCTCTTTTGTAAGACGAAGCGGAATCATTTTAATATCTGATGCAAATTTAGCCACAGCTTCATATGCATCCCTGTCTGTACCATCATGTCCCATAATTTCAGCAGTATTGCTGATCCATATATTATTAGCAAAATGAATAGCCAGGTATTTTTCCGGTCTGCTAAGACAATCACGGAATTGACTTGGGATCATGCTTGAAGAGTTTGTGGCAACTATTGTCTTTTCCTCAAGATGTGGGTCCAAAGCCTTATAAAATTCCTTCTTTGCTTCGGGATTTTCAGCCATGCTTTCAATTATTAGGTCGGTATCCTTACAAGCCTCTTCAAAAACTTGTAGTGAGAACTATTTCTTTGTAAGCTTTCTCTGTAGCTTCCAGAAGTTTATCTATATCTGATTCTGTAAGTGATCCTGAATCCGGAGCCAATCCCCTTGGCAATGAGACTCCTGATCCAAGACTTTTCTTAGCTTCACTTAATGTATGTTTGTATATATTATATAATCTATCCAATTTTGGCCTTGTTCTTCCTATTGACTCTTCACTTCTAAGCCATATCTTTACATTGAAACCGCAAAAAAGCTGTTTGAAATGCTATCTGTGAGCCAAGAACGCCACCACCTGCAACTGTTATATTCTTCATATTACCTCCTTAATATCCTAATAAAGGACAAAGATTATTGCAAATGTACAATATTTAATTGTACAAAAATTTATTATAACATTTTTTTGTATCGGTTTGTGAATATATTTCACTATATAAATAAAGTTTTTTTAATGCTGAAACTTTAACTTTATGAAAATATAGTATATAATGTAGCGGTAAAATTGTAAGAGGTTTAAGGAGGTTTTAAATGGGTAAGCAACCGAAAAAACGAAACAGTGGTAACACTTTGGGGCTCTGTTTAATGATTTTGGCCGCTGTTATTACTATTATAATAGCTTTTCCGGTTACTGATGGTATCAGAAAGAGTATAAAAGATAATATCAAATATATTGCCGGCAAATATTCCGCATCGGAAAAGGGATTTGGAGGAAAAGTAAAAGCCATAGTAACAGTCGGTGAAAACGGAATAGAAGATATTTCATTTGAAGGGTCAAAGGAAACTCCCGATATAGGAGGAGCAGCTGTTGAAAAGCTCAATGCACAGATGAAAACAGCACTTGATACGGAGATTGACTCTGTAAGCGGTGCAACAGTCACCTCCACAGCTTTGAAAAAGAGCGTTGAAAAAGGCTTTACTGAAGGCAAGGGGTAAAGAAGTTAAAGAAGATATGGAAGTAAAGTCTGCAGATATTGTAGTAATAGGTGCAGGCGGTGCAGGAATGAGTGCGGCTATAGAAGCGGCGCAAAAAGGCGCTACCAATGTAGTTATTTTAGAGAAGATGCCTATTACAGGCGGTAATACTGTAAGAGCTACAGGCGGTTTGAATGCGTCTGAAACTCAGTACCAAAAAAGAGACGGTATAGAGGACAGCAATGATTTGTTCTATGAAGATACTATGAAGGGCGGTAAGAATTTAAACGATCCGAATCTTGTAAGAACATTGGTGGAAAATTCGGCTGCAGCAGTTGACTGGGTAAATGAAATAGGCGGAGATCTTTCTGTAGTTGCTCAGTTCGGTGGAGCAAGCGTAAAGAGAATACACAGACCAAGTGATACATCTGCAGTAGGTCCTATGCTTGTAAAGACTTTAAATGCCAAACTTGATGAACTTGGAATTCCTGTTTTACTTGAAACAAAGGCAACAAAGATAATTGCCGATAAGGACGGAAAGATAACAGGAGTAGAGGCTGAGGATGAAAATGGAGAGTTTGTTATAAATACAAAGGCAGTTATACTTGCTACAGGAGGTTTCGGAGCAAATCCCGATATGGTAGTAAAATATGCACCACAGCTTGCAGGATTTATTACAACAAACCATTCCGGAGCCACAGGTGACGGTATAGAAATGGCACTTGAGGTAGGAGCAGGACTTACAGACATTGAACAGATTCAGACCCATCCTACTGTAAATCCTAATACCGCAACAATGTATACAGAGGGTGTTCGCGGTAACGGTGCTATACTGGTAAATGATGAAGGAAATCGTTTTGTAAACGAACTTGAGACAAGAGATGTTGTTTCCGCAGCAATACTTAAACAGCCTAATGAAGAGAGCTGGCTGGTTTTTGATACAGCTGTAAGAGAATCACTCAGTGCTATAGAAAAATATATAAATGAGGGAATTATTGTAGAAGCAAATACAATAGAAGAACTTGCTGAAAAAACAGGTATCAACAAAGAGAATCTTGTAGCTACTATGAATAAGTACGCATCAATGCAGGAAGCAGGTGAGGACAGTGAATTCGGTAGAAAGAGCATGGAAGTACCTCTTACAAAGGCACCTTACTTTGCAGGACTTGCAAAGCCGGCTATTCACCATACAATGGGCGGTGTAAAGATAAACACAGAAACGCAGGTTTTAAAAGAAGACGGAAGCGTTATTCCGGGGCTTTACGCTGCAGGTGAAGTAGTAGGCGGAGTACATGGAGCCAATAGATTAGGTGGAAATGCTGTAGCGGATATAGTAGTATTCGGACGTATTTCAGGTGATAATGCAAACGGATATGTACTTGCAAACGGCGGAAATACCGAAAGAACCATAACGGTAGAAAACGAAGATGCAAACTTTGTTCCACAGGATATTAAGACAGATCTTAAAGACGGTTCATATAAAGGAAGTGCAAAGGGATTTGGCGGAGATGTGGAAGTCACATTTACCGTTAAAAACGGTATAGTAAACGATCTTTCTATAAGCGGAGGAAAGGAAACCGCAGAAATAGGAGGAAAGGCTATGGAGAAAATAAAGAGAAAAATGCAGTCAAGCGGTGAGTTCAAGGTTGACAGCGTATCCGGAGCATCTATTACCTCAAAGGGTGTAAGTGACGCTATAAAGAATGCTAAATTGCAGTAGAAAATATAAAAAAAGCCGATGTCTTTTTGATATCGGCTTTTTATAAATAAAATCTGTCGGTATAAATTATGTTAAAATTATCCAAAAAAATAATAAATTAACATAGATAAAATAAGTACTTTATGCTAATATCTATATGTTAAGCAACTATAGTGTGCTACAAAGACAGAGTAAGCATTGAGGGGGACAAATTGTTAATAACCAGGGAAATGGACTATGCTGTAAGAATTATTAGAGCATTAAAAGAGGGGACAAAAGTTTCGGCAACTGAGGTGGCTAAAAAAAGAACATTTACCACAAGCTATTACATATAAAGTTTTAAACAGTCTGTTGAAATCGAAATTGATCGGAAGTATGAGAGGAGTCAACGGCGGATACTATTTAAAATGCGACCTTTCAGATACCACATTATTTGATATATGCATTGCCTTAGGCGAGGACATGAGTATTACAGAATGTATAAGAGAAGGCTTTGATTGTATCAATAACAGATGTGGAGAATGTATGCTGAACAAAGAGTTTACAAGAATACAAAGCGCATTGAACAGAGAATTACAGAAAACCACTTTGGATAAACTTTTATAGGTTTGTCCTTTTTTTATTTGTGAAGAATTGTAAAAAAATCTAATTGTTAAAAAGCCTTAAAGTGCTATAATATTTTTTTATAAGTTAAAATTTTAAGGAGACAGATTATGATAAATAGAATATATCTTGCAGGCGGTTGCTTCTGGGGTGTTGAAGGATATTTTAAAAGAATTAAAGGAGTGATGGATACAAGCTGCGGCTATGCAAACGGTAATACAGAGAATCCAAGCTATGAAGAGGTTTGCAGGCACAATACAGGACATGCTGAAGCGGTTTTGATTGATTTTGATGATAGTGTATTAAGTCTTGAGGATTTATTGATATATTACTTTAGAATAATAGATCCCGTCAGTGTAAACAAACAGGGAAATGATGTTGGAACACAGTATAGAACGGGGATTTATTATACAGATGAAGCTCAGTTAAAGGCAATAAATGAGGCAATAGAAAGAGAGCAAAGAAAGTATAGTGAAAAAATCGCGGTAGAAGTATTGCCGATTGAAAACTTTTATACTGCGGAAGAGTATCATCAAGATTACCTTGATAAAAATCCTAACGGCTATTGTCATATAAATCTTGAGTGGGCAAACGAGCCGATAGTAAGGTCGGAAGAATACAAAAAGGATGATGATGAGGTTCTAAAAAACAGACTTAGCGCTCTACAATATGATGTCACTATGAATGCGGCTACCGAGAGACCTTTTGACAATGAATTCAACTCAAATTTTGAAAGAGGAATATATGTAGATATCACCTCGGGAGAACCTTTATTCTTTTCTACAGACAAGTTTGAATCGGGATGTGGTTGGCCAAGTTTTTCAAAGCCTATACAGAAGGATTTGGTGCATTACAAAGAGGATTTAAGTCTTGGAAGAAGAAGGATTGAGGTAAGAAGCTCTAACGCCGATATTCACCTTGGACATGTGTTTAATGACGGCCCAAGAGAGCTTGGCGGTTTAAGATATTGCATTAATTCTGCGGCACTTAGATTTATTCCTTTAGATAAAATGGAAGAAGAGGGATACGGTTATCTGATAGAGTACGTTTCATAAGTAAATTGTCCTTGTAAAAAAGCATTTAAAATGTTAGTCTAAACAAAGAAAAATAAAGGGGATGAATATGACTGACAATTTTAAATACGGTGAAGAGACGAAACTTGAAAAGACAACTGAAAAAAGAGCAAATTTCTCAGGAGGCCTTGGATATATCCTGGCTGTGGCAGGTTCTGCGGTAGGACTTGGTAATATTTGGAGATTTCCGTATCTGGCGGCAAAGTACGGTGGAGGTATGTTTTTATTGACCTATCTTGTACTTACTCTTACGTTCGGATATGCAATGATTATGTCCGAGACTACCATAGGTAGAATGACAAAGAGAAGTGCAATAGGCGCATTCAATCAGTTTGGAAACAGTAAGATACTTAAGGTGGGCGGATTTATAAATGCGATAGTACCTGTACTTATTGTGCCTTATTACAGTGTAATAGGAGGTTGGGTAGTAAAATACCTGGTAGAGTATATAAAGGGAAATGTATCGGGGCTTGCAAGTGACGGATATTTCGGCGGATTTATAGGTGATACAAAGATAGTATTTTTTTGGTTTATAATATTTGCGGCAGCTACATTCGTTGTAATACTTGGCGGTGTGGAGCAGGGAATTGAGAGAGTGTCAAAAAAATAATGATGCTGCGCTCATCATACTTGCAATTATTGTTGCGGCCTATTCGGTTACAAGACCGGGAGCTATGGCAGGAGTAAAGTATTTCTTTGTTCCGAATTTCAGTAATTTTTCTTTAATGACGGTGGTTGCGGCACTTGGACAGATGTTTTATTCTCTGTCCATTGCTATGGGTATTTTGTACACCTATGGTTCGTATCTTACAAGAGATGTGGATGTTGAGATATCTACTTCAAGAGTGGAGCTTGTGGATACGGGTGTGGCTGTTTTGGCAGGACTTATGGTTATCCCGGCAGTATTTGCATTCTCAGGCGGTGACCCTGCAAAGCTTAAGGCGGGACCTTCACTTATGTTTATTACATTGCCGAAGGTTTTTGAGAGCATGGGAGCAGGGCGTATTGCAGGTATAGGATTTTTCTTACTTGTACTCTTGGCTGCACTTACAAGCGCCATATCACTTGTGGAAACCAGTATATCGACTTTCTGTGACGAACTTAATTTAAGCAGAAATAAGTCTGTTATTTTAATGGCTGTTATAATGGTATTTGTCGGAGGTTCATCTGCGGCAGGATACGGTATATGGGATTTTGTTTTGATATTTAAGATGCCTATACTTGACTTCCTTGATTTTCTTACAAACTCTATTATGATGCCTATAGCGGCACTTGCCACCTGCTATTTGGTGGTAAAAGTGATTACATTAAAGAAAATTGATGATGAAATTTCATATTCTTCAGCATTTAAGAGAAAAAAGCTTTATAATATAGTAATGAGAGTATTTGCACCGATATTTTTAATTGTAATATTGGTGAGTGCTATATTAAACACCTTGGGATTTATCAGCCTGTAAAATCGGCTTAGTATATGCTCATATTTGACTTTACAAAGAATGGAGTTTTCAATGAAAAAATTGGATGTAGTTGCATTAGGAGAATTATTGATTGATTTTACACCTGCAGGACTGTCTTCTGCAGGCATGAGACTTTTTGAGCAAAACCCGGGAGGGGCACCGGCAAATATGTTGACCGCCGTGTCAAGAGTCGGATTAAAAACAGCGTTTATAGGTAAGATAGGTGCCGACATGCACGGAGACTTTCTAAGGAGTGTACTTGACAGTGTTCCTATTGATACGAGCGGTTTGATTACCGACCCTTCTGTATTTACCACCTTGGCGTTTGTAACTCTTTCAATAACAGGAGAGAGAGCCTTCTCATTTGCAAGAAAGCCCGGGGCGGACACAAGACTCAGTATAGGTGAGATAAATAAAGATATTCTCTCGGATACTAAGGTATTTCATGTAGGTTCCCTTTCTCTTACAGATGAGCCTTCAAGAAGTGCAACATTTGAGGCTGTAAAACTTGCTAAGGAAGCGGGAGCAATTATATCATATGATCCCAATTATCGTGAGCCGCTTTGGGACAGTGTGGATAAGGCCATGGAAATGATGAGATTGATGTCTGAGTTTGCGGATATTATGAAAATATCTGATGAAGAAACATCTCTTCTTACACCATACAAAGAACCTCTTGAAGCAGGTAAGTACTTGGTGGAAAGAGGAAGAAAACTCGTTGTAGTTACTCTTGGAGAAAAGGGTGCATTGGTCGTTTCAAAAGCGGGATATGTGGAAGTACCGGGATTTAAGAGTAATGTTGTGGATACTACAGGAGCCGGAGATTCCTTCTGGGGAGGTCTGCTTGCAAGATTTTTAAGTGAAAATATGGATCTTGATAATATATCTTCAAAACAGATGTATGATATTGCAAGATTTGGAAATGCAGTAGCGAGTCTTTGTGTGGAAAAAAGAGGTGGAATTGTAAGTATACCAACTTTGGATGAAACATTAGAGAGGTTAAAGCAATGAAAAATATTGATGTAGCGGTTATAATGGCAGGCGGAAAGGGCAGCAGACTTTTAAGTATAACAAATGATGAAATACCAAAGCCGATGGTGCCTGTGGACGGCAAACCTTTACTTGAATATCAGGTGGAGAAGTTAAAGGCCTATGGAATCAAAAAGATAGTAATGATTGTAGGGCATTTGGGTGAAAAAATTGTAGATCACTTCAAGGATGGAAAAGACTTCGGAGTTGAGATTGACTATATTTTTGAAAAGGAACCGCTTGGTACTGCAGGGGCATTTTACTATTTAAAAGATAAGATAGATGCTAAGGATTTCATGCTTGTTTTCGGAGATGTTTTCTTTGATATGGATTTTGACAGAATGGAAGATTTTCATTTCAAAAATTCAGCCCTGACTACGCTTCTAGCACATCCAAACGGACATCCATATGATTCGGATCTTATTCAGACGGATGATACCGGAAGAGTTATAGGATTTGATTCAAAGCACAATGTAAGAGATTACTGGTATGACAATATGGTCAATGCAGGTATGTATATAATAAACAAGAGACTGCTTGACTTAGTTAAAGAACCTGTAAAGACTGATTTTGAGAAGGATATACTTGCAAATCAGGTTAAACTCGGAGCAAATATTTATGCATATCATACACCTGAGTATGTGAAAGATGTAGGTACTGTAGACAGAATAAATGCTACAGTGGAGGAGTTAAAGAGCGGACTTATTCAGTCAAAGAATTTAAAAAATAAGCAAAGAGCTATCTTCCTTGACAGAGACGGTACTATGAATGTTTCAAAGGGATTTATATCAAAAGCTGATGACTTGGAACTGATTCCCGGTACGATTGATGCTATAAAAGCAATTAATAAGAGCGGTGCACTGGCAATAGTTATAACAAATCAACCTGTCATTGCAAGAGGCGAGTGTTCATTTGAAGAACTTCACAATATTCACAATAAGTTAAAGACCCTTCTTGGTGAAAAGGGAGCTTTTGTAGACGATATTTTTTATTGTCCACACCATCCTGACAAAGGATTTGAGGGTGAAGTGCCTGAGTTGAAATTTGACTGTGAATGCAGAAAGCCGAAGACAGGTATGATAGAAGAGGCAGTAAAGAAATATAATATTGATCTTTCAAAGTCATATATGGTTGGAGACTCTACAATGGATCTTGAGACGGCAAGAAATGCCGGAATAAAATCGGTGCTTGTAAACACAGGTTTTGCAGGAAATGACGGCAAATATGACAGAAGCTGCGATATTGAGGCCGACAATCTCTTTGATGCGGTGGAGAAGATAATTAAAGATTTCAGATAATAAAGTAAAATAGAGGCCGGTAATTTTACAATTGTTGCAACAGTTTAAAAACATCTGTATATGATTGTAAAATACAGCCTCTAAAATTTTATCCTACCAAGTACATCTTGCACTTGCACCACATGGAAGAATGAAGTCTGATTTATTTACAGGTAACCCTATTTCCATAGCTTCTATGCTTGCAGCAGGAAGCTTATTTTCTTCTAAAGACTTCTTCATCATATATGTCAGTACACCCGGTGCCAGACCGGTGGTATATGAGTTTATGAGGAAGAAGAGCGGTTCTTTGCTAAGCAACTGAGTTGTCAGCTTTATAAATTCATATATGGAGTCTTCTATTTTCCATATTTCACCCTTAGGACCTCTTCCGTATGAAGGCGGGTCCATTATTATGGCATCATAGGTATTTCCACGTCTGATTTCTCTTTGTACAAACTTTATACAATCATCCACAAGCCATCTGATATGAGCATTGGAAAGTCCGGAACTTACCATATTTTCCTTTGCCCATCCTACCATACCTTTACTGGCGTCAACATGTGTAACATTTGCGCCTCCAGCAGCAGCGGCAAGAGTAGCACCACCGGTGTATGCAAAAAGGTTGAGCACTTTGATTTCACGGTTTTTATTTACAGCATCTTTTATTTTATTATAACTGAAATCCCAGTTTGTAGCCTGTTCGGGAAATACACCTGTATGCTTGAATGTAAAAGGCTTTTAGATTAAATGTTATTTTTTTGATGAAGGGAGTTCATAGTCAATACTCCAGGTATCCGGAAGATTAAAAAATTCCCAATGTCCACCGCCGGCTTTACTTCTGTGGTAGTGTCCGTTTTTTTCTTCCATGCAGGATTTTTTTATGCTCCGTATTCCAGAGTACTTGAGGATCGGGTCTTACCAGTATATAATCTCCCCATCTCTCAAGCTTTTCACCGTTTGAAGTATCCAGTATTTCATAGTCCTTCCAATTATCTGCAATCCACATAATTTTTCTCTCTATTCAGTGCTGTGTATTAAAAATACATTCAGCTTTTTTTAATTATAAAAAAATGCCGCTTGGTTGCATTCACAACCGAATACGGCATTGTCTGTGCCGGATAAACCGGCTATTTACTAAAGATATTTAAATAATTCCTGTGCCTCATCTTTTTTAGTAGTTTCCTTCAAGGAAAGTACCTCAAATTTTACAGACTTGCCACCGAATAATACTTCTACAATATCCCCTACTTTTACTTCAGCAGATGCTTTAACAACCTTATCATTGATAAGAACTCTTCCGGCATCACATGCTTCATTGGCTATTGTGCGTCTTTTTGATTACTCGTGAAACCTTTAAAAAAACTTGTCAATACGCATTATTTATTAACAGCATCCTTTAGTGCCTTACCCGGCTTGAACTTTGGAACTACGCTCTCAGCGATCTTCATTGTCTCACCTGTTCTTGGGTTTCTTCCTTCTCTTGCAGGTCTTACAGATGTCTCAAATGTACCGAAGCCAACAAGCTGGATCTTTTCCTTCTTAGCAAGCTCTTCTGTAACAACTTCTACAAAAAGACTTAAGTGTAGCCTCAAGGTCCTTCTTTGTAACGGAATTATCCATCTTCTTAGCAATAGCATCGATTAACTCTGTTCTATTCATTTTCTTCCTCCTAAAAAAATAATGTTCTAAACATTATACTAAAAATATTACTGCCGGATTTAGTCGGCAATACAGAATCATTATGAGATATGACACCACTCATAACATAATTTATATAGTCTGTTTAGGCTGATTTGTCAAGAAGAATAAAGCAAAAAAAGCCATTTTGTAAGGGTTTTTTTCTCCATAAAGTTATTTTACTTAAGAAAAATGTATATTTTTTTAGTTGACAAAGTAGAGGCAAAGGATGTATTATACTAATACCCCGTGGGGGTGTATTAGAAAGGAAAAATATGGCAAAAGAAAAATATAATATTACCGGAATGAGTTGTGCCGCCTGCTCCGCCAAAGTGGAGAGAGTGGTAGGCAAGCTTGACGGTGTGGAGAATGTATCTGTAAATCTTTTGACTAATTCCATGCAGGTGGAATATAAGGAAGATAAGCTGAGTTCAAATGATATAATAAAAAATATAGCCGATGCCGGATATGGAGCATCTTTGGCTACAGCTACAAAACAGAAAAAAGAAGAGAAGAGTATAAAAAAGACTAATTATGAAGCAATAGATTCTATGAAGTTCAGGCTGAAGGTGTCTATAGTATTTTTGGCTATTTTAATGTATTTCAGTATGGGAAGTATGATAGGTTTGCCGCTTCCGAAATTCTTATCAGGTGAGGGTAATCCGGTAGGCTTTGCTCTGACACAGCTTTTTATTGGTACTGCCTGTAATGTATGTAAACAGAAAGTATTATATAAGCGGATTTAAATCCCTTTTCAATCTTTCACCGAATATGGATACACTTATTGCGGTAGGTACAGTTGCCGCATTTACATATGGAGTAATTGCAATCTATGTAATGGGTTATGCACTTAATAATGCCGATATGCATACAGTTACGGAATACAGAATGAATCTTTATTTTGAGTCTGTGTCCATGATTTTGACTCTTATTACTTTAGGAAAATTCTTTGAAACAGGTTCAAAAGCAAGAACGACTGATGCAATATCAAAGCTTATAGACTTATCACCGAAGAGGGCAAATGTGCTTCGTGACGGTGTAGAGGAAAATATACTTACAGAAGATGTTGTAGTGGGAGATATTGTAATAGTACGTCCGGGTGAGAGCATTCCGGTAGACGGAATGATAATTGAGGGAAGTACGAGTGTGGATGAGAGTGCCATTACAGGTGAGAGTATACCTGTACAAAAGGAGAAAGGCGATAAGCTTATAGCTGCCACTATAAATAAAAACGGTAGTGTAAGGATAAAGGCCACAGAGGTAGGTGAGGACACTGCCATTTCAAGAATCATTGCTTTGGTGGAAGAGGCTTCATCATCAAAAGCACCTATTGCCAAGATGGCTGATAAAGTCGCGGGAGTATTTGTACCGGTTGTTATGGGAATTTCACTCATCACATTCATAGTATGGCTGGCACTTGGCTATGATTTCTCATTTGCTCTAAACTGTGCCATAGCGGTGCTTGTTATATCCTGTCCATGTTCTCTTGGACTTGCAACTCCTGTAGCTATAATGGTAGGTACAGGTAAGGGCGCTGAAAACGGAATACTTATTAAATCTGCCGATGCACTGGAGACCACTCACAGTATTGATACTGTGGTACTTGATAAGACAGGTACTGTAACAGAGGGTAAGCCTGTAGTTACAGATATTTTGGCATTTGATACAGACGAGAATGAATTTTTAAAACTGGCTGCGGGAGTTGAGAGTGCTTCGGAGCATCCTTTAGCTGAGGCTATTGTAGAAAAGGCTAAGGAAAAAAATTTAGAGATTGTTTCACCTACAGAGTTTCAGGCGATATCCGGAAGAGGTATTGTTGCAAGTGTAAGCGGTTCAAAAATTATTGCCGGAAATGAGCAGGCCATAAAAGAACAGTATGGAAACAGTGAAAACTTTACAGAAGTATTTAAAAAGGGAAATGAACTTGCCGCTCAGGGTAAGACACCGATGTACTTTGGTAAAGATAACAAACTGCTTGGAATTATTGCAGTTGCGGATACAATAAAAAAAGACAGTAAGGAAGCTATACAGGCTCTTAAAAACAGAAATATTGATGTTGTATTGCTTACAGGTGATCATAAAAACACTGCAATGGCTATTGCAAAGGAAGCAGGCATTAAAAAGGTTATTGCCGAAGTTTTACCTACCGATAAGGAAGAACATATCAGAGAGCTTATCAAAGCAGGACATAAGGTGGCAATGGTAGGTGACGGTATCAATGATTCGCCTGCACTTGCAAGAGCGGATGTAGGTATTGCAATAGGTGCAGGTACGGATATCGCTATAGAGAGTGCGGATATAGTATTGATGCACAGCTCATTAAAGGATGTTGCCACAGCAATTGATCTAAGTAAGGCGGTAATCAGAAATATAAAGCAGAATCTTTTCTGGGCGTTCTTTTATAATTCAATAGGAATTCCACTCGCCGCAGGTGTATTTTATCTAAGCCTGGGATGGAAGCTCAGTCCTATGTTTGGTGCTGCGGCAATGGGAATGAGCAGTGTATGTGTGGTAAGCAATGCACTTAGACTAAGAGCCTTTAAGCCTAAGAAAGTAAAGAAAAATAATATAGAAAACGATGAGATAGAGCTCATTGAAAATAATAGAAAAGAGGATAAAAATATGACAACAGTAATTAATGTAAACGGAATGATGTGTGAGCACTGCAAGGCAACTGTGGAGAAAGTGACAAGAGGAGTAGAGGGTGTCAGCAATTCACTGGTGAATTTGGATGCAAAAAATGTTACAATAGAGCACAGTGCCGATACAGATTTGGAGAAGGTAAAAAAAGCTATCACAGATGCAGGTTATGAGGTAGTATAATGAGAGCCGATTCAAAGACTGTTTTAAGGCAGTTAAAGACAGCCAAAGGACAGCTTGAGGGCATAATAAAGATGGTGGAAGAAAACAGATACTGTATTGATATATCAAATCAGGTTCTTGCCACCAGAGCTCTTCTTGAAAGGACAAATCGTATTATCTTGGAAGGACATATAGAGGGCTGTATTTTGGATGCGGCAGCTACAGGGAGTGAGGAAGAGAGAAAAGAGAAGATATTTGAGCTGTCAAATATGATAAAGAAGATGATGAAATAATGGAAAGAGAAATTCTTTATATAATAGACGGGGAGTATAAGGATATTCAAGACTATTTAAAAGCAAAGGGATATTCAGCCTCAAATATTACAACCTTGAAAAAATATGAAAACGGTATAATGCTCAATGGAGTTTGGGCTTATATGAATCAGAAGCCGGCGGTAAATGACCGGCTTCTTGTGCGTGTATGTGAAAATAAAAAGAGCGAAAATATAGTACCTGTTGATATCAAGCTTGATATAAGATATGAGGATGAGGACATTATAGTAATAAATAAGGGCAGTGATATGCCGATTCATCCAAGTATTAACAATTATGAGAATTCACTTGCAAATGCTCTGATGTATTATTATAATGGCGAAAACTTTGTTTTCAGGTGTATTAACAGACTTGATAAGGATACTACGGGACTTACAATAGTGGCAAAGCATTTCTTGAGTGCGGGTATTTTAAATATTGCTATGCAAAACAGGCAGATAAAAAGAGTATATAATGCTATAGTAAAAGATGACGGCAGATTGCCTGATGCAGATACAATTGACTTGCCGATAGCCAGAGAAGATGATACCTTGATAAAAAGAAAGGTAAGCCCTGACGGTCAAAGGGCTGTAACACATTTTAAAGTATTGCAAAGATTTGAAAAATATTCTTTAATAGAGCTTAGACTGGAAACAGGCAGAACACATCAGATACGTGTACATATGAGTCATATAGGTGCACCTCTTGTAGGAGATTATTTGTATAATGAAGATGATTACGGTAAAATTTCGGTAAGACCGCTCTTACATTCAAAAAGTCTTGAATTTATACATCCTGTAACAGGTGAGAGAATGTATTTGGAATGTGATTTGCCGGTAGATTTTAAAGAAAAGATAGGAATGAATTATGTTTAGAATAGAATACCCACATCTTGATATGAGAAAGATTGCAGACAGCGGACAGATATTCAGATTTAATATTTATGAGGATGAATTCAGTCTTGTTGCAGGTGAAAGGCTACTTTTTATAAAAGAGGACGGTGACGGATATATACTCTCTTGCAGTGAAGAGGAGTTTAATGATTTTTGGTTGGATTATTTTGACCTTAGACTTGATTATAAAGAGTATGAGAAGAATATTCCAAAGAGCGATCTGTTTTTAATAAATGCAACTGAATATTCATATGGAATTCGTATATTAAATCAGGATAAATGGGAAATGCTTATATCATTTATAATTTCACAAAGAAAGAGTATACCGGCAATTAAATCTTCGGTTGAAAAAGCTATCAAAGGTATACGGAAAAAAAATAGATATGCAAGTTCCGGATTTTATTAAAAATATCGATCCGGATACAGAATTTTATAGTTTCCCCACACCGGAGGCTTTAGCAAATGCAAGTATTGATGAGTTAAATGCCTGCTCACTTGGATACAGAAGCCCATATATAGAAGCTACTGCAAAGGCGGTATTCAGAAAAAGATATAGATCTTGAAGAATTATCAAAGCTAAATGATACCGAACTTTTAGCCGCTTTAATGAGTCTTAAGGGTGTCGGTATAAAGGTAGCAAATTGTGTGGCATTGTTCGGATATCATAGAATCGCAGCCTTCCCAATAGATGTCTGGATAAAGAGAATGATTGATGAACACTATTACGGAGAATTTCCGCTGGAGCTTTATGAAGGCTATGCAGGTGTTATTCAACAATATATTTTCTATTATGGCAGAGAAAGTGTGAAACATAGTAGTAATTAGTTAGAGAATTTGGTATTATATTACCATACCAAAACGGTGAAAAGATATATATTTCCTATGAAAGGAGCATTATGAACGAACTTACAAAAAAGGCTTATGAGACTTGGAAAAATGCTGATCTGGCTGATGAGGCTCTTGTAAAAGAGATGGCATCCATTGAAAATGATGAAGAGGCTATCAATGACAGATTTTATAAGGAATTGGCATTCGGTACAGGCGGTCTTAGAGGCGTGCTTGGAGTGGGAAGCAACAGAATGAATATTTATACAGTTGGTAAGGCCAGCAGAGGTTTGGCAAATTATATAAATTCCATATCAAAGGCTCCTAAGCTTGCCATATCATATGACAGCAGGAATAATTCAGATGTATTTGCAAAAAGAGCGGCAAGTATATTTGCAGGAGCGGGAATCAAGGTATATATCTGGAAAGAGCTTATGCCTACCCCTGCACTTTCTTTTGCGGTAAGAGAGCTCGGATGTGACGGAGGTATAATGGTTACAGCCAGCCACAATCCTGCAAAGTACAACGGATATAAGGTATACGGCGCTGACGGATGTCAGATAGCAAATGAAGCTGCAGACAGAATACTTGATGAGATCAACAGTGTAGATACATTCTCAAACTATGAGTTGGTTGATTTTGAGGAAGGACTTAAGTCGGGTATTATAGAGTATGTAAGTGAGGATACATTTAATGCATTTATAGATGCTGTTTCAACACAGACATTTATAGGTGATGATATTGATAAGAATGTAAAGATTGCTTATACACCGCTTTACGGAACAGGTTTAAGATGTGTTACAACCTGTCTTAAGAAAAACGGATTTACAAATATTGAGATAGTAAAAGAGCAGGCTACTCCAAACGGAGATTTCCCAACCTGCCCATATCCGAATCCTGAGATAAGAGAAGCGCTTGAAGTCGGTCTTAATGTAGCCAAGGAAGTGGGTGCGGATATTCTTATTGCAACAGATCCGGACTGTGACAGAGTGGGTATTGCCATAAAGCAGGGAGATGATTTCAGACTGTTCTCAGGTAATGAAGTAGGAGTTTTGCTTACAGACTTTATTGCAAAGAGAAAAGTTGCAATGGGAATCATGCCGAAAAAGCCTGTGGTTGTTAAAACAATAGTTACTACAGATCTTGCAAACAGGGTTGCTGATGACTATGGTATAGAGACAAGAGATGTACTTACAGGATTTAAGTATATCGGAGATCAGATTGCAAATCTTGAAAAAGACGGTGAAGTAGACAGATATCTCCTGGGATTTGAGGAGAGCTACGGATACCTTTCAGGAAGCTATGTAAGAGATAAGGATGCTGTAAACGGTGCATATTTGATTGCACAGATGTTTGCATACTATAAGGCTGAGAATAAGTCATTACTTGATGTACTTAACGGATTATATGAGAAGTACGGATATTATCTGAATACACTTTATTCATTTGAGTTTGAAGGCGAGAGCGGAATGAAGAAGATGGATGCAATAATGGACACTTTCAGAAACAATACACCAAAGGAAATTGCGGGAGTAAAGGTTTTGGAAGTAAGAGATTATGAGACTTCTACTCAGACAAATCTTGATACCGGTGAGAAAAAGGCAATAGATTTACCGAAGTCAAATGTTATAAAGTATATGCTTGAGGGTAATTCATCTGCGGTACTCAGACCTTCAGGAACTGAGCCGAAGTTAAAACTCTACCTTGCTATAAGCAGTGAGAATGAAGCAAGTGCAAGAGAATTAGAGAGTAAGATAGCAAATGAAGTAAAGAAGAGTTTAGCTTAAATTTCTAGAGGCTGTGTAAACGGCCTCTTTTTTAATACCCTGATATGCAACATTTTTACTTGCAATTTAAAATCTACTGTGCTATCATTGTGCGGTAGACGTACAAATGTATTTTAGGGGCGAACATGGAACAGAATATCAAATACTATGTGGTAAAAGATAAAGCGATACCTGAGGTACTCATTAAGGTGGTTGAAGCCAAAAGGCTTTTGACTGCGGACAAGATGATGACTGTAAAGGAAGCCACAGATAAATGTGGTATAAGTAGAAGCTCATTTTACAAATATAAAGATGATATCTTTCCATTTGATGATTCTTCAAAGGGAAGGAATATCACACTCTCTATTCAGATATCGGATGAAATGGGACTTTTATCTGAGCTGTTGGCGGTGGTTGCAAAGTACCATGCCAATATCTTGACAATACATCAGACCATACCTGTAAGCGGTGTGGCAACTATTTCTTTATCTATAGAGGTTTTGAATGATACAGGAGACTTATCTAAGATGGTAGATGAAATCGGAAATTTAGACGGCATCTTTGATATAAAAATATTAGCGAGGGAGTAAGTTATGTTTAATATTGCGATATTGGGATTTGGAACAGTAGGTTCAGGAGTATATGAAGTTATAAAGGAAAATAATGCACTTTTAAAGGAAAAGACAGGTGAGGATATAGCTGTAAAGAGAATCCTTGATCTGCGTGAGTTCCCGGGTACCGAGTGGGAAAGCCTATTGGTGCATGATATTAAAGAGATTATAGAGGATAAGGACATAGATGTAGTTGTAGAGACAATGGGCGGAACATCACCGGCGTTTGAGTTTGTAAGGGACGCGCTTTTGTCAGGTAAGCATGTTACTACATCAAATAAGGCTTTGGTTGCTGCACATGGTACAGAGCTTTTAAAGATCGCAAGAGAAAAAAATGTAAACTTCTTCTTTGAAGCAAGTGTAGGCGGTGGTATTCCTATTATCAGAACTTTAACAGAGAGTTACGCCGGAGAGCATTTTAAGGAGATTACAGGTATCTTAAACGGTACAACAAATTATATACTTACAAAGATGGATGCAGAGGGTGAGAGCTTTGAAAAGGCACTTGCTACAGCACAGGATCTGGGCTATGCGGAGAGAAACCCGGAAGCTGATGTGGAAGGACATGATACTTGCAGAAAGATTGCAATACTTTCATCTCTTGCAACAGGCAAGGAAGTAAATTTTGAAAATATTCATACAGAGGGCATTACAAAGATAGATACTACAGATTTTGAGTATGCAAAGCATCTTAATACATCAATTAAGCTTTGTGGTGATGCAAAGTTTGAAGATGATAAGTTATTTGCATTTGTAGCACCTGTAATGGTTGAAAATAATCATCCGCTTTTTATGGTAAATGATGTATTTAACGGTATTATGGTAGAGGGAAATATGCTCGGAAAGAGCATGCTCTATGGTAGCGGTGCAGGAAAGCTTCCTACTGCAAGTGCTGTAGTTGCAGATATTGTTGCAATTGCAAAGAATAAACATGGAAATGTGCCTTTCGGCTGGGGTGAAATAAACAGGAAGTAGTAGATATGCAGGAGACAAGCCATAGATACTTTGTAAGATTTATGGGTAGAGACAGTGAGTTTATAGAAAAATGCAAGTCCGAATTCAAGGATGCAAAAGAAGTTTATCTGGAAGGTAAGGACGAATTCGCTTTGATAACGGGAGTACTTAAGGAAAAAGATTTCCTTAGTGCTTTGAATAATCTGAGCGGTGTGATAAAATATATAAGAACAAAGATAGTTTAGTTTTTATTGGCACTACCATTGGTGGTGCCAAAATTATATTAGGGAAGAAAATGAGAAAGATATTAGAATTTTTATTAAGTTTTGTACCGCCATGTGCATTTCATGAATTTACAGGTCTTTATTGTCCGGGTTGCGGCGGAACCAGGGCAGTTAGATTTTTGGTAAGAGGAAATATATGGAAAAAGCTTTTATTTATAACCCGACAGTACTTTATACAGTTATTGCAACTTTTATTTTTCGCTTTTGTAGTAAAGTATAAGATTAGTGGCAAGCATTTGAATAAAGACAAGATTGTTTTGCCGATGTTATATATAGGAATTGCTGTAATGATTTTTAAACTGGATTATAAAAAGACTGGTTTTTAATTTTTAGAGGAATTGACTTATTAAAATAGACGAGGATTGTAGATGAAAGATACCGTAAGTATTGCAAAAAGAAGATGGGAAAACAGAGCTCTGCTATTCGGAACAGTTTCAATAGTTTTTTTAATATGTGTGCTCTACCTACATCAGGAGTTCCACTGGGTATTCCTATGGGAATATTTGCTGTTGCATTCGGAATTATTTCAGCCAAAGGCGGAATAAGGGGAAGAGCAGTTGCAGGTATTATTACAGGAATATTCGGTATATTGATAGGCTTAATTATATACTTAATGATACTTTTTGTTATCACACAATTAAAAGACCCTAATATTATGAGTATGTTTAAGCCTGAGCAAATCAAAATATTACAGGATTATATACAAACTTATATAGCAAATTGATTGTAGATAATGGAGGAGATGACTTTGACTGATATAGTAAAAATACTTGCAGAAGAGCTTGGAATAAAAACGACACAGGTGGAGGCCACTATAAAGCTTATAGATGAGGGCAACACAATTCCTTTTATTTCAAGATATAGAAAAGAGGTAACAGGCTCTCTAAATGATGAAATACTCAGACAATTTGATGAGAGATTAAAGTACCTGAGAAATCTTGAGGAGAAGAAGGAACAGGTATTATCGGCAATTGAGGAGCAGGGAAAAGCTTACAGAAGAACTTAAAAAAAGAAATAGAGTCGGCAATTACATTAGTAGCAGTGGATGATCTTTACAGACCGTTTAGACCTAAGAGACGTACAAGGGCTATGATTGCCATTGAAAAAGGCCTTGAAAATTTCGCAAATGATATTTATGAGGAAAAGCTTGGAACACCTGCACTTGAGGAAGCAAAAAAATATCTTTCAGATAAAGAAGGTCTTGAGGTGGAAACACCTGAAGATGCTATAGCAGGTGCTATGGATATAATTGCCGAAAAAGATTTCGGATGATGCGACTTTTAGAAATAAGATAAGAGATTTATCATTTAAACAGGGTATACTGACTTCTGTGGCAAAGGATGAAACGACAGAATCTGTATATGAAAACTACTACAATTTTGCAGAGAGTGTTTCAAAAACAGCAGGATATAAGATACTTGCAATCAACAGAGGAGAAGAAGAAAAAATACTTACAGTAAAACTTGACCCTCCGGTTGAGGAGATTATCAGATATCTGGAAAAATGCATTATAAAAAAGCATAATGTACATACTGAGAAGATACTTAAGGATACTATTGATGATGCATATAAGAGGCTTATTGCACCTTCAATAGAAAGAGATATCAGATCAAGTCTTACAGAAAAGGCAGAGGATGAGGCCATAAAGGTATTTGGCAAGAATCTTACACAGCTTTTGATGCAGCCACCTGTAGCAGGTAGAGTGGTACTTGGCTGGGATCCGGCTTTTAGAACAGGATGTAAGCTTGCAGTAGTTGATGAGACCGGAAAGGTGCTTGATACGAAAGTTATATTCCCTACAGCACCGCAAAATAAGGTTGCAGAGTCAAAGAAGGTATTAAAAGAGCTTATAAAGAAATACAATATAAGTCTTATTTCACTTGGAAACGGTACCGCTTCCAGAGAATCCGAGGCTGTTATTGTGGAGCTTATAAAAGAAGTTGATACAAAACTTGAGTATATTATTGTAAACGAGGCCGGAGCCAGTGTATATTCAGCAAGTAAGCTTGCGACAGAGGAGTTTCCAAACTTTGATGTAGGTCAAAGATCTGCGGCATCTATTGCCAGAAGACTGGAAGATCCGCTTGCAGAGCTTGTAAAGATAGATCCTAAGTCTATAGGTGTCGGTCAGTATCAGCATGATATGAATCAGAAAAAACTCTCAGAAGCACTTTCAGGAGTTGTAGAGGACTGTGTAAACAAGGTGGGTGTGGATCTCAATACCGCTTCAGCACCTCTGTTAGAGTATATCTCGGGTATTTCAAAGGCTGTTGCAAAAAATATAGTTGTATACAGAGAGGAAAACGGAAGCTTTAAGACCAGAAAAGAGCTTTTAAAGGTTTCCAAGCTTGGACCTAAGGCATTTGAGCAATGTGCAGGTTTCCTTCGAATAAATGACGGTAAAGAGCCGCTTGATATGACAAGTGTGCATCCTGAAAGCTATGAGGCTACAAAGAAGCTTTTAGAGAGTATAGGTTACAGTTCCAAGGATATCACTGTTGCCGGACTTAACGGTATTTCAAAGAAAATTACTGATTTTAAAAAGGTATCTGATGAAATAGGAATAGGTGAGATAACTTTAAAGGATATTGTAAAAGAGCTTGAAAAACCGGGAAGAGACCCTAGAGATGAGATGCAAAAGCCCATACTTCGCACTGATGTTATGGAGATGGAAGACTTAAAAGAGGGCATGATATTAAAGGGCACAGTCAGAAATGTTATTGACTTCGGTGCATTTGTGGATATCGGAGTACATCAGGACGGACTTGTGCATATATCAAAGCTTAGCAAGAAGTTTATAAAGCATCCTCTTGAAGCAGTGAGTGTAGGAGATATAGTTGAAGTAAGGGTAGACAGCGTAGATCTGAAAAAGAAGAGAATAGCACTGTCTATGGTATTGGATTGATATGAATAAGATAAAAATAGATATGCAGCTTAATGCAAAGGATATATGGCTTTTTTCCATGTATCACAGCAACAGAGGTTTCCTACTGATATTTAATGTGCTTTTTACAGTAGTAATGTATTATTATATGATTACTTCTTGGAATAAAATTGATACTCCGAGAAAAATTATGTTTGTTTTATTAGCAAATATGTTTTTGATAATACAGCCTGCAATGCTTTATTTAAAATCTGCTAAACAGGCAAGAAGCGAGGCTATAAGAGTAGGGCTTTCACTTGAGATGAATGATGAGGGAATTGTTGTTTCATCAAAGGGAGAGAGTATTGATTTTAAATGGGAGAGCGGATTTCGTTCAAGAATAGTGCCGGGGATTATAATAATATATGTGGATGCTGTCAGAGGCTATTTATTACCTGACAGATATACAAAGGAAAACAAGGAAAAAATAGTTGCTGTTTTAAAAGAAAAGACAAGGGTAAGTTTGTTATAGTTATGAATACAAGGGTATTTGAGAGTTTTTCCGATAAGGAAACATTTGATATTGCCTTTAAGATTGCAAATAATCTGAAGGCAAGAGCCGGTTCTGCGGTGGTATGCCTTGACGGGGACCTTGGAGTCGGTAAAACCGTTTTTGCAAAGGGATTCGGTGCAGGGGCTTGGAATAAAAAAAGAGACATTGTAAGTCCTACCTTTAATATAGTGAAAAGCTATGAAGGTGATAAAAGACTGCATCATTTTGATGTATACAGGATTTCCGATATCTCCGAGCTTGATGAAATAGGATTTGATGAATTTATATATGATGATGCTATTGTCCTTATAGAGTGGTCAAAGCTTATAAAAGAAGCATTGCCCGAAAATATTATAAGGGTTGTTATATCAAAGGATCTTGAAAAGGGATTTGATTACAGAAAAATAGCAGTGGAAGGCATAGATGATGAAGATTTTGGGAATTGAAAGTGCTGCATTAGTGGCTTCAGTTGCAATAATAGATGAAAATGTGACAATAGCGGAATATACTACAAACTTTAAAAAGACTCATTCAGAGACATTATTGCCAATGCTTAATGAAATAGTAAAAATGACCGGAGTTGATCTAAAAGAGCTTTCAGCTATTGCAATTTCAGGAGGTCCGGGATCGTTTACCGGACTTAGAATAGGTGCTGCTAGTGCTAAGGGACTTGGGCTGGCACTTGATTTGCCTCTTATTCATGTGCCTACACTTGATGCTATGGCATTAAATATATACTCAAGTAATGCTCTGATTCTACCTATAATGGATGCCAGAAGAAATCAGGTGTATACAGGTATATATAAAAATGACCGTCATTTGGAAGTAGTAAGAGAGTCTATGGCAGTGTCTATAGATGAATTATTGGATATACTTAGAGAAATAGATAAAGAAGAAAAAAATAAAAAAGAACAGTTTTCCTTGGTGATGGAGTTCCGGTATTCAGGGAATATATCGATGAAAACTTTGAAATTGCACATGATTTTGCTCCGGCAAATTTGAACAGACAGAGGGCATCAAATATTGCAATGCTTGGTATGGAGATGTTTAAAGAAGGAAAATACATAGTTTCCGATGATATGAGACCGGAATATCTTAGAAAAAGCCAAGCTGAAAGGGAGAGAAATGTGGATTAGACCCATGCTTCTTTCTGATGTGGAAGCAATAAGAAGCTTAGAAAGTGATATTTTTTTAGTGATGCATGGAGCGAAAATAATATAAAAGACTCTATAGAATCTAAATTCGATTACTGCATCGTGATGGAAGATGACTATAGAGTCTTGGCATATATAGTTTTCAGGGTAAATGAAGATGAAGCGGAGCTGTTTAGAATAGCCACCGATAAGAAGTACAGAGGATTGGGCTGTGGACATAAGTTGATGAACTTTATGATTTCAAATCTTAGAGATATGAAAGTAAAAAAGGTTTTTCTTGAGGTCAGATGCCAAAACAAAGACGCCATAAGTCTGTATGAGCATTATGGATTTAAAAAAATCTGTATCAGAAAAGAATATTACTTTGATCCAACAGATGATGCTCTGTTAATGGAAGGATATATAAAATGTTAGATATTTGTTTATTAGGTACCGGAGGTATGATGCCGCTACCTTACAGATGGCTGACTTCAATGATGGCCAGATGTGAGGGAGTAAATCTTTTTGATAGATTGCGGTGAGGGTACTCAGGTTGCCATAAAAGAGAAGGGATGGAGTCCGAAGCCTATAGATGTGATCTGTTTTACACATTTTCATGCGGATCATATAAGCGGTTTACCGGGACTTTTGCTTACAATCGGAAATTGTGAAAAGACCACTCCTCTCCTTATCATAGGTCCTAAAGGACTTGAGAGGGTTGTG
Source organism: uncultured Lachnoanaerobaculum sp. (assembly GCA_916439285.1). Next base: position 184,807 of record CAKAIM010000008.1, on the reverse strand, counting down.
AATGCTATTAGGGTTATAGCACCGGAACTCCCATTTGAAATTCAGTTCCATGAACTTAGGGAAAATGAGGAAGTTATAGATTTTGCACCTTATAAGATAGAAGCGTATAAGGTAAGCCATAGAGTAACATGCTACGGCTACAGAATTTCTATTGAGAGAAAGGGCAAGTTTGATGCTGCCAGAGCAAAGGAGCTTGATATACCGTTAAAATACTGGAATAGATTGCAACATGGTGAAACTATAACAGACGGCGATATTACATATACTCCGGATATGGTAATGGGAGAGGCAAGAAGAGGTATAAAGGTAAATTATTGTACAGATACAAGACCTGTTCCGATTATTGCAGATTATGCCACTGACTGTGACCTGTTTATATGTGAGGGTATGTATGGTGAAGATGAAAAAGAAGAAAATGCCAAAGAACATAAGCATATGACTATGATGGAGGCTGCAAATCTTGGAAAGTTGCCAATCCTAAGAGAATGTGGTTGACACATTATTCGCCGTCAATGAATAAACCGGATGAGTATATAGATAAGCTGAAAAAAATCTGTCCGGTTATAGAAACCGCAAGAGATGGATGGAGTGTAGAGCTTGGTTATGAAGAAGAGTAATGTAAAAATACTTGCAATAGAAAGTTCATGTGATGAGACTGCGGCAGCAGTTGTGGAAGATGGAAGAAAGGTACTTTCAAATATTATTTCATCACAGATAGACTTGCATACAATATACGGAGGAGTAGTCCCTGAGATTGCTTCCAGAAAGCATATAGAAAATATAAATTTTGTTATAAAAGATGCACTGAAAGAGGCAAATGTTACCTTTGATGATATAGATGCAATAGCGGTTACATACGGCCCGGGACTTGTAGGTGCACTGCTTGTAGGTGTAGGCGAAGCAAAGGCACTTGCCTACGGACTGAATAAACCGCTTATAGGTGTACATCATATAAAGGGACATGTACTTGCAAATCTGATAGAACATGAGGAGTTAAAGCCTCCTTTTGTATGCCTGATTGTTTCAGGAGGTCATACCGAAATAGCAATTGTAAAAGATTACAATGACTTTGAAATAGTAGCAAGTACCAGAGACGATGCGGCAGGTGAGGCATTTGATAAGGTGGCAAGAAGTGTGGGGCTTGGATATCCGGGTGGTCCAAAGATAGATAAGGCCGCAAAAATTGGCAATCCTCATGCTATAGAGTTTCCAAAGGCAAGAGTAAATGATTCAAAATATGATTTCAGCTTTTCAGGTGTAAAGTCCGCTGTCTTAAATTATCAAAATAAGGCAAATATGACAGGTGAAAAGATAAATGTAAATGATCTTGTGGCTTCATTTCAAAGAGCTGTTGTAGAGGTTTTGGTGGAGCATACCATTGAAGTTGCAAAGGATTATAATATAAATAATGTGGCTATGGCAGGTGGAGTGGCGTCAAATACAGCACTTAGAAGTCTGATGGAAGAAAAATGCAGTGAAGAAGGATTGAAGCTTCACTTCCCTTCACCGATATTTTGTACAGATAATGCAGCAATGATAGGTGTAGCCGCATACTTTGAGTATTTAAATGAAAACTTTAAAGATTTGACACTTAATGCGGTGCCGAATCTGGAATTGTGATTTTAAAAAGTATTTATTGATATTGGAATATGATTATGAGAAGTACGGCGATAATACTTGCCGCAGGCAGCGTCAAGAGATTTAGTTCCAAGAAAAAGAAACAGTTTGTAGAGCTTTTTGATAAGCCGTTATTATACTATTCACTAAAAGCATTCAGTGAAAGTAATGCGGATGATATAATTGTAGTCACTTCAAAAGATGATATCGATTTCGTAAGAGAAGATGTCATAAAAAAATATGGATTTTCTAAAGTAACAAGTATTGTAGCCGGTGGTGATGAAAGATATGATTCCGTATACAACGGTTTAAAAGAAGCCATAGGCGATATCTGTCTGATACATGACTCTGCCAGAGCCATGATAAGTGTGGAGCTTATAAACAGATGTATAGAAGAGACCTTTAAATATGGGGCTGTTGTACCTGTGGTAGCTCCAAAGGACACTATAAGATTCAGAGACGGAGGATTTGGTGGTGAGACAATTGATCGAAATACACTTTGTATCATCCAGACTCCACAGTGCTTTGATGTAGCTTTGATAAAGTCTGCCTTTGAAAAGCTGTATAAAACAGATTATAAAAATCTAGGCATAACAGATGATGCAATGGTGGTGGAAAAATTTACCGATACCAAAGTAAGGCTGATAGATGGTGATTATAAAAATATAAAGGTAACAACACCTGAGGATATAGTGATAGCTAAGGCGTTTTTGGACGCCGAGAATTGCTGATAGAAAATCCGATGCAGCCTGTGGTTGCATCGGATTTTTGGGTATTATGTCAAGTGTTGGGGATCTTTCAACTTCACAGCTGATTTGAGGGAAATATGAAAGTCAATATGAATATTATTGTCGGCGGAACGGATGATATATTGGATAATATACTATCTGCCGCAAGAACGGTAAGAAAAGAAATGAAAAAAACTTTTGAAAGCATTGAGATAGAGGCATTGCAGAAGATGGATATTTGCGTTTGTCTTAGCGGAAATATATCAAAGTATTATCCTGAATCAGGAATTTATCAGGCAAGATACTATTCTAAGGCGGAGAAGTTTATGGTATATGTTCATTTCAGCCCTGATGAGTGGGATTCAAAAAAGATAGAAAGTGTAAGAAAGTTTCTTAAAATGTATAAGGACTATCTTTTAGAGCTTTCGGATATCATTAAGATGAAAACGACAAAGTATAAACCGGATTTTGATAGTAGGTGTTATGAAGATAGGGTTAAAAGGGTGTTTGAGAATTTGTAGATGATTTTAGATTTGAATTTGGTGATGGAAGATATGATTGGTAAAATTGTAAAAGTTAAAGTTGATCGTAAGCTTGGGAGTGCTCATCCTGATTATCCTGAACATATTTATCCAATCAATTATGGTTATATTGAAGGAATAATCGCTCCTGATGGGGAAGAACAAGACGTATATATACTTGGGGTTGATAAAGCAGTAGATGAATATGAAGGAGAATTAATTGCTGTTATCAAAAGGGACGATGATGCAGAAGAAAAATGGGTTATTGCTCCAATAGGAATAAAGTTTACAGTAGAAGAAATTGAAGAAGCCGTTAGATTTCAAGAGAAACAAGTCTCATATTGAAATGTTATGATTAAATCTGAATTTGTTGAACGTGGCAAACTATAAGTTTCTATGAGATAAAACCTATAAAACTTGTACGGATGTTGTAGGGTAGAAAAAGAAATCTTACTCTATACTAAAATAAACCGAAAAAAGGGGGGATTTGAAATGAATATTATCAAGTCGTTTAACAATACGATTGATTATCTTGAAACAGTTCTCGATGATGAAATTGACGAAAAGAAAGTAACCCGGTTATCAGGATACTCTTATTCAATGTTCAGTCGCTTGTTTTCTATTTTGACCGAAACAACGCTCTCAGAATATTTAAGAAGCAGAAGATTGACGGAAGCAGCCGTTATATTAAGAGATACGGATGATAAGATTATTGATGTTGCTTTCAAATTCGGATACGAGTCATCAGATTCATTTGGAACAGCATTTAAGAATTTTCATGGATTTACTCCCTCTGAGGTAAGAAATGGGAAACCGTTCAAATTAGTATCACGAGTGCAATTAACACTCAGTGTAAGAGGAGGAAGAAGCATGAATATTACAATTCAAAAAGAAAAAAAGCATTTGCGGTTGCAGGTGTAAATGAACAAAGCATCAATTCATCATTATGTCCGAGTGTATGGAATAAGCTATATAAAAAAATATAGCTATGATGAACTTGCAAGTTTGGGAAGCGGTCAAAGTATGGGCGTTTGTCATGATGTAGAAAATCCAAGCAAAATAAACTACATGGCAGGCTATATTGTTAATGATGTAGACAAAGCCATAAGCATGGGGTTAGATGTTTTGGAAGTGGAAGAAGCAGAGTATGCCGTTGTAGAGTTAATAGGAAGTGTTCCGGATTGTATTCATAACGGATGGAAATATGCGATGGAAGTATTTTTTTCCCTGAGCATGGCTATGTACATTCAGGTAAACCTGACTTTGAATATTATTACGAAGGTGATATGGACAGTAAAGACTATAAAAATGGAACTTTGGATTCCTATAACTAAAAGCTTAAAAAAACGGTATGTCTAAATAATCGAATAGCGTAAAAAAACTAAGCACATAACTTTAAGATTATAGAATCTTTCAGATATGTGCTTTTTTTCTGTATTCAATAGTTTTGTTGGAAAAAGTTGTAGTAAAGCTTGAAGAATCTGCGAGTACCATAGTAGCGGAGCAGATACAGAAAAAGTTTTTTTCTACAGGCCGGGACTAAAAATATGGACTGAATATGAAAAGTACAGTAAAATCTATATTAGAAATATTATCGGGAAATATTCCGGGGAAAGAAAACCTGGTGTTTGCTAATGTTTTAAGGAGATAACTATGAAGATAGATATAGTTAAAAACGAGAGAGTACTACAATTCATTGTCCTCAGGATTGCTATGTGACTGTGATTACTGTAAGCTTTTACTATGCTAAGTCAAGAAAAGAATTTTCGGAATTGGCATTATGGCTGGATAAATATGGTGTTGATATCGAAAAACCCCTTGAGGTTATTAGCATTGAACCGGATGAAAGTGGGATGCTTGATTATATCGGAGTACAGTATATTGTTTTTGGTACTTTTTCAAATTATAATTCATATTATGTTGGAGATTTTAATATAAAGATTGCAGATTCACATCCCAATACCGGAATTAGTGATGAACACTTTGTTTTGGAAGTAATCCCTATGAATTCTATGAAATTATCTATTAAGGGATAATTCGGGTTTGTAGAAATAAAGTATGTGAATTTACGGAGGTAAAGAAAATGAAAAAACAAGAGAAATGTCTCTTTACTTAATAGTGATAATGCTAGCTTTTTATGTGTTACCTGTTTTAATTAATGATACAGGAACCGGTATATTCTTCTTACTAATTTTAATTCCGATTATTTGTTTTTTTAACTTCCCTAATTTATGGGATTAGACATTCTTTTAACTTGATATTTTTTTATTGCTAATTATGATACTCTTTGTTCCGACTATATTTATATTTTATAATGAAAGTGCGACTGTTTATGTATTGATATACGGTATAATTGCAACAACAGGAAATATTTTGGGAAGCTTAATTAAAAAAATGAGTAATTAAGAAATCCCTGTTTACCGGTCAGTATAAATTTAGTGAGGTTCATTTTATGATAGAAGAAAAATAAAGAAATAGTGGTAATAGACGAAACTACAATAAAAAAACAAGATTTACTATATAAGAAATCAAAAAGGTTATGCTTGATTTTGAACTTGCTGAAATTTATGGGTATACAACGACAAGATTTAACGAACAAGTAAAAAAACAATGCTGAGAAATTTGATGATGATTTTTATGTTTCAGTTGACGAAGTCGGAGTTTGAAAAACTTGATATCGAAAAAAATCGACATCAAGTTGGGGCGGTCGTAGAAAACCACCTTATGCTTTTTACAGAGCAGGGTATTTATATGCTTATGACTGTATTAAGAGGAGAACTTGCTGTTAAGCAAAGCAAGGCATTAATACGAATGTTTAAGCAGATGAAAGACTTTATTATTGAAAAATCAAGACTTTATCAGTCCAAAAAGATTTAGTGCAAATTGCTATTCAAACCAATAAAAATACAAAGGATATTGCAGAAATAAAATCTCAAATGGCTACTAAAGAAGATTTGAAAAAAAGTGATGGAAAAATTTCATAGATCCGGACACCTATAAGCATTTCCTTTTTGATGAATGGAGATAAGATTGAAGCGGATGTTGCCTATACAAAAAAATATAAGTCTGCAAAGAAAAAGTATTTTTGTGATAGATAACTACATAGGCTTAAAAAAACATTAGAGTCGCTAAGAACTGCAAAAAGATAATGTGGAAGTCATCATATTTAGCGATAATGTTAGAAATAAAGATATGCTTACAAAAAAAGTATTTTAGATGATTTTTATAAGAGATTACCCTAACATTAACTTAAAAAAATAAAGATTGCAGGTAAAAAAAGTATCATGATAGGTATATTTCAATAGACTATGGAACGGAAAAATGAAGCCTTTTTATCTTTGTGGAGCATCATCGAAGGATGCAGGAAATAAAATCTCAAGTATTACCAAGATAGAAGAATCAGCAAAGGATTTGTATCATACACTGTTTGGTGGAATGTTAAATAATAAGGATTTGAAAATTTAGTATGTAAATAACAGGACACCTTTTCGGAAGTTTATTAAAAAAGTAATTAAGAAATCCAGGTTTACTAGTCTGTGTAAATTTGAATCTGGTGGTGTGAAGCATGAATTATATAAGACAAGCAACGGTTGATGATTTAGTGAGAATAGCCGAAATATTTGTATTTAACTATAGGCTGAATTTTTTTTATCCGATATTTCAAGAAGATACTTTCTATTTTGAAGATTTAACAGTTTTTTTAATATGGTAGAAAGTTTTGCAAAAGAATTGGATAGCATTTGGGTTTATGATGATGGTGTTGTAAAAGGGTTTATTCAAATCGAAAAACGGGAAGTGAGAAGATTATTTGTTGAACCTACTCTTCAAGGAAAATCTATTGGGGCTGATTTATTAGAATATGGAATAGCAGAAAAAGATGTTGATTTCTTATGGGTATTAGAAAAAAATATAAAAAGCAATAGTATTTTATAAGAAACATGGTTTTGACACTACAAATAAAAAGAAATATGAAGAAGACACGATAGAGTTTCTTGTTCGTATGGAGAGATAAATCCATGTTTGCTAAGTTCGGTAATTAGAATTTAAAAAATTGAAGTACAAAATAGTGAAGGACTTATACAGTATGGAATTGAAATTGGAAAATACAGAATCGGAAAGAATACATGAACTGGCAAATCTAATTAGAGCTTATAACAGAGCCAATAGAGAACAGTCTAAAAGTGAACCTCTTAATATTTACTTGGAAGATGAAAAAGGAAATTTGGTTGTAGGAATGGTAGCGGAGACTTTTGGGAATTGGCTTGAGATTGAATATCTGTATGTCAGTGATAGTTTACGTAATCAAGGACTAGGCTCAAGGATCTTAGAAATGGCGGAAAATGAGTCAAGAAATAGAGGCTGTAAGTATTCATTTGTGGATACTTTTAATTTTCAAGCACCGAAATTTTATGAAAAACATGGTTATAAAGAGGTGTTTACATTGAAAAAATATCCTTATACAGGGAGAGATACTATTATACAAAAAGAGTTGTGATTTGAAATGCAGTTTGGAAGTGGATTGTTTACTATGATAAACAGTATAGCTAAATCATGGTTTACCAAGGTTAGTGAATTTTTAGTTGTTATGGAGGTAAGTAAAATAATGAAAACATATCAGGATATAAACAAAGAAACTATTGACAGATGGGTTGAGGAAGGTTGGGAATGGGGGAAACCAACTTCACATGATGCATATATCAGTGCGAAAAAAATGGAGAATGGAAAGTTTTTTTCTTACTCCTACATGTCCGGTTCCACATGAGTGGCTGGGAGATTTAAAAAGGAAAAGAAAAATCTTAGGTTTAGCATCAGGTGGAGGTCAGCAAATGCCTATATTTAATGCTTTAGGGGCAGAATGTACTGTGCTTGATTATTCTTCAAAGCAAATAGAAAAACGAATTTTTTTAGTTGCTGAAAGAGAGGGCTATAATATTAAAAGCAATTGAAGGTGATATGACAAAAATTTTTGCCTTTTGAAAATGAAACTTTTGATATAGTATTTCATCCTGTTTCAAACTGTTATGTTGAAGATGTGCAACATGTTTTTTTAACGAAGCATATAGAGTTCTGAAAAAGGGTGGAATTCTTCTTGCAGGTTTAAATAATGAGATAAACTACATTGTGGATGACGAAGAAAAAAAGAAATTGTTTGGAAAAATGCCTTTTAATCCATTAAAAAGATAAAAGCGACTAAAGAATATATGATTAAAGGGAATTCAGGAATTCAGTTCTCTCACAATATAACTGAGCAGATAGGTGGACAATTAAAGGCAGGGTTTACTCTGCTTGATATATATGAAGATACAAACGGTTCCGGTAGGTTGCATGAAATGAATATTAAAAACATATATTGCAACTAAATCAGCTAAATTATCGAAATAGATAAATTTGAATTTTTAGGAGATGTTGGTATGGATTTTAATAATTTGATTCCTGAATTATCAGTTTTTGATATTCTTCAAACCAAAAAAATTTTTACAAAGAATTAGGATTTAAAAATAGAGTACGAACGACAGAAAGAGAAATTTATTTTTATGTCTTTTTCAAGATAGTCAGTTTATGTTTGAACAAATTCATGATGAGGGGTGGAACACAGGAGAATTGACTTATCCTTTAGGAAGAGGAATAAATTTTTTTCCATAGCAGTTGATGATATTGAAAAAAACTATATACATTAGTTAAAAAAACAAAAAAATTAGAGATTTACAAAAAAACTGACTAAAAAGTGTATATTTGGTTAACGGAATAGAAGAAATACAGATGGAGTTCTTGATCCAAGATCCAAAATGGATATTTATTGAGATTTACAAACTGATAACTTCCAATTTTAGGGGGTGTTTTTTTGTGTCAACAATTAAAATTGAAAACCTTAGTTTCTCATATTATGGCTATGAAAAACCTATATTTGAAAATGTATCATTTTCATTTGATACGAATTGGAAAACAGGATTAATAGGAAGAAATGGAATTGGAAAATCAACACTATTTAAGCTACTTCTAAACCAAGAAGTTTATCAAGGTAAAATCAGCAAAAAGCGTTGATTTTTATTAAGTTTCCACCCAATTTAAGTGATACTTCAAAAATTCGGTATTGAGTTATATAAAGAACTAATATCAGATGAGGAAAAAAATGGAAATTATTTAGAGAACTTAATTTGCTAAATGTAGATGAGAGTCTTGTTTACAGAAAGTTTGAAACGCTTTCTAAAGGAGAACAAACAAAAAAATCCTTTTTAGCTATTTTTGTTTACAAGAGAAGATGGTTTTTTTACTTATAGATGAACCAACAAACCATTTAGATATGGACGGAAGAAAAAAATTGTCAGTGAATATCTGAAAAAGTAAAAAAAGGTTTTTTTGCTCATATCTCATGATAGAGATTTTTTTAGATGGCTGTATCAATCATGTTATTTCTATTAACAGGAATTCTATTGATGTCCAATCAGGGAAATTTTTACATCGTGGTATGAAAAATAAATTGAGGAAAGACCAATTTGAAATCAGTGAAAACGAGAAATTAAGAAAAGGTATTAAACGATTAAAAAGAAGTCGCAAGACAAAGTCAAATTTGGTCTGATAAAGTTGAAAAATACTAAAAAAACGGTGTGAAAGTATCAGGCGTAAAAGCCGGACAAGGGACATATAGGGTCATCAATCAGCTAAGATGATGAAAAAAATCTAAGAATTTAGAGAATAGACAAAAATAAGGCAATAGAAGAAAAAAACAAAATTTACTAAAAAGATATTGAAACAAAGGAAAGACTATTATTGCATCCGTTAGATCACCACAAAAAAATCCTCTAATATCAGTTTGCGATTTATCATCATATTATGGAGAAAGGCAGATATTAAGTAATGTAAGTTTTGAGATAAAAGCAAGGTGATATAGTGGCTATATATGGGGGTAATGGTAGCGGAAAATCAACTTTGATTAAAATTTTATTAAGGTTACATCATGAGTATTCAGGTGATGTAAAAATTAGCAAGTGATTTAAAAAAATATCATATATTCCTCAGGATACATCAAATTTAACGGGTAGTCTAAATAAGTATATTCATGAGCAAGGTGTTGATGAAACATTGTGCAAAAACAATTCTTAGAAAAATTAGATTTTTGCAAGAGAATTATTTGAAATGGATATGAAGAACTATAGCGATGGACAAAAAAAGAAAGTTTTAATTGCTGTAAGTTTATCAAAAGCCGGCTCATATATTTGTTTGGGATGAACCGTTAAATTATATAGATGTAATATCAAGAATACAGATTGAGGAAATTATAAAAGAAGCAAATCCTACACTCATATTTGTGGAACACGATAAGAGGTTTGTAGAAGATATAGCTAATAAAAATAATACGATTATAAACTAAACAACAAATTTTTTTAATTTGATATTTTTTTATTGTTAATTATGATACTCTTTGTTCCGACTATATTTATATTTTATAATGAAAGTGCAGACTGTTTATGTATTGATATACGGTATAATTGCAACAACAGGAAATCTTTTGGGAAGCTTAATTAAAAAAAAGAGTAATTAAGAAATCAAAAGGTTATGCTTGATTTTGATCTTGCTGAAATTTATGGGTATTCTACCAAAAGATTTAATGCAAATTGCGGTACAGACAAGCCAAAAATACAAAGGATATTGCAGAAATAAAAATCTCGAATGGCTACTAAAGAAGATTTGAAAAAAACGTGGTGGAAAATTTCATAGATCTGGACACCTACTTTGTGGAGCATCATCGAAGGATGCAGGAAATAAAATCTCAAGTATTACCAAGATAGAAGAATCAGCAAAGGATTTATATCATACAATGTTTGGTGGAATGTTAAATAATAAGGATTTGAAAATTTAGTATGTAAATAACAGATTAGACAGTTATATGAGTCTTATTAAGGTGGTAGAAGTATAAAAAAATAGTGAAGGACTTATAAAGTATGGAATTGAAATTGGAAAAATACAGAATCTGAAAGAACACATAAACTGGCAAATCTAATCAGAGCTTATAACAGAGCCAATAGAGAACCATCTAAAAAGTGAACCACTTAATATTTATTTGGAAGATGAACAGGGGAATTTAGTTGCAGGAATGGTAGCGGAGACTTTTGGGAATTGGCTTGAGATTGAATATTTATATGTCAGTGACGATTTACGGGGACAAGGGATCGGTTCAAAAAAATTTTTGAAAATGGCGGAAAGAGAGTCAAAAGAAAGAGGGTGTAAGTACTCATTTGTGGATACTTTTAATTTTCAAGCACCGAAATTTTATGAAAAACATGGTTATAAAGAAGTGTTTGCCTTGAAAAAATACCCTTATACAGGTGAGAGGTACTATTATACAAAAGAGTTGTGATTTGAAATGTAGTTTTTAATTGGATTATTTACTATGATAAATATTATAGATAAATCAGTATTTATAGAGGAGAGATGATGAAAGATATTAGACCGGATTTTAAAGATATAAAAATCATTTGAAGAATTTAACAGATATTATTGGTATCGAGAAGAACTTTCACAAATTTGTAAATCTCTTGGGCTGGAATATAAATGCACAAAGCAAGAACTGAACTTAATTATAGAACAATTTTTTTAAGGGAAATAGAGTGGAAAAAAATCTGTAAGGAAAGTAAACAAAAATCAAACTGAATCGATAAATTTAAATACGTCATTGCTTGAATGTGAATTTTCCTTTAACCAAAAATTTAGAGATTATTTTTCTGCTGTAACAGGTTTTAATCCATTTAAATTTAATGCTGATATGGCAACAGCTTGGAGGAAAGTAAAAGCCGAAAATGATTTAAGCTTTACGATACAAGATATGCTGAAAGTATATTATGGTGAATCAGATTACGCTAAGTATGATAATTCAGCTTGTCAATGGAATCAGTTTCTAAAAAGATTTTTTTGTTTAGATGAATGTAGCAATAATTATTCTGATAAGTTAAAAAGTCTGCAGCTACCCTTTGGAAAGAAGTTAGAGACTCAAAAAATGAAAAAGTTTATTCAAGGGAACTTTTAAAAAAATATGAAGACAAAATAGAGGAGTACTTAAAGTAAATAAATCTGATTTTAAGAGCTTGAAAGGGGGTATACAGACATTGATGAATTTTATGAAGAGAAATAAATTTTATTTACTGCTTATTATGATGGCTTGCATATGCTGGGGTTGCAAGAGTAAAAATATGAATACCGTCACAAATGAGGAAGCAGAAAGCACAATTGTTGAAAATAGTAATGATACAAAAACAAATGATAATGAGAGCAAGAAAGAAAGTGCTGAGGAGAGTGTTGTACAGCTTTCAGATTTTATAAATCCCGAAGGAAATACTCTTTTTACCCGTTTTATTACACCAAAGGGATATAAAAGAGTGGAAGCGACAAAGGGAAGCTTTGCAGATTTTATAGGGAATTATCCGCTTGAGCCTGACGGTACTCCTGTGTATTACTTTGATAAGAGGGAAAAGGGTGGAGAAGGTCACGTCGCAGTATTTTCTATGGAAGTGGCGGAAGAAGACTTGCAGCAGTGTGCAGACAGTATTATGAGAATATATGCTGAATATCTGTATAAGAGCGGTAGACATGATAAGATCAGCTTTCATTTTGTAGACGGATTTGTATGCGATTATAATCACTGGAAAGAGGGGTATAGAGTTAAGTTTTCGAATGATAAGCCATATTGGGAGCAGGTTGCTTCATCTGATGACAGTGAAGAAACTTTCAAAAAATATTTACGAATTGTTTTTTCGTATTCGTCCACTCTGTCTATGGAAAATGAATCAACACCTGTAGATATATCAGAGCTTAAAGTAGGAGATATTTTTATAAAGGGTGGAAGCCCGGGACATGTGGTGATGGTAGCGGATATTTGTGAAAATGAGGTAGGAGAAAAGGCATTTTTGCTTGCACAGGGATTTATGCCTGCTCAAAGCTTTCATATAATCAAAAATCCGGCTCACAGCAAGGATCCGTGGTATTATGAAAGTGAGATAACATATCCATTTATAACACAGAGCTATACATTTGATGAAGGCAGCTTAAGGAGACTTAATTATTTGGATTAGCTCTAAATGTTAAAATACCATATTTACATAACTATATGAAAATGGTATACTATGAATGCAACAAAATAATTTTGCCCTGAAGGGTATATACATATACACTTATTAAGAGTGACGGAGAGTTAAGGATCTGTGATGTCACGGCAACCCCTTTTAGGAAGGTGCCAACCTGAGCGAGAAATCGAGCAATGAGTGGAAACCTTAGTCCACCATTTGGTGGGCTTTTTTAGATAACGGCTTTATAAAAGATGGTTTATATTCTAAGGTTTATATATAAGTGTAAAAGATAGGAGAGAAATGAAAGAGAGAAGACTTTTTACTTCAGAGTCAGTTACTGAAGGACATCCTGATAAGATGTGCGATCAGATTTCAGATGCAATATTGGATGCATATTTAAGTGCAGACCCGAATTCAAGAGTGGCTTGTGAGACGGCTACGACTACAGGTATGGTACTTGTAATGGGAGAAATCTCATCAAAGGCAACTGTTGATATTCAAAAGATAGTTAGAGAAACTGTAAGAGAAATAGGTTATGACAGAGCAAAGTACGGTTTTGACTGTGACACCTGCAGTGTGCTTGTAGCACTTGATGAGCAGTCAAGTGATATAGCAATGGGTGTAGATAAGGCGCTTGAGTCAAGAGAGCATATTGATAAAGAGGATGAGGACAACGGTGCAGGTGACCAGGGACTTATGTTCGGATATGCTACAGATGAAACAAAAGAATTTATGCCATACCCTATATATCTTGCACATAATCTTGCAAAGAGACTTACACAGGTAAGAAAAGACGGTACACTTAAGTATCTTAGACCTGACGGCAAGACACAGGTTACGGTAGAGTATGATGAGGGAGGTAAGCCTGTAAGAATAGATACAGTTGTACTTTCCACACAGCATGATGAGGATGTGGAGCAGGAGCAGATTCATACGGATATAAAGAAATATGTATTTGATGAAATAATTCCACAGGATATGGTTGATGAGAATACAAAGTATTTATAAATCCTACAGGTAGATTTGTTATAGGCGGACCTCACGGAGACTCCGGACTTACAGGAAGAAAGATAATAGTAGACACTTACGGCGGTTATGCAAGACATGGCGGCGGTGCTTTCTCAGGTAAGGACAGTACAAAGGTGGACAGATCGGCAGCTTATGCGGCAAGATATGTTGCAAAGAATATAGTAGCTGCAGGACTTGCAAAAAAATGTGAGATTCAGTTATCTTATGCTATCGGTGTGGCTCATCCTACATCTATTTCGGTAGATACTTTCGGAACAGGAAAGATAAGTGACAGTGCGATAGTAGAGCTTATCAGAAAGCATTTTGATTTAAGACCTACTGCAATCATAAAGATGCTTGATCTTAGAAAGCCTATTTTTCAAGCAGACTGCGGCATACGGACATTTTGGAAGAGATGATTTGAGTCTTCCATGGGAAAGACTTGATAAGGTAGAAGAACTTAAGAAGGCTATCTGATGAAAATCGGCTCCGGTTTATTTTCGATATTTTGCCTTATAATAATCATACCGTCTATACTTCTCATATACAGTATGAATTATGATACTACGGGTAATATAGGTATCTGGCTTACCATTCTTGTAACCATAATAGATATTGTGGCGGTTGTTATGTGGATCTGGATTTATAAAAGGATTCTCGTTCCTCTGGATAAATTGCAAACAGCTACAAAGAAGATAGCAGATGGAGATTTGGATTATCAATTAGATGAAAGAGATTTTTCTGAGATTCCTTTTTTATTCAAGGATTTCGAGAGAATGAGAATCAAGTTAAAGGAAGATGAAGAAGAGAAAAAACTTTCAGAAGATGCGGCAAAAGAGCTGGTAAGTAATATTTCTCATGATTTAAAGACACCGCTTACTGCAATAAGAGGATATGTGGAGGGAATACTTGACGGTGTTGCCTCATCACCTCAAAAGACAAGAGATTACCTGAATACAATATATAATAAGACAAATGATATGACTTCATTGATTGACGAGTTGCTGTATTATTCTCAGGTTGCAGAAAAACACATGTCCTATAAATACGAAAAGATTTATGTAAAAGAATTTTTTGATGAATATGCAAAGGATTTGTATCTGGAACTTGAAACAATAAAAATAAAATTTGAGTATAAGGTTAATGTAAGCCGACATACTGTTATAGATATGGATAAGGAGCAGATAAAGAGAGCCTTAAAACAATATCGTTTCAAATGCTGTGAAATATATGGACAAGGAAGAACCTGAAATTCATTTTAGAGTCACAGAAACGTCGGATGCAATAAATATACAAATCTCGGATAACGGCAGAGGGATAGACGAAAAAGATTTGCCGCATATATTTGAGAGATTTTACAGAAGTGATGTGTCAAGAAATACTAAACTTGGAGGAAGCGGTATAGGTCTTTCTATTGTAAAAAAAGTAATAGAAAAATCATGAGGGAAGTGTTGTAGCTATGTCTAAACCGGGCGTTGGAACAGAGGTTAGCATAGAGTTAAAGAAGTAGGAGATATAAAATGGGCAAAGTTCTTATAATAGAGGATGAAGTAAGTATAGCTGAGCTGGAAAGGGATTATTTGGAAATATCCGGCTTTGAGGTCGATATTTCAACTGACGGTAAAGAAGGACTTGGAAGAGCGTTAAATGAAAAACTATGAGTTGGTATTATTGGATTTGATGCTGCCCGGAGTTGACGGATATGAGATATGTAAGCAGATAAGAGCCGTAAAAAGAGATACCTATTATCATGGTCAGTGCAAAAAAGAATGATATTGACAAGATAAGAGGACTTGGACTGGGCGCGGATGATTATATGACCAAGCCTTTTTCCCCCAGTGAACTTGTGGCAAGAGTAAAGGCACATATTAACAGATATGACAGGTTGGCAGGTGTTCTAACAGCAAATAAGGACATTGTAGAAATCAGAGATTTGAAGATAGATGCAGGCTCCAGAAGAGTTTGGGGCTATGGAGAAGAGAAAACACTGACTGCAAAAGAGTTTGATATACTCTACTTCCTTGCAAAACATCCGAACAAGGTATATTCAAAAGAAGATCTCTTTAAAGAAGTATGGGGGCTTGAGTCAATGGGTGATATTTCAACAGTTACCGTACATATCAAAAATATCAGAGAAAAAATAGAGCAAGACAGTTCAAAACCTCAATTTATAGAGACTATTTGGGGTGTTGGATACAGATTTAGAGGATAAAGATGAGGGTCGACAAAGGTCGGCCCTATATTTATACAATAAAATATTCAATAATTAGTACAAGACTGCAGCATAGAAGTGCAACCTTAAAAAGATTTGCTCCAAACCACGCCGCAATAATTCCTACAATAAAGCTTACAAGTGCTGCTGATTTTGACATTGTAGCATTTAATATTGCGGGAAAAGTCATTACAGAGAGAGTTACATACGGCACATAGTATAAAAAAAGATCTGATAAAGGTGTTTTTAATCTTTTTTCTTATAATTGTAAGAGGAAGAACCCTTATAATATAGGTAACTGCAAACATTATAAAAATATAGATCCATTTATTCATCGGCTACTCCGTTCTTTAAAGGAAAGAATATTGCTCCGAGAGCAGATATTATCACAGTCAAAAGTATTGTTTTTATTCCCTCAGATATATGAAAAAACTTAAAGGAGAATATATAGCTGAGTGAAAAGCTTATAATAACCAAAAGCAAGTATTATCTTATCAGACTTTCTTTCGCAGGAACTATTATTGCAATAAACATTCCGTAAAGCGCCACGCTGAAAGCTGAAACCAACCTCACAGGCAATATATTCCCCGCTATTGCACCGAAGAATGTACCGAATGACCATGCAGGCGAGGCGACAAGCATTACACCGAAGGTGTAGTACGGATTTATATCTCCGGGTCTTGCAATGGATACGGCAAAGACCTCATCAGTTAGCATATGTGCGATTATAAATATATGGTGAAGAGGTGTATCCTTTCTTATTCTCTGGCTCATGGCAATACTCATTAAAAGATATCTGGCGTTTGCTATGAGAGTAATAACGGCGATTTCTATGTAAGTTGAAGATACTGCAATCATTGAAAAAGCCGGCATATTCTCCTGCAGAGGCGTTGTTTAGAAAACTTGCTATTAGTCCTTGAAACGGAGACAGCCCTGATTTTGTAGCCATTATTCCAAGAGAAAAATGATACGGCAAAGTATCCGAGAGCAATCGGAATACCGTCTCTGATGCCGAGAAAGAAAATATCTTTATTTTTTTGCTGAATTTATACTCCATAAAAAAACCTTCTAAAAAAATGATGTATCTATTGTACTACAAAAAAATTGTATTGTGGAGTAAAAAAATTTACACTGATTTTATTATAATCGATTTGGCAAAATAAAAAGCTTGCATTGTCTTTATTATAAAAAAATGTTATGATTAAGTATCTTAGATGTGTTATGGACCTCAATAGCATATTTGGGAGATATTAAAAATATCTATAAAAACTACGAAAAAGTATTTACTATTTCATAGTTAAGTGGCAGGACCACAGTATAAAGTCTTTTGACGATAAAATGATTGGAGGGTTATATGAACAAAGGTCAAATCAATACAAATCTTGGTCAGATAAGCATAAATCCGGATGTTATAGCATTCTATGTAGGAATACAGGCGGTTGAATGCTTCGGTATAGTTGGTATGGCGGCAGTTTCTGTAACAGACGGTATATCAAGGCTTTTGAAGAGAGAAAATCTCACAAAGGGCATCAGTGTAAAAATAGAGGATAATAAGTTGATTTTGGATTTCCATATCATAGTTGCGTATGGACTTAGCATAAGTGCTATAACTCAAAATCTAATAGAGACTATCCAGTATAAGGCGGAGAAGTTTACCGGAATGGAAGTAAAGAAAAATAAATATATTCGTAGAAGGTGTACGAATAATAGACTAAGGAGGATTTTTTTGTGAGTCTAGAGCAGATTGATGCACAATCACTAAAGAGTGCTTTTATAACAGGAGCAAAAAGCTTAGAAGCAAAAAAAGAATGGATAAATGAACTGAATGTGTTCCCGGTTCCTGACGGAGATACCGGTACAAATATGACAATGACAATAATGTCGGCGGCAAAGACATTGGCGGCTGAAGAAGGCGATGACATTGCATCTATGTGTAAGGCAATAGCACAGGGCTCATTGCGTGGTGCCAGAGGAAACTCAGGTGTTATACTTTCACAGCTTTTTAGAGGTGCAGCCAAGATATTAAAGGAGTCACCTGTTGTAGATGTGTTTGAAATTGCACTTGCATTTGATAAGGCAAGTGAGACTGCATATAAGGCGGTAATGAAGCCGAAAGAGGGTACAATACTTACCGTTGCGAGAGCAATGGGTGAAAAGGCCCTTGAAATACATGATGAATATGATGATATTATCGCATTTTTGGAAGCTGTATTGGCATATGGTGATGAGACTTTAAAAGAAAACACCTGAGATGTTGCCTGTACTGAAGAAAGCCGGAGTAGTGGACTCAGGCGGTCAGGGACTTATGGTTATACTTCACGGTATACTTGAAGGCCTTAAGGGAAATGTGATAGAGCTTGGCGATGTGGTACTTTCAACAAAGTCTGAGGGTAGTGCAAACGGTGCCGCAAGAGAGGATATCGATACTTCGGATATCAAGTTCGGATACTGTACAGAGTTTATTGTAAATTTAAATAAGGAATTTACAGATAAGGATGAGGAGGAGTTTAAAGAATTCCTTACTTCAATCGGTGATTCACTTGTATGTGTAGCTGATGATGAAGTGGTTAAGATTCATGTGCATACAAACGATCCGGGATTGGCTATTCAAAGAGGATTGACCTTTGGTGAGCTTACCAATCTTAAGATTGATAATATGCGTGAAGAGCATAGAGAGAGAGTTATCAAGGGAGTTGATCAAATCCTTGAATCTCAAAAGCAGAAAAAGAAAATGGGAGTTATAAGCGTCAGTGCAGGTAGCGGTCTTACATCAATATTTAAAGAAATAGGAGTTGATGTGGTTGTTGAAGGCGGACAGACAATGAATCCGAGTACTGAGGACATCTTGAATGCGGTAGAGCATTTGAACGCTGAAACTATATATATATTACCGAATAATAAAAACATTATTTTGGCGGCTGAGCAGGCGGCTAAGATAGTGGAAGATAAGAAGGTTGTAGTAATACCTACCAAGACTATTCCTCAGGGAATCACAGCAATGATAAGTCTTTCAGAGGACAGAAGCGCTGAGGAAAATCTTGAAAATGCTACTGAAGAGATTTCAAATGTGAAGTCGGCTCAGATCACCTATGCGGTAAGAAATACCACTATTGACGATGTTGAAATACATGAAAAATGATGTTATGGCATTGGGAGACAGTGGAATAATAGGTGTAGATAAGAGTATTGATTCAGCTGTAGACAAGGCACTTGCCAATATGATTGATGATTCAAGTGAATTGGTATGCCTTTACTATGGCGAGGAAGTAAGTGAAGAGGATGCTACCAAGTTATGCGATGAATTGGTTGGCAAATATGAGAATGTAGAGTTTGAATTACATTTTGGAGGACAGCCTGTTTACTACTATTTCATATCTGTAGAATAAGATTTTTAATAACTAGGTCTGTCAAATATCTGATTTGGCGACCTAGTTAAAACTTTGTAGGGAGGTAGGCTTGATAGATATATCTGTAAAAAATATAAAGGGCGTAGGAGCAAAAACAGCAGAATATTTGGAAAAGCTTGATATAAAGACTGTCAAAGATCTTTTGAAACATTATCCGATAAGATATTTGGAATACAAAGCTCCTACAAAAATTTCCGAAGCAAACAAGGATGAAGAGGTGGTTATAAAGGCTACCGTTACAAAGAGCATATCACTTACCGGTCCGAACAGAAAAATAGCTGTAACGAAAGTTACAGACTTTATTGATGTATTAGATGTAATATGGTATAACTCCCCATACCTTAGGTCAACCCTAAAGCATGGTGAGAGCTATATTTTTGTGGGGAAATTCTCAAGAAGAAGCAAGAATACGCTTGAACATCCTACTATTTATACCGTAGATGAATATGAAAAGAAGATAGGCAGTTTTAAGCCTATATATGCACTTACGGCAGGTATAAATAATAATTTAATGGAGAAGCTGATAAAATCGGCTTTTGAATATATAGATGACAAGGATTTTGAAGAATATTTACCTGAGAGCATACTAAAAGAGTTTTCCTTGGAAGACAGAAATAATGCAATAATAAATATTCATGATCCTATAAGTAAGTCAAGTCTTTTTGAATCTAAAAAAAGGCTGGCTTTTTGATGATTTCTTTAGATTCTTATATGGAATGAAACTTTTGAAAAAAATAAAAAGGCTCAGAGTAAAAATCAAAAAAATATAGTATCAAAAGAAATCAAATATTTGGAAGAAATAAAGTCCACTCTGCCGTTTAAGCTCACCGATTCACAAAATAATGTGATAGATGAAATTTTAAACGATATGTCAAGCGGTGTGGTTACAAATAGATTGATACAGGGAGATGTAGGCTCGGGAAAGACGGTAGTAGCTTTGATATGCCTATATATGGCTGTAAAATCAGGGATTTCAAAGGTGTTGTTATGGTGCCTACCGAAGTTTTGGCAAAAACAGCATTTTAAATCCATGTCGGAGACCTTGGAGAAATTGGAAAATCCTCCTAAAATAGGGATTCTAACAGGTTCTATGACAAAGAAAGAACATTTGGCAGTCTATGAAAAAATAGAAGCCGGTGAGATAGATATTGTAGTAGGTACACATGCTCTGCTTGTAGAAGATGTAAAATTTAAAAATCTCGGACTTGTAGTAACAGATGAGCAGCATCGCTTCGGTGTAAGGCAAAGAACAACTCTTTCAGATAAGGGAGAGGATGTTCATGTACTTGTAATGTCGGCTACACCGATACCGAGGACACTTGCAATTATACTTTACGGTGATCTGGATATTTCCACTATAGAAACAAAACCTGTGGGCAGATTACCTATAAAGAATGCTGTTATAACGGAAAATGACAGGGAAAAAGCCTACAGGCATATATCACTTGAAATAGGTAAAGGCCATCAGGCATATATAATATGTCCTATGGTTGAAGAAAGTGAAAATATAGAAGCAGAGAATGTAATAGAGTACAGTAAGAAAATAGCAGATAAATTTTCACAAAATTGTAAGATAGAAGTGTTACATGGGAGACTGCAACAGAAAGAAAAAGATGATATAATGTCTCGGTATGTAAATAAAGAGATAGATATTTTAGTTTCTACAACTGTAATCGAAGTTGGTGTGGATGTGCCTAATGCAACAGTTATTATGATTGAAAAATGCTGAAAGGTTCGGACTTGCGACTCTTCATCAGCTTCGAGGCAGAGTCGGAAGAAGCGAATTACAATCTTATGCCATATTTGTCAGAACTTCAAATTCAAATATTGCAAAAAAGAGACTGGAAATCATAGGAAATTCTAATGACGGATTTTATATTGCATCAAGGGATCTTGTTTTTAAGAGGCCCGGGAGAGCTTTTTCGGTCTTGCACAAAGCGGAGAACTTGATTTTTGGAGTTGCGGATATATACAATGACAATGATATATTTGAGATGGCAAAAAAAGCTGTGGATATGGTGCAAAGCGAGAATATAGGGGAAGAAGAAAGTAAAAAGCTTGAAGAAAGAATAAATAACTACATGGATTTACATTATAAAAAGTTAGCACTTTAATAGGAGTAGTATGGCTGAGAATAAAAAAAGAACCAAGAAAAAGAGGTAAGAAAGAGAAGAAGGGAAATAAGTTTGCACTCGGTGTGGCGGTGCTTGGAATTGTATTCATAGCGGGTTGCTATACTGTAAAAGCAAACACTTACAGAACAAAATTTTTCCCGCATACAATAATAAACGGCATAGATGCTTCGGAAAAAACCGTTGATGAAGTCAGACAGGTGATGTCCAAGCAGATAGATAATTTTGAGAGTAAAATAAGATCAAGAGATAATAATGATGAGATAATAAAGGGAAGTGATGTAGGTCTTGCCTTTGTTGAGGACTCTTCACTTGAGGATTTATTACATCAGCAAAACAGTATGGCATGGATTGCAAATATGAGCGGTGAAAAGGACTTGAAAATCAAATCTTCATTTAAGGTGGATGACAACAAGTTTGAGGATACCGTTTCAAAACTGAGAGCGTTTGACGAGTCCAAATTTGTTGCGCCTGTAGATGCGAAAATTTCCGATTTTGTTCAGGGTTCGGGATACTCCATCATACCTGAAGTCGAGGGAAATACACTTGATGTAAAGAAGGCAAAAGAGTATATAAAGAGTCAGCTCATCGTTTTAAACGATGATATAAATCTTGACTATGAAGAAAACGACTTGTATGAAAAGCCGGCAAAAAGATCGGACGACCCTACACTTAACCTTGCACTTACAAATCTGAACAAGTATATATCCGCCAGAATTTCATATGATAAGCTCAATGTTTTGAACGGCGATACTATACATAAATGGTTAACTGTAAACAGTGACGGATCTGTAAATATATCGGATGAGGGAGTTGCTTCATTTGTAAAGACAATTTCAAATGCTTATAACACTGTAGGTAAGCCGAAAACATTGAAGACATCTTACGGCCCTACTGTAACAATATCAGGAGGCTCATACGGATGGAAAGTTGATGCCGAAAAGGAAAAGGCAACTATAAAATCTCTTATCGAGGCAGGTGAGACCACAAAGAGAGAACCCGAGTTCTCAAGAAAAGCGGCTTCACACGGTGAGAATGACTACGGAAATTCATATGTTGAAGTAAACCTTACAACCCAGCATATGTTTGTAATAAAGAACGGTTCAAAGGTACTTGAGAGTGATTTTGTATCGGGCAATGTTGCAAAGAACTGGACTACACCTCCGGGTGCATTCCCTCTTACTTATAAGACCAGAAATGCAACTTTAAAGGGTGAAGGATATTCAACTCCGGTAGATTATTGGATGCCTTTTAACGGAGGTATCGGTTTTCATGATGCACCGTGGAGATCGGCTTTCGGAGGTCAAATATACAGGACTTCAGGTTCACACGGTTGCGTAAACCTTCCGCCTGCAATAGCAAAGCAATTATACGATTACGTTGACAGCGGTTTTCCTGTACTTTGCTATAATTTGGCACCGACTGTCGCCGCTCCTGCAGCTACAGAATCCTCATCTTCAAGTGAGAGCAGTGCGACAGAGGCTACTGTAGAGCCGATAGGTGACACTACACAGGCAGGAGAAATCAAATCCGCTGTTGAAATAGGACAGTAATAAATGAGAGTAATTTCGGGAACTGCAAGAAGTCTTATTTTAAAAACGCCAAAGGGTACTTCCACAAGGCCTACTACCGATAAGATAAAAGAAACATTATTTAATATGATTTCAAATGAACTTTATAACGTCACATTCCTTGATTTGTTTGCCGGAAGCATGGAATAGGTATTGAGGGCCTTAAGCAGGGGCGCAAAAAGAAGCATATTTTTTTGTGATATAGACAGAGAGGCTATAAGGTGTATAAGAGAAAACCTTGAGCACACAAAGCTGATAGATAAAGCTACCATACTGAAGGGAAGCTTTGAAGCAAATTTAGAAAAGATAAAAACACATGGAAAGAAATTTGATATTGTTTTTATCGATCCGCCATATCAAAAGGGATTTGAAGATAAATGTTTAGATATTTTAATAAATTCCACATTGATTGATGAGCATACATTGGTTATAATTGAAGAAGAATTTAAGACTGATATCACACATTTATCAAAAGTATTGGTATATAGATAAGGTCAAAGAGTATAAGTCTAATAAACATATTTTTATGCATAAGCGAGGGTGACTATGGCTAAAGCTATTTATCCGGGAAGTTTTGATCCTATTACTAACGGACATATCGATATTATTGAAAGAGCATCAAAGATGTTTGACAAGCTTATTGTAGGAGTACTTATCAATAACACCAAAGATCCTCTTTTCACACCTGCTGAAAGAGTTAACATGATAAAAAGTGTAGTGGGACATTTGCCTAATGTGGAAGTTTTAGAATTTGCAGGATTATTGGTGGATTTTGCACATGAGCAAAATTGTAATATATTGGTTAGAGGACTTAGAGTAATTACAGACTTTGAATATGAATTACAATTGGCTCAGACAAATAAAAATAATTGCGCCGAATCTGGAAACTGTTTTTCTTAGTTCAAGCTTGAAATACTCATATCTGAGTTCAAGTATTGTTAAGGAAATTGCGGTATATAATGGAGATATCAGTCATTTTGTAAGAGACCATATCAGAGAAATGGTAACGAAAAGACTGATCGAAAAAGGTTTGAGGAGAGATCATGAGTAGAATTGAACAGGTGATAACTGAAATAGAAGAGTTTGTGGAGAGGTGTAAAACCGTTGCACTGTCCAATTCAATAATAAAGGTAAATAAAGAAGAATTTATAGCCTTATTGAACGAGTTGAGACAGGAGATACCTGAGGAGGTCACACAGTCACAAAAAGTTATAAGCAATAAGGACAGCATTTTAACAGATGCAAAAAACAGAGCTGAGAAGCTTATACTTGATGCAAATATTCAAAGCAATTCCATAAGGGATGAGGCAAAGAGAAAGGCTGATGCAATTGTTCTGAGCGCAAGAAAAGAGTCCGATGCTATAATGAACGAGGCAAACAAGTTAAAGTCACAACTTGTAAATGAAAATCAAATTATGCAGACTGCATATGCGGAATCCGATAAAATATTGGAATATGCAAGAATGGAAGCCAACAATATTGTATATGACGCAAGAAATGAGGCCAACAGTGTCAGACAGGCGGCTATATCTTATACCGATGAGTTGCTTCAAAGTCTTCAGGGAATAATCTCAGGGACAATGATTGAGAGTCAGAACAGATTCAATCAATATTTGAGTTCATTGCAGTTTTATACAGGAGAGATCGATAAGAACAGACAGGAACTTGCAACCAGTATTGTTCCGGCAGATCAGAATACACAGGAATAATTATGGGGCTGTTGCTTGCAACAAGCCCTTTTTTGCGTAATAAGATTGATTTAGATTGAGGTATATATGATACAGGAAAAGGATTTACCGAAGTCCTATGTAGATGCCATGAAGGAGCTTTTAGAAGGAGATTATGATGCATATATCAGATCTTTGGATGAGAAACCCTATGTAGGTATCAGAACAAATTTATTAAAGCTTACCAAGGAAAAGCTTAAAGAGATTCTTGACAGAGATTTTAAAGAGATTCCGTGGGTCAAAGAGGGATTTTACTTTGAAGAAGAAAAGGGAGTACTGACAACACCTTCTTTAAGTAATATTGAAAAAATAAAGAGTATATCTAAAAATCCTTATTATTTTGCAGGGCTTTATTATATACAGGAGCCTTCAGCTATGACACCTGCAATGGTGGCAGGTATAAAACCGGGAGATAAGGTACTTGATCTTTGTGCCGCTCCGGGAGGAAAATCGACTCAGGCAGCATCATATCTTCAAGGTGAAGGTTTATTGGTATCAAATGATTTTTCGGCTTCCAGAGTAAAAGCGCTTCAAAAAAATATTGAGGTCAGCGGAATTGACAATGTTTTGATAACAAATGAGGATCCGAAGAATCTTTCAAAGGTGTATATTGAATATTTTGATAAGATAATAGTGGACGCACCATGTTCCGGTGAGGGTATGTTCAGGCGTGACAGTGCTGTTTTTAGGGCATATCTTGGAAGAGGTCCGGAGTTTTTTACAGGATTACAGGTAAGCATATTAAACGAGGCTGCAAAGATGTTAAAGCCCGGCGGAACCTTGGTATATTCCACATGTACATATTCTAAAGTGGAAGATGAGGGAAGCTTATCGGAGTTTTTAGAAAATCATCCTGACTTTAATATAGATAAAAATAAAGCCGGATTTCGGATTTGAAGAGTCTAAAAATTTTACCGGGAACAATAAGACTTTTCCCACATAAGATAAAGGGAGAAGGACATTTTGTAGCAAGGCTTAAAAAAGATGATAGAGCCGTTGAAAAAAATGAAAATAAAACAAAAGACAAAAAGAAAAGAAAATTACCGAAGCTTCCGGAAGAGTTACTTGAGTTTCTTGGAAAAAAATTAAAAGAGACTGGGATTATGAGAGAATTTTTATAAATAAGGATTATGCATACTATCTTCCAAAGGATGCTTTGATAGATAAGAGCTTACATTATATAAGAACCGGACTGCTACTTGGTGAGATAAAAAAGAACAGATTTGAGCCTTTTCAGGCATTGGCAATGAATATAAAGTTTGATGAATGGGAAAATCCTTTAAACTTAAGTGCAACGGATGAAAGAGTAATAAAGTATTTAAAGGGCGAAACCATAGAGGCTGATGATGAGTATATGGGAATCAGACTTGTATGTGTGGACGGATTTTCACTCGGATTTGTAAAGCAGAATAAAAAGAGCTGTAAAAATAAGTATTATCAAGGTTGGAGATGGATGTAATGATTGTCAGAGTTGATAAAATCCTTTCAGAGCTCGGTTTTGGAAGCCGTCAGGAAATAAAAAAATATGTAAAAGCCGGTAAGATAAGGATAAATGACAATATAGTAAAAAAGCCAGAGGAAAAACTAAACAGTGAAGTAGACAAATTATTCTTTGAAGGCAAAGAGGTGGAAGTAGAAGAGTTTGAAACCTTTATTCTCTATAAACCTGCAGGATATGTATGTGCAACAAAAGATAATGTACATAAAACAGTTATGGAGCTGATAGATTCAAAGAGAAAAAATATTGTACCTGTAGGAAGACTGGACTTGGATACCGAGGGCATTTTGATACTTACAAATGACGGGGATTTAAATCACAGACTTGTATCACCTTCATCACATGTGGATAAGACTTATTATGCGATATTTGAAGGTAGACTAAATGAAAATGCCGTAGAGATGACAAAAAAACGGGCTGGACATCGGTGAAGGTGAAGTATCCAAACCTGCAAATCTTGAAATTATATCTTCTAATGAAATAATGCTTACAATACATGAGGGGAAATTTCATCAGGTAAAGAGAATGGTAAAAAGCTTTTAGGAGGAGAGGTGACTTATTTAAAAAGAGTTGCCTTCGGAGGACTCAGACTTGACGATTTGAAACTGAAAAAAGGGGAAAGCAGAAAAATAACGGAGATTGAGATGGAGATGCTGGAGAGATGAAAAATAATATTTTAGACGCATGGATCATGGTTGAACATCTCTCGGAGGGAGATATAAGTCTTAGGGATAAAAAGAATCTGAGACTTGATGATTTAACAGATAAAAAATACTTTGATTATTTTAATTCATTGATTGAAAAAGCGAATATCAGAAGATATAAGAATTCAGGTTTGGTGTTTTATTTGGACATATTTGCCTTTAGCGAAGTGGTCGATTTTCTTAGGAAAACATATGGAATAGCAAAGCCTGAAGGCGATATAAATTACGGTGATAAATTCAGTATGGCACTGTATTTTGATAAAACCTTGCGCTATATTGACGAAAATTTATTTTTCAGTGCAAGCGCATATATGAGATATTATAAAAAAGTGCCTACAGTGTCGGAGTTTCATAAGTTTGAAGAGGATTTAAAAGATGAGCTGAAACAAAGATTTGAAAAACTGTGAAGATAATCCTGAAAAAAATTTGATAAGACTGTTGAAACTGTTTTTGAATAAATACGGAATAGATTTAAAGAATTGTCGTGTACAGCTTTTAAATAATATAGAAACCGATGCCACAAATCTTCATTCTTTTTTCGTGGACGATTTGACAAAGGCTAAGAGAATAGATAATAAAAATCTGAATGATTACCTATATGGAAAAACAGCCGGAAGGAAAAATTTGGACAGCAAAAAGGATTCTTACGGGTTTAATAAGGCGGAGTTTGAAAAGATTTTAAGTCCTGAAAATTATCCTCTCGGAAGATTTCCAAGCAATACAAAGTTTGCACTTTCATTTATGCAGCAGGTAGCTGTAAATCTTACTATAGGATATGACAATAATCAAATGAGAAGTGTAAACGGACCTCCGGGTACGGGTAAGACTACACTCTTAAAAGATATATTTGCACAGCTTATCGTAGAGCAGGCTTTTGATATATGCGGATTGTCTGAAAAGTATGTGAAAGGAAATGAGCTGACAAGATATTTTGATAAAGCTTCCATAGGCGAGCTTCCTGAGCGTATTGCAAAAAACAATATAGTTGTAGCAAGTTCAAATAACGGTGCGGTTCAAAATATTGTAAATGAACTGCCTCTAAAAGAGGGTATTGATGAGAATATTTTGCCTGAACTTGAAAACATAGACTATTTTAAAGAGATTGCAAACAAGAATGTAAAAGAAAATTGGGTAAAGGAAGACGGAAAGAGTAAAAAAGAACTGATACTTGAGGATACCGGTGAAGAAAAGTTCTGGGGCTCCTTTTCTCTTGAAGGCGGCAAGGCCGACAATATGACCAATATACTCAACAGGATTGAATGTATAATAAACTGCCTTGAAAAATGAGTATGAGCCGGATGATGAAATTTATAAAAAAATTTAAAACTCAATATAAAAAAAGTATCTGGACTTAGAAATGATGCAAAAAAAGCTTACAAAAATAAGTTTGACGCTTATTATAATGCAAAGTCCGAGCTTAATAAAAATCGAGAATACTTTTATTGAATGAGGATGAAGAGAGAAGAAAAAAAGATTGCTGTGTTAAGGGAGCAAGCCGAAGAGTCTGTAAAGGAGAAAATTGTAAGCCTTAATGAGGCTTCAAGTTCACTCAGTCATACTAAAAAACAAAGAGAAGAACTTGCAGGAAGTATTTCAAATCAAAAGATGCTTTTTTTGAAGCCAAACAGAGTCAAAAAAACCGGGATTTTTTTCATCTATCTTTAATTCCGAGAAAAAAACAAGAACTTTACAAATGAATTAAATGCTTTGCAAAATAAGTTGCAGGCATTATTTGATGAGGATGAGACCTACAGAAAACTTGAAAATGAGCTTCAAAATAAAATAAATGAGTTGAAAAAATCAATAGATACGCAAAAGAATGCGGCAGATAATGAGAATACTCAGTATGAAGCTTGGAAGCAAAACTTAAATAACAGAAAAGAAAAATACTCTCAGATAACAGATTCTTTTGATGCAGACAAAGCAAATATTTCAAGAGGACTTGACCTTTCTAAGGAATATGAAAAGCTTCAACTTTCAAATCCGTGGTTTGATGAAAACTACAGAGTGGAGCAGTCAAAGCTTTTTGTATCGGCTCTTGGTGTAAGAAAGCAGTTTTTATATGAAAACAGAAAAAATATTAAGGCTGCCGTAAGCATATGGAGAAACCAAAGTAAATATATGGAAAATAAGAGATTGATAAATATCTCTTGGAATTGGATAAATCTTACCATTCCTGTTATCAGTTCCACTTTTGCTAGTTTTTCCAGAATGTTAAAAAATATTGACGAGAATGTTCTGGGCCATACATTTGTGGATGAGGCGGGACAGGCTCTTCCTCAGGCTGCAGTGGGTGCGATATTCAGAAGCAAGAATATTATGGTTGTGGGAGATCCTTTCCAAATAAAGCCTGTACTTACTTTGGACGGCGGTCTGCTTGCACTGCTTTCAAAAAGCTATAATGTCAGCGAAAAGTACTTGTCGGAGTCCGCTTCAGTACAGACCTTGGTGGATGCCGCAAGTCAATACGGTTTTTACACAAAAGGAGAAAGGGAAGAGGACTCATGGATAGGTATTCCGCTTTGGGTACACAGGCGCTGCAAATATCCTATGTTTACCATATCAAATGAGATTTCTTATCAAAACCTTATGGTACAGGGCAATGAGGGCTATGGAAAGACCGGATGGTATGATATAAGCGGCAAAGCTGTAGATAAGTATGTTGAGGAACAGGGGGATTTCCTTCTAAAAAAGATACAGGATATGGCAAAGTCAAATCCTGAAATATTGGATAAAGACGAGAGTGACACTATTTATATAATATCACCTTTTAAAAATGTTGCTTACAGATTGGCAAGAAAGCTGGATGAAATAGGCTTTACAAGGAGAGAAAACGGCAAAGTCACAAATATCGGAACTATTCATACCTTCCAGGGCAAGGAAGCTCCTATAGTATTTATGGTGCTTGGAGCGGATACAAACAGTAAGGGTGCTGCAAGCTGGGCGGTAAGTGAGGCCAATATGATGAATGTGGCGGCTACAAGAGCAAAGAAGGAATTTTATATTGTAGGAGATAAAAAACTTTATATGAGTTTGGGAAGTGAAGTGATAAGCAAGGTAAATAAGGTTATAACGGCTTACAGTAAGGAACACCCCGAGCTTATAGATGAGAATACAGATTTAGGTAGTTTATGATAAAAGATATAGATGCATGTATATTCGATCTGGACGGTACTTTGGTAGATTCAATGTGGATGTGGCCTGATATTGACGCCGAGTATCTGGAAAGATTCGGATTTGAATACGATGACAATTTAAAAAAATGAAATAGACGGAATAAGCTTTCATGAAACGGCGGTTTATTTTAAAAAAGAAGTTCGGTATAAAAAGACAGTGAGGAAAAAGATCTGTCAGGACTGGGAAGATATGGCACTGGATAAATATAAGTATGAAGTGAAAGAAAAGCCGGGATGCAAATGCTTTTTGGAACATTTAAAGTCAAGAGGAATCAAAATGGGAATTGCAACCAGCAATAACAAAAACATGGTGGATGCTGTACTTAATTCTTTAAATATGAAGGAATATTTTGAGGTTATCACCACATCTGATGAGGTGAAGAAGGGAAAAGCCCGCACCTGATGTGTATTTAAGAACGGCCAAACTTCTTGGAGTTGAACCTGAAAAATGTCTTGTATTTGAAGATGTGGTAGCAGGTATTATAGCCGGAAAAGCCGCAGGAATGAAGGTTTGTGCAATAGAGGATGATTTCTCAAAAGATGTCAGAGAAAGAAAAAAGGAACTGGCGGATTATTATATAGATGACTACAGGGAATTGCTATGACAAAGAAAAAAAGGCGAGTACGGGTACAGAAAGTACTTTAAAAATAAAAAAACGGAATAATTATAGGATTTTTTTGTTTTTTTATTATACTTTTGCTTTTTATATCTTCAAAGCTTACAAAAAATGCCGATATTTCAAGGATACTGCTGGTTTCCTCCATACTTACGGTACTTCCTATGGCAAATCTTTTGTCACCTTTTTTGGTGGTATTTAAGTATAAATCTTTTGAATATGAGAAGATAAAGGAATACCTTGATGATAATCATTTTTTTATTTGATATAATCCTTACAATGAAGGAGCAGGTAATGCCTCTTGATATAATATATATCAATGAAGAAAGAATCTTCGGTATTCTTTCCAATAAGGCGGATAAGTCAAAAAACCGAGGAATTCATCAAAGAAAAGAATGAAAATAGGCGGTATAAAGGTCAGTGTGAAGATTTGTGACAGCTTTTAGTGAAATGAAAAAAAGTTTGTTCAAAGTAAAGATGCAAATGACAAAAAAATTTAGATGATATAAGGGCTATCTTTAAAAGCCTTTCAGTATAATGATTGAAATAATTGTAGGAAAAAAATGAAAGCGGACAAAGGCTTGACAGAGTTTTTGGAAAAAAATATTTGTAAATACAAATACAGGATTTATTTTCAAGATGCTTAGAAAAAGAATATTACTTTAAATGATAAAAAAGCTGACGGTAAGGAAAGGCTTGAGTCCGGGGCAAGTATCAAGCTTTGGTTTTCAGATGAAAGTTTTGAAAAATTATCAGGGAAAAAGGCGATAAATATAAAAAGATATAGAGGGAAAGCCCAAAGCTGATAAAAAAAGTATAGAAGCTTTTTAAATCATATATAGTATATGAGGATGAAAATACTGTTATAATAAATAAACCTGCAGGTCTTTTATCACAGAAATCAAATGAAAATGATATATCGGTAAACGATCTTTTACTTGAATATCTTGAATTTGATTCTAAGGCGTTAAATACATTCAAACCTTCCATATGTAACAGACTGGACAGAAACACTTCAGGACTTATGGTTTGCGGAAAGACTCTGGAAGGCCTGAGAGTAAATAATGAACTTATAAAAACAAAGGCTGTGAGCAAATTTTATCTGGCTTTGGTAAAAGGCAGAGTGGAAAAAACGGGAAGTATTAATGCCTGGCTTTATAAGGATGAAAAGACCAATAAAGTTACCGTCAAAAATAAGTCCTTTGAAGGTGCGGATTTTATACAGACAGAATATGAAGTGCTTGATTATTTTAAAGATGCTACACTGCTTTTGGTAAAGCTTATAACAGGAAAAACTCATCAGATAAGAGCGCATTTATCCTCAATATCACATCCTATAATAGGGGATTTCAAATACGGAGAGAAATCTGTGAATGAAAAGTTTAAAAAGGAGTACGGTATAAAGTCTCAGCTTTTACATTCATTCAGACTTGTATATCCTAACAGTGATATTTCAGATACGTATACATTTAAAGCTTTAAAGGGAAAGTGCTTTGAGGCTTCATATAATAATGATTTCAGAAAGGTGATAGGAGATGGGTACTTGGAAAACAAGAGGCCTTAGGGGATCCGCTTTGGAAGAGTATATAAACTACTCCAATGAAAAGTACAGAGAAAGTGGACTTGCACTTATTCAAAAGATTCCCACTCCGATTACTCCGATTGATATTGACAAAGCTTCAAGGCATATCACTTTGGCATATTTTGAGAAAAAGTCCACAGTTGATTATATAGGAGTCGTTCAGGGAATACCTGTATGTTTTGATGCAAAAGAATGTGCAAGTACAAGCTTTTCACTCGCCAATGTACATGAGCACCAGTTTAAGTTCATGGAGGAGTTTGAAAAGCAGGGAGGTATAGCTTTTCTTATTATATTTTTTTAAATCACTTGATAAGATAATATATTTGTCAGCTAAAAGGATCTGAAAGTTTTTTTGAAAAGGATGAATGAAGGCGGTAAAAAAAGTTTTTAAATATGAAGAGCTTGATGAGGAGTATTTGATACCTAAAAAGGGTGATATTATAGTGCATTATTTAGAGAGCCTTAGCTTATATCTCAGTAAGGAATCTTAAAAGAGGATTGAAAAAAAGTTGGATATAAAGGAGACATAAATGAAACAAATAGATGCAAGAATTTATAACGGAAAAACAAACTTTGAGTGGAAAGATTTAGAATTAAACAGTGAAGGTCTGCTTCCGGTGATAGTACAGGATTATATAGATCATACTGTACTTATGTATACATATATGGATGAAGATGCATGGGAGAAAACACTTGCCACAGGACTTTTGACTTATTACTCAAAAATCTCATAAGAGGGCAATAGTAAAGGGGAAAAAAATACGGAAATTATCAATATGTCAGGGAACTGTTTTTTTAAACGGAGAGAAGAATGCGCTTTTAATAAAAGTTTATCCTATGGGTCCTGCATGTGACGACAGCAAAAAAAGCTGCTTTGCAAATGAGATAGAGGAAATATAATAATGGATCATATTTTGCTGATTGTATCATTTATTATTTTACTTTGTATAGTACTGAATATTATAACAAGTAAAATAGGTGTGCCCGTACTTTTAGCATTTATTTTGCTGGGAATGGTATTCGGATCTGAGGGCATATTTAAAATCAGATTTGATGATTTCAAACGGGCGGAAACCATATGTTCATTCGCGCTTATTTTTATCATGTTTTACGGAGGATTCGGAACAAATATAAAGGAGGCAAAGCCTGTACTTTTTAAAGGCCGGACTTTTGTCAAGCGTCGGAGTAGTGCTTACTTCAATGTTTGTGGCAATGTTTGCATACCTGGTTCTGAAATTTTCATGGATAAACTCGGTACTTATAGGTGCGGTGATTTCTTCAACGGATGCGGCAAGTGTATTCTCCATATTAAGAGACAGACATTTGAATCTTAAATATAATACCGCATCTATTTTGGAAGTGGAGAGCGGAAGTAACGATCCTTTTGCATATATGCTTACGATGATTGCAGTGACTATGATATCGGGAAGCATTACAGTCGGAAGTGTTTTTTTACATGCTGTTTTTACAGCTTTTTGTGGGAGCATTATCAGGTGTTTTAATCGCTTTTATCTTCAAATATCTGATAAACAGATTTATTATAAATACACCCGGATTTAATATGGTACTTGTAATTGCGGTTGCACTGCTTTCATATTCATTACCGACCGTGGTCGGCGGAAACGGATATTTGAGTGTATATATCACCGGTATTATACTTGGAAATTCGGATATCAGAGGAAAGAAAGAGCTGGTACCTTTCTTTGACGGTATAACAGGTATTATGCAAATACTGATATTTTTCCTGCTTGGACTTTTAGCCTATCCGTCAAGACTTTTATTTGTTGCAGGTACAGGATTTGCTCTGGCATGCTTTATAACATTTGTTGTAAGACCGCTTGTTATTACAATAATTATGAAGCCTTTTAAGGCAACATGGAATCAGATATTTCTTGTTTCATGGTCGGGATTTAGAGGCGCTTCGTCCATAGTTTTTGCAATTACAGCATTATTAAATACAAATGCAAACTATGATATATTCAACAATGTATTTTTTATAGTATTATTTTCAATACTGGTACAGGGAAGCCTGCTTCCGTTTATATCTAATAAAATTGATATGATTGATGAAGGCTATGATGTAATGAAAACCTTCTCGGATTACAGTGGAGATGAGATACCTATAGAATTTATTCAGCTTAAGGTGAGTGAAAATCAAAACTGGTGCGGTAAAAGTATCAGTGATATAAATCTGCCTCCCGATACATTGATGGTTTTAATTAAGCGAGAGTGTGAGGATATAGTCCCGAACGGGCAAACTGTGCTTTGCTGCGGTGATACTATAGTTCTTGCTGCAAAGTCTATTGACTTTGAAGAATATTATATTATGACCGAGTTTGTTTTAACCAGGAAATTACTCTCAAAAGGCACCACACTGTCAGAGCTTTCAGGGGAACTTGATGCACTTGTAATGCTTATTATAAGAGGGGATGATTTTATTATTCCAAACGGTGAGACAACTCTTTATGAGGGAGATACTCTGGTTTTAAATAACGGACCTATACAATAAAAGGGACTGTTAATCGTAGAAAAAACGGTTAACAGTCCCTTATTATTATACAACATTTGATATTACACCGAATGATATAATCATCATTATAATACTTGCCATAAGCATACCTAAGCAGATTGCAAGGAAGGCTTTCTTTCTGTCCATCTCAAGGAAAGCGGCTATTATCGCACCTGTCCAGGCACCTGTACCCGGAAGAGGTATACCTACAAAGATTACAAGTCCCCAGAACCCGTATTTTTCTATGGAGTCTTTGTTTTTCATAATCTTTTTATGTAGGAATGAGTGCATTTTATTAAAAAGCTTAAATTTAGATTTTTCCATAGCGTTTAAGATTTTGTTAATCAAAAGCAGTAAAAAAGGAATCGGTATAGCATTACCTACAATTGCTATAACATAACTTTCAACAGGTGAAAGCTTTAGAAGAGAAGCCGCTATAAGACCTCCTCTGAGTTCCAAAATAGGGAGCATTGATATAATAAATACTATCAATTGCTTTCCGAAGCTGAGAGAGAGCAGTCCTCCCATCATTCCTATAAGTGATTTTGCTAATTTTTCCGCCATAAACTACCTTCCGTTTTAACATATTTTTATATAATCATTGTTATATTCTACCAAAATCAGAATAAGTTAGATTGTAACAGATTGAGTAATTACAATCAAGGTGCTAATATATTAAGATATGGAGGTAGAAAGATGGAATTATTAAAAGGGGCAATGTGTCTGGAAGGCGGATCTTTAAGAGGGCTGTTTACAGCCGGTGTTTTGGATGCTTTGCTTGATAATGAAGTATATATTGAATACGTGAACGGAGTTTCTGCAGGCTCGATGAACGGAATGAACTATATTTCAAGACAAAGAGGCAGATCAAAGAGAATAAATTTAAAATACCTGCATGATAAGAGATATATAAGTTATAAAAACATGTTTAAATCCAGACAGATATTTAACTTCGATTTCTTATTTGATGATATTTCAAATAAATACGATATTTTTTTGATTGGGAATCATTTAATGATAAAACGAAAAAAATATGAAGTTGTAGCTACAGATGTAATAACCGGAGAAAGCAAGTTTTTTTGATAAGAATAATTGCGGCGATATTATATCGGCAGTAAAAGCGTCTGCATCCATGCCTGTAATGTCAAAGATGATAGATGTGGAAGGCAGGAAATATCTTGACGGAGGTATATCAACATCCATTGCATATAAAAGAGCATTTGATGTCGGATATTCAAAAGCAATAGTAGTACTTACAAGAGAAGAGGGATACAGGAAAAAGCCGGTAAATAAGATAAATGAAAGCATCTATAGAAGATATTTTAAGTAGCTTCGAATTTGGTTGAAAAAAATTGATGACTGTACCGGAAAGATACAACAAGATGCAGGAGGAAATGGAAGAGCTGGCTAAAGAGGGTAAGCTTTTAATAATAAGACCGCAGAATAAGGTGACTGTACAAAGGCTTGAGCACAGCAGTGTAAAACTTGAAAAGTTGTATAATGAAGGGTATGAAGAGGGATTAAAAAATATTGAGAATATAAAGAACTTTATTGCTTTAAAGTTTTAATGTTTAAAGCCTTAAGGTATTGACGTAATAAAACAGATATAGTATAATCCCTTGCATAATAAGTTTTATTTATACGGAAGGGAAGTTTATGAAAAAAAATATTTTGACAATAGCAATGGCAATGCTCCTTGGAGCAAGCCTTATGGCATGCGGATCAAAAGCGGATAATACAAACAGTAAGGCTGATTCTTCATCGGAAGTAAGTGCCGATGCTAAAAAAATCGGAGTTTTGCAGTATGTACAGCATCCTGCACTTGATAAAGCAAACGATGGTTTTGTAGCGGCACTTGAAGAAGCAGGTATTGAAGTAGACATCGAGCAGCAAAATGCAGGCGGTGAGCAGTCTGCGGCACAGACTATTGCAAACAAGCTTGTAAATGATAAGAAGGATTTGATTCTGGCAATAGCTACACCGGCGGCACAGGCGGTAGCAGGAGCAACTTCAGACATTCCGGTAGTTATAACGGCAGTAACGGATCCTGCAGCTTCAGGCCTTGTGGAGAGCAATGACGCACCGGGAGGAAATGTTACAGGAAGTTCTGATCTTACACCGGTAGCGGATCAGATTGAGCTTTTGACAAAACTTTTACCTGAAGCAAAGAATGTAGGTATACTCTATTGTACAGCTGAGGCAAACTCAAAGTTGCAGGCGCAAATGGCTATGGACGCTCTTAAAGAGAAAGGGCTGACAGGAGTTGAGTACACAGTTTCAAGTTCAAATGAGATTCAGACAGTGGTTGAGTCAATGGTAGGTAAGGTAGACGCCATATATGTACCTACAGATAATGTTATTGCGGCAGGTATGACAACGGTTGCTATGATTGCCACTACGGAGCATAAGATTCCTATAATCGGAGCGGAGTCCGCACATGTGGAAACGGTGCCTTGGCAACATACGGTATTGATTACTTCGAGGTTGGAAAGCTTGCAGGAGAGCAGGCTGTTGAAATCTTAAACGGAAAGTCACCTGCAGATATTCCGATAGCTTATTTATCAAAGGATAAATGCAAACTTACAATAAATGAAGAGGTTGCTAAGGAACTTGGAATAGATACATCAAATATTTCAATGAACTGAGATATAAGGATTAATAAGACCGGTATATGCCGGTTTTGTTAATTTTATACAGATTTTCAATATGTAAATTAACATTGCAGTAATTTGTGATATAATATAAAATAATGAAAGCCTAAATGGAAATATAATTTTTTGGAGGTATAAATGTTTACAGCACTGTTAGGTGCCGTTGCTCAGGGAATACTTTGGGGAGCAATGGTGCTTGGGGTATATATTACCTATAAACTGCTGGATATAGCGGATTTGACAGCAGACGGAAGTTTTGCTTTGGCGGATGTGTATGTGCGGTCATGATTGTAAACTTCAACATGAATCCTTTACTTGCACTTCTTTTTGCAACTTTTGCGGGAATGATTGCAGGATTTATCACGGGAGCATTGCATACAATATTTGAAATACCGGCTATTCTTGCAGGTATACTTACTCAGATTTCTCTTTGGTCTATCAATCTTAGAGTAATGGGAAAGAGTAATATACCGCTCTTAAAGACAAATACCATATTCTCATGGCTTACAGACGCTACAGGTATGAGTAATGCCGTAGCCGGAGTTATTCTAGGCGGAATTATTATTGTACTTATTATAATGATACTATACTGGTTCTTCGGTACGGAGCTCGGTTCAGCGCTCAGAGCAACCGGAAATAATGAAGCTATGATCAGAGCTCTCGGAGTGAATACAGGTCATGCAAAGCTTCTTGCCTTGGTGATAAGTAACGGACTTATAGGTCTTTCAGGAGGACTTATAGTACAAAGCCAGAAGTATGCCGATATCAATGCAGGAACGGGAGCTATAGTTATCGGACTTGCAGCTATAGTTATCGGTGAAGTAATACTTGGAAAAGTAATATCTTTCTGGATGAAACTTTCTGCGGCTGTTGTGGGTTCTGTTGTATACTTTGTAATCAGAGGAATTGTACTACAGCTTGGAATGGATGCAAACGATATGAAAATGCTTTCTGCCATTATAGTGGCACTTGCGCTTGCCGTACCTGTAATGAGTGCAAAAATAAGGGCTAAAAGAGCCTATTCACCGAAGGGAGAATAAGATGTTAGAGATTATAAATGTCAGTAAAACCTTCAACATAGGTACAATAAACGAAAAGAAAGCTTTAAATAAATTATCACTCAAGTTGAATCCGGGAGACTTTGTAACCATAATCGGAGGAAACGGTGCAGGTAAGTCAACGATGCTTAATATGATCGCAGGTGTATATCCCATTGACGGCGGTCAGATTATAATAGACGGTGTTGATATATCAAGAATGCCTGAGCATAAGAGAGCGAAGTATATCGGAAGAGTTTTTCAGGATCCTATGATGGGAACCAGTGCGGGAATGCAGATAGATGAAAACCTTGCACTTGCTTTCAGAAGAGGAGAAAAAAAGAGGTTTATCCTGGGGAATTAAAAAAAGAGCGAAAAAAAGAGCTTTACAAGGAAATACTTGCAAAACTCGGACTTGGACTTCAAACCAGAATGACATCAAAGGTAGGACTCTTATCGGGAGGACAAAGACAGGCGCTGACACTTTTGATGGCAACACTTAAAAAGCCTAAGCTATTACTGCTTGATGAGCATACGGCGGCGCTTGATCCGCAGACTGCAAAGACGGTTCTTGATCTTACAGAGCAGATTGTGGCTGAGCAAAATCTTACCGCAATGATGGTAACTCATAATATGAAGGATGCCCTTAATATAGGTAACAGACTTATAATGATGCATTCGGGCAGAGTAATCTATGATGTAAGCGGTGAGGAAAAGAAGAAACTTAAGGTTGAAGACCTTTTGAGAAAATTTGAAGAAGCAAGCGGCGATGAGTTTGCCAATGACAGAATGATGTTGGCCAATTAGTGAATTCAAATAGGAGGGACTATGGATAAGAAACTTATTATCACCATAAACAGAGAATATGGAAGCGGTGGAAGAATAATAGGACAGCAGCTTTCAGAGAAACTTGGAATACCATATTATGATGATGAAATAATAAAAATGGCGTCAGAACATTCAGCTGTAGCAGAACAATATTTCAGAATGAATGACGAGAAACCGGGGCATAATATTTTGCAAAGAATAATAGGCGGAATAAAAAATGCAAATAATAAGCCGTCAATAGGAGACGATATCGTTTCACCCGACAATCTTTTCAGATTTGAAAGCGAAGTTATAAGAGAGTTGGTAGCAAGCGAATCCTGCATACTTATAGGAAGATGTGCGGATTTTGTACTCAGTTCGGCAGGAGAAGATGATTTTATTTCACTTTTTGTATATGCCGATTTGTCAAAAAAAGTTGACAGAGTAATGGAAGTTGACGGAGTTGATGCCAAGGAAGCGCTCAGAAGAGTGCAAAGAAACAATAGAATCAGGAAAGAGTATTACAAGTATTATACAGGAGAAGAGTGGGATGATATGACACATTATGATCTTCCGCTTAATACATCAAAGATTACACTTGAACAGGGTGTGGATTTGATACTGGAATACTTGAAAATCAGAGGTAAGTTATAGAATGAAGGATAATTATATTGACAGCTTTTTGGCACAGGAATTCGGAAAGAGCCAAAATTATAATGAAATAAAGAACGGGCTTTTCAGTGAATTCAATGTAAAAAAAGGTCTCAGAAATGAAGATGGTACAGGAGTAAGAGTTGGTCTTACAAAAGTATCCGATGTAGTAGGCTATGATATAGTGGACGGCGTGAAGACAAATGTGGACGGTAAGTTATACTACAGAGGTTACAGTCTTAACGACCTTGTAAACGGAAGTGCAAAGTCCACAAGAGGATATGAGGAAGTAATGTTCTTACTTTTATTCGGATTCTTACCAAATAAGGTGGAACTTGACAATTTCTCAAAGGTATTCAGAAGTATGTATACACTGCCAAGCAACTTTTTTGAGAGTGTACTTCTTAGAAATCCCGGAAAGAATTTGATGAATGTGCTTCAAAATGCTGTACTTACTCTATACAACTATGATGAAGAACCTGACAATGTGGATGTATATTCCACTCTTGTAAAAGGTATTAGAATATCCGCATCACTTCCTGTAATTATGTGCTATGCATATCAGGCAAAGAGACATTATTTTTATAATGACAGTTTGATAATACATTATCCTGATGAGAAGCTTTCAATGGCTGAGAATATATTGCAGATGCTAAGAGTAGATCAGAAGTTTTCAAAGAATGAGGCGGCTCTTCTTGATACAATACTTATTCTTCATGCAGACCATGGCGGCGGTAACAACTCTACATTTACCAATGTAGTTGTTTCATCCACAGGTACGGATATCTATTCAACTATAGCGGCATCAATAGGATCGTTAAAAGGACCTAAGCATGGCGGTGCAAATATTTCCGTTGTACAGATGATGAAGGCTATAAAGGATGAAATAGGTATAACCACAGACGAGAAGAAGATCAGAAATATCGTAAACAGACTGCTTGATAAAGACTTCTTTGATTGCAGCGGACTTGTATACGGATTCGGCCATGCGGTATATACTATCACAGACCCTAGAGCGGAGCTTTTAAGAGAGTATTGTGAGACGGTAGCAAAAGATAAGGACAGACTGGACGAGTATCATTTCTATGAGGAGTTTGAAAAGACTGTAAAGAAGGTGGTATTTGAGAGAAAGGGAACAACTATTTCTTCAAATGTAGACCTTTACTCAGGATTTGCATACAACATGCTCGGTATTCCTGAAGATCTTTATACACCTTTATTTGTTATATCAAGAAATATAGGCTGGGTTGCTCATAATGTGGAAAACAAGCTTTATGACGGTAGAATAATGAGACCTGCAACAAAGTATGTGGGAGAATTAAAAGAATATACACCTTTTAAGGACAGATAAAAAAAGAGGCCATAGGCCTCTTTTTATTTATTATCTTTACTGTTTTCTAAAATATCATCAATCTTTTTTGCCAAGTCTTTTTTGTCCTCATCGGAGTCCATTTCGTAGAATTCAACTTCCACATCGGAATCAAGGTCGTTTTCAACAACTTCGGATTTTTTGGTATCTTTTCCAAATTTATCCAGCTGTTTTTTAGCTTTGTCAACTA
Organism: uncultured Lachnoanaerobaculum sp.; assembly: GCA_916439285.1. The sequence continues at coordinate 143,035 of CAKAIM010000008.1, read as the reverse complement.
CAGGCTCAACGCTTGATTTAGCTTTTTTTCAAACAAAAGGCTTTGCATTGTCCTTTTGCCACATCACCGGCTATGGAAACATTATCTGTAATAATATTTGCCACATCCTTTAACATTTCCTTGGCTGCACTTGCCATACCCTTCGCACTGTTTGCGGTGTCCTTGGCTGCCGTAACGAATTCATCTGTAGTAGACTTTAATGCCGTATACTTTCTGTTTGCAGTAGCATCTTCTGTTTTATAATCTGAAAGTTCGTCTTCAAAATCTTTGAATTCGCCCTCCAATTCTCTTTGATATTCTTTATACTTCAGTATATATGACACTCCGGCTGTCGCAGCGCCTGCAACAGTTGCCCAAAACATTAACTTTTTTAAACCTGCCATAATAACCTCCTTTACAATAGTAGTAATTACAGTGTAATATCTATTTATAAAAAAAGTACAAGCATTATTTGGAGAGTTTATGAAAAAGTCATCTGTTTATTTGGTTGCATAGCAGGATTTATTGTGATTGCTTATATTCAAAGTTTATATGTAAACTTGGGAGTATCACATACAAGTGATTACTTTTTTTAAGTAAGAGATATATTATATTATCTGTGGCGCTCTTTTGCTGTTACTCGTATCGGGAATATATTTGAATATAACAAAATTCAGTATAGTTAAGATATATCCGATTGTAATGCTTATATTCGGACTTGGATATATGTATGTTTTTCCTGCAATGTCTGCACCTGATGAAATAGCACATTTTATATCGGCTTATAAAATATCAAATAGGATGCTTGGAAAGCAGGCAACCGTTAAAGACGGCCATGTGATAATCAGGGCCGGGGATCTTTGGCTGGAAGATGTGGACGGAGAGTACACTTTTGATAAAACGAGGAGTGAAGAGGAGAATGTTTTAATACCTGAGGAGGGAAGTCATGGGAAAATTATTTCAAGCAAACTTGAAGAAACATCTTACAAGGTTTTTTATGGAGAGGGGAATATTCGCGGTGCTGATAATTATATCAGTTTTGGCGGCAAAGATTATGAAAAGGCCCAGTCGCTACACGCGCCTGTAAATACCATACCGAGTGTATATTTTTTACCTGCAACAGGTATCACTGTAGCCCGAATAATGGGGCTTAACAGCATTTATCTTGTAATGTTTGGAAGAACGGCAAATCTGATTTTTATTTATATTATTGGGAACTCTTGGAATATATTTCCTGCCCAGATTTAAAGAATTTATTTTTTTAGTCAGCCTTCTTCCTACCACAATTGAACTGGCGGCTTCATATTCCTATGATGCGGTTATGATTTCAAGCATGATTTTTTTTGTGTCATATGTATTTTATCTTGCACATGAAAAAAAGGACTTTGATATAAAAGATCTGGTCATAGTTTCCCTTATTGCAGGACTTGTTTTACCATGTAAAATGGTTTACTTCCCTATGCTTTTACTGCTTTTCAGTATACCGCTGTATAAGTTTAAGCTCAGAGGTAAGGTGGACGGCAAGATAAAAAAAGAAAATATAGCTTTTTTTCTTGCATCTGCGGTGGTTGTGCTATTGTCATGGGTATTTGCAATGTATCTGGTAAACAGAGCTACAGTGGTGGGATATTCCACAAGCACTACTTCAAGTCTTGAGTGGGCAGGTGAGGAGAGCTACACCATAGGTTATTTATTTCACAACAAAGTAAAGGCCGTAAAGCTGTTTTATAATACATTGCTTTTGCAACTTGAATATTACCATAAAACAATGTTCGGAGCATATCTCGGACATGCGGACGATGTGGTAGGTGTTCCGTATATAGGATTTTTAGTACTTAATATAGGCATGATATTTTCTGTATTCGGGGAAGCAAAAGAAAAGCAGTTGCAGGTAAAAGAGAGGGTGCTTACAGGTATCAGTATATTTTTTGTAGTATTTTTGGTGCTTTTATCAATGCTTATTGCATGGACTCCCATAAGTTCCGAATTTATAGAAGGTGTGAGCGGAAGATATTTTATTCCGGTACTTTTGCCTCTGCTTATGATATTCAGGAATAATAAGATAGTGATAAAGGATGAGACCAAGAGAAACATTATATTCCTGTTTATACTTATAAATGCCATATCTTTGCTGAAAATATTCAGTACAGTATGTATAAGACTGTAATAAAAAGGGCAAAACAGACTTACTTATGATATAACAAAAAAATGTAAAAATTAACAAAGCTTTTTTTGGTAAATAAGTTATAATATATAAAGAAGGAGGCAAGATGAAGAGAAATAATTTAATAAAACTTGCATCTGCATTAGCTATAGTAACAATGCTAGGACTCGGATTACATAGTAATGCATATGCTCTTAGTGCAACATCAAATATTGAATCGGTTGTGATAGGAGAAAATAAGTCTACAGTAGATATCACTATGAATAACTCGGGTGATATGGCAGGTACCGACGGTAATTTTTATCTTTTTGAATTACAGCCGTATGAGGAAGGAATCGGAAACAGAACCGACTACCTTGAAAAGGTAAGTGCAGGTAATGTTACAAAATCATATCAGCTTAATAAAGGCAGTGAAAACAGCAGATTGTACAACAGTTATGCGGTTGCTGTTTTTGACGGATCGAAATATGTTCAGGTAAGTTCACTTAAATATATTACAAATCCAGAGGCGGTTGCGGCAAATACTGATGCGTACAAGGCACAGGCATCAAAGAAAGGTTTGCAGATAGAGCTTAAGATGCTTGATGATGCATTTAACCTCGGTGTAAAGCATGCATCTACAAATATTGCTTTCAACCAGATTTTAGGAAGCGGTATAGATTACAATTATAACGGCAAGACATATCATTTCAATAAGGCACTTATAGAAAGCTATGATAAGACAATAAGTGCTTTCTCGGGAAAAGATATGACTGTTACAGCTATTATTTTGAACGGTTATAATGAGGCTCATCCTGAGCTTATGTATCCGAATATGCCGAGAAGAGACAGCATTTTCTACTATATGTTCAATGCGTCATCAAAAGAGGGCACTGAGACCACTGAGGCTATTGCATCATTCCTTGCGGAAAGATACAACGGAAAAAATACCGCACACGGTAAGGTATCAAACTGGATTATAGGAAATGAGATCAACAATCAGCAGTGGAACTATATCGGAGATATGGATGTAAGAAGTTATACTGGAAAATATGAGAAGGCATTCAGAATTTTCTATAATGCAATCAAGTCAACTTCTTCTACAGACAGAGTATTCTATTCACTTGATTATAACTGGAATAATGAGATAAACAATAAGAATAAATACGGTGGAAAGCAGATAGTAGACAATTTCAATTCTCTTGTGCTTGAGCATGGAGATATTGATTGGGGACTTGCATATCACCCATATCCTGCACCTATGACAGATCCGGAGTTCTGGGATGATGCTCAAAAGACAGGATGGATAAAGGACAGCTTTGATTCACCTGTAATAAACTTTGCAAACTTAAATAAGCTTACAGATTATTTTGCACAGGATGCACTTAAAAAGCATGACGGTTCCGTAAGACATATTATGCTTACAGAGGAAGGATTTACAGCTACAAATCCTACAAGAGGAAATCTTGAAAATGAGCAGGCTGCGGCATTTGCATACTCATACTATCTTGTAGATTCAAACCCGTATATAGAGGCATATATCTTAAGCCGTCAGGTGGATGCACCGCTTGAGGTAAGACAGGGACTTTCATTCGGACTTTGGACCTGCAGCATGAATGTAGGAGATGAAATTCAGGCTATATCAAAGAGAAAACTTTGGACAGTATACAGATATATTGACAAGTCAAAGTACACTCTTGACAATACCGATTTTGCAAAGAGCATCTTAGGTATAAGTAAGTGGCAGGAATTGGTACCGAACTTCAGATGGGCGGCACAGGAAAACAGAAGATAATTTCTTTTAATTTAAATCCATGAAGAAGCAAAATCTTTTTCATGGATTTTTTAAATGTCCCTACATAATGCAATGGCTGTCTTTTCATGGTATAATAAAGGACATTATAAAAAGAAAGTAGCAAAGACGGGGAAGTTATGAAACATACATTTGTTATTTGCGCATATAAAGAATCACCATATTTAGAAAGCTGTATAAAATCTTTAAAGGCACAGATTGTAAAATCGGATATAAAGATTGCCACATCCACACCGAACGATTATATATATAACATAGCAAAAAAATATAATATTGAAGTGTTTGTAAATGATAAGAAGAAGCCTGAGAATGTATCAAATATCGGATTTGACTGGCAGTTTGCCTATAATACGGCACAAAACCGAGCTTGTAACCATTGCACATCAGGATGATATTTATTTAAAAAAACTATACAAAAGATTTGCTTAAGTATAAGAAAAAGATATCCTGATATGACTCTTTTTACAACATCATCTATTACATTAAAAAACGGCAGGATAAAGCAATTCGGCAAGGTGGAAATTGTAAAAAAAATACTCAGATTACCACTTAGAGTAAATGCTTTAAATAATATATCTTTTGTAAAAAGACTTGCAATCACATTCGGTAATCCTATAATTGCACCAAGCTGTGCATATGATAAGAGACTTTGTCCAAAGGATTTATTTATATCGGAGCTTAAATTTGCACTTGACTGGGAGTGCCTTCTTAAGCTCTCTAAACTTGAAGGAAGAATTGTACTGTCTGAAAGACCGGGTATTTGCTATAGAATACATGACGAGGCTACAACTAAAAAAAGCATAATAGATAATTCAAGGCAGATGGAGGAAAGTATAATGTTTGATACTTTACTGCCGAAGCCGGTTGCGGATATTTATAAGAAAATATATCAAAGTTCATACAATGCTTACTTTTAGGAGGATTTATGGCAATTATTAAAATTGAGGAAAAGTATGAGTATCTGAAGGATGTTATGCTTTCAATACTTCTTATAGATATTGCATTTGTGATAAATGCAGGAATGAGTATAAGAGGACTCTATCAGGATGACCTCTTTATGTGGTCAACCAGAAGAGGAGTGGGATTTTTTAAATATGTATTTCCTGAACAAACCAGAAAATTCAGACCGGTATACTGGATAGTTGCATGGATATATCAGGGTATTTTTAAAAAAACAATATTTCACTTATAGTACCTATAAATATAATTATAGCTGCAATTATATCAATAGGAGTTTACTTTTTTGCAAAAAGTATGGCAAAGTCAAGAGGTTTGGCATTTATACCGGCTTCAATGTTTTTGATATCCAGATTTTCATATTATAATATAGGGCAGTTTTTGGGTGTGATGGAGGCCATGGCTTTGGTATTTGCACTCCTGATGTTATATTTTTTATATCTATACATCAATAACGGAAAAAATATTCACTTTTATTATGCATGCGGATTTTATTTTTTAAATTGCTTTACACATGAAAGATTTATGGTTCTTTTGCCGATGCTTATATTTGCGGCAATTGTCGGGAAAAAGAAGAAAAAAATTTTTAAATGCCTTAATATCTATAGCATTATTTGCAATGATAACACTTATAAGACTTTTTGCACTGAAGTCGTTTGTACCTGAGGGTACGGGAGGTTCAAAAGTCAGTGAGACATTTAATCTTGCGGACTTTTTCCTGTCAATGAGAATTGAAATTTTATATCTCTTGGGTATCAATACGGGACCTGAACATCTTAACGGAATAAATTTTCATAATGTAAATACGGCGCTAAAAGCTTGTTATAATAATAGGAATATTAGCTGCATTTGCTTTTATAATAAAATTTATTTATTCGATAGCTGTATACAGAAAAAAAATTGAACTGTCGTGGATAAAAAATATTTTACTTTTTACAGGATTTATAATAGGAAGTATGGTGTCATCCGCCGTTACTATAAGAGTGGAGATGAGATGGGTATATGCACCGTATTTATTTATGCTTTTATTGTTCTCATATATTTACGGTGTGGATAAAAGTATCATAGTAAAGAGGTTGAAAAGTAAAAAGATAAAAGCCTCACTGGGAAAGCTTTTCCATGTATCATTTACTGCGGTAGTGTTACTTTTCGTATGGGCATTTTGCATGATAGCGGCAGATATATATTACAGAGGGTATTATGATAATATATATATCTTCATAGGTCAAAAACAGAGCAAATTCGCTGGCAGATGAAACATATTATAAGTATGGTAAGGACTTAAGCGATAAAAAGAATTTTTTTATAATAAAAATGATTTTTAAACTCAGTAAATTTGATTCACTTGAGTTTTTTTCAGAGCCTATGATCAAAATATCAGAGAAGATATCGTTACCTTTATTGAAAGCTACAGATCCATAGGTCAGATCGATGATGATATGATAGTTTTATCCGAAGATTTGAAAAATAATTCATATCAGGATGTAACGGATTTTCTAAAGAATATAAAGATTGAAAATGTATACGGGCATTATTCGGACGGTTGGACCGACGAAGAAGCTAAACTTAATGTGATGTCAGGAGAAAACGGTGAGATTCACTTTGAGATAATGTATCCGGGTGAGCTTGACGGAGATGAAGAAATAGAAATAGAAGTCAACGGAGAAAAGGAGACATTGTATCTTATATCAAATATAACACAGTATGAAATAGATACCGCTCCGAATTCATTGACGGATATACATTTGAAGAGCAATTTTTACCTGCCTGATGCTTCGGAACAAAGAGGTGAAGACAGATTGAGTTATATTTTAAATATAAAAATAGATTAGAGAGTGTGTGAATGAAGAAGTTTTTAGCGTTTTTCATGCCGGTATTCGGAGCCATATATTTGAGTGCATATATAAGAAGTGCAATGCTTGATGTGGTCTATACGGATTATATTAGGATAATAAATACCTATCTTAAGGATCCGTTTTCGCCGAAGCCTTATTTTGGCAAGGATGTACTTACAAGATTGCCTATAACATATTTTGAAAGAATGATAAATGTAGCCTTTTTTAAATATTCAACAATGTTTGATATGGCTTTGGGAGTTATATTCCTTTCGCTTATGGGAATTATAATCGGAATATTTATGGCAAACAAAAATTTAAATCTCAGATATTTTATCCTTGTAATGCTGCTGGTTTTTTCACTTTCTCAATGGGAAATGATTACTAACGGAACAGGTTGGGTACATTTTTTTACATTCTTTCTGTTTGCACTGCATTTTTACATACTTGATTCTTATATACACAGGGAAACAAAAGTAAAGTTTTGTTTAAATATTATTTTGCCTGTGTTCACGATATTGTTTGCAGCAGGTTCATATTCACTTGCATATGGTGTTACTTTGATAATTGTATACATTTTATATGCAATTAAGAAAAAGAATAAAATTATGTTTACACTCGCAATACCTGCGATACTTTCCTTGACTGCATTTATGTATTCATACGCAAATTCTTATACGGAACATGCAGGAGCAACAACAGAAAGTCTGACTGCCGTATTCGGAAGAAATCCGTTGTATTTTGTTTTATTCGGGTTAAATACTTTTGCATCAGATATTTTAAGCATCGGAATAGTGGAAAGATATGAAATAGGTATTCTTATAACAAGCATTATAGGAGCTGTAGTTATATTTTTTTATCTGTATGCTCTGTATTTGAATTTTAAAAATAAAATATACGAGTCTACATTATTCCCGATGCTTGTGCTTGTATCAGGACTTTTAAGTCATGCCATGGTTATTTTGACAAGGTGGATTTTTTTAAATCCTTTGTATGCAATGAGTTCAAGATATGCACTTCAATTCGGTGCGGGGCTTATAGGTGTGATATTGACATTCGCTTATATGAAAAATACATATAAATAAAGAGAAACAAAGTATGTCACCATTGGCAAAAGGCGGCTGTCTCTGTGTTTGTTTTACTGGTATTTATAGGAAATATTTCCACTGCCGGAAATGAGCTTAGAATGGCAAAGTATCGTTTGGAAAGCTTTGAAGTGAAGATGGAAGTGGCAAAGAATTTTGAGAATGAAAGTGACGAGACTTTGAAAAAAAGTCTTGCAATATCATAATCCGAAGAAGACAAGAGAAGCACTTGGTATTATCAAGTCAAAAAAACTTAATATTTTTTTCTGAATAGCGATATAAATATTGTAGTTTCCTGTTGATTTGTAAGGTATAAAGAGTGTAGAATGATGTAGTTAATATTTAAATATAAATATTTTTTTGAAAAAGAGGCCTATAAATGGATAATTCTTACGGAATGTTGGCTTTGCAGAAAGCAAATCTATATATTTTACAGGAAATAGATAGAATATGTACAAAAATACAAAAATAAACTATACTTTGGACTCTGGTACATTGCTTGGAGCTATCAGACATGGGGGATTTATACCTTGGGATGATGATGCCGATATTGCAATGACAAGAGCTAATTTCGAGTCTTTCAGAAAAAAATTGTTAAGAGAGAATTATCGGATAAGCTGGAATTTATAATGCCTGATGAATTTCAAGGAGGAAAGGTATTTTACGATTTTACTCCAAGAATCATTTATAAGCCCAGTATCAGACATAAAAAAACAGGATAAAAAAAGATCCATATGAAGGTAAGCTCAATCATCTTTGGGTTGATATATTTATAATAGATAAGCTGCCGAACAAAAAAACATTAAAAAGTTTACACTATTTACTCAAAAAGCTTATATATCTTCTTTCCATGGGACATAGAAAGAAGCTTGATTTCAAGAAGTATAAGGGTATGATGAAAATTGCCATATTGTTTTTTTCTCTATCTTCGGTAAAATAATACCTATGAAATTTCTATTCCGTATACAGGATAAGATTTCAAAAATTGTTTTATAAAAGGCAGAAAAAAATAACACCTGGTATTACAGCAATTATCAACCGGATTATATAGACATAGAGGTAAACAGCAGATGGTATGAGAAATATATCAAAATTCAGTTTGAAGATATTTCATTATCAATCATAGATGAATACGAAAATGTATTACAGCTGGTTTACGGAGACTATATGACACCTCCTCCGAAAGCTGACAGAGTACCGACACATGGAAGTACGGAGATAGAAGTATATGAGTAAGAAGATTTCAATTATTGTATCTGTATATAATGAAGAGGAAGTTTTATTTGAATTTTACAGAGAGACAATAAAGGTTCTTCTATTAATTGATAATCCATATGAGATAATTTTTGTAAATGACGGAAGTACTGACGGGTCAAGAAGCACTTTGTTTAAATTATCAAGAGATGATGAGAATGTGAAGGTTATACATTTTTCAAGAAACTTCGGACATGAGGCGGCTATGATTGCCGGTATAGACTATGCAAGCGGAGACTATATTGTCTGTATGGATTCCGATTTACAGCATCCTCCTACATTACTGCCTGAGATAATAAGAAAATTTGATTCGGGCTTTGATATAATAAATATGGTCAGAACCGAGAATAAATCGGCAGGTATATTGAAAAATATAACATCGGCGGGATTTTACAAAGTGATCAATAAAGTAAGCGATATGAAGCTTGTAAGTAATGCATCCGATTTCTTCGGAATATCAAAAAGGGTTGCCGACATTTTAAGAAATAACTACAGAGAGAAGACAAGATTCCTTCGCGGTTATGTTCAGAATGTAGGTTTCAATACCACAAATATAGAGTATGAGGCAAGAAAAAGGTATGCGGGCGAGAGCAAGTATTCAATAAAAAAACTTTTCAGATTTTCGATGAATACTATAATGACATTCTCAAATCTTCCTTTGAAACTTGGAATGTATGCCGGTGGAATGGCGGCATTTTTGGCTATCATAATGATGATTTATACTGTTGTATCTTTTTTAAGAGTAGGTACACCAAGCGGTTATGCAACAATTATATGTTTGATATGCTTTATGTTCTCGGTACTTTTTCTTTATAGTGGGAATAATAGGAGAATATTTGGGACTTATACTGGCCGAGCAAAAGGACCGTCCTTTATATATAGTTGAGGAAAAAAATTAATTTTTTTAAATATAAAGAGCTGTGAAAAACGGCTCTTTTTGATAGAATAAAAAGTATATTTCTAAATTTAAATACATTTCTAAAAATCGGAGAGCATATGAATATATCACAGGCAATTTCTAAAAGAATCATATCATTATGTTATGAGAAAAATATTACAATCTATGAGTTATCCAAAAGATCCGGCGTTCCCAAGACTACTATAAAAGACATCATTTCAGGCAGGAGTAAAAATCCAAGTATTTTGAGTATAGAAAAACTCGCCATAGGATTTTCAATATCCATAGGCGAGTTTTGGAATCACGAAATTTTTACTTACCGTTAAGGTACATATCGGCATCCTTAAAGAATGAAATTATAAGTAAAAAGCATTATAATTCCTATAGGGAATGCTGCGATAATGGACACAGTCTGAAGGTTTGACATGGAGTTGTCCGAAAAAATAAGTCCTATAGGCAGCAGTATCAAAAGTATTGACCAGTAAAGTTTTATCTTTTTTGAAGGTTCTTTATCTTCAAGATCCTTATATGAATAAGATGCGGCTACAAGTGTTATGGAATCAAATGTAGTAGCATAAAATGTAATCATAGCAAGGATCAAAAGTATCATTGCTATAAATGGCAATGGAAGAGATGATATTACTTCACCTATGGTTTGGTATAGGTTCTGACTTTCATTGTATATCTTTAATAAGTCTACCTGTCCGAACACATTAAGTGCAATACCGTAGTTTCCAAGTATTATAAAAGACATAAATGTACCTGAAAGACCGAATATATATCCGCCGAGTATAACCTCTTTAATTGTTCTGCCCTTTGAGATACTTCCTATAAAAAACGGAGTGGCTACACACCATACCATCCAGTACGCCCAGTAAAATACTGTCCAGTCCTGTGCAAAAGTTGTCTGACCGGTAGGGTCAATATAAGTGGAAAGTGAAAAGAAATTATTCACAAGGTTTCCAAGCGAAGTAAAACCGAGCTCAAGTATAAACTTTCCATGTCCTCCACCGAAGAATACATATATCAAAAGTGCAAAGAACAGATAAGTACAGCAGGATGCAAGCTTTGATACACCGTCAATGCCCAGATAAGCACAGGCGGAATAAATAATACAGGTCACAATCAAAATAGCTATAGTAAGTATATTATTATTTGAAACACCGAAAAGTTTGGCAACTGTTTGTGAAAGAAGCGGAGTGGCAAGTGAAAATGTAGTGGCCGTACCGGCTATAAGTGCAAATACCGCTATCAAGTCCACAATTTTCCCCCAAACACCGTCAACTTTGGAACCCAGAAGTACTCTAAGTCCTTCTGAATATTTTGCCCTTGTTCTTTTCCTTACATGAAGCATAAAGCCGAAGCATGAAGCAAGTACAACGTAAAATCCCCAAGGAATAGGACCCCAGTGAAATAAAGGATAAGTGGCGGACCAAAGTGTAGTATCTCCCAGAGAACTGATTCTGCCTTCATTTGCATAAAGCATCCATTCACACAGTGAATAAAATAATATGTCAGTACGAAGTCCTGCGGTAAACATCATAGTGCCCCATGCAAAAATTTGAATGTTCCTTTTTACCGCTTCCTAGCTTTTATACTGCCGTATTTTGAAAATGCAATATATATTGATAATAAGAATATAAACAAACCGAATATAAGGTAAAAATATTCCCAGGCTGTTGTTTAATAAGCTCCTTATTTGTGCGAGTATATTTCCGGCTTGAGCAGGAAATATGAAAAAAATAACATTACAAGTGATATCACAAGTAAAAAAAGGAACTATAGTGACAAAATAATCAATATCAGATTTTTTTCATAACACCTCCAAATGTTCAAAAATCAAAAATATTTACCAAGATATTGAACATGATAACATTTTTATAGCAATAAATCAAGATATAAAAAAATATCTTAAAAAAATGGAATAATCAAAAAAACACTACACAAAACAAAAACCCTTTGATATAATATAAAAAGTTAGTAAATGTCTAAGGAAAGGTATTCATGTATGATTAAATTTAAAAGACATATTATAGGAATTGTTTCTATAATATTTGCCTTATCTTCAGGAGCCTGTGCTAATTCGGATATAGTCGTCAGAGATTCCTCGATGAATAAAGAGGTAGATGAGCCTGTATTTGAAACTCAAAAAAATATAACTTTGGATTGGACTCAAATAAGAAGTGACGCAGAAGAGCAATTCAATGACAAAACTCTATACCCGATGAGTGATTATATTGATATGGCTTTTTAAGGCTGATGAAAAATAGGGTATTGCTTATATGGTCACTGTCAAAATGAAATCAGTGATGATGAAGCATTGGCATACGGAACTGAATATATTAAAGCAGTAAATGATTATGCCGCAACTCAGGATTTTTCTATAGAAAAATCAAGCGAAAACTCTTATGGCGGACTCTTTGATAAGTATGATCTTGAGGTACAGCTTTTTAGAGAAGATGATATCATGGAAAACTCCAGATATATTGTGAATCAGGTTATTGAAGCAGGGACTAATACTAACTTAGAATTACAGAATAAAAAGGGGGATAAATGAAACTTCTAAAGAAAATTTTGATGGCGTCATTATGTTCATTGATGGTACTTAGTACAAGTATGACATCATTTGCAGGTGTTATAGGTAAGAGTTCATCAAAGTATCCTAAGGTTGTAATGGGTGCACCGGCAGATGCGGATACTTATTTAAACGGTGCCGAAATCCATATGCTCACCTCATCTACAAAGAGCCAGATGATGAGCTTTGTCATTAAGACAAAGAACGGCAAGATTATTGTAGTAGACGGCGGTCTTCCGGAAGATGAGCCTCACTTGGTAGAAACCATAAAGAGCTTCGGTAATGAAGTAAGTGCATGGATTTTATCACATCCTCACAGCGATCACGGCGGCGCATTTACAAAGCTTGCAGAGAACGGTTTTTGAGGGATTGCAGATAGATGCATTCTACTACAATATAAGAGAGCAGGCATGGTATGACAAATATGAAAGCTATAGAGCCGAGATGGTAAATACTATCAGAAACTCAATAGCAAAATTACCTGCAGGTGTATCTCATATGACAAGCAAGGGTGAGGTTTACTATGTAGACGGTGTAGCCATACATGTACTCAATGATCCTTATTGGATAGAGTCAAACTCTATCAACAATTCATCCGTAGTTTTCAGATTAGACTTTGACAACGGTACCAGAGTATTATTCTTAGGAGATATGGGACCTGCAGCAGGTGAGAGACTTAAGGCGGATGTACCTGCTTCAGAGTTAAAGGCTGATATCGTACAGATGGCTCATCACGGTCAGTACGGTGTAAACAAAGATGTTTATGAGCTCATCGCACCTAAGGTAGCTATGTGGAATGCTCCTGAGTGGCTTTGGGACAATGACGGAGGTTCAGGTTACAATACCGGAAATTATAAGACTCTTGAGGTTAGATCCTGGATGGAAGAGTTGGGAACAAAGAAGAACTTTGTTATAAAGGACGGAGACCAGACCATCAAATAATTTAATACCCAAAAATGATGAACCGGTACAGGTGTTGTGGATTCAATACTTGTACCGGTTTTTGTTTTAATGATAAATAATATAGTGAATTTATGAAAATTGATAGTATAATAAATATGTTGAAATAGATAGAAGAATGTTGAGGTATTTATGGTAAAGAAAAATAGGAATAGTAAGTTTATCAAGCGGTGTTTTTAGGAGAAAGCTTTATTAAGCATGAACTTAAAAATAGGTCTGGAAAGATTAAATAAATACGGTATTGAGGTTGAATTTTTTTGCCTAATGCACTTAAGGGTATGGACTTTATAAAAAGAACATCCCGAATGTAGAGCTAAAGACTTGATAGAAGCGTTTAAGGATGACTCTATTAATATGATTTTATGTGCAATAGGAGGAGTAGATACATATAAACTTTTGCCATATCTGTTTGAAAAACAATGAGCTTAAAGACTGTTAAACAAAAAAATATTCTTAGGCTTTTCAGATACCACCAAAAAAATCATTTTTATGCTAAATAAAGTGGGAATAAAAAAACATTCTACGGTCAGGCATTTTTACCTGATATATGTGAGCTCTCAAATGAAATGTTGCCATATACAAAAAAATACTTTGAGGAGCTTATTACAACAGGAAAAATAAAAGAAGTATGCCCAAGTGAGTTCTGGTATAAGGAAAGAGAAGACTTCAGTGAGAATTCTATCGGAGTTGATATGGAAAAAAATATAAAAAAATATCGGATTTGAATTACTTTGCGCAAGCCGGTATTCAAAGGTAAGATTTTGGGCGGTTGTATTGATTCAATCTATGATATATTTGATAATTCAAGATTTGAAGATACGGTATCTCTTTGTAAAAAATATGATTTATTCCCAAGTCTTAAGGAGTGGGAGAATAAAATTTTATTATTGGAGACAAGTGAGAATAAACCTGAACCGAAACTATATAGAAAGATGATCGGAGCTTTAAAGGAGTACGGAATATTTGATGTGCTCTCAGGTGTTTTAGTAGGCAAGCCTCAAGATGAGGTATATTATGAGGAGTATAAGCAAATTTTAATTGAGGAAATCGGAGATAAAGACTTATCTGTTGTCTATAATATAAATGTGGGGCATGCAACACCTAGGTGCATTATTCCTTTCGGAGTTGAAGCCGAGGTAGATGTGGATAAGCAGGTGATTGTTTTTGATAATTAAATCGGATGCTTGTTGCAGAAATACTTAAGGAGGCTATGTGTTTTTAAAATATAATAAAAACGAGAAGTTGGAATTCAATTATAAGAGGGCATGTGGCTTATGGTTGATTTTGGTAGCAGCAGTTATTTTAGCGGCTACTTTTGTTGGTGGAAAACAAATCATAAATATGCAGGTATTTTTGCATAGGATATATTATCAGCTTTTTTTCTGTTAATATGAATAAAAAAAGTACTAAATAAATTGTCTGATGGAAGTTCCTCTGAATTTCAGAGAAAAAGTGTCATTATATGCGATCATTTTATTGCTTGTTTTAATGTCACTACTTGGTGGACCGTTCTTTGCCGATGAGAATTGGAGATTGATTTGGTTGGGAGCATTGATGGCGACTGCAATACACTTTTTATGTATTATTTTTGTACATGGAAAAATCAATGATTTATTTAGGTGCTGTTTGTACTTTGAATATTTTGGCTGGATATATTTTTCTCAGGCGTTCCTGTGACTGTGATTGCATATATTGATGCGGCAATTAAGCTAATATTCGGAATTTACCTGTTGTTTTTTTCTCAAAAGCCGTCAAAGCAGAAATGATTTTTTTATTGTATAGAGGTAAGTAAGTTGAGATATATACTTTTTATTGCGTGGTATAAATGTTGGTGGAAAGAATAAAGTCGCTATGAGTGAATTGAAAGTTTTGTTAACTGAATTGGGATTTGAGGATGTTGATTCTTATATTAACAGCGGGAATTTATTCTTTAACAGTGGGGAAACCTATGAAAGTTGTATCTCTAAGATAAAACATTTATTGGAAACGAACTTTGACTTTTTAATCCCTTTTACTTTAATAAGCAAAGAAGAGTACTTGAAAGAGAAGGAGAGCCTTCCCAAATGGTGGCATAAAGAAATGGCAAGAAGAGATGTTTTATTCTTTTCCTATGATTTGGATAGAAGTAAAAATCCTTGACTTTATAGATAAATCCACATTTTATAATGAAATAGTTTATATTGGAAAAAAATGCTGTATTTTGGGGAAAATATGATGAATCGGAATACATGAAAACTATATACCACAAAAAGCTTATAAAACAGGAATTTTATAAGCAGGTAACAATACGGAATGGAAATACATTTGAAAAAGATAGCAGAGATCCTTGAAAAAAATAAAGGCCAGGTTATATGAATAGCTAAGGCCTAATTTTTTTCCTGTATTTATATCATTTAGATAATACAAAAATAAATCTTAAGAAAAATAATTTGTTGATTAATTGAAAAAGTTAAATGTAATATTTTTTTATATAAAGTAGGGTATTTTTGTTAATATAAATATTTAAAGTGATAAATATAATATTAAAAAAATTCTGTGTATATTTATTACACTGATGAATATTGTAGTGGAGGGCAACAAATGAAAAAAAGAATATGGTGTATTGCTTTAGTGTTAGGAATTGCGACAATTTTTAGCGGCTGTGGAGTTAGTTCTAATAAGAAAGATGCGGAAACAAATAAAACTGAAACATCCACATCTGCGAAAACATCTAAGAAAAAGTCAGTGAAGAATGAAAAAGATTTGATATATCCTACAAGACTGGGTTCTCTTGGTTGGATTGATTCGTCAACTGTAGGTGAACGTATATGTTTTGGGCCTATTATAGGAGCATTTAGCAATTATCAACGAGGAAGTGTAACAAATAAGGAAGAAAATAAATCTAAAGCTAGTGAAAATGGGTGGATAGATCCTTTTAATGCGTTACTTATCAGAGAGAGCTTTACTGAAGAAAGAGCAAAGGATTATGAACTTAAATATGCTGAAAAGCTTGAAGAAGTGCCGGATATTCTTAGGATACAAAAGTTTTGGGGAGATGCTTTAAGTGATTATGCAGGACTAGGTTCCGGAGATGATGATAAAATTGATATAGTTGTTGATAAATCTGACAAGGTTAATATAAATGGATTTGATTTTATAAGAGAAGAGGGACATATTAACTTTTTGAAAGCGGATAATAATAACCAGGACGTAAATAATGCCGCTTATTATGTAGGATATTATTATACAACTAAAGGAGTAGATCCTTCACTTCTTCAAGAGAATTCTGAGGAAATGATGGGAATGGCTATATTCGTAACTTTTAGGGAAGGCGTATATAAGTTTTACACAGGAGAAGAAAAAGATCGTGGAAAGGATATTACAGAAGAGCAAATAAAAAGCGTCGCATAGTGGAGCTGATGCGATGATGAGCACTCTAAGAAAAGAAAGAGGACATGCTACTTTTGATGTATACTAGTTTTGGAATAACTGTATCTATAAAAAGTGGTTACTATAGTATCTTTTCATAGGTCAAATATTAAATTATAAAAAAAGCTGTTTATATAATAGTGTTGAATGGCCCCGTGATAAGGGGCTATTTGATTTTTATATGTATATATTTTATGAAATATACTTATTAAAAAAACAAAAAAAGAAGTAAACTTGTTTATATATGGAAAAAAACAAATAAAAAAACAGTTATTTTAAATATTGTTGTATTTATAAATTTGTCGCAGTTTTTTTATTTTTTTAGAAAAAAAGGGTACAAAGTGGATAATATAATTATAAAAAGAAGCCTCTCCTGAGGATGCTTTAGCAAGAATAGAATATTCAAAGAAGATAGGGGCAGAGACGGATAATCTGTCATTTGGAGCGGAAGGCTTTCCGATTTCTGTTGAAGGATAGGCGGAATATATTGAATCTGTTTTGAAAGATGAAAGGTCATGCTCATTTTTTTGCATGTAGAGATGGAGAAATTATTGGAGATGTAAGCCTAAGCGGATTGCCAAGGCAGAATGAATCATAGGGCGGAACTTGGTATTACAGTCTTGAAATCGGAATGGAATAAAGGACTTAGAAGCAGATTGCTTAAAATGGCGATAGAGTATGCCAAGTCACATGGTATTGAGATAATAAATCTTGAAGTCAGAAGTGATAATTTTAGGGCAATTCATGTCTATGAAAAGTTCGGATTCAGAAAAATCGGTACATCTTTCGCATATCTTAAAATAGGAGATTCATATATAGATTTTGATATAATGTATCTGGATTTGAGATAGAAAATGCAGATTTGGAAGGATAGTATAGATAGATATGACCAATAAAGATTTGAAGTGCTTCAAAGAAAGACTGGATTCAATAGATTGGGACAGTGACTTTGAAAAGGCTGAAAAAGAAAATTATGAAGTTTTGGACAGCTTATGTGAATGTATAGAATTTGAATTTAGAGAAAACAAGAGCCAAGAAATGATATCAAAAGCCCTATTACTCCTTGCAGGGAATGTCGGATGTGCAGAGGATTTTGAAAGATATGAAGAAAACTTTGTGAGTAGACTTGAAAAAGAGGGTAAACTTACAAAAGAGTTGGCAGAGTTATTTTACAATAATACGAACAGAAGACAGGGATAGTGATATATAATTTATGAAGAATGGATTGAGGATGGAGATAGCAGTCAGTGCCTGTTTACTTGGAGAAAATTGTAAATATAATGGTGGGAATTTATTTGAAAAGACAGCTAAGATTATTGAGAAGGAAAGATAAATGGACAATATAATTATAAAAGAAGCCTCTCCTGAGGATGCTTTGGCGAGAATAGAATATTCAAAAAAGATAGGATCGGAAACAGATAATTTATCATTTGGAGCGGGGGGATTTCCGATTTCCGTAGAAGGAGAGGAAGAATATATCCGTTCTGTTTTAAAAGATGAAAGATCCTGCTCATTTTTTGCATGTAGAGATGGAGAAATTATTGGAGATGTAAGCCTAAGCGGATTGCCAAGGAGGATGAATCACAGGGCGGAACTTGGTATTACGGTTTTGAAATCCGAATGGAATAAAGGGCTTGGAAGCAGATTGCTTAAAATGGCGATAGAGTATGCCAAGTCACATGGTATTGAGATAATAAATCTTGAAGTCAGAAGCGATAATTTTAGGGCAATTCATGTCTATGAAAAGTTCGGATTCAGAAAAATCGGAACCTATCCGGCATATTTTAAAATAGGAGATTCATATATAGATTTTGATATAATGTATTTGGATTTGAGATAGAGAAATAATAGTTAGAATTTGTGGAGATGACCGGTAAATGAGAACAAAAAGAGTCGTAGTAGAAAAATGGAATCCGCAATGGAAATATGAATATGAAAAGATAGTAGCTTCATTAGGCAAAGATATCATTTACAATTCAATCAAAAATTGAACATGTTGGAAGTACATCAGTTGAAGGACTGTCAGCAAAAACCCGTCATTGATCTTGATATTGTTATTGAAAAAGGACAAATTTGCAATTATTAAAGAATTACTTAATAAAAAAAGGATATGAATACGAGGGAGATTTGGGTATTGAAGGTAGAGAAGCTTTTTCATACTCCGGAAAAAGAAGAATTGATGACACATCATTTATATGTATGTACGAAAGATTCCGAGGAACTTTTTAAACATATTACATTCAGAGATTTTTTTGAAAAAAATAATTCTGCTTTAGCATCTGAGTACTCAAAAAGTGAAAGAGCAGGTACGCAGTACTTTATCCCGATGATATAGATAAGTATATGGAATTTAAATCGGAAATTATTGAAAAAGATTTATAAGAGGTGTGGGTTATTAAAATGAAAATAGCGGTAAGTGCCTGTTTACTTGGAGAAAATTGTAAATATAACGGCGGAAATAACTACAGCAAAAAGGTAAGAGCTTATACCAAAGGACATGAGGTAATACCTGTTTGTCCTGAAGTTCTTGGCGGACTGCCTATTCCAAGAGAACCTGCGGAAATAGTAAACTGTATAGTAAGTCTCAAGGACGGCACATCTGTTGATAAAGAATTTCGTGAAGGAGCAAGGAGAGCACTTGAGACAGTAAAAGAGCAAAATGCCGATATCGTTATTTTACAGTCAAGAAGTCCGTCATGTGGAGTCAATGCAATATACGACGGTTCATTTTCAGGGAAAATTATATCAGGACAGGGTGTATTCGCCGATTTATTAAGGAAAAACGGAATAGAGGCGATAGATGTTGAGGATTTATAGATAGACAGGGGGCTGCCTGCTTTCTTAATCAAAAATATAGAGGTAAACAAATGAATAATTTTTGATATATTATTTGATAAGATAAAACAACTTGATAATGCTGTTACAGAATCGAATTATTCTGATTACAGTAAGCAGGCGTATGATATGTTAATCGCTATACATGATTTGGGAATTTCAAAAGATTCTGTATATAATATGTTTTTTTGAATATTATAAAAAGCTTAGAGGAAGGATTATCAAAAGAGTGGTTTGCGGATATGCTTGATTATATATGTGGATGGTGCAATCCTGAAAAAAATATTTGGAAAGATGAGTAATTATAGGCGACTTTTTGGCTGTCTTTTTTTGATTGACAAAAAAATTTCAAATATTATATACTCAAAAAAATGTAAACGCTTACATTATTAGAGGACGAAAAAGAAAAATAAAGTCTGAAGATATGAAGCAAATATATCGATGTATAAAGCTAAGATGCGGAAGCTGAAAGATAACATTGAAGTAGGTAAAATTATTTCAATGATAACAGATTACTGATGGCAATGGGTCGCAGTAGTTAATAAAAAAATATTAGGAGTATAATATGAAGGCTAAAGAGAGAATCATCCAATTTGGTGAAGGCGGTTTTTTTGAGAGGATTTGTAGACTATTTCTTCCAGAAATTAAATGATAAGGGCTTATTTGAAGGCTCTGTGGTTGTCGTTCAGCCTATAAAAAAACGGGTATGTGTGATATGCTTGAAGCACAAAAACTGTGAATACAATCTTTTCTTAAGAGGAGTTGATAACGGTAAGGTGGTAGATGAACATACTCATATAGATGTTATCAGCAGATGTATCAATCCATATGAGGACTATGAAGGATATTTGAGTCTGGCAAAGAATCCTGATTTCAGATTTATTGTGTCCAATACTACAGAAGCAGGAATTGTGTATGAAGATGATAATAAACTCTCCGATTCACCTGCAAACAGCTTTCCGGCAAAACTAACAGCACTTCTTTATGAAAGATTTAAAGCAGGATTGTCCGGATTTATTATACTTTCATGCGAACTTATAGATCACAACGGTGAAGAGCTTTTAAAATGTTGTAAGCAGTATGCTTCCAAATGGGAGCTTGGAGCGGATTTTGCTTCATGGCTTGAAAAAGAAAACAGCTTCTGCTCTACATTGGTAGACAGAATTGTTACAGGATTTCCAAGAGATGAACATAAAGCTCTTGAGGAGAGAATCGGTCAAAAGGACAATATGATGGATACAGCCGAGATTTTCCACCTTTGGGTAATACAGGGAAATCACGAGGATGAACTTCCGCTACAAAAGGCAGGCTTTAATGTAGTTTGGACCGACAATGTGGATCCTTATAAGAAGAGAAAGGTTCGTATACTTAACGGAGCACATACTTCAATGGTACTTGCCGCAAGATTGTACGGACTTGAGACAGTAGGCGAGTGTATGAAGGATGAAAAGGTATCATCACTTCTTAGAAAATCCGTGTTTGAGGAAATAATACCTACAATAGGAGATACCGAGGATAACAGAAAGTTCGGAGAGGCTGTATTTGAGAGATTTTCAAATCCTTTTATCAAGCATCAGCTTTTATCAATTGCACTTAATTCAGTGTCAAAGTTCAGAGCCAGAGTACTTCCGACAATCTTGGAGTATAAGGCGGAAAACGGAAAATATCCTGAGATACTGAGTTTTTCATTGGCCGCACTTATCGCATTTTATAAGACAGATGAGGCAAATGACGGTGAAGAGATTGTAAAGTTTATGAAGAGCGCTTCGGTAGCGGATATATTAAAGAGAGAAGATTACTGGGGTGAGGACCTTAGCGATATGTATGATATCGTAAACAGATGGGTTGAAAAGATAGAAAAAGACGGTGTAGCGGCTTGCTATGATGAGCTCTTAAAATAAGTTGTTTAAAGGTGGAGGAAACTTCGCCTTTTTTATTTTGTTCTAAAGGCTTTAGTGTTGGCTGCACATTCTTATTTCCGGGGAAGATATCAATTGAAAAAAATATAAAGAGTGATATAATTCAGTCAAGATTATAGACTGTGAAAATTAATTAGAATTAGGAAGAAGTTAATGACGGTTATTTTGTATTATCACATACAACTACATCTATTGGACGTGAGATACAGTTTAATCAAGAGTCGGAAGAAATAAATGGGGAAAACGCCTATGCAAAAAAAGTCGATTGAGCGGATTATAGCATTTGCTATATGCAGTATAGAATTTATTATAATAATTCTTATATTGTGTATTAATGGATATAATTCTATAAAAAAAGCCAATAGGTAGTACATATAGTGCAGATAAAATTTTTTTGATGTAGTGAATTCAGATGCTATTTCTTTTTTTGGAACCGATTTATATGGTGATGGAACATATATGGACACAAAGACCGGTGAATATAGAAACTATACAATAGATCCCGGTGAGAGTTTTTTTGTACGATTACGTTGGACAACGGCTCATATGCCATATATGATTATAAGAATACAGTTTGTGTTATTACACCCGGAGTAGGGATAAAAATATTATACAAGAGTGGGAAATTCAAGTGGAGCATTTGTTCTGCAAAAAAACATGATTATGAGTAATCAATATTATTTTCACAGTTTATTAAGTTAATTGTTTTATGGAGGTTAAGATGAATAATAAAGTGCCTCCTTCAAATGATGTTTTTGATAAATGCTCTTTCAAAAAATGGGGAGCCTAATCAAAATGTTGTAAATAATAATGATCTATTCTTTGTATATAATGCGGTACCTGTCAGCAAAATTAAATCCGAAGATAAACTTAGAGAGCTTGTTTTTTTGAATCAAATACAGATACTATTGATATGAAGGACTCCAACTGGGTTGTGACAGAACATAAGACATCAAATGAATATTTTGAGAGAATACTTTCATATGATAAAAAAACGGTAAGCTTTTTGAAGCCGAAAAATTTAATTTATGAGGACAAAAAAATACACAACAATAGCTTTGATGAAATCAAAAAAATTATAGCTTTATATAATTCAGATAAAAATCAGTGTAGGAAATTCAATCATAGTATTAATCGGGGAATAATCGCTGTTTTATCGGTAGGATTTATTTTATAAAAAAATATAGTATAAGAATTATTTTATAAACCGGTAGATTTTTTTAAGTGTATTTTTGATGTATTTATATGATAAACTTGCATCAGTACAGATGAAAGGAGAAACAGCAAAATGAGAGTTGTTGTTGCCATTGATTCATTTAAAGGAAGTATGTCTTCTTTGGAGGCAGGTGAAGCTATATCAAAGGGAATAAGAAACGCACATAAGGATGCGGAAGTTGAAATAAGACCGCTTGCAGACGGTGGTGAGGGTACTGTGGAAGCTCTTTCTATCGGTATGGGTGGAAGGCTTATCAATGTGGATGTAACAGGACCGGCAGGAAAAAGTGTAAACGCTGTTTACGGAATAGTTGATTCAAGTAAAACTGCTATAATAGAAATGTCACAGGCTGCAGGAATTACCTTGGTAAGCGGTGATGAAAAGAACCCCTTATATACTACAACATTCGGAGTAGGAGAGCTTATAAAGGATGCCATAAATAAAGGATGCAGACATTTTGTTGTAGGAATAGGCGGTTCCGCTACAAATGACTGCGGAATAGGAATGCTTCAGGCTCTGGGATATGAGTTCCTTGATAAAGAAGGTAAGCAGGTGGGATTCGGAGCAAGCGGTGTCAGAGATATTGTAAGCATAAGAGATGAGAATGTAATAAAAGAACTTTCGGAATGTTATTTCAGAGTGGCATGTGATGTAAACAATCCTTTGTGCGGAGATCTGGGCTGTTCTGCAATATACGGACCACAAAAAGGTGCTACAAAGGAAATGGTAGCCGATATGGACGGATGGCTTAAGAGTTATTCAAAAATCGTAAAGGAAAAATATCCCGATGCAGACTGTGAATATCCAGGAACCGGTGCGGCAGGAGGACTAGGATATGCATTCTTTAACTTTACAAATTCAAAGCTTGAATCGGGAATAAAAATAGTCCTTGATGAGACAAGGCTTGAGGAATATGTAAAGGATGCGGATATAGTGGTTACAGGAGAGGGCAGACTCGATCATCAGACAGTTATGGGAAAGGCTCCTGTAGGTGTGGCAAATATTGCAAAGAAGTATAACAAAAAAGTTATAGCATTCTCAGGAAGTGTAACAGAGGATGCAGGAGTTTGTAATGAACACGGAATTGACGCCTTCTTTCCTATCTTAAGAAGAATAGTTACATTGGAAGAAGCGATGCAAACAGATACTGCAAAGAAAAAAATCTGACAGATACTGCTGAGCAGGTATTCAGGTTATTGTAAAAATAAAATCCCCGGGATTTTGGAATTCACAAAATCCCGAGGATTATTTTTATAATTTAAGATCGCCTGTCTTTACCAGTCCCATCTTTTTCACAAACATATGAATAACAGGTGCGATAACAGCCGGAAGAACAAATGATATAAATATAAGCCCTATCCAGTCAAATGAAGTAATAGAAGCTTTGCTTCCGTTTGCAATATCGCTTACCCAGCCGGTGTATACACCGATCTGCCCTACAAGACCGCATGTACCCATACCCGATGATACAGCCGCTCCGTTCATTTGCAACTTAAATATACATGTAGCAATAGGTCCTGTAATCATAGATGTAATACATGGTGCAATCCAGATGCGTGGATTCTTTACTATATTGCCCATTTGTAGCATTGATGTTCCAATACCTTGAGATATAAGTCCAGACCATTTATTCTCGGGAAATGAGATAACAGCA
Organism: uncultured Lachnoanaerobaculum sp.; assembly: GCA_916439285.1. The sequence goes on along the minus strand of CAKAIM010000008.1, from coordinate 118,504 downwards.
AAACCGACCATCTGAGCGCAACAGCCTGCCAAAGCGGCACCGCCTGCAAGTCCTGTGAGTCCAAGAGCCGCACATATGGCTGCCGATGAAATGGGAAGTGTAAGTGCCACACCGACAAGAAGTGAAACCAGTATACCCATAAGGAAAGGTTGAAGGCTTGTAGCCCACATAATCACTGTTCCAAGTTTCATAGCGGCTTTTCCAAGAGTTGGAGCAAGTATAGCTGATAGGAAGATACCGACAGATATCGTTACAAGAGGTGTAACAAGAATATCTATCTTGGTTTCTTTTGAAACCATTTTTCCGACTTCAGACGCTATAATAGCAACAAATAATACTGCCAATGGTCCGCCTGCACCTCCCAGTGCATTGGAAGCGAAACCTACAGTAATCAAAGAAAATAGTACAAGTGGCGGAGTATTGAGTGCATAGCCGATAGCAACAGCCATTGCCGGACCGCTCATAGCACTTGCCAGAGATCCTACCGTATATTCAACCCCTGCAATAGTAGCAACCGTACTCGTAAGGAAAGAGATTTGAAACTGCTTACCTACAGTATTTATAATAGTACCTATAAGCAGTGAACAAAACAGTCCCTGTGCCATAGCGCCCAATGCATCAATGCCGTAACGCTTGGCTGAAATTACAATATCTTTCCTTTTGAAAAATAATTTTAGCTTTTCCATAGAAGTCCTCCATAGACGTGTATTTTTGTTTCAATGTTTATTCTAGAATTAAATTGAAATTTGTCAAGAAAAATATTTATATATTGACGGTTATACTTGTATATGATAGAATACTAAGGATTAAGGATGCAAAGTCCTTTTTTTTTGGATTTTCAAGTCTAATTCGAACAATGGAGGTGGAGATTGTGCGTACAAAGATAACACTTGCTTGTACAGAGTGCAAGCAGAGAAACTATAATACGACAAAGGATAAGAAAAATCATCCTGACCGTATGGAAATTAAAAAAAGTATTGTAGGTTCTGTAGAACTCATACAGTGCATAAGGAAACAAAATAGGAGTAATTATGGCTGAAGGAAAAAGCGGAAAGATATCTGACTTTTGGAAGGGAATAAAGACAGAGTTTAAAAAGATAGTATGGCCGACAAAGGATGATATTGTAAAGCAGACTATTGCTGTTATTTCATCATCTATTGTACTTGGTATTATAATATCAATACTTGACTTTATCTTCAAATTTTTTTACTAAACTTTGTTCTTAAATAGGTGAAAAATATGGCAGAGGCACAATGGTTCGTAGCCCATACTTATTCAGGCTATGAGAATAAAGTAAAAGTAGATATTGAAAAAGACAATTGAGAATCGCGGACTTCAAGATCAGATACTTGAGGTTACGGTTCCTATGGAGACCATACTTGAAGTAAAAAAATGGTGTCGAAAAAAATCGTCAGATAAAAAAACTTTTCCCCGGATATGTTCTTATACATATGTATATGAATGATGAAACCTGGTATGTTGTAAGGAATACCAGAGGCGTTACAGGTTTCGTAGGCCCGGGAAGCAAGCCGGTACCACTCACCGAAGATGAACTTGTAGCACTGGGCTACAGTGGCAATGCCGCAAAGCCTGAAGCAAGACTTGAGGTTGACCTTAAGGAAGGCGATATGGTTACAGTCATCAGCGGAGCATGGAAGGATACCGTGGGAGTGATTACCGCTGTCAACGAAAAGAGGAAAAACTGTTTCTATTAATGTAGAAATGTTTGGACGAGAGACAAAAAGTAGAGCTCGAGTTCACAGAAGTTAAGAAAAATGTAATTTATTACATAGTTGCATTTATTTAAATGCGTGGGAGGGAAATCCCCGAAATTACCACAAGGAGGTGCCATATGGCAAAGAAAGTTACAGGATATATCAAATTGCAGATACCTGCAGGTAAAGCAACACCGGCTCCACCTGTCGGTCCGGCTCTCGGACAGCATGGTGTAAACATAGTTGAGTTTACAAAGCAGTTTAATGCAAGAACAGCAGATCAGGGAGACTTAATCATCCCTGTTGTTATCACAGTTTATGCAGATAGAAGCTTTAGTTTCATAACTAAGACTCCACCGGCTGCAGTTTTACTTAAGAAAGCATGTAAGATCGCCTCAGGTTCAGGCGTACCTAACAAGACAAAGGTAGCTAAGATTACAAGAGCACAGCTCGAGGAAATCGCTACTCTTAAGATGCCTGATCTTAACGCAGCAAATATTGATTCAGCTATCTCTATGATAGCAGGTACAGCCCGCTCAATGGGTATCACAGTAGAAGACTAATTTAGGGAGGTAATATACATGAAACACGGAAAAAGATATGTTGAAGCTGCCAAATTAGTTGATCGTAGCGTACAGTATGATGCAAGCGAGGCAGTAGCTTTAATTAAGAAGACAGCAGTTGCTAAGTTCGATGAAACAATAGAATTACATATAAGAACAGGTCTTGACGGACGTCATGCAGACCAGCAGATTCGTGGTGCGGTAGTACTGCCACACGGAACAGGTAAGACTGTTAAAAATCTTAGTATTTGCAAAGGGACCAAAAGGCTGATGAGGGCTTTGGGTCGCCGGAGCTGACTATGTTGGAGCTGAGGAGCTTATTCCAAAGATCCAGAACGACGGCTGGTTAGATTTTGATGTTATCGTTGCAACACCTGATATGATGGGCGTTGTAGGACGCCTCGGTAAGGTACTCGGACCTAAGGGACTTATGCCAAACCCTAAGGCAGGTACAGTTACAATGGATGTTACAAAGGCTATCGCAGACATCAAAGCAGGTAAGGTAGAGTATCGTCTTGATAAGACAAACCTCGTTCACGTACCTGTAGGAAAGGCTTCATTCAGTGAGCAGCAGCTTTTGGAGAACTTCCAGAGCATTATGGATGCTATCAATAAGGCAAAACCAAGCACAGTTAAGGGTGCTTATCTTAAGAGTGTAGTTTTAACATCAACAATGGGTCCCGGAATCAGACTCAACGTTGCTAAAATTACAGGCTAATAGCTAATATAATAAAGACGCGCAGACTGCCATGTACTCGTAAAGAGTATGTGGCAGTTTTACTGTATAGACAAAAATTTCAGATTGGAGTACGTAATGGAAAAAGTTTTAGGTGTTATAATTTTATTTGTGATAGGTTTCGGACTTCGCTATCTTATGCGCATGCTTATGAGAGGTGCATTTAGATTAACAGGTAATGCTGTTAGAAAGATAGCTGATAAAGGTAACAACAATAGAGAAGATCAAAACGATTCTGATAAGCCGGCGGCAAGGTATGTAGATTAAGGTGGGAGTAATAGAAACAATGATACCGGTATAAAGTCACTGTTGCCAAAGTTATAGTTGAAATAGATAATTTGATTTTAAAACTTGAAAAATAGTATATATATATATTAACATATAGGTAAGAAAAAGTCGTATGATATAACGTGATTAAATTTACAACTAAATAAATATTTAAAATATTTGAGAATATATAGGGGATATGCTTATGGGCAAAGGAGTAAAATTCAGACTGACTATTTCAATATTATTGTTTGTGTTGTTTTTTGCACAATATGTAATTACACATGTGAAAATAAAAATAATTATAAAGAATAATATATTCTATGGTGTTGAAGACGGTCTATTTGAGAGTAAATTAAGTCTAAAAGAGTTGACTGTTCCTGCAGGAGTTAAATCAATATCGACTTATGCCTTTTCAGGATGTGAGAATATTGAAGTTGTGGAATTACCTGATACACTTGAAAGTATTGGGGAACTTTCATTTATGGGCTGTAGAAAACTTAAGCAAATTAAAATACCGGAAAATGTAAAAGATATAGGGTTTGGTGCATTTTATGAATGTTCAAGTTTAAAAAATGTGGAATTACCCGAAGGCTTGGAGATAATAAATGCTGCAACATTTAAAGATTGTATTGCTTTGGAAAAAATAAATATTCCTCCGGGAGTAAATGAGATTGACGAGTCTGCATTTTCAAACTGTAAAGAATTGAAAGAAATAGAGTTGAATGACGGTTTAAAAAATATAGGAAGTGAGGCATTTTTAGACTGCGAAAAACTACAGAGTATAGAAATTCCGGATTCAGTCGAGCGGATAAATTCCTATGCGTTCAAAGGTTGTAAAAAACTTTCTGAAATAGATATGTCTAAAGGAATAAAATATATTGAGGAAGGTACATTTGAAGGCACAAAATATTATGAAAGAGGGATTTTGGAAGATGAAAATGGTATATATGTAGGTGATGCACTTATAAAATATGAGAATAAAGGCAGTGAAATAAGGGTAAGAGAGGGTACAAGAGTTATTGCAAGTAAAGCCTGTGCAGAATTAGACTCTTTACTTACTGTTGTATTGCCTGAAAGTATTATTGTTATAGGGGATGGAGCTTTTGCAAATTGCAGAAATTTATCGTATTTGGAAATGGAAAAAACTCCGGATACTGTAGGTGTAGGAGCATTTGAAAAACACATACTGGCTTGAGCATCTGGAAAAAGACGAATATGGATGTAAATATTTAAAAAATATACTCCTGGAATATACAGACGGGGAAGGCTATGTTAAGATCAAAGAAGGAATAAAGTATATAAATGATGAGATGTTTTTAAACTCTGAAAAATTAGAAAAAATTGAGATTCCCAAAAGTGTAGAAATTATAGGAAGGGAAGCTTTTAGCGGATGTAAAAATTTAAAAGAGTGTATATTTGAGGAAGAAAGCAATATTAAAAAAATTTATGAGGAAGCCTTTAAGGAATGTACAAGCCTTAAAGAAATAGAGATTCCTGAGGGCACCGATTATCTGGGTGGAAAAGCCTTTGAAGATTGTGAGTCACTTGAAAAAGTTGTATTTAAGGAAGGTTGTGATATCAAAATATTGAATATGGGAGTATTTTGGGGTTGCACTAATTTAACGGAAATCACTTTACCTTCAAGTCTTGAAGAAGTATATTTTGCCGCTTTTGCACATTGTGATAGCCTTGAAAAAATAAGGTTTCCTGAAAGTATAAAGTATATAGACAGATCCGCTCTGGAGATATGTAAGAACCTAAAGCAAATATATGTACCTTTAAGCATAAAAAAAGACTTTGAAAAAGAAAGAAAATCAATTAATTTCGGAGGTAAACATCCAAAAGTTATATACTATTAAATTCGTTTATCTTAGATAAAAATTAAATCAGAGGGATAGATAGCTATGGTTGAAATCTCAATAATATACTTGTTTGAACTTTCCAAATGTTGTATACTATTTCTACAAAAAAACATAGCTTGGTAGGAGGTTTATATGCCTGTAGTAGAGAGTCTGATTTGCAAAGAGGCGGATGGTAAACTTAGTTTTGGAAATTATATTCTTGGTACAAAATCAAAAGTAGAAGATTTTGCACATGAGGGGGACGTATATAAGGTAAAGACATTTAAGGAGATAACAAAGCTTGAAAGAAATTCGGCTTTTGTGTATGAATCGGTTCCGGGTAGTACAGTAATGGAATTTGAAACCACCCCAAATTTAACTACATTTAATATATACGGTTTTGGGGATACTCAAATAACTATTGGTTTGGAAGAAGATACAGAATATGAGGTTTATGTCGATGATGTAAGTATCGGAGGCATGAAGACCAATCTATCAGGTAAGCTTATATTTAGTGTTGAGCTAAGTGAGAACGGATCAAAGGTTTTAATCAAAAAAAGATAGTTGCATGGGCATACCGGCAAGCCGGATATGCCCATTTTAAATAGAAAGGTTTTTATGGCAAAAGCAAAGTCCAGTGCATTCTTTTGTAAAGAATGTGGATATGAGTCACCGAAGTGGTTGGGACAATGCCCTATGTGTAAGGCATGGAACAGTCTTGTGGAAGAGCCGGTGGCAAAGACAAAGACGGTAAGCAGAGGAATATCTGCAAATACATATAAAAAGCCTGCTAAGCTTTCTGAAATACAGCTGGAAGATGAAGACAGGTTTAAGACAGGTTTTGAGGAACTTGACAGAGTACTTGGTGGTGGTGTGGTAAGAGGTTCACTTGTTTTGGTAGGCGGAGATCCGGGAATAGGAAAGTCTACATTATTGCTTCAAGTTTGTAAGAATATATCGGATGAAAACAGAGCTGTACTTTATATCTCAGGTGAGGAGAGTTTAAAGCAGATAAAGATGAGAGCAAAAAGAGTGGGAGAAATCACAGGAAATTTAAGTTTTCTATGTGAGACCAATCTCAATATTATAAAAGAAACCGTGCTGAGTGAAAAGCCGGATGTGGTTGTTATAGACTCCATACAGACTATGTTTAATGAAGAGGTGGCGTCAGCTCCGGGAAGTGTAAGTCAGGTAAGAGAATCTACAAATCTTCTTATGCAGGTAGCAAAGGAAAATAATATCGCTATATTTATAGTCGGACATGTGACAAAAGAAGGACAGGTTGCAGGTCCGAGAGTGCTTGAGCATATGGTGGATACAGTGCTTTACTTTGAAGGTGACAGGTTTGCTTCATACAGAATACTGCGTGCCGTCAAGAACAGATTCGGTTCTACAAATGAGATAGGTGTATTTGAAATGCAACAAGCGGGACTTATAGAAGTAAAAAATCCTTCCGAGTTTATGCTCTCAGGAAGACCGCAGAATGCTACAGGTGCGGCCGTAGCATGTTTAATGGAGGGTACAAGACCGATACTGGTAGAAGTACAGGCTTTGGTAGTTCCTACAGCATTTGGACTACCTAGGAGAACTTCTACGGGAACAGATGTGAACAGAATAAATCTTTTGATGGCGGTCATAGAAAAAAGATGTGCACTTGCAATGAGCAGATATGATGCATATATAAATATTGCGGGTGGACTTAGAATAAATGAGCCTGCACTGGATTTGTCAATTATTATGTCGCTTATCTCAAGTATGAAAAACAGGACAATAGATGAAAAGACGGTAATATTCGGAGAGGTGGGACTATCAGGCGAAGTAAGAGCTGTAAGTATGCCTGAGATTAGGATTAGAGAGGCTATGAAGCTTGGATTTGAGATTTGTATTTTACCGATGGTATGCCTTGAGAAGATTTCATTTTAAAGGGAAATATAAAAGCTTATAGGTGTAAGAAATATAAATGAAGCGGTCTCACTTTTAAATTGATAAAAAGTTAAAGGAAAGAGAAAAAAATGGATGAGAAAAACAAATGTAATGAGACTTTTTGGATCAAAAAGAAGATAAAAGTATAATCATTATTCGTATATAGATACTCCGGCTACAAATGGTGTAGAAGTTGCAAATCTCTTAAATCAGGATGAGAGAATGGTTTTTAAGACATTGGTAACAGTTGGAAAGAGTAAGGCAAACTATGTATTTGTAATACCGGCGTCAGAGGAGCTTAACTTAAAGGAGGCGGCAAAAAGCTGTAGGTGAAAAAAATCTATAGAAATGTTGAAGTCAAAGGATTTATTGCCTCTTACAGGATATATACATGGGGGTTGTTCTCCGATAGGTATGAAAAAGAGATTTACCACTGTAGTTGATTCAACAGCTTTGAATTATGAAAAATATTATATTCAGTGCAGGTAAAAATCGGTTTATCAGGTTGAGATGGATCCAAAGGAGCTGGAAAAATTTGTGCCTGTAAGTTTTGCCGCATTGACATAGGTTAAGTCCATGATAAATGTCGGTGTGTTGGCACATGTAGATGCCGGAAAAACTACATTGATAGAGGCGATACTCTACAAGACAGGAAAGCTTAGAAAAAAACAGGAAGAGTGGATTTCGGTGACAGCTTTTTAGATAATGATGAATATGAAAGAAAAAGAGGAATAACTATATTCTCAAAGCTTGCCAGAACAAGTATAGATGATATAGATATAAATATAATTGATACTCCGGGACATGTGGATTTCAGTGCGGAAATGGAAAGAACCATATCCATACTTGATATGGCCATTTTGGTAATCAGCGGGAGTGAAGGCGTACAATCACATTCACATACACTTTTCAGATTATTAAGAGAAGCAAATATACCTACTTTAATATTTGTAAATAAAATAGACAGTGACAAGTTTGACAAGGACAAAATATTGGAAGGCCTTAAAAAATCTCTTTCAAAAAAATATAGTGGATTTTTTTCAAAGGAAAAATAAGATGCTTTTAGAAGAGGTTGCAACCTGTGATGAGAATCTTATAGAAAAGTTTATCGAAGGGGAAGAAATAACAAAATCGGATATAAGCTTTTTGTATAGAGAATTCAAAAGTATTTCCTGCAGTATTCGGTTCCGGTCTTAAACTTATAAATATAGAAGGAATACTTGAACTGATAAAAGAGTATGTACATGAAAAGACTTATTCGAATGAACTTTCCGGAATAATATATAAGATAAAATATGATGAAAACGGAAACAGACTTTCTTTTATAAAGCTTCTTGGTGGAACTTTACAGGTAAAGGACACACTTCTTGATGAAAAAGATAAATCAGATAAGGGCGTATGACGGTGAAAAATATACTGCAATCGATAAAGGAATTGCGGGTGATATTGTTGCGGTTACCGGGCTTTCAAAAGTTCATGCCGGAGACACATTCGGAGATGTAAAAAGACCTGTACAAAAGCTGTTACCGGTACTCAGTTACAATATGGTATTTCCTGATGATATAAGCATAAATCAGATATATCCGAAGCTGGTACAAATTTTTGATGAGATACCTGAAATCAGAATGGAGTATGACGAGAAACTTTCAAAAATCAAGGTGAATTTGATGGGAGAAGTTCAGATAGATCTTATAAAAAATCTTATAGGTGAGAGACTTGGGTTAAACTGCAATCTTATAGACGGCGGTATCATTTATAAGGAAACTATAAGCGGATATATTGAGGGGGTAGGGCATTTTGAGCCGTTAAGGCATTATGCGGAAGTACATATACTTATCAGCGAAGGTGAGAGAGGAAGCGGCATAGTATTTGTAAATGAGGTGTCGGATGATGAACTCCCAAAAAACTTTCAGAGCCAAGTAAGAAATATTGTTGAGACATCTAAGTTTAGAGGTGTACTTACAGGCAGCGAGCTAACCGATGTGGTGCTTACTTTGGTAGCAGGCAGAGCACATGAAAAACATACCGAGGGCGGTGATTTTCTTGAGGCTGTAAATAGAGCTGTAAGGCATGGACTGATGTATGCCAAATCAATTTTATTGGAGCCGTACTATGATTTTGAAATAAATATACCTATGACTTCTCTGGGTAGGCTTTTAAATGATTTAAACAATATGAATGCAGAGGATATAAGCTATGAGGGTGGAGAGACTCTCAGAGTGACGGGATATGCGCCTACCGTTAATATACAAAACTACGGAAGTATGCTTTTATCATATACCAAAGGTCTTGGACATATAGGATTTAGTCTAAGAGGATTTTTACCATGCCATAATGCAGATGAGATTATAGAGAGCAGTTCGTATATTGCGGAGTTTGATACAAAGAATACTCCGGACTCCGTATTTTGTTCTCATGGTGAGAGTTTTATAGTGCCGTGGAGTGAAGTATTTAACTATATGCATTTGCCTTTAAAGAAGTTTGAGCTTGTAAAAGAAGAGGAGAAGATAGAGACGGTACGTTCCACTTATGATGCCACAAAAGCTGACAGCGAAGAGCTTATGGCCATATTTGAAAGAACATACGGTAAGGTGACTCCAAGAATAGGAGACTGGGATGCACCTGTAAAAAGAACACCTGAAAAAGAGTATGTTTATAAAGAAAGAGCAAAAAAGAAACATTATCTGTTGGTTGACGGCTATAATATTATTTTTGCTTCAAAGTCGCTAAATGAACTTGCACAGATAAATATTGATGCGGCAAGAGACAGACTTATAGAGCTTTTGATAGATTACAAGGCTTATAAGGATTATGAAATAATTGCAGTATTTGATGCTTACAGACTTGTAAATCATCCTACGGAGGTGCAGAATTTCTCTGGTGTATATGTGGTATATACAAAGACTGCGGAAACAGCCGATCAGTATATAGAAAAGACAACACATGAAATGATAAAAAGATATGATGTCACCGTAGCAACATCAGACGGTATAGAGCAGATAATTATCAGAGGTAAGGGGGCAATACTTATCTCAGCAAGGGAGTTTTTAAAGGATCTTGAGGATACCAAAGAGGCTTTCAGAAAAAGAACATATAGAAAAGACTTCAGTTACAAACAGATTGTTTTGATTCTTTAGAAGGAGAGTTAAAAAGAAAAAAATAGAAAAATATCAGACTTGGTAAAAAAGAAGAGCCCCTAGCAAATGCCGGGGCTCTTTCTTTTTATTGATTCAAAGTATTTGAATAAAGAATCAGGTATGACAGTCGCCTGAGCAACCACCACATCCTCCACCACAGGAGGATTTTCCACTTTTCTTATCTTTATAAATTGATCTTATAATAAGACCTACTACGCCGACCAATGCAGCTGAAATAACAACTGTTGCTGCCATAATGATCTCCTTTCTTTAATAAAACAATTTATGCGTAAGCTTTTAGAATATATTATTTTTTTCTTCAGAAGGCTTGCGCACAAGACCGTAAATAATAGTTGCGATTCCGATAAATCCGAAGATTGTACCGATACCGAACTTACCTGTAATTATAAGTGATCCTATCTGATATATAATCATAGCTACGATATAGGCAAATGTACATTGATATCCTACAGCAGTCCAGAACCATTTTACACTGTTCATCTCTCTTCTGATAGCACTCATCGCTGCAATACAAGGAGCACACAGAAGGTTGAATACAAGGAATGAATATGCTGAGATAGGTGTGTAGTCGGCACGTAAAAGCTGCCAGATACCCTCACCTGTGTCGGCATTGACATCAGATACATGGTATAGAATACCGAATGTACCTACGACATTCTCTTTTGCCATAAGTCCTGTGATAGCTGCAACTGCAGGCTTCCATGTACCCCATCCAAGAGGAGCGAAAATCCAAGCAAATGCGTTTCCGATATTTGCAAGAAGAGAAATATCCATCTGATCTTCAGTAAGATATGTAAATGAACCGTCTACAAATCCGAAATAGCTGAGGAACCATATAAGGATAGTTGCAAGTGTAATAACTGTACCTGCCTTTTTTACGAAGCTCCAACCTCTTTCAGCCATTGATCTGAGGATTGAACCTGCTGTAGGAAGGTGATATGCAGGAAGCTCTATAACAAAAGGTGAAGGATCGCCTGAAAACAGCTTGGTCTTCTTAAGCATGATACCTGAGACGACAATAGCGGCAATACCTACAAAAGTAAGCTGATGAAGCAACCCACGCGTCATTATCAAACAATGCACCTGATATAAGTGCTATAATAGGAAGTTTTGCAGAACATGGAATAAATGTGGTTGTAATAACCGTCATTCTTCTGTCATGCTCACTCTCAATAGTTCTTGAAGCCATAATTCCAGGAACACCACAACCTGTACCTATAAGGATTGGAATAAAGCTCTTACCTGAAAGTCCGAATCTTCTAAAAACTCTGTCCATAACGAATGCAATTCTCGCCATATATCCGCAAGCCTCTAAGAAAGCGAGGAAGAAGAAGAGTGTAAGCATCTGAGGAAGGAATCCGAGTACGGCACCTACACCGGCAATAATACCGTTTACAATAAGACCGACAAGCCACTCGGCAACGCCGGCAGACTCAAGGAAACCTTGAACACCGGGCTGAATAATTTCTGCAACCAAAACATCATTTACCCAATCGGTCATTGCTGTACCTACAGTGGTAATAGAAATATAATAAACGGCAAACATGATAGCTGCGAATATCGGAAGACCCAAAATTCTGTTTGTAACTATCTTATCAATCCTATCTGAAAGACTTACATAGTCTTTATTTTTTTAACTTTATAAAAACTTGCAATAACTGTTGATATATAATTGTATCTCTCGGATGTGATAATACTTTCGGCTTCATCATCCATAGTATCTTCACATTTTGTTATAATTTTTTCAATTTTAGCCAATGTGCTGTCTGGAAGATTTAACTGTTCAATAGCCTTGTCATCTCTTTGGAACAACTTAACACCGTACCATCTTCTTTGAAGCTCGGGTACACTGCTTGGAAGAAGAGCGATGATATCTTTGATAGCTTCTTCTACATTCTTGTCAAACTCTTGCTTTTCCTTTGGAAGAGTGTGACTCTTAGCTATTTCAATAGCTTTTTCTGCAGCTTCCATAACACCTGTACCCTTAAGTGCGGATATTTCCACAACAGGGCAGCCAAGCTTTTCACTCATTTTATCAAGATCAAGCTTGTTTCCGCTTTTTTCAAGCACATCGAGCATGTTTACCGCGATAACAACAGGTACACCTAACTCTGTGACCTGTGAAGTAAGATATAAGTTTCTCTCAAGGTTTGTACCGTCGATTATATTAAGTATCGCATCAGGCTTTTCATTGAGAACATAGTTTCTTGCTACAACTTCCTCCAATGTATATGGAGAGAGAGAATAAACACCCGGAAGGTCTGTAATAATAACATCTGTATGTCCTTTAAGTTTTCCTTCCTTCTTTTCAACGGTAACACCGGGCCAGTTTCCAACTGTCTGGTTTGAACCTGTCAAGGCATTAAATAAAGTAGTTTTACCGGTATTCGGGTTTCCGGTAAGCGCAATTCTGATTGCCATATTAGCTCCTTATCTTGTTATTTCAATATTTTCCGCATCTGCTTTTCTGATAGAAAGCTCGTATCCTCTAACAGTAACCTCAATAGGGTCACCAAGAGGAGCTACCTTACGTACATGAATAGTTGTACCCTTTGTTACACCCATATCCATGATTCTTCTTTTTATAGGACCTTCGCCATGAACTCTGGCAACAGTAACGGTCTCACCGATTTTTACATCTCTTAAAGTATCCATTCCATTCTCCTTTCCGCATTATAATAAGTGATTTCTGAAAAACATACAATGGAAATTCCATTGGCGAATGTAAATAAGTCGCTTACATTCTACTACCTAAAATTGTCAGGCAACTTAGATCATTATTTTTTTGAGGCCAATTCCTTGCTGATTGCTACTCTTGAATCCTTGATATTAACTATCAAGTTTCCTGCCATAGCATTGACAACAGTGATTTTGCCGTCAACAACAAAAGCCGAGGGTTGCTAAAAAAGTCTTATCTTTTTCACGACCTCCGATTTGCTTTATTGTGTATTCTTCACCTAAGTTAGCCATAAGTAATGGCATCATAACTCCTCCTTTTCATGAAACATGTCTAATACATTCTATAGGTTAGCATACACTAACATTAAATGCAAGATTTTTTTAAGGAAAAGTTAGAGTTTACTTACTGAATTTGCCAAATATTAGCAAAAAAACTAACTAAAAAAAGTATTTAATAAAAATACAATATTCACGTGGAAAAAGCCTTGTTTTGGGGTAAATTTTCTATTTACAAGAATTTAAGTTTATGCTATATTATTACCGTAATAAATTTTATAAAATATAATTGTTAAATTTAGTTAAAGCTAACTTAAGGAGGTTAATATGTTTTTACTTAATGGTTTTGGATGGAAGAAGTTCGGTTTGTTTTGCGAGAGGTACACTCTTTGGTACAGCAGGAATTAAGTTGCTTTCAAGCAAGGATGCTAAGAAGGCATATGCACAGGGTACAGCAAAGCAGTGCTTCGTATGAAGGAATGTGTAATGGATACAGTTTCATGTGTACAGGAGAATGCAAGTGATATTTTAGCAGAGGCTAAGGATATCAACGAAGAGCGTGCAGCAAAGGAAGCTGAAGGTAACATCGAAGAGTAATTTCTCTTATCAGTAATATAAAGTTTTTTTAGTATAAGGAAGAGTCTGACTCTTCCTTAAGTTATAAGAAGATGTAGAGGGATAAAAAGTGAATTGTAGAATTTTGCATGAGTCAAACAGAAGAATGCGTGTGCGCATGGCTCAAAAAAGAATGTCGGTAAAAGAAGCGGATTTGCTTCAGTATTATTTGGAAGGCTTTGATTTTTATCAGAAAAAGCCGTTGTATATGAAAAGAACCTGCGATGTCGCTATTTATTATAAGGATAATACAAGAGATGCAGTTATAAATAAACTTAAAAAATTTGATTATAATAATCCTAAGCTCCTTGAGAGTATGCCAAGTACTTCAGGAAGACAGATAACAAGAGATTTTCAGGAGAAGATGGTGGGAATGCTCATGTTTACAGGCGTGAGAAATATGTTTTTCCCAAATATAATCAACAATATTTATACAATTGTTAAGGCTGCTCCTTACATATATAAAGGACTTAAGTGTTTGTTTAAGTTAAAGTTTGAGGTTGATTTGCTTGATGCACTTTCAATAGGAATATCTATTGCACAGGGTAATTTCTCAACAGCAGGTTCACTTATGCTTTTGCTTGGTGTAGGTAATGAGCTTGAGGACTGGACACATAAGAAGTCTGTAGACGACCTTGCGAGAAGTATGTCATTAAATGTAGATAAGGTATGGCTTGTAACAGATGACGGCGAGGTTTCGGTTCCTATTTCACAGATTCAGTCAGGTGACATAATCAGAGTACATACAGGAAATGTAGTGCCTGTTGACGGAGAGATGGTAAGTGGTGAGGCTATGTTAAATCAGGCATCTCTTACAGGTGAATCCGTTCCTGTGGAAAAAAGAACAGGATCAAGAGTTTATGCAGGAACAGTAGTAGAAGAGGGAGAATGTCTGTTAAAGGTAACTGTTACTACAGGACAGAGCAGATATGATAAAATCGTATCTATGATTGAGGAGAGTGAAAAGCTTAAATCAAATACTGAAAATATGGCAAACAGACTTGCAGACAGACTTGTACCTTATTCATTACTTGCAACAGGACTTACATATCTGTTTACAAGAAATGTAACAAGAGCATTGTCTGTTCTTATGGTGGATTTCTCATGTGCATTGAAGCTTTCCATGCCTCTTGCGGTACTTTCTGCAATGAGAGAGGCCGGAAATAGTAAAATCACTGTAAAGGGTGGAAAGTTTATGGAGGCAATTGCAAATGCGGATACTATAGTATTTGACAAGACAGGTACTCTGACTTATGCTTGCCCAAAGGTAGAAAGAATTATCGGAATTGACGGAGATGATGAGAATCAGCTCTTAAAGATTGCTGCATGTCTTGAGGAGCACTATCCTCACTCTATTGCAAATGCTGTGGTAAAAGAGGCTAAAGAAAGAAAGATTCGTCATAAAGAGATGCATTCAGAGGTGCAGTATATAGTTGCACATGGTATTGCAAGTAAAATAGAAGGTGACAAAGTTGTAATAGGAAGTTATCATTTTGTAATTGAGGATGAAAAAGCTTTTCTTAGTGAAGATGCTAAGAAGAAGCTTGAAGAGCTTGATCACAGATATTCACATTTGTTTATGGCTATTGCGGGAAGACTTGCGGCTATTATTGAGATTGCAGATCCTCTCAGAGCTGAAGCAAAAGATGTTTTAAAGAAATTAAAAGCTCTTGGAATTAAAAAGACAGTTATGATGACAGGAGATAATATCTACACGGCCGAAGCTATTGCAAAAGAGGTAGGAGTAGATAAATTCTATGCGGAAGTATTGCCTGAGGATAAGGCAAGCTATGTGGAGAAAGAAAAGGCAAAGGGCAGAACCGTAATAATGATCGGTGACGGTATAAACGACTCACCTGCATTATCGGCTGCAGACTGCGGTATTGCAATCAGTGAAGGTGCGGCAATTGCCAGAGAGATAGCGGATGTATGTATATCAGCTGATGATTTAAACGATCTTGTAAGATTAAAAGAACTTTCAAATAAGCTTACAAGAAGAGTTCACTCAAACTTCAGATTTATTATGGGATTTAACGGTTCTCTGATAGGTCTTGGTATTTTGGGAATACTTGCTCCGGGAACATCATCACTGCTTCACAATTTGTCAACTGTAGGTATATCACTTTCAAGTATGACAAATCTCTTACCGGAGAATTAAGAAAAACGATTTTAATATATTCGGACATCTTTTGATGTCCGATTTTTTTACAAAGATAACCAAAAAAAGTTGCAAATATTTAATAATTGTGACATTTTTTTATGTATAATATCAGTATAAACAGTAAGTGGGAATTCAATAAAGAAGGAGGTAATTATGGTTATACAGGAAGCTGCCGAGATGTATCTGGAGACAATTTTAAGTTTAAAGAAAAAGACAGGCGTGGTAAGGGCAGTTGACATTGCAAGAGAGATGGGATATTCAAAACCTACAATAAGTGAGCAAATGAAAAAGTTCAGAGAAAACGGATATATTGAAGTGGACGATGACGGACATATAACACTTACACAAAAGGGATTGGAGATTGCAGAATCTACACTTGAAAGACATATAGCTTTGGGTGAGATTTTACAAAAGATGGGTGTAAGCAAGGAAACTGCAATAGAGGATGCATGTAGAATAGAGCATTATATCAGTGAAGAGACATTTGAATGCTTTTAAGGAATATTTTAAGAATAAATAGTTTAAAGAAAAAAAGCCTATGGACCCTTGAAGGATTTATGGGCTTTTTGTCAAAAAAATATCTAAATGTATTTTTATCGGATACTTTATTGAAAAAAATATTTATTTACACTGTAAACTTAAGCCGTCTAAAATTAAGTCAGTTGGAAGTAAGAGGTTAAATATGGGATTACATATAGTAAATGAGGCCAATAAATGTCTGCAGTGTAAAAAGCCGCTGTGCAGCAGTCATTGTCCTATAACAACATCAATACCACAGGTTATATCACTTTTTAAAGAAGGAAAGATAATGGAGGCCGGAGAAATTCTCTTTGAAAACAATCCTTTATCTTTGGTTTGCTCAATAGTTTGTGACCACGAAGCTCAATGCCTCGGCAATTGTATAATGAACAGAAAAAATAATCCGGTAAGATTTTGCGATATAGAAAAATTTATATCGGACTTCTATCTGGACAGAATGGAATTTGTTAAAAAGCCGAGAAAAAATGTTATGGTCGCAGTCATAGGCGGTGGTCCTGCAGGTATGACTGTAGCGATTAAGATGATAAAAGAAGGTTATGATGTAACTATTTTTGATGAAAAAAATACAATAGGTGGAGTGCTTCAGTACGGTATTCCTGATTTCAGATTGCCTAAGTCTTTAATGCAAAGATACTATGACAAGATGGAAAAAATGGGAATCAAGATAAGGAACAATACTGCAGTAGGTGGAGCTTTGGAGATAAAGGATCTTTTTAGAGACGGTTACAAGGCTGTATTTGTAGGCACCGGAGTGTGGAGAGCCAAGACTCTTGGTATTGCAGGTGAGAGTATGCCGAATGTACATTTCAGTGTGGATTATCTGGCAAATCCTGACGGACATAAGCTTGGAGACAGTGTTGCTATAATCGGTATGGGAAATGCCGCAATGGATGTGGCAAGAACAGCTCTTAGGAGAGGTTCAAGAACGGTAAAGCTCTATGCCAGAAGTAAAAGAGTTGCAGCAAACTCTGTAGAGGTGGAGGCTGCCAAATACGAAGGTGCAGAATTTATCTTCGGTAAGGCGATTGAAGCCATTACATATGACGGTCCTGTATTTAAGACTGCAATATTTGATGAAGAAGACAATGTAATCGACTATGAAAAAGAACTCGACTATGTAGATGCCGATTCCACAATAATATCGGTAAGTAACGGACCTAAGAATAAGCTTGTTCTTACAACAGACGGACTTAGAGCATCGGATAAAGGGCTTTTGATAGTAGATGAAAACTGTATGACGACTGTTGAAGGTGTTTTTGCTGCAGGTGATGTGGTTCACGGCTCAAAAACCGTAGTTGATGCAGTAGCTCAGGCAAAGGTTGCTGTAGAAGGTATGCTCAATTATTTGGAGAATTTATAAATAAAATACACTGAGACCTTGACAAAGGTAAAATCAAGTAATATTATATTGTGCATAAACGAAGAAGAGAAAAGTAGCATATGTGGAAATTACAGAGAGAGTTGGAGGCTGAGAGCAACTTATGAAAATATATGTGAAGACCGTCTCGGAGTGGCTTTAATACAGCACGTTGATTACGTTATAATCAAATGAGGGATATATTTATATATCTGAATTAAGGTGGAACTGCGTAAATCGCCCTTAAACGAGAGTTTAGGGGCGATTTTT
The DNA here is from genome assembly GCA_916439285.1 of uncultured Lachnoanaerobaculum sp. The sequence goes on along the minus strand of CAKAIM010000008.1, from coordinate 100,399 downwards.
ATTTTATCGGAAACGGAGGAAATATGAAGATAACATTAAAAAGACGGCTCAGTAAAAAGAGTACAAGAACAAAAAAAGTATTATTGAGATAGCTAAGGACATCAGTGAGGGTTTGGCAAGAAATGTGGTTGCCGGTGAAGTAAACGGTGTTATGCATGATTTAAGAGATGAACTTGAGAGTGATTGTGAGCTCAATCTTATAACTGTAAAGGATAAGGAAGCGCTCTCTGTTATAAGACATTCAGCATCACATGTACTTGCTGAGGCTGTAAAGAGAGTTTTTCCTGATGCCAAGCTTGCCATAGGACCAAGTATTGCGGAAGGATTTTACTATGATTTTGATCATGAGCCGTTCTCAAGAGAAGACCTTGATAAGCTTGAGGCTGAAATGAAGAAAATCATTAAAGAGGGTGCTCATATTGAAAAATTTGAGCTTCCAAGAGAAGAAGCTATCAAGTTTATGGAAGAAAAAAATGAGCCTTATAAGGTAGAGCTTATAAAAGATTTGCCGGAGGGTGAGAAGATATCTTTCTATAAGCAGGGAGATTTCACTGATCTTTGTGCCGGACCTCATCTTCAAAGAACAAAGGATATAAAGGCTTTTAAACTTATATCATCATCAATGGCGTATTGGAGAGGTGATTCAAATAAGGCAAAGCTTCAAAGAATATATGGTACAGCCTATAATTCAAAAGAAGAGCTTGAGGCACATTTAAAACATCTTGAGGATATTAAGCTTAGAGACCACAATAAGCTTGGAAGAGAGATGGAACTCTTTACAACTGTAGATGTAATAGGACAGGGACTTCCTCTTATGTTACCGAAGGGCACAAAGATGATTCAAAAGCTTCAAAGATGGATTGAAGATCTTGAGGACAATGAGTGGGGCTATGTAAGAACAAAGACTCCTCTTATGGCAAAGTCGGATCTTTATAAGATTTCAGGTCACTGGGATCACTATCAGGACGGTATGTTTATTTTGGGAGATCCTCAGCATGACGGAGAAATCCTTGCACTCAGACCTATGACATGTCCGTTCCAGTACTATGTATACAAGAATACTCAAATCCTACAGAGATCTTCCATATCGTATGGGTGAGACTTCAACACTTTTCAGAAATGAAGATTCGGGAGAAATGCACGGACTTACAAGAGTAAGACAGTTTACTATTTCCGAAGGTCACAATGTAATAAGACCGGATCAGGCTGAAGAAGAGCTTCAAAGCTGTCTTAACCTTGCAATATATGTACTTGATACACTTGGTCTTAGAGATGATGTAACATTCAGACTTTCAAAGTGGGATAAGAATAATAAGGAAAAATACCTTGGAGATGAGGCGTATTGGGAAGGAACACAGGCTGCACTTAGAAATATTCTGGTAGAAAAGGGACTTCCTTTTACAGAGGCTGACGGTGAGGCTGCATTCTACGGACCTAAGATTGATATTCAGGCAAAGAATGTTTACGGCAAAGAGGATACAATGATTACAATTCAGCTTGATGCCGCTATTGCAGAAAACTTTGACCTTTACTATATAGACCAAAACGGTGCAAAGGTAAGACCTTATATTGTACACAGAACTTCACTTGGTTGCTATGAGAGAACACTTGCATGGCTTATAGAAAAATATGCAGGAAAGTTCCCTACATGGTTATGTCCTGAGCAGGTAAGAATTCTTCCTATATCAGACAAGTATGCAGACTATGCAAACTCCGTTTTGAAAGAACTTAAGAGAAACGGTGTTGACGCTACTGTTGATACAAGAACGGAGAAGATAGGATTTAAGATAAGAGATGCAAGACTTTCAAGACTTCCATATATGCTTGTAGTAGGTGAAAAGGAAGAAGCTGAAGGAAGCGTATCTGTAAGAAGCAGATTTGCAGGAGATGAGGGAAGTAAAAAGCTTTCAGACTTTGTGGATATGATCTGCAAAGAGATAAGAACAAAAGAAATCAGAAAAGAAGAAGTAACTGAATAAAAATAACTGAATAAAATGTGAATTTAGAAGGGGGCAAAGACCTTTAAAAGATCTTTGCCCTCTCTTTATTTTTGTTTATCAAGTGCGTTTTCCAGTAAATGTAGCGGGAAAGGCGGTGAGGCCAAAGGCTTTACTGCTATCGACATCAAAAGTACAGGGTTGTCGTCTCGGCGCTTCTGTTTGTGTTAAGTTTACCGCATTTTTTTACATCTGTGAACTATTGCCCATTCGCCCTTATCCTTAACCCATATGGAAATAGGCTCCATAATGCCTTTGCAATCACTTTTACGATCTCCGGGTTCATTGTCCACATGAATGGAAGACAGGCAGTAGGGGCAATGGTTTCTGTGATGTGTACCTGCACCTTCAGGATTTATCATTTTTTTCCACAATTGGCACAGGGGAAAGAGTCATTGCATGCTTCATATCTGTAATCAGGTTCTATTTTTTTACGAAATTTTTTTCTTTTTGATTGTACCGGTTTTCTTCTGTGATGAAGGGGCGCTGTTAAGGTTTTTTTAGTAGCCGTCCAAATCAAATTTATCTTGACTCATATTTTTCTTCTCCATTGTCTATTTCTTACAATATACTTCATTTGGTTTAACCAAACAGGCACTGTGAATTATCTAATGTGTCTGATATAATTATATTGTATAAAAAGTTATAAAAAAATACTTGTTTTTTTGTATTATACTCAAGAAATTTGTATATGTAAAAATATATTTTGATGGATTTAGGATGAGTTGTAGGAGAAAAAATGAAGAAGAGATTAGTTGTTTTGGCAGCGGCTTTGTCAATGAGTATGGGACTTTCTATGGTCTCATATGCAGGTAGTTGGCAGCATGATTCAAAGGGAACATGGTACTTGACTGATGATTACAAATATCCCGTATCACAGTGGAAAAAAATATCGATGGAAACTGGTATTACTTCAATACAAAGGGATATACTTTAACAGGCTGGCAGTGGGTGGACGGTAAAGCTTATTTCTTTAATGACGGAAGAAACAGCGCTTTTCCGCAAAGTGCAATGCTAAGGAATACCAAATCACCCGACGGATATGATTTAAACGGAGAGGGCGCCTGGACGCAGAACGGAATTGTAATGACAAAATCCGGACAGGCAGGACTTGATGTGGCAATGCATATCAAAGGAGAGAATACAGGTGAAAGAGCGGAGCTTTTTATTAAGTTAAATGAGTACAGAAAAAGCAAGGGATTGCCTGAAATGGTGATAAGCAGTGAACTTATGGCTGCGGCACAGCAAAGAGCAAAGGAGAGTGCGGTATCATTTGCACATACCAGACCTGACGGACAGGCTTTTTATACTGTGAACAATATAACGAATAATTATATCGGAGTATCTGAGATATTGACAATGGACAATTCCTCATCTACAGATATAAAGATTACATCCTTTAAGAATTCACCAAAGCATAATGAACTTATGCTTCAAAGTGAGGGGTTTATAGAAAATCTGCCGGCATCCACAATATATGCCGGAGTCGGATATTATTACAGTAACGGATTTTTATTATGTAGCAATGCTTTTCGGACATCAGAAATAAACAAAAGCCGCCACCGGTATATACTTACAGTTATATATCGATGGCGGCTTTTTTTAAATATTTACTTTTCTTAAATCGTCAAAAAATCCCGGATATGATATTTCAACACAGTTTTTATTATCAAGTTTTATTTCACCGTCTGAAATGAGTCCGAGAATTGCAAATGTCATTGCGATTCTGTGATCATCATGAGTAGATATGGTGACATTTCCCAAAAGTTTGTTTGTTCCCTCAATCTCCATACCGTCTTCGGTTTCAACTACATTTACACCGAGTTTTTGAAAGTTCCTCACACATTACCTTTATTCTGTCGGATTCTTTTACTTTAAGCTCTGTAGCATCCTTTATAATAGTTTTACCTTCGGCCATTGAAGCTACGGCGGCAAGTAAAGGCAGTTCATCTATAAGAGTCGGTATAATATCTCCTCCTATAGTAGTTGCATGAAGCCTTGAATAGGATACTTTGATATCGGCTACAGGCTCAAACTCATCATTTGAATTGATTATTTCTATATTTGCACCCATATCTTTTAAAACTTTTATTACACCGTCTCTTGTAGGATTTATACCTACATTCTCAAGTATAAGCTCGGAATCCGGAACCAAAGTGGCGGCAGCCATAAAAAATGCCGCTGATGATATATCGGAAGGAACGTCTATATCGGTCGCAAAAAGTTCCTTACATGGATTTATTGTTGCCGAGGTTTTTGTAGTGTTTAAATTTGCACCGAATTTTTTTAACATCAATTCGGTATGGTCTCTTGATTTTGCAGGCTCAATCACAGTAGTCGGAGAATCTGCATATAATCCTGCAAGAAGTATGGCGGATTTTACCTGCGCACTTGCAACAGGAGAGTTATATTCAATTCCGTGAAGTGAGCTTCCTGTGATGGTAAGAGGTGCAAAACCGTTATTACTTTTAATATCGGCTCCCATCAATGTTAGAGGAGCTATAATTCTGTTCATAGGCCTTTTTTGTATGGATTTGTCACCTGTAAGGACAGAAGTGAAATTTTGTGCGGATAAAATACCGCTGACAAGTCTGGTTGTAGTACCGCTGTTGCCGCAGTCAAGTATTTCTCCCGGGTTACTTAGGCCGTAAAGCCCCTTCCCATTTACTGTAACATCAGTATTTTTTTATTTCTATATCAATACCCATTTTTTTAAAAAATTGATATTGTTGAGATGCAGTCGGCACCTGTTAAAAAACCTTTTATATTTGTAATACCCTTTGATATGGCACCGAACATAACAGCTCTGTGAGATATTGATTTATCGCCGGGAACCCTTAGTCTACCTTTTATCATATTTCCTCCGTTAAATAATTTTATAATTATATTCCTTCAATAATTTGCCTGCCATTTCACAGGAATCAGCATCATAGAAAGAAATATTTAAAAGCACCTTCGCCCTTTTTCTCTGTTGTGATTGATACCGATATTTTTAATACTTATAGAATTTGCAGCCAATATGGCGGAGATAACGGAAATTGCTCCCGGTTTATCCTGTATATGCACGCTTAAATCATGTTTTGAAATAATAAGTCCCTGAGAGTTTGTATCAAGAGAATTTCTGTATTCACCGGATTTTGCAAACATATTGTTGATATATGTGCTTGACTTGGAAGACAAATGTGAGTATACATCCTCTAAAGTATCTATATATTTTCTAAGCATCATATTTATAGGTTCACAATTAAGCATACATATCTGTTCCCACATGATTGGAGAAGCCGAGGCTATCCTTGTAATATCTTTAAATCCTCCTGCGGCAACTCTTTTCATTACTCCGTCATCATAGTCATTTTCACTTACCAGATTTACAAGTGTAGCCGCAATAATATGAGGCAAATGGCTTATAGTGGCAACAACTTTGTCATGCTTTTGATAATCTATTACAAAGGGAATAGCCTTTATTGATTCGATTATTCCTGAAAATACCTTTAATTTTTCGGCATTTATTTTTGAGGAAGGAGTGATCATATAATAAGCATTTTCCAAAAGCAGAGCATCCGAGGCGTCATACCCCGTTTTTTCAGAACCTGCCATCGGATGTCCGCCTATAAAGACATCCTCAAGTTCAAGTTCTTTTGCAAGACTGTGAATTGAGGACTTTGTGGACCCCACATCCGTTATGATTGCATCCTTTCTTATATAAGGCTTTATATCTTTAAGATATTTATCATTGAGCTCTACCGGAGTACATAAAAATACTATATCACAGTCTGAAATAGTGCTGTCTATACCTTCAAGAATAATGTCGATAATCCCGTCGCTTTTACCTTTTAACAGCTCGGAACGGTTGTTTGTATAGGCATAGATTATTGATTCGGGTCTGTATTTTCTTATTGCTTTGGCAATCGATCCCGCTATAAGTCCAAATCCTATAAAAGCTATATTATTGTATTGCATAATCCTCCGTTCCGACATTGCGTCAATTTTAAATATAAAAAGTCTAGTACATTTGGAGTCATTAGTCAATTACTTTTTGCTTTAATAATTTAAAGTGATATAGTAATATGGCTTTATCCGGACTATTTATCTTTACTAAAAACAGTCTATTTATACAAAAAAACTTTATAAAAAAATATTACGATTTAACTATAATAAAAAGTGTAAATTACATTGTCTAAATTGAATATAAAACTTGAAATTTTTATCGTATGTTTAGTAAAAATATCTTTATCAGAAAAAGTCTATTGACTAAAAAAAGGAGGGATACTCTTATGAAGGTTTATGAAACTAAACAGATTCGTAACGTCGTACTACTTGGCCATGGAGGCTCAGGGTAAGACTACAGTGGCAGAGGCCATGAGCTTTGTTGCAGGAAATATTTCAAAGATGGGAAGTATTTCAAGCGGAAATACCATCAGCGACTATGACAAAGAAGAAATTAAAAGAGGTTTTTTTCCATCAGTACATCTTTAGTTCCGGTAGAATATGAAGGAGATACCGGAAGTGTAAAGATAAATCTTTTGGATACTCCGGGATATTTCGACTTCGTAGGTGAGGTGGAAGAAGCCGTATCAGCTGCAGATGCTGCCATTATTGTAGTCAATTGCAAGGCCGGAATTGAAGTAGGTACAGTAAAAAGCATGGGAGTTGTGTGAAGAATACGGTTTACCGAGAATATTCTTTGTAACAAATATGGACGATGACAAGGCAAGCTATCGTGAACTGCTTTTGAAGCTTGAAACACGCTTCGGAAGAAAAGTGGCACCTTTCCATCTTCCGATCAGAGAAAATGAAAAGTTCGTGGGATTTGTAAATGTCGTAAAGATGAAGGGTAGAAGATTTACAAATTTATCAGATTATGTAGAGTGTGAGATACCTGATTATGTTGAAGCCAACCTAAAGATTGCAAGAGAGGCCTTGATGGAGGCCGTTGCCGAGACAAGCGAAGAATACATGGAAAGATATCTTTCAGGTGAGGAATTCAGTGATGATGAAATTTCAACAGCACTCAAAGAAAATATTTGCAACGGAGATATCGTGCCTGTAATGATGGGTTCAGGAGTGGACGCACAGGGATTTAAGGCACTTATGATGGCAATTGAAAAGTATTTCCCGTCACCTGATTTTAAAGAGTGTGTGGGAGTGGACGTAAGTAACGGTGAGCATTTCACAGCAAAATATAATAAAGAGGTTTCATTATCTGCAAGAGTATTTAAGACAATCGTGGATCCTTTCATAGGAAAATACTCTTTGGTTAAGGTTTGTACAGGTACACTAAAGCCCGACAGTACAATCTACAATGTAGGTAAGGAAACAGAGGAGAAATCCGGAAAGATATATGTACTCAGAGGAAAGAACGCCATAGAAGTACCTGAGCTTGTTGCCGGTGATATCGGTGCTATGGCTAAGCTTAGTGTAACAACTACAGGTGATACTATTGCATTAAAGAATGCACCTATCCTTTATCACGGACCAAAGATCTCATCACCATACACATGTATGAGATATAAGATCGTAAACAAGGGCGAAGAGGATAAACTCTCATCAGGTCTGTCAAAACTTATGGAAGAAGATTTGACATTAAAGCATATGAACGATACTTTAAACAGACAGACTCTTCTTTACGGAATAGGTGATCAACAACTTGAAATCGTAGTTAGCAAACTTTTAGATAGATATAAAGTAAAGATAGAACTTTCAAGACCTAAGGTGGCTTTCAAAGAGACAATCAGACAAAAGGTTGAGGCTGCAGGAAGATATAAGAAGCAATCAGGCGGACACGGACAGTTCGGTGATGTAAAGATGAGCTTTGAACCTTCAGGAGATCTTGAGAAGCCATATGTATTTGAGGAGACCGTATTCGGAGGTTCGGTACCTAAGAACTATTTCCCTGCAGTTGAAAAGGGAGTGGCTGAGTGCTGTATTAAGGGACCTTTGGCCGCATATCCTGTAGTAGGTGTAAAGGCTGTGCTTTGGACGGTTCATATCACCCTGTTGATTCTTCCGAAATGGCATTTAAGATGGCTGCCACAATCGCATTCAAGGACGGATTTATGAAGGCCGCACCTGTACTTTTGGAGCCTATTTATACAGTAAGTGTAATAGTTCCGGATAAATTCACAGGTGATGTTATGGGAGATCTCAATAAGAGACGTGGTAGAGTGCTCGGTATGGAATCAATAAATCACGGAAAACAGCTTATAAGAGCCGATGTTCCTATGTTGGAGCTTTTCGGATACAATACAGAACTTCGTTCAATGACCGGAGGTATGGGTGTATTCAGCTATGAATTTGCAAGATATGAGCAGACACCGGGAGATATCCAGAAGAAGGAAGTTGAGGCAAGAGCTTCTAAACTTGAAAAATGATACGGAATAATAAATATTTTTATAAGAAAATATTTTTTTATTCGTAAGAAATCTTACTATAAATTTACATATTGAATAAAGTGCTTGAAAAATTTTTTTCATAAGGTTATATATTAGCTTCATCAAAAAAACTTATATGAAAAAAGGAGATATCATATCATGCATTTATCAATAATCAAAAAAACAGTTTTATCATTAACATTAGCTTTAGGGTTTAGTTTCAGGTAGTGTAGTTGCTTTTGCAGCACCTTCACAGATAATTGTTCCGGGAAAACCTGCAGATGCTGCAAGCGCACAGGTTATTAATGAGGGAAACGTAACTCGTATTATAGGAATAGAGGGAGAGAAGGCACCTTCAAAGATTATTATACCGGGTACTTCTACAGTTGTAGTAAGATCAACAGCATCTAATGCAACACCATCTATAGCTACTTATTCAAACTCTACAGCGTCAAGCAGCAGAGGCGGTTCATCTAGAGGCGGTTCATCAAGCAGCTCATCAAGAAGTGGAAGTTCAAGAGCTGTTACTGCAACAACAGTACCTACAAATACTCCTGCTTCAAACTACGGTCCTGCACCTTCAAATACTCCAGCTCCTGCAGCTAATGTAGGTCCTGCAGCAGGAAACACAAATGTTTCTACTAAGGGTGATGTGACAGCAGCTAAGCGCGGAAAATTAAATGTACCTAAGACAGCTGATGCTTCAGCAATGGGACTTTATGCAGCATTACTCGGTCTTTCAACTGTAGCGGGTGCATTTGTAATCGCTACAAAGAAGAAAGAGAACTAATCTTAAATTAAATAAAAATAATATATTTTACGGCAGGCTGTACAGTCTGCCGTTTTTTTGCGTTTTTTTAAATGCAATTTTATATGTTTCTTATAAAAAAACAAGAAATTGATAAAAAAATAACAATATGCCTTTATTTTTATTTTTTTTAAATATAGTATTATATCATTGCTCAGTATAGAAGACGGTTTTAGAAATACTGAAACTATTGTCACTATAAACGGAAAATTTTTTTAGTGGAGGAAAATTGTGAGAGGTGTTGAAACAAGAATTCAGGAAATAAGACATAGAATCTTTAGAGAAGTTGCCAGAATGGCTTATCACACAGAGTGGCCGGTAGATAAAAGAATAGAGGAGCTTCCTTATAAGATTATTCCCGGTGAAGTGGGAAATTTTAGAAATAATGTTTTCCTGGAAAGAGCTATAGTAGGTGAGAGGCTCAGACTTGCTATGGGATTGCCTTACAGAAGTGCGGCTAATCATGCTCCTTTGTCTGAGGGTATAGAGCTTGCGGATAAGGCGGAGACATATTATACACCACCGTTAATTAATATAATCAAATTTGCATGTCATGGTTGTGTTGAAAAGAGAGTATATGTAACTAACGGTTGTCAGGGATGCCTGGCACATCCATGTTCGGAGGTTTGTCCTACAGGTGCCGTAAAGATAGATAAAGAGAGCGGATTCTCAAGTATCAATCAGGAAAAGTGTATCAAATGCGGAAGATGTGCAAATGTTTGCGCATATAATGCAATCATTATTCAGACAAGACCTTGTGCGGCATCATGCGGTATGGATGCAATATCTTCAGATGAAAACGGTAAAGCCGATATTGACTACGATAAATGTGTATCATGTGGACAGTGCCTTGTAAATTGTCCTTTCGGCGCCATTTCAGATAAATCACAGATTTTCCAGACTATCAGGGCTATTCAGTCGGGAGACAGAGTATATGCGGCTATTGCTCCTGCTTTCGTAGGTCAGTTCGGTCCTAAGGTTACTCCCGGAAAACTTCGTGCGGCAATGAAAGCTCTCGGATTTGCCGATGTATTTGAGGTTGCTATCGGTGCCGATCTTTGTGCAACACAAGAGGCATTTGACTTCCTTGATGAAGTGCCTGAGAAATTACCTTTTATGGGTACATCATGTTGTCCTTCTTGGTCATTGATGGCAAAGAAAGTGTTCCCGGATCAGGCTGAATGTATATCAATGGCACTTACACCTATGACACTTACGGCAAGACTTATAAAGAAACAGCATCCGGACGGAAAAGTGGTATTTATCGGACCGTGTTCCGCAAAGAAGCTTGAGGCTATGTGGACAGAGGTAAGAAGTGAAGTGGACTTTGTGCTTACATTTGAAGAGATGGCCGGAATATTTGATGCAAAACATATAGATATTGAAAACCTTGAAGAAGATCCGAACGGTGTCAACGATGCATCTACAGACGGAAGAAACTTTGCGGTATCCGGAGGAGTTGCAAAGGCGGTTGTAGGAGTTATTAAGAGTCAGTATCCTGACAGAGAAGTAAAGGTAATGAATGCGGAAGGCCTTGCAGATTGCAAAAAGATGATGACAATGGCCAAAAGCAGGAAAGTATCCAGGGATATCTTCTTGAAGGAATGGCATGTCCGGGAGGTCGCGTGGCAGGACCGGGAACAATGCAGAATATCAAGAAATCTCAAGGTGCGGTAAATCAGTATGCGACTAAGGCAACACATGGTATTGCTATTGAGACTGAATCTGTAAAAAGAGCTTGATAAGTTGGTTGAATAATTAAATATAATAAAAGTTATTGGCACTCATATTAAGTGAGTGCCAATTTTTTTATTGACTTTTTATATTTTTCATGGTTATAATAGTTATAGCAAAGCAAATAATACATTTGCAAATTTATTAGAGAGGTGATGAAATGAAAAAAAGGGAAACTTATCAATAAACAGTGAAAATATATTTCCGATTATAAAGAAATGGTTGTATTCAGATCATGATATTTTTTTGTAAGAGAATTGATTTCAAATGCAACAGATGCAATAACAAAGTTAAAAAAATTAAGTCTTGCAGGAGAGTTCACAAAGCCTGAAGGAGATGAATACAAGATAAATGTAGAAGTCAGCCCTAAACAAAAAAACTTATACGTTTTATAGATAACGGTATAGGTATGACTGAAGAAGAGGTGGAAAAGTATATAAATCAAATTGCCTTTTCAGGTGCAGTGGATTTTATAGAAAAATATAAGGATAAGACAAATGAAGAGCAGATAATAGGTCATTTCGGTCTTGGATTTTACTCCGCATTTATGGTAGCGGATAAGGTAAGCATTGACACACTGTCATACAAAGAAGGCGCAAAGCCTATACATTGGGTAAGTGACGGCGGTCTTGAGTTTGAGATGGGAGAAGGCAACAGAGCTTCGAGAGGAACTGCTATTACACTATACCTTAATGATAACTGCCATGAGTTTGCAAACGAGTTCAGAGTAAGAGAGATACTTAACAAGTACTGTTCATTTATGCCTGTAGAGATATTCTTAAAGGATATCGATGCCGAGGAAGCTACTGAAATTATAGAAAAGGATGAGCTTTTAGAAAGCGATACCGTAATAGAGACTATAATTGAGCCTGCAAAGACAGAGGAAAAAGAAAAAGAAGACGGTACTAAGGAAGAGGTTGAAATAGAGCCTGCAAAGGAAAAGATAAAGATTAAAAAGCGACCTGTAGCGCTAAATGATATACATCCGCTTTGGACTAAGCATCCTAATGAGTGCAGCGATGAAGAATATATCGAGTTCTACAGAAAAGTCTTTATGGATTATAAGGAACCGCTCTTCTGGATTCATTTAAACATGGATTATCCTTTTAACCTAAAAGGAATTTTATACTTCCCTAAGATAAATACGGAGTATGATTCTATAGAGGGAACAATAAAGCTTTACAACAATCAGGTATTTATCGCCGACAATATAAAGGAAGTTATTCCGGAGTTTTTATTACTGTTAAAGGGTGTAATAGACAGTGCGGACATTCCGCTTAATGTTTCAAGATCCGCATTGCAAAATGACGGTTCTGTAAGAAAAATCTCGGAATATATTGCAAAGAAAGTTGCAGATAAGCTTTCAGGTATGTGCAAGACCGAGAGAGATAAGTATGAGAAATACTGGGATGATATCGCACCGTTTATAAAGTACGGTTATCTTAAGGACGAGAAGTTCGGTAAAAAGGTGGAAGATTATATATTATTTAAAAAAATATAAATGATAAATACCTTACATTAAACGAGCTTTTTGATGAAAGTAAAAATTCCGAGGATAAGGTTGAAACTTCTGCAGATGAGAATATTGAGAACTCCGAAGAGAAAAAAGAGGTTGAAAAAACTCAGATATTCTATGTAAATGATGTAAAAGAGCAGAGCCAGTATGTAAATATCTTTAAGTCTGCCGGAAAGGATGCTGTAGTATTGCCACACAGCATTGATGTACCTTTTATCTCAACTCTTGAGATGAAAAGAGATAATGTAAAATTCCTTAGAATAGATTCCGATATGACGGATGATATGAGAAGTGAGGAGGTAGCTGAAGATAAAAAGGCTTCATATGATGCATTATCTGAAAAGGTAAAGACCGCTCTTCACAATGACAGATTGAAAGTTTCTGTACAGCTTTTAAAGAGCGATGATATTTCTTCAGTAATCACAATATCTGAAGAGAGCAGAAGAATGCAGGAGATGATGAAGCAGTACGGAATGATGGGTATGGATCCTTCAATGTTTGGAGGAGAGGGAGAGACTTTGGTTCTCAATGCAAATCATCCGCTTGTAAAGGAACTTCTTGAAAACAATCATGAAGAGTTGTTTGACATGATCTGTGAACAGTTGTATGATCTGGCTTCAATATCACACAGTCCGCTTTCACCTGAGAGAATGAGTGCATTTATAAAGAGAAGCAATGAGCTTATGCTTAAGTTAAAATAATAAAATAAAAAAGACTGCTACTTAAAGATTGAGAAATCTTAAGGGCAGTCTTTTTTTGATTTAAAAATATTATTCGATACCTACAATTACCGAAGTAGCCTTGATAACGGCATAAGCTTCTTTACCTACGGCAAGTTCAAGCTCTTTTACAGCATTCTTTGAGATTGTAGCGGAAACTACACCAAGCTTTGTCTCGACAGCTACGATATCATTAACAGCACCTTCCTCAATGCTCTTTACAACACCTTTGAACTTGTTTCTTGCAGAAATTTTTGGAAGCTCTGTAGCAACCATAACCTCTGTAGCCTTGATAACAGCGATTGCGGCAGCTCCGTCCTTTAATCCGAGCTCCTTGATAGCATTAACAGAAATAGTAGCTGAAACAGCCTCTCCGTTTACTTCAATAGTAACGATGCCGTTAACAGCACCTTCATTTACATTCTTTACAATTCCTTTGAATTGATTTCTTGCACTTAATTTCATTGTGTAAAAAAACCTCTCGTCAAAAAAATATTTTGCTTAAATAGATTAAGCAATACTACAGATTCTAGCATAAATTTAAAAATATAGCAAGCGGTATTTATAGAGGTGGGGTTGGAATAGACTTGATGGTGTGTAGTTGATTTGATTTTTCAATAATAACATTTATTAAATAAGAATAATCACTTGTTCTATAAAAAAACACTAAAGGGTAGTTATTACAATTTTACCAAATATAAAAAAATATGTATTTTTATATTGACATTTAAATAAAAAAATTTTTAGAAAAATATTTATAGTATATAATCGTGGTTAATTTTAAGTTGCAACTGAATAAAAAGAGTTTAAATTGGGATAAAAAAATGAAGAATATTAAAAAAATACTTAGTCATATTACTGTTTTTTTAGTGCTTTGGATTGTTTATCTTACGTTTATTAATTGGAAGTGTAGGATAATAATTAAAGACAATGTTTTTTTATAGGTATAAAAAGTGGAATTACTGAAAAAAAAGAAGATTTAAAAGTAGTGGAAATACCAGATGGAGTAAATGAAATTGGAATTTTTGCTTTTGCAGACTGCATGAATTTAGAGATGGTTACATTATCCGACGGAATTAAAGAAATTGAAATGGGAGCTTTTTATAATTGCCCAAATTTAAAAGATATCAAATTACCTGAAAGATTAGAAGTTATACGAAATGGTGCATTTTTAAAATGTAAATCATTAACAGAAATAGATATTCCCGGTGATGTTAGAGTAATAGAGGAAGGTGCATTTTCAGAATGTAGTTCTCTGACAAACGTACAGCTACCCAATACTATAACTGAAATAAAAAGAAAAAAACATTTAGTGATTGTATAAATCTTAAGAGCATATATTTACCGGATAGTTTAAAGATTGTAGGTGCCTCTGCCTTTTTATAATTGCAGACAGTTTATCTACAGTGAGAATGTCAGAAGGAATTGAAAAGAGTAGAAGAAAAATGCGTTTTTGGGGAACAGAATTCTTAAAAAAAGCGGAATGGCTGATGAATATGGATCTGTATACCTTGGAAAAAGTGCTTTTTATATAATAAAGGTTTAAATAGTACTGTCATAGTTAAAGATTCTACAAAGGTAATTGCAAGTGCTGTATTTATAAATAATTCCAGGTTAAGAGAGATTGAACTTCCTGAAGAAATAATTGAAATTGGAGATAATTGTTTTGAGAATTGTACGGCATTGAAAAAAGATAAATATTAAAGAAGGGCTGAAAAAGAATCGGAATAAATGCCTTTGCTCATTCAGGTTTGGAAGAAGTTAAATTGCCTGAAAGTATAATTGAAATTGGCAATGGAGCATTTAATAATTGCAAGGATTTGTACGATATTAATTTACCGTCAGGAATAGACAGTATTTACGGATATAGTCTTGAAAAATACTAAGTATTTAAATAATATAAAAACCAGATGAATACGGATGTAAGTATGTAGATAATATACTTTTTAACTTCTGAAAAATAATGAAAGTTCAATAATCCGTATTAAAGCCGGAACCAGGTTAATTGGGGCACAGGCTTTTAGAAATAGAAAAAGATATTGAAGAAGTCTATATCCCTAAAAAGTGTAGAGACAATATGTGCAGAGGCATTTTTTTCAATGCTCAAATTTAAGAAAAAGTGGATTTTGAAGATGGTATTAAATTAAGAGAAATTCATTATTTTACATTTGTCGGGTGTGCAAAGATGGAAAAATATTGATTTACCTAATAGTTTAACAGCAATATATGCATACTCGTTTGGAGATTGTTCTTTCAATAAAAATAAAAAAATACCTGAAAATGTAGAATATCTGGATTCATTCGCTATCAGAGAATGCTATTCATTAAAGGAGATTGAATTGCCTGAGAGATTGAAGGGAGAATATCACTGGATTGAGACCGATGGAATAAAGACACCTAAACTTGTATTTTACTAGAAAAACTATGTACAAGTTCTACAATAATATAAAGGGTGAACCCGAAAAATTATATATTATTAAAAAGAAGAGATATGAAAAATGAAAAGAGCTGTGTGGGAATATATGAATAAGCGAAATGATGAAGGGGTTATATATATAAATGAACTTGACATAGTTGGACATGACAGAACAGGTCGACCCGGAAAGTTTATATATGATTATGGGAATGGAGAAAGTAAAAAAACTTTCAATTAATATAGTCATTTTATTAAAGCTTGTTTAGCAAAAAATTATAAAAAATTGGTCATAAGGAGAAACTTATGTTCTGGATAAAGATGAGACTAAAGTTTATGTGTAGTTTAGCCGGTTATTTGAAGAAATTGTATGATGCTATGAAAAAGGAGATTATATACAAATGAGGGGAAAAAAACAAGCTAAGGTTGTCAGTATGCTTTACCGTATTTTTCATTATTATTTTTATAATAGTATTGATATTTTTTGTATTGCCTAGATTTGATTTTATGTATATATCTGCAGACAAGCATTGGCAGAAGGAAAAGATTAGTGACTGGGATGAAAAAAGGTGGAACTGAAATAGAAAAAAAGTAAAGCAGGGGACAAACGGCATATACTTTGTATATAAAGACAAACTAATGTATATGGATGAAGCGGATGAGCAGGTTAGAGAAATATGCAAAAGTGCAAAAGTGGAATTTTTGGGTATTTTAGTAAAAGATGATACTGTTTTTTTTCGTAAACAGGATGAGTATGATTATGGCTTTTATAAAGTGGATTCAAATAAAAAAAGATAGTAAAACTTTTTGATGCTTCAGGAAAAAAACGTATATTGAAGGGGAAAAATATATACATTAAACAGTAAATACGGTTTAAGAAAAATATGATTTTAATGGAAATAGAATTTCTAGTAATAAAGTAAAATTTGATGTTGCCTCAATTAATACTGTGTTTGATAACTATATCTCCTACAGAGGCTATGATGGAGATGATGATGTAGAAGTCAGTATACCTAAGTATTATCTTTTTGATGCCAACAAAATAAATTATAAGACAAGGAAATTAAAACTTTCAAAATATTATCTACAACCTGAAGCTGGAGATATATATTGGAAAGAAGACGTTATACCTTATGATTCTTTTGCTAAGGAAGTGGATAAAACAGTAAGGGAAGGGAAAATATTTGATGATACAACTGAGAAAAATTTGGATGATTATGAACTGCAAAGTGTAGAGCTAATTCCTTGGTCTTTTTCAGAAGTACAAGATGGATATATTTATCTTTATGGAGAACAGAGAGTTACTTATAGAGATAAGAAGTATAAAGAAAAAATGTCGGTTATTAAAGAAGAATGGGAAAGTGAAAAAATAAAAAAAGTAACGTATACAACCATAGCAAGAGTACTATGCAGAATTAATATAGAGGATATAAAAAGATACTTCTGAGGATACTTACATTAATTATGAATTAGTATGTTATGATCTGGATAAAAAAATGGGGAGGTTTTATTATTAACAATAAGAATGCATATGTATTAAAAAGAAGACGAATATTTTGACAGTAGCAAAGAGGATAGAAATATATATGTGTATTCTATGGATGTTGACACAGGTCTATATAAGGAGATTTATAGAAAAAAAAGATTTTTTAAAGGAAATTATTCCAGTGAAATGTTTGTGACAGATAAATATATATTCATTTATGAAGGTAGTGAATATGGCGTAAAGGAATGTATTACAAGGATTAACAGAGATGGTAACAGCCCTGTGTTAGTAATGGATGAAAACGGTGAAGTTGTTATGAAGCCGCTGGAATCTAAAATTGAAGAAAAGAGTGGAAAATAGTTTACACATATATCATAATTTTAAAAATTGTGCATTCACGCCGGAAGTATTAAAAGTATCAGCTATGTCATCTGATATAAAATCACTGAGAGTAGAAGAAGTAAAAAATATACGGTGTGAAGCAAAACGAAGAGGTCGAGGTTATAGTAGAGTAGGGTGAAATAGTGAACTATACGGATAAACTACAATATCCGTAACTTTGGGCTTTTGCTTTACGGTAAATAAAAGTCGTCAAAGCCGGTAAAATCAATAGATTTATGCTTTGCAGAATAGAAAGGATAAGTTGTGAAAATGAAAAGGATACAAGTTATAGTACTGGTTTTTAGCAGTCTTAATATTTTTTTAATAGTACTTTCAATTTATGTTATACTGCCAAAATTTGATTTTTATGTATGTATCAGTAGATAAGCATTGGCAAAAAGAAAAGATAGCAGATAATGATGCCGGTGAAGGCGGAAAAAAACTTAATAAAGTTGTTCAAGGGGAAGACGGTACGTATTTTGTTTATGAAAAACAGGCTGATGTATATGGGAAATAAAAAAATGCAGAAATAAAAAGAGATTTGTAAAAATACAAGGGAATATTTCCGGTATTTTAGTAAAGGATAAAAATATTTTTTTACGAGAGGAAAGCGGTAACAGTATTTACAAACTGAACACAGATGGAGAGATAATAAGTATTATTTATGCTCCGGGAATAATGTACCTGGAAGGTAATAATATATATACATTAAGTGGAGGTACTGAGTTTGAAGAATATGACTTCAACGGGAAAAAGAATTTTTAAAAAAATGATTTAGGATATAATGGGTTTGATAGGGATAATACTATATTTAATAACTATGTTTTTAACATAGATTTTTTTTAAAAAGCAGAAGTTTATGCGCCAAAAATATTATTTATTTGATATTAATAAAAATAAAAATATAAAGAATATACCTTGCATTTTTCAAAAATACTATTTACCACCTGAAATGTGGGATTCTTATTGGAAAGAAGAAGTTATACCTTATGATTCGCTTGCAAAAGAGATGGATAAAAAAGGTAAGAAAAGGAGAAACAATTGATAGAAATTTGGATAACTATGAACTCCAAAGTATTGAATTATCAATTGGGGATTTTTCAGAGGTTTCAGATGGATACATATATTTTTCTTGGAGAGCAGAAACTTACTTATAGAGATAAAAAAATTATAAAGACAAGTTATCCGGAAAGATAAACGAACATATAAATACATATGAAAATGAAGAGTATATAGACGAAATAAAGTATGAGATAAAAACTATATCATATATGCAGAGTTAAAGTGGATGATATAAAAAAATATTAGACAGTGATGTTATCAGCTATGATGTTATAGATAGGCCGTTAAATGGTCGCTATAGGAATGACTTTATTGTTAGTGATAAAAAAAGGTATATATATCGTATATTGAAGATTATATTGAGAATGATCGGGAATATAGAGAATTGCAAATATATGAGATAGACACTGAAACGGGTATATCAAAAGAAGTTTATACAATGAAGGGGCTGTCTGCAGATGAACGTATGATAGAAATCTTTGTAACAGATAATTATATATTTATTTACAGATATATTGATAATTATGGGAAACTGTGTATTACTCGAGTTAATCGTGACGGCCGTAACCCTGTACTGGTAATGGATGAAAACGGAGAAGTAGTAATGCAAGCGTTGGAGAAATAGAATTATGAGAAAAATAATATTTACATGGGTAGTAGTGGTTGCTATAGTATTGCCTATATTTGCTTTAATATTTTACACATTGCCTAAAATTAACTCCATGTATATCTCATCAGATACATATAAACAGAAAAATAAATCAAATCAGGATGGAAAAAACGGTGTAAAAAGTAATCAGTAAAAGTGGAGCAGTCAGAAAACGGTATATATTTTGTATATAAAGGCAGACTTATGTATATGGAAAAACTCTGATGGAAATATAAATGAAATCTGCAAAAATACCAAGTGAAATTGTTGGTGTTTTAGCAAAAGATAATACTGTTTTTTTGCGTGAATGTGATGATATTGCGAGTATTTATAAGTTGAATTTAAATGGAGAAATAGTAAAAATTGCCAATGATTCAGGCAAGATGTATATGGAAGGTGAAAAATATATATACATTAAATGCGAGACACGGATTAAGAAAATATGATTTTAGTGGAAAGATGATTTTTAGCAATAAAGAGGCATTAGATTTTACAACAAGTCATACTATATTTGATGATTACATTTTTTATAAATGGTATCAAAATGAACGTATAGCTCTTAGTGTTCCACAATATTACAGACTTGATGTAAATAAGATAAAGTATCTTCTACATGAGGTAAAGTTTTCAAGGTACTATTTAGAACCGGAGGAATGGGACTCATATAATAGAGAAAATGTTATAGAATATGATGATTTGGCAAAAGAAGTGGATAAAGAAGTAAGAACCGAGGGAATGTATGATCAAGTAGATGGAAAAGATTTGGGTAATTATGACTTACAGAGTATAGAATTATCTGTTTGGAATTTTTTTCGGATGAGGTAGACAGATATATTTATCTTTATGGAAACCAGAAAATCACTTATCTGGACAAGGAATATAAAAGAAAGTCGGAAGAGATGACTTTGGAAGAAGAAGATAATAACAGAGAGAAGTTCACCTACCAAATTAATGTAAAAGCGGTATTTAGAATCAGTATAGATGAAATAAAAAACAGCTCTAATGAAACTTATGTAAACTATGAGAGAGTAAGTGAAAGCCCAGATATATCAGGAGATTGGAGCAGATTTATTGTTGACAAAAACAATGTATATGTAATAAATGAGGATGAATATACAGATAAAGAAGCATATAGAAATCTATATATTTATTCTATAGATGTTGACACCGGATTGAATAAGGAAGTCTATAAAAAGAAGAGGTTTTTCCTTGGGAATGATTCATCTGAAATATTTGCTACAGATAAATACATATTTATTTACGAATACGGTGATTATGGTGAAACACAATGTATTACAAGGATAAATCGTGATGGAAGCAACCCTATATTAGTAATGGATGAAAAACGGTGAAGTTGTTATGAAACCTATTCAATAAATATATGGATATTTTTTTATTTTTTTAAAAAAATATTTTTTTCATCATAATTTATAGTGCCAACAGAATCGGATGGAATGGAGACTTTCAATATGAAAAAAATGGATTATATGTGTAAGTATAATTGCTATAGCATATTTTTGTACTGTCATTATGTGATTTTATGTATATTCCTGCAGATAAGTATCCGAATATTATCAGAAAAAAATGTTCTTTCACGATAATGAAAAAAAGTAACTGTAAGAAGCATAGGAAAGGTTTGCTAAACAAAAAGAAGGTATATATTTTTTTGTATAATGACAGACTTATGTATATGAATAGTTATGGTACCGAGGTGAAAGAAGCAGGTTTAAAACAAATAGCATGGATTATACCTGATAATTCGAATTGGTCCCTATGCATTTAGGCACTAATGATAGGAGATAAGAATATGGAGCTTAAATCAAATATTGCCGGAATGGTAAATGTAGAGACTGTAAATGGAGAAATTGATATAAAAGAACACTTCATTTCTTTCAGGAACAAATAAATATGTAGATATTAGTAAATTATTTACCATGATTTTAGAATAGAACAAGTTTAAAACTGGAGATTAAATAGCTATGAAAAGGAAAGTAAAAATATTATTTGCAATAGTTTTTTTAATAGTGCTAATATCTGTTTTATTAGTTTTTGTACTACCTAATTTTGACTTTTATGTATGTATCTGCAGACAAGCATTGGCTAAAAAGGAAAGATAGCGGATCAAGATGATAATACAGGTGGTAAGAGTATTAAAAAAAGTAGAACAAGGAGAAAAATGCAGAATATTTTTGTTTATAAAGACAGATTAATGTATATAGAGGATACAGATGATAAGGTAAAGGAAATATGCAAACTACCTAATGATATTGTAGGAATTTTAGTAAAAAGATAAAGATATTCTTTTATATGATAATAATTCAAATATTTATAATGCAATCTCTGGCAGAGAGAGAGTAAAGATACTTAGCACATGGGGCGATATATATTTGGAAGACAAAAAAATATATATATTAAATGGCAAGGTTGATTATGAGAAATATGATCTAAATGGAAAAAAAGAATTTTTTTAAAATAAATTAGAATATATTTCACCTTTTAATAACATTATATTTGATGATTATGTTTTTCGGTAGATGGTCATGGCAGTTTGGAAATAAATGTTCCAAGCTATTATATGTTTGACATAAATAAGATAAAGTATCAAATACCCAGACTAAAAACTTTTAAGGTATTATTTGTCACCTGCAGAGTGGAATTCTTATAGAGAAGAAGATGTTTTACCATACGATTCATTTGCAGAAAAAGTGGATGAAACTGCAAGGAAAAAGAATATCAACAATAGATGCAACGGATAGAAATATTGATAACTATAATTTGCAGAGTATAAACTTATATGCTAGAGAATTGTCGGAAGTTTCAGATGGGTATATATATATTTGGAATGCAGGTAGTTAAATACAGAGATAGAGAATATAAAGAAAAAAATTAGTAAAAAAAGCAGTTTTATAGGGTTGACAAGTGAAGCAATAGGTAAGGTAATGTATGAAACAGATGAATATAAAAATATTTAGAATTAAAGTGGAAGATATTAAAAAAATGCTCCGGATAAATCCTATATTAATTATGAAATTATAGATAGAAGTTTGAAGGATAAAGCTATTATAGAAGGGATTGCAATTAGAGGCAAGATATTATACTTATTGTATAATGATCTTTTCGACAATGAAAAAGGAGATAAAAACTTATATGTATTTTCTATAGATAGTGATACAGGTTTATCCAAAGAAATTTATAAAAAGAAAGCGTTTTTTTCAGAACAATCAGATCCTGAGATTTTTTTCCACAGATGAGCATATTTTCATATATGAGTATAGTAATGATTATGAAAAGATCTGTATTACAAGGATTAACCGAGATGGCAAAGCACTCCCGTTTTGTTAATGGATGAGAATGGGGAAATAGTGATGAAACCTTTATAAAAAAGATATCGGAAGCTTTGCTGCTCAAAAGGCAGAAGAGACATTACAGAATAAATTTGATGAGATAGCATATGAACAATCGGGAGACAGTTTGATGCAATTAATAAAGTCTCTTAAAGCATACATTATATATGCCAATATAGGAAAAGATTACCATTCTTTTTGTTTATAATATACTTCCGGGAAAAAGAGACTGAAAAAAATAATATATACTTTCCTAGATAATATAGGTAAGATCTATCTTAAAGACAAGAATAGTAAAAAAAGAGGAATGCCTATTGGAAATATTAGAATTGGGTGATAATGTAAAGGGCACAACTTATGAAAGGATAAATCAATTGATAAAGGCACTTACAATAACAATTTCAATAAGGAAAAATTCCAGGAGAATATATTGATGGTGTAGAAACAGGAATGGGAATATTAAAAAAATCTGAAGCGACTGAGCGTAGAAGGTGAAACTAAAAAAAGAGCAAAAAGTTAGTTGAGGTAGAAGTGAATGTGTTATTGGACGGAGAAAAAAATAAGTATAGAAAAAAATTTAATTGTTGCACAGCTACCGGTATAAATATGGACACCCTGTTTGGTGAATTGTTGAGAAGAAATTAAAATATAAACAATATTCAGGAAGATATCTAAGGGAGCAATATGAAAAATAAAAAGAAAGTATGGATTATAGGTTTATGCTTTATTATTGCAGGATATTTTGCACTTTCGCTATGTGATTTTATGTATATCCCTGCTGACAAATATCCGGCGGTTATTAGGAAAAAAATTTTTACAGATAATAAAAATATTACTGTAAAGAGTATGGGTAATGTATGTCAAGTGGAAGACGGTATATATTTTGTGTATCATGGTAGACTAATGTATATGGATAATGAGGGCAAAGCAGTAGATGAGGTATATTCAGACTCAAATTATATAGGCTCAATTATGGAAAATAATTCGGATATCTTTTTCCTTTGTAAGGATATGTTCGGAATATGCAAGATGAGTAGAGATATAGATAAAAAGCAATTGGAAAATATAAATGGTGGGATAAAGCCTGTAATTAATGGAGAGGGAGACAGAAACTATATAGATGGCAAGTATATATACTTGTTTAATGGAGATATACTTAGTAAATATACTTTAGATGGTATAAAGATTTATTCATCTAAGATTTATTATGATCAAATAAGATTGGGAGGAGTCGGCAGTGTTGTATTTAATGAATACAGCATGCGTATAATAAGAGAGGCAAGTTATGGGCCAGGTATAGGAGTAGATGTCCCATATCATTATCTGCTTGGATGGAATAAAGTAAAATATAAGCAAAAAGAGCTGACTACATTTCATTATTATAAAGATGCTTCAAGCTGGGATCGTAACAATACAACTAATATAGTAGAGACTTATGATATATGGGCAAAAAATCTGGATGATAAAATAAGGAGTAATTCAGACAAGTGGGATATAATGAAAGACAGAGATATGGAGGAATATGATTTAGTAAGTATAGGTTTATTTAGAGAAAATCCTAATTATTACAGAGTATTAAACGGATATATATACTTTTACCAACCTATGGAGTTTTTGTACAGAGATAAGAATTATATAGATAAAAATTAAGTTTAACGATACAGGAAGCGTAAGTAGAGAAGAAAAAAAGATAAAAGTAGAGTTTACGGTTCATATGTATGTGATGCTTAGGATAAAAAGCAGAAGATATAGAAAAAGGCGAAAGACGGCTCAAATATTGACTATGAAATAATCAATACGCCAAGGTATCCTATAGATTATGATGCTTATATAGAAAAATTATGAAGTAAATGACAACTTTTTTTATAGTGTATCTAATGGAGAGTCAATTATGGATGAAGAAGAAAGAACTAAGCTCTTTATTACAGATATGAACACAGGCACTATCAGATTGATATACAGTAGAATTAAGGATTCTGAAAGTGCATACATACCACAATTATTTTGTAGTGATAACTATGTTTTTTTATATGAATATAGTTATATAGCAGGAGAAGATAAACAACGTATAACAAGATTTGATAAGGATGGTAAAAATCCGATGCTTGTTGTAGATTATACAGGAGAAGTCGTAATGAAACCGGTGGTTCCGGTTCAATAATTGTATATGTAGATGTAAAAAGCTGAGGATGTATTTGTAAAGTTTTCCATGGACAGCGGTTTGGAAAAGAAAAGATATAGACTTGAGTGGCTACCCGTTACAGGCAACGTCATGTATTGTACACCTGAAGTAGGAGCAAAAGCAAAAGTATATTTTTGGAGACAGGGATGAAAGTAAAAAATGTATTTGCCATAGAATGTGAAAAATATGTCAGCTTTTTTTCCAATGAAATAAAGGGTATAGTTACAAAAGACGGTAAAACAATACATATAGAAGATACCGGAGTGGAATTAAAAGCAGATAATAAGGTGAATATATCCGGTAAAAAAACATGACATTCAGTTCGTCTGATTCATTATTAATGTCAGCAAGGAAGAAAGTAAAGATTAAATCCGACATGGTGGAAATAAATGCAGATAAGAATATAAATATTCAAAGAAATTAAAAAAATTTACTAAAAAGAGGTAATAGAACTTATGGAATATTATGATGAGCATATAGTTAAGGCACTTCAAATATAAAGAAGGGATACTTTCGGCAGTATAAATGAGGGTTTATATATAAATAATGAGTTAATTCATTTTAATAAAACCCTGCTTTTTTTAATGACAGAGTAAGTGTCATGTTACCGGAAAAACTTTGTTCCAATGTTACCAGAGATAGCAGAGGTTAAGCATTTCTCAGGAAAAAGACCTGATGAGATTTATACAAGTCTTGATATGTCTGTAAACTTCACTTTTACAGATCTTGGAATTTAGGGAAATGACCAAGATACAAGGCTGGCAACCGGACTTATAAAACAGATTATAAAAAAATGCCAACCCAAGTTATGAGTTTTTTTGAAGAAAATGAAGATGTGGAAAAAGATGTTATCATACACAGATTTGAAATATCCTTTTTTTAGATGAAGATGATTTACATAATTATGACTTTTATTTTACAAATAACAAAAATAGGATTAATTATAAGCTGTAATGAAGATGCAGGAGGTAGATATATAATCTTGGAAAAGTAATGACAATCTGAGTCTAGCTGATATAATAAAAGTAAATTTTTATTATGGAGTATAATATAGCACTATATCTAAAGTTAAAAAAATCACCTGTATTATTTGAATGGGAAGGAAAAATCATACTACGTAAAAAAAGTGATGGCATCTGTGGAGAAATTAAAAAAATATAATTACAAAGAAAAAAATTTAATAGATATAGGTTGGAGTGAAAATGTGATTACTGATAATATGATTCTTAAATTAAATTCAGCAATGACAGAATATGATATTACCAATATCAATAGTATACGACATTTCTTAGCTCAATGTAGTGTTGAAAGTGGTTGTGGAGAAATTTTTAGTGGAAAGGTATGGTAGGGATTATTCATCGCCTGAAGAATATTTTTTAGCTCAAGAGATTTTTAAAGAAGGAAACAATGCTCCAGGAAGTCCTGCTAAGGAAAATGATGGTGCTAAATACAGAGGAGCAGGATATATACATTAACATGGAAAGAGGACTATTATAAATTTGCAAAATATATAGGTGATGATGATATATTAAATCAAGGTTGTAGTTATGTGTCAAAACAATTATCCATGGGAATCTGCAGGATGGTATTGGAGTAAACTCAAAAAAATAAATAATAAGATAAATGAAAATCCAGATTTTTTTCTGTTGAAGAAGTAACAAAAATTGTAAATGGAGGAGATAATGCCTTAGACGAAAGGAAAAAGGCTTATAAAAAGTGCTGTGAAAAGATTAAAGAGTAGGTTACTACAGATAACTGTGATATTTTTAGTGATAATAGTTAGTACATCTTGTAAGAATGGCAATATAAACATAGATACATATATATCAAAAAGAAGAACAGGCTATTAATAGTGTTTCCAAATATAGGATAATAAAAAGATAAATTTATTTTAAACACTACTAATATGGAGATGCATATAGAATATCCTAGTATTTCTGATATGTCGGACATTGAAAAAGCAGGAACGGATCAATAAACTGATTTTTTTTAACATCAGTGGGACTTTATTATAATACATATGTACATAATAAGCTTAAAAACAAATAGTAAATATACAATTGTTCATAATGATGATAAGTATATCAGTGTTAAGTATGAAGGTTTTTACTACAGTAGAGGCGAGAAGACCTAATTATGATTGCTTTTGTTTAAATATAGATTTAATAAAGGGTGAAGTAATAGGATTGGAAGATGTAATAGACATAGAAAAATTGAGAGTTAAATTTAAAAAAAGATAATTTTACAGTAGTAAAGGGGCTTGATGAAAATATTCCTTTAGATGAGAGCGGATGGGGAGAATTATTTGATCATTATTTGGAATATCATGTGATATCTGGTGATGAACTTCATAATTATGATTTTTATTTTACAGATAATAAGATAGGGTTAATTATAAGTGTTCCGATAGATGCAGGAGGGTCATATATTATTCTTGAAAGTAGTGATAATCTGAGTATGGATGATATAAAAAAGTAAAGTTTCGCAATGCCGTAATGAAATGGGAAGGAGGTAATAGGAATTAATGAGAATTAAAATTATGGTAATATAGATTTTATGTACCTTCAAGTTGTAGCTAAGGATGATGAGGATACGGATGAGATAGGTATCAGCTCAATGATGTTTTCACCTGAGATTTGGCAGATTACCATGGATGACAGCAACAGAGGATATTATCTGTGGGTAGATAATCCACTTTGGGCAGACTTTGTACAGCCTGATGATGTTATGACTACAGAAAGTGAAAAGTAGTACTATTGTTTAGAGCCCCTATGTGAAAAGGTATGGGGGTTCATTTAATATAAAAAAATATTGAAATATCGCAAAAAAATATTTATAGAATAAACATATAATAACTGAAATGTACGTGATTTTTAAACAGGAAGGAGAATTAAAATTATTATAGTTTGTTTAATAGTATGTTTGCTTACAGGATGTACCTCGATAGTTGAGATTGCAAGGTATATACATGACTCTGATAAATTAGATAACTACATATATTATGAGGCTACAGTAGTAAATAAGTATGTAGAAAAAATAGTAGAAGCATTTAAAATAATATGGTAAGTCTGCAAGAGAAGTTTAACGGAAAGAAAAATATGGAAATGAATTATACATTATCATTTTACTTGGGAATATTTACAATAATATGCATGATTGTGGTAAGCAGAAT
Organism: uncultured Lachnoanaerobaculum sp.; assembly: GCA_916439285.1. Next base: position 72,565 of record CAKAIM010000008.1, on the reverse strand, counting down.
AGCTTTTTTTAAGGATGAGGAGTTTCTCAGAGCTGTAAGAGATACTATGGGTAAAAATCGTATGTCTCTGGCACATAAAAGAGAGAAGCCTATCAAGGGTATCATTTGGAAAAAGGATTTAAAGAATATGAACTTCTTATCAATCAATTTTAAGGATTACCATGTTAAGGATGTAAGTGACCTTGAATATTTTAAGAATGTTGAGACAATTATCTTGACATATATGGGCGATAATGAGGAAGATATCGGTATGTATGATGAGGAACATGTCCTTGATAATCTAAATAAAGTAAGGGATTTTAATAAGCTTAGAAGGGTACAGTTATATCATCTGAACGCAGATAAGAGTGTGAAGAACGAATGTCCGAGAGCAATAGTTTTTATAGACTAGTTTTTACGGTTAGGAGAGACATAGATGAAATTAGAGTATAAAAAGCGTATATATTGGTTGCTTAGGTTTATACTTATTGTATGCGTAGTCAATGTGTTGACAGGATTCTATGAGATGTGTAGTACAAGCAAAAACGCAAATGCAAACCAAATCATATGGAAAGGCAAGAGATATAATAAAGACGAGACCGGATATAACAGTATAGATGAGATTAAATATTTGGTGGATATACCGACAGATTGTGATGTAAAAAGATATTTGGGCGGTGGCAGGTTATTATGCAAAGGATAACAGTGAGTGTGATACAAGACTGAAAGAACTTAAGAATATATATGATGAAGGGGGAGTAAAGGCTGTCGTAGATGAAAGAGTTATTTATAAATAGCAAAGGGGGTAATATTAAATATGATCATAAGGACAGAAGGGAAGGAGAGGCACAATTATTTACTAAATAGAAAAAAATTTCACTTTTTAATATTTGCTTTGTTTCTAATATTTTCTAGTACTATGGTATCAAATTTGATTAATAAAAACAAATACTCAATGGGAGTGGGTAATCAAACCAAGTTTATATAAAGATATAAGTTTTTTTAGAGGGAACTTATTTAAATTTTATAAGAACAGTGGAGAAGTTTGTATTATTGATGCAAGTACCAAAGATATCTATGAGTATCCGCTTTTTTTGATGATATTGATTTTGATAGAGAAAATGTATTTATTGCAAATAAAAAAATTATTCTTTTTTTCTATGTTGACAAAAGCAGGCAACAAGTTATCGGATAAAAACTTATGAAAACATATATTCTTTTTAAAGATGGTTTATCAGCAGTTAAGCTTAAGGGTTTGTGAGGGATTCATAGATAAAAAAACTTCAATCAGGTTATTGATTTTTAATTTTTATGATGTACATTTATTTTATGAAAAATTATCTCTGCGGTTATGGATAAGGATAATAAATGGGGGTTTATAGATATAAATGAAAAATATAGTAATAGACTTTCAATATGATGAAGTAATGGATTTTTCATGAGGGCTTGGCGACTGTTAAGCAGGGGGATAAATGGACTTTTATAAATAAGAAAGGAATTGTAGTAACAAATACTTTTTTTATGATGAAATTAGGGATTTATATGAAGGTTTTGCTGCTGTAAAAAGGCAAGATAAGTGGGGCTATATAGACAAAAATGGTAAAGAGGTCATAGAATGTAAATATGATGATGCACATAATTTTTAGTGAAGGTCTTCGTCGCTGTTGCAATTAATAATTATTTGGGTGACGGTTATATTGCATGGGCTTACATAGATACTAAGGGAGACATTGTGATTCCTTTTTACTCATACAGTGCTATAAGTGGAGTTCCTTTAATTATTGGTGAATTTCATGATGGGAAAGCCTTTGTAACAAAAGATTTAGTATCTGTTATAGGGAAGAATGGAGAAAATATTTTTCGAGGTAATTCATTGTTTTTTGTTTCAAAAGCGAAATATTATAAAGAACATTCAGCAATGATTGGCTACATTTATTCAGATTCAAGTATGAAGATTAGAAAGTACGGTCTTTTAAATTTAGAGGGAGAGGAAGTATTAAAACCAATATTTGATTACATAGAAGACATATATGGAAAAATATATGATAGTTGCTGACATAAAGAATGGAACAGATATGAACTATGGCATAGTTAGAATAAAATGAAATATATTATGGCTATTTATGACTACGGAAATGGAAAAGAAAAAAAGTAATAAAAGAATATGGGAAAAATATCTTTTAGAAAAATTATTTGAGGTATTATAGTGTGAGTATTATCACTTGGGATATTATTTGAGAATTATCTTAAAAAAACTTTGTCGGAGATGTAAATCTAAACACTAACCTTCTTAAAGTCGGCAAAGATATGGAAGTAAAAAAACTTTGGTAACGGATTTTAGTAATCTTCTTGCAAAAAGCACATAAAGGGATAAAGTTTTTTTGGAATACGATGAATTTGAAAAAAATGGAATTAATAAAAGGATAGAGATCGATATGAAGAGTAATATTAAATTTCCGGTGTTATTTTTTTAGTATTATGTATATTAATAACAGGATGTATGGACTCCTCATTTAATAAAAAAATAAATATTAATAATATAGAAAGTGATATAAATGGATTTTATAAAAAAATTTTTCAACTGATTATTTAAATGAAGAGATAACAGTTGTTAATAAAAAAACATAATAGGCTGGGATGGGGAAGTAGTAAAAATATATAGATGCAAATAATAAAGTGTCAAGATGTACTGTAATAATTTACGGAGAAGATGAAAAAAATCAACTTTAGAATATTATTTTTATAGATGGTTATACTTATGTAACAATATTAAAAAGAATACTATGCATATCCTATATATTATTCGTATAACAGATCGATAGATATAATGTACAGAACATTTGATGAGGTAGTTATTTATGATAGCATGATTTATAAAGCTTGTAAATGGAGAATTTATCAAAAAAATATAGAAGATATAAAAATGCCTTATACATCATTACAGGAGATAAATGAAGCGATAGGTGAGTGAGATGAAAAAAAGTTTTATGGTAAAAACATACTACTTAAAGATAATAAACTATAACTATTTATTGTCAAGAATGGAGAACTATATGTATAAAAAAATAAATGTGGCTATATTATTGATATCAATATTTTTTTAGTATTTATATTTATAATTTTTTTATAGAACATATAAATAGTAAAAAGAAAGGAAAAATGCACTGATATATTATAATCAAATCATACCGATAATAACTTTGGCTGATGCTTTAGATGCAGACTTAGAGTATAGTGACAATTATGGTAATAAAGGTATATTAAAAAGGTGGAGAAGAAAAATTTAATAAGAAGAGTGAGTGATGATATACGAGCTTATATCACAAAAGCAAAAATAATCATATGTATGAATACCGAATAATAGAATCTGATAAAGTTTTTGAAATGTATAGACAACTTTAATAATAATATGAAAAAAATATCAGAATCTCAAGAAGCGATATGAAAGATGGATGTATAGTTGAAAAGACAATATCAGAGGGAGAGGGATTGGGAGAGTTTCAAGAGTGTAATGATTTAAGTGCATTAATTGATTATATGAGTAGAAAAACTGTTGATGGAGAGTATTTTATAGAAGTATTGGATATTATAGGAGTAAATGGGTCAGATATACCAGGTAGGATAGTATATATAACGGATGACAAAAACAGAGAAAGTTCTTTATGAGAATGACACTTTGAATCTTTCTATGTTATTTAAAGATAACGGTAGATAATATTTGAACATTTGTTTTTTTATGATGTATCAATACTTTCATAATCAGTATGTCAGTATACTTGACTTATAATAAGTATATTACTATAATGGATGTAGTTTTAAAAACTACATTAAACGGAGTTGAAAAATATGACATATAGATTAATTGGGGATAGTTGTACGGATTTGGATGAGAATCTAAAAAAAGATGATAATATAAAAATTGTGCCGCTTACACTTGAAATCGGAGATTATCAGGTTATAGATGACGAAAAGTTTGATCAAAAAGACTTTATAAAGAGAATGGCCGAATCGAAAAATAGGACCAAAAAGTGCCTGTCCGTCACCGGATGCCTTTAAAGAGGCTTTGGAATGTGATACTGATATGGCATTTGTTGTTACTCTTTCAGAGCATCTTAGCGGAAGTTATCAAAGTGCCGAGATCGGAAAGAAACTTTATGAAGAGGACTATGAAAAAAAGGATATTTTAGTGCTTTCTTCAAGGTCGGCATCTGCAGGGCAGTATAGACTTATGCTTGAGCTTGATAAATTATGTAAAGAAGGTCTTGGATTTGAAGAGATTTCAAAGAGAATAATTAAGCTTAGAGATGAGATGAAGACATATTTTGTTTTGGAGTCTCTTGATACACTTAGAAAGAACGGAAGGCTTTCGGCGGTGAGTGCATTTATAGCATCAGCTTTAAATATCAAGCCTATTATGGGTGCCGTAGACGGTGTGATAGTAAAGAAAGACCAGCAAAGGGGCATGCAGAAAGCACTGGCGAAAAATGGTTGAACTTGCTATATCTGAAGCTGGAGAAAATGCATCCGAAAAAGATTGTATGTATTACTCATATAAATAATGAAGAAAGAGGCGAGAGTGTAGCTAAGCTTTTCCGTGACAGCAATAAATTTAAGGATGTTAAGGTTGTAAACGGTGCAGGAGTTGCCACTTTGTACGCAGGTGACGGCGGAATAGTTCTTGCAATCGGATAGATCAAAAAAATAAACTGAAGTACACAATAATAAATTGTGTACTTTTTGGATTTATGATAAACTTACTTTAGAATGTATAGATATTAGAATTGTATTTATGCTTTAATTAAAATATTAAGCGAGGGGTATATGAATTTACTTGAGGCAAGGGATATATTGGAGACAAGAGGTCAAAAGTTATTAGAGGAGCTTTACGGAAAATCCGGAGTTGACGATAATTTAAAGAGATATGAAGCTGTTTTAAAGGGTTTCTTAAGGGAATTTGGAGAAAAGGATGTTAAACTGTTTTCATCTCCGGGAAGAACAGAAATTTCAGGAAACCATACGGACCATAACAACGGTAAGGTACTTGGAGGAAGCATAAATCTTGACTGTGTTGCGGTTGCCGCAAAAAACGACTCGGACTTTGTTAATATAATAAGTGAGTCGTTTTCACAGAAGTTCAGAGTAAATATAAAGGATATTGAGCCGGGAACAGATAAGATAGGTACAATAGAACTTTTAAAGGGAATACTGGCAGGATTTGAACAAAGGGGTGCGAGTATAGGCGGTTTTGATGCCTATATTACAAGCAATGTAATTTCAAGTGCCGGGGTAAGCTCTTCAGTGCATTTGAAACTTTGATCTGTCAGATAATAAATACTTTATTTAATGAAGGAAAGCTTTCAAAAACAGATTATGCATATATCGGGAAATATGCCGAGAACAACTATTGGGATAAGGCAAGCGGACTGCTTGATCAGATGTGTTGTGCTTATGGAGGGCTTATAAGTATAGACTTTGCAAATCCCGATTCACCGAAGGTAGAAGAGATGGACTTTGATTTTGCTGGAGCAAAGCATGATCTTATAATTGTACAGACGGGAAGGGGACATGCGGATCTTTCAGCCGACTATTCTTCCATACCTGCGGAGATGAAAAAGGTGGCTGAGTTTTTCGGAAAGTCTACATTATCTGAGGTAAATGAAGATGAATTTTATAATAATCTTTCAAAAATAAGAGATTTTGCAGGTGACAGAGCCGTACTTAGAAGTATTCATTTCTTTGATGAGAATAAGAGAGTTGATAATGAAATAAAAGCATTAAAGAGCAATGATTTTGATTCTTTCTTAAAGAATATAACAGACAGCGGAAATTCATCATGGAAATATCTTCAAAACGTATATACAAATGCCGCACCGGATGAACAGGGGATTACAGTGGCACTGGCGTTATCCGAGAGATTTCTTAAAGAAAAGAATGTTGGGGCAACCAGGGTTCACGGTGGAGGATTTGCAGGAGTTATTATGGCGATGGTTCCTGAAAATTACAGTGATGAGTATGTTTCATATATGGATAAATTTCTTGGAAAAGGGTCAAGTTATAAGATGAAAATCAGACCTTACGGGTCTATATGTTTGGATGAAATGATTTAAAGGAGGATAAATGAACGAAGAACAATATTCGGTAGCATGTCTTATTGTCGGAATACTGAGCTGTGTATTATGTTGCATGTGTTTCGGACTTCCGCTTGGAATAGTTGGTATAGTACTTTTTGTTTTGTCCACAAGAAACGGACATGGAATAGATGCAAAGGCAGGTATAGGACTTGCTTTATCTATTCTGGGCTTTATACTTTCAATTGTTGCGGCAATTGTAATATTCTTAGGACTTATATTCTCGGAAGATAGCAGCTACAGCAGCTATCGTGATAACAGCAATCCGTTTGAATCTTTTATTGAAGAGTATGGTGACTCATTGGATTATGATGACATTGATGATTATCAGAATCTTCCATACTATTTTGATGAAAAATGAAGATGTAAAAAAATAAATGAATTATAATTATGGATAAGGAATAAACTTATGAAATGCCCTTTTTGCCAGGCGCAGGATACAAAGGTTATTGATTCTCGTCCTGCGGATGACAATTCTTCAATAAGAAGAAGAAGGCAGTGTGAGAGTCGCAATAAGAGATTTACCACATATGAAAAAAACTTGAGACTATTCCTCTTATGGTAATTAAAAAGGATGACAGTAGAGAAAACTTTGACAGGTCAAAGATAGAGTATGGAATCATCCAAAGTTGTCATAAGAGACCTGTCTCCACGGTTGTAATAAGAAAAACGGTGGATGATATAGAAAACCAAATCTATTCTATGGAAGTCAGTGAGATACCTACCAGAAAGATAGGTGAGCTTGTGATGGAAAAATTAAAGGAACTGGACGAGGTTGCATATGTAAGATTTGCATCTGTATACAGGGAGTTTAAGGATGTAAATACTTTTGTAGATGAGATATCAAAGCTTTTAAAGAAATGATTTTTATGAATAAACTTTTTCCGGATTTACACAAGAAAGATATATATGAGATAGACTATAGGGGGCTTTATAATAAGGGATTCAGAGCTGTTCTTTTTGATATAGACAATACCTTGACCACTCATGGAACAAAGGCTGACAGGTCAAATATTGATTTTTTTAAATCTCTTAGAGAAATAGGATTTAAGACCTGTCTTATTTCAAACAATAAAGAAAAAAGAGTTTCACCGTTTGCAAAGGCGGTTGGATCGCCTTACATATATAAGGCTGACAAACCTTCAAAAAAGGGCTATATAAAGGCGATAAATACTTTGAATGTAAAAAAAGAACAGACTTTTTTTGTTGGAGATCAGATTTTTACAGATATATGGGGGGCGAATAATGCAGGAATATACTCTGTTTTAGTGGATCCCATAAGCCCTAAGGAAGAGATACAGATAGTCTTAAAAAGGTTCTTTGAAAGAATTGTACTTTTCTTTTATAAAATTAAGATAGATAAGGTGAAAAAGAATGATTAGTGCTGATACAAAAGTTTACGGTATCATAGGAAATCCCTGTTTCACACAGCCTTTCTCCGATTTTACAAAATACTTTGGCTAAAGAAATGAATATAGATATGAGCTATTCGGCATTTCATGTGACTGAAAATATCAAAGAGGCCATAAAAGGCGCTTTTGCATTGGATATTAAAGGTTTTAATGTAACTATTCCATATAAAAAGGACATGCTTGATATAGTTAGCGATATTGATGACAGGGCTAAAAAAATAGGTGCAATAAATACTCTTATAAAGACTGAAAACGGTTATAAGGGATACAATACGGATATTATCGGGCTTGGAATGAGCCTTTATAATAATAATCTCAGTATAAAGGGTAAGGACATAATTATTTTGGGTGCGGGAGGTGCCGCAAAGGCTGTACTTTATCTGGCAATAGAAGAGGGCGTAAAGTCAATTACTCTTGTAAACAGAAATATTTCAAAAGGCAAAAGGAACTGAGGGTGGAGGTCGGTATTAAAGATATTTCCGTTATTTCTTTGGATGATTTGAAGTCAAATATAAATCTTTTGGATAAGGATAATTATTTTGCATTTCAGACCACGAATGTTGGTATGCATCCGAATGTTGAGGATTGTATAATAGAAGAAGAGGCATTTTATGAAAAGTGCGACTCGTGTATCGATCTTATCTATACGCCTTTTGAGACTTCATTTATTAAGAAGATGAAATCAAAAGGAAAGATTTGTATAAACGGTCTGGATATGCTTATTCTTCAGGGTGTTGCAAGCTTTGAGATATGGAATAATGTTAAAGTCGATAAAGATATTATAGAAAAAGTAAAAGTATTGTTGATAGAGAAACTTAGAGAGAGAATGCAATGAAAATTTTGGTGATAAACGGTGTGAATATGAATTTCCTCGGAATAAGAAATAAGGAGGTTTATGGAAACAAGGACTACAGCTATCTTTTGGAAATGATTGATAAAAAGGCAAAAGAGCTTGGCGTGGATGTGGAATGCTTTCAGAGTAATCACGAGGGTGCCATAGTGGACAAGCTTCAGGAGGCATATTTTGAAAAGCCGGCAGGAATAGTTATAAATCCGGCAGCATTTACACATACAAGTGTAGCTATAAGAGATGCTCTTGAGAGTCTTGATTGTATTAAGGTAGAGGTACATATATCAAATATTTCAGACAGAGAAGAGTTCAGACATAAGTCACTTACACAGCCTGTATGTACAGGACAGATAGCAGGACTTGGGTTAAGCGGATATACTCTTGCAATGGAGTACATAATAGAGCAAACTAAGGAGTACATAATAGAGCAAACTAAGTCTTGATTTGACATCAAAATTGTTATAAAAATAGTTCAAGTATCGCATGAAAGTTTTTTTAGGAGGAAATATTAATGGTTTCAGCAGGTGATTTTAAAAAAATGGTTTGACATTGGAGATTGAGGAAGGACAGGTTTTTTTCAGATTCTTGAATTCCAGCATGTTAAGCCGGGAAAGGGAGCTGCATTCGTTCGTACAAAAATCAGGAATGTAATTACAGGTAGCGTTGTTGAAAGAACTTTCCGACCTACTGAGAAATTCCCACAGGCAAGAATAGACAGAGCCGATATGCAGTATTTATATGCAGACGGAGATATGTTCAACTTTATGAATGTTGAGACATATGATCAGATCGCACTTAATGCAGACAAGGTTGGAGATGCACTTAAGTTCGTAAAAAGAGAATGAGATGGTTAAGATATGTTCATTCAACGGTAATGTATTCTCTGTAGAGCCACCTTTATTTGTAGAGTTGGAAGTTACAGATACAGAGCCGGGATTTGCAGGAAATACAGCACAGGGTGCTACAAAGCCGGCAACAGTGGAGACAGGTGCAGTTGTTTATGTTCCATTGTTTGTAAATCTTGGTGATAAGATTAAGATTGATACAAGAACAGGTGAGTATTTATCAAGAGTTTAAAATTTTTCAATGTTTGACGGTCATCTTGACCGTCTTTTTTTAGTAGTTGAGTTGCACAGTATAGTGCATAAAAAAATAAATTATACAGACTGGAGATATATGAAGACAATTATTGAATTGATTTCCGATGAGCTTAAGTGCGCATTTGCAAAATTGTCATATGATGAAAAAGTACGGAAAGGCCAATATTTCAAACAGACCTGACCTATGTGAGTATCAATGCAACGGCGCAATGGCGGCACTAAGGAATATAAGAAAAAAACCTATTGATATAGCAAATGAGGTTGTTGAAATCCTAAAAGAAAGTGAGAGCTTTGAAAAAATCGAAGCTATTATGCCCGGATTTATCAATATAAATATAAGCAATACTTTTATAGAGAAATATGTGAGAGACATGTCAAACTCACAGAAGTATGGCATAGAGCTTGATAATCCTGCAAAGAAAATAATAATCGACTACGGCGGTGCAAATGTTGCAAAGCCTCTTCATATCGGACATTTACGTTCTGCAATCATCGGAGAGAGCTTAAAAAGAATGGGAAGATTCTTCGGTAATGAGGTGATTGCGGATGTGCACCTTGGTGACTGGGGTCTTCAGATGGGGCTTATAATAGAAGAGCTTAGAGAGAGAAAACCTGAGCTTGTTTATTTTAAGGAAAACTATGACGGAGAGTATCCGAAGGAAGCGCCTTTCAGTTTAAATGATTTGGAGGAAATATATCCTGCGGCTTCAAAAAAGTCAAAGGTTGATGAAAATTTTAAGCAAAGAGCACAGGAAGCCACTTTGGAACTTCAAAAAGGTTACAGACCGTACAGAGAGATTTGGAAGCATATAATTAACGTATCCGTAGAGGACTTAAAGAAAAACTACAGCTCACTTTTGGTAGACTTTGATCTCTGGAAGGGTGAGTCTGATGCCGATCCTTATATACCGGATTTGATTAAAGATTTGGAAGACAGAAAAATTGCAAGAGTTTCTGAAGGTGCCTTGGTAGTGGATATAGCTATGGAAGGCGATAAGAAGGAATTGCCACCTTGTATAATAAGAAAATCCGACGGTGCAGCACTTTATGCCACATCGGATCTCGGTACTTTGGTAGAAAGAGAAAAGCTTTATTCACCTGATGAATATATCTATATTGCGGATAAGAGACAGGAACTTCACTATACACAGTTTTTCAGGGTATCAAGAATTGCAGGAATAGTTCCTCCAAATCATGAACTTATATATATTGGATTCGGTACAATAAACGGTAAAGACGGAAAGCCTTTAAAGACCAGAGACGGCGGTGTGGTTCGTCTTGAGACCGTTATTAAGGATATTGAGGATGCCGTATTTGCAAAGATAAAGGAATCAAGAGATGTATCCGATGAGGAAGCAAGAAATACTGCAAAAGATTGTAGGACTTACGACTATTAAATATGGTGATTTAAGCAATCAGGGTCGCAAAGGATTATATATTTGATATTGACAGATTTATATCATTTGAGGGAAATACAGGACCTTATATTTTGTATACAATAGTCAGAATAAAATCCATACTTGAAAAGTATTATGAAAGCGGTTCAAGGCAGGTCAGTCTTAATGACTTGAGTGTTCCGGTAGAAGATATACATAAAAAGCTTTTATATGGAATTGTCGCAGTTTAATGAAGTTATGAAATCTGCATGGAATGAACTTGCACCACATAAAAATATGTCAGTATATTTATGCGGTTTCAAATACATTCAACTCATTCTATCATGAAATAAAGATACTTTCTGAAGCTGATGAGAAAAAGAAAAAAGGGTACCTTGCAACAATTCTTCTTACTAAAGAATTGTTGGAATCCGCTATAAATTTGCTTGGAATAGAAGCACCGGATAAAATGTAACATTTGCTCCTACCGAATTCTGAATTTGGTAGGAGTTTTTATTTGGCAAAAAAATATTTTTTTGCTATATTATTTTTATTTAGATTGAATTTTTTTCTGTATAAAAATTATAGACTGGAGGTAACATATTAATGCAGAGATAGAAAGAATTTTTATTAATAAATATTTGTAAAAAAATCCATGCTTTCTGTATCATAAAAAGAATGTATACAAAAAAATACAATATAAATTCCTGAAAAATCGTCTGTAACTTTGTACAAATATGGTATAATAAAAGAAAATGAGGGTGAAAAAAATGCTTCAAACGGCAGTATACCGAAAGACTGAGAATTGCTTTGGTTTCTTGGTTTATTTGTGCGTCAGGAGATTATATATCGCTTTAAAATAATCTAAAAAAATTGACAATTAATTTGACTCACTTTACACAAATTACTGCCTGATTTCTTACATTTGTTTACCCTGATAGAAGAGGAGAAAAATATGGGATTAGCTACATTTATTGGTGGTGTACATCCATATGAGGGCAAGGAACTCTCAATGGAACATCCGATAACGGTACTACAACCAAATGGAGTTGAAATGGTGTTCCCGTTAAGCCAACATATCGGTGCACCTGCAAAACCCTTGGTGGCTGTCGGAGATGAAGTGCTGGTCGGACAAATCATCGCAGAGGCGGGGGGATTCATATCAGCCAATGTGGTAAGCTCGGTGTCCGGAAAAGTGAAAAAGATTGAACCAAGAAGAGTGGCAAACGGTTCAATGGTGAATTCTATTATCATTGAGAATGATAAGGAATATCGTGCTGTAGAAGGTTTTGGAGAAAAAAGAGACTATACAAAACTTTCTAAAGATGACATCAGAAAGATAGTGAAAGATGCGGGTATTGTAGGACTCGGAGGAGCTGCTTTCCCTACGCATGTGAAGCTTTCACCAAAGAACGAAAATGAGATTGATTACATCATTGTAAACGGTGCGGAATGTGAGCCGTACCTTACAAGTGATTACAGACTTATGATGGAAGAACCTGAAAAAAACTGGTAGAAGGCTTAAAAGATTATACTCAGGCTTTTCCCGAATGCAAAAGGTATTATAGGTATTGAAAAATAACAAACCTGAAGCTATTGCAAAAATTAAAAAACTTGTACAAAACGAATCAAAAATAGAGGTTGTGGAGCTGTATACAAAGTATCCGCAGGGTGGTGAGCGTTCACTGATTTTTGCTTGTACAGGAAGAAAGCTAAACTCAAGTCTTTTGCCTGCAGATGTAGGCTGTATTGTTGACAATACGGATACGGTCATTTCAATATATAATGCGGTAGCCGAGTCTACACCTCTAATCAGAAGGATTGTAACTATAACAGGTGACGCTGTTACTACTCCGCAAAACTTTAAAGTAAGAACGGGAACCAATTATCAGGAACTTATTGAAGCGGCAGGAGGCTTCAAGACTGAGCCTAAAAAGGTGCTTTCAGGCGGACCTATGATGGGACAGGCTTTATTTACTCTTGATATTCCGGTGACCAAATCATCATCTTCAATTACAACTTTTGTGGAAGATGAAGTTGAGGAAAATCCTGAAACACCATGTATTAAATGCGGAAGATGCATTGATGTGTGTCCAAGCTATCTTGTGCCTGTTCTTATGATGGATAAGGCGTTAAATGACGATACTGAAGGGTTTGAAAAGTTAAACGGTATGGAATGTGTTGAATGTGGCTCATGTGCTTATGTATGTCCTGCAAAGAGACCACTTACTCAAGGATTTAAATATATGCGTCAGGCTGTTGCAGCAAAGAGAAGAGCTGAAGCGGCAAAGAAGGAGGGGAAATAATGGCAGGCAAATTTAATGTTTCATCATCTCCTCATGTAAGGGATAATTCATCCACAGCAAATATCATGAAGGATGTTTGTATTGCAATGATACCTACTTTGGCATTCGGTTGCTTCCAGTTCGGTTTATCTGCGCTTATCGTGGTTATATGTACAGTTCTTGCATGTGTACTTGCTGAATATTTATACGAAAAAGTAATGAATAAGCCTGTAACTATCGGAGATTTTTCCGCTGTGGTTACCGGACTTATATTGGCTCTTAATATGCCGCCTCAGATACCTGTTTGGATGCCTATACTCGGCGGTGTATTTGCAATAATTGTTGTAAAACAGCTTTACGGCGGACTTGGACAAAACTTTATGAATCCGGCGTTGGGTCGCAAGATGCTTTATGCTTATATCATTTGCCGGAAGTATGACAAACTTCAGCTCTGTGGCTATGAACTACGATTCATCATCTACACCTACGCCTCTTGCTTTCTTAAAGGCAAAGGGAATTACAGATGCACTTGAGCAGTATAATCTTGTAAATATTTTCCTCGGTAGGATACCCGGAACAATAGGAGAGGTTTCAACTATCGCTTTACTTATCGGTGCAATTTATCTTGTGGTAAGAAAGGTTATTTCTCTTAGAATACCGCTTATATATATTGTTACAGTGGCTGTGTTTGTATTCTTATTCGGTGATCACAGTCCTACAACTGTTTTATACCATGTGCTCAGCGGAGGTCTTATATTCGGTGCGTTCTTTATGGCAACAGATTATGTAAGCAGTCCTGTTACAAAAATGGGACAGGTGTATTTTGCGATATTTATCGGTATACTTACAGGTTTATTCAGATTATTCGGCGGCAATGCGGAGGGAGTTTCCTACGCTATCATCATAGGTAATGTGGTGGCTCCGCTTATAGAGAAGGCGACATTGCCGAAGGCATTTGGAAGGGAGGCAAAAAAGGCATGAAAAAACAATCAGGATTTGTAAAAGATGCGATTATTTTATTTGCTATAACCCTTATTTCAGGCCTTGTACTGGGATTTGTATACGATATAACAAAGGCTCCTATAGCTGCTGCGGCAAAAGCGGCAAAGAATGAAGCTTATGCTGTTGTTTTCCCGGAAGCTAAAGACTTTGAAGAAAATGAGACCGACACGGCAAAGATTGCGGAAACTGCAGAAGAGATTGCAGGTAAGGGCTTCGGACATTCAAATATTGATGAGGTTGTTACCGCAAAGGATGAGTCCGGAAACAATATAGGCAGAGTTATAACATCAACATCAAAAGACGGATATAACGGTACAGTACAAATATCCGTAGGTATAAAGTCTGACGGTACTGTGGTCGGAATAACATTCCTCACACTGGAAGAGACACCGGGTCTTGGTATGAGAGCGGCGGAAAAGTCATTCTACGGTCAGTATGCAAATAAAAATACAAAAGAATTCAAGCTTGTAAAGGGTGCTGCAAGTGCAGATGATGAGATATCGGCTATAAGCGGATCTACCATCACAAGTACAGCTATTACCAATGCTGTCAATGCAGACTTTACTTTAACTCAATATTGGAATAAGGAGGAAATATGAACAAGAGTTTAGAGCGTTTATATAACGGTATATTCAAAGAAAATCCTACCTTTGTTCTGATGCTTGGTATGTGTCCTACACTTGCGGTTACAACATCTGTAGTAAATGCTATAGGTATGGGACTTTCTACAACAGCCGTTTTGATGTTTTTCAAATTTAATTATTTCTGCAATGAGAAATATAATTCCCGACAGAGTAAGAATCCCTGCGTTTATAGTTATCGTTGCATCTTTGGTTACGGTGGTACAGCTTTTGATGCAGGGTTACACACCTGAACTTTATAAATCACTCGGTATTTATATACCGCTTATAGTTGTTAACTGTATTATTCTTGGTAGAGCGGAGAGCTATGCTTCAAAGAATCCTGCAATTCCGTCTTTCTTTGACGGAATTGGAATGGGAATCGGATTTACGCTTTCACTTTCCTGCATAGCTTTTGTAAGAGAGCTTATCGGTGCCGGAACTATATTTAAGGGACTTATTGCTTTACCTAACAACAATCAGATAATACCTACCGATTTTACTATTTCAATACTTGTACTTGCTCCGGGTGCGTTCTTTGTACTTGCACTTTTATCGGCTTTACAAAATTACTTTAAGGCTCCAAGTGCTACAAATACAGGTATGTCATCTGATATAGCTTGTGGCGGAAACTGTTCGGCATGCTTTGGTGAAAGTAAGGCACACAATCACAATGCTATTGATAAGGATATAGAAGAAAAGGAACTTGAGGCAAAGAGAAAGAAAGAAGAGGCTCTTGCTAAGGCAAAGGCTGAGAAGGAAAAATGCGACTAATGCAGGGGAGGGTAAATAATGACTCAACTGATTTTTACTTTTTGATTAGTGCAGCACTGGTAAACAATGTAGTGCTTAGCAGATTTTTGGGACTTTGTCCTTTCCTCGGTGTATCAAAAAAGACTGAAACTTCTGTAGGTATGGGTGCTGCGGTTATATTCGTTATCACTCTTTCGAGTATGGCGGCCAGCCTTATTTATACACATATTTTGATTCCGCTTAAACTTGAGTATTTGCAGACTATAGTATTTATTCTTGTTATAGCGGCTTTGGTACAGTTTGTTGAGATGGTATTAAAGAAAAATATGCCTTCACTTTATGAGGCTCTGGGTGTGTACCTTCCTCTTATTACAACCAACTGTGCGGTTTTGGGTGTTGCTCTTGACAATGTTGCAAAGGAATACAATTTTGCACAAAGCCTTGTATACGGAGTGGGTACTGCAAGCGGATTTGCTTTGGCTATAGTATTGCTTTCAGGTGTCAGAGAAAAAATTGAAAATAATGATATACCTCATGTAGTATCAGGTATGCCTATTGTACTTATTACAGCAGGTCTTATGGCAATTGCCTTTACCGGATTCTCGGGACTTATTTAGGAGGAAAGAATATGAATGGAGTAATTATTGCGGCGGCAGTAGTTGGTATAGTCGGTATTCTTATTGGTCTCCTACTTGGAGTTGCCAGTGAGAAGTTTAAAGTGGAAGTGGATGAAAAAGAAATAGCTGTAAGAGATGCATTACCGGGAAATAACTGTGGTGGTTGCGGATATCCGGGTTGTGACGGTCTTGCAAAGGCTATTGCGGCAGGTGAAGCACCTGTAAATAAATGTCCTGTTGGAGGAGTGCCGGTTGCAGATATTATCGCAGAGATAATGGGTGTGAGTGCAGGTGAGTCTGTAAAGCAGGTTGCATTTGTAAAGTGTAAGGGAACATGCGATAAGGCAAAACAAAACTTTACATATTTCGGTATCACAGATTGTAATTCAGCTATGAACGTACCGGGACAGGGCGGTAAAGCCTGCAGTTACGGATGTATGGGATTCGGATCATGTGTAAGAGCTTGTGAGTTTGATTCTATACATATAGTGGACGGTATTGCGTTGGTGGACAGAGAGAAATGTGTAGCATGTGGAAAATGTGTTGAAGCCTGTCCTAAGAAGCTTATAGACTTGGTACCGTATGAGACATTTACTTTTGTACAGTGTAATTCACAGGATAAGGGTAAAGCTGTAAAAGAGGTATGTGAGGTTGGTTGTATTGCATGTACAATGTGTGTAAAGGCATGTGAGGATGACGCAATACATATGAACGGAAATGTTGCACTCATAGACTATTCCAAATGTACAAATTGTGGAAAGTGTGAGGCAAAGTGCCCAACTAAGGTTATACAAGTTGTTGATGGCAAAATTGCAATGACTGCATAATATTGATTTTAAAAGGGGAGTTTAGATATCTAAGCTCCTCTTTTTTAGTAGAAGAATAGAACTGTGAAAACAGTTTCAATGCTTTGGTATATAATTTACAAGTATAAAACTTTATTTAGTATTTCAGACACAAAAAAACCACCTTGGGAATAGATGGTTTTAACATTTTTAGGGGGGCCGGACAGTTAAACTGTCCGGTATGAGTATGAAAAAAAGCTTTGTAGTTCCAGTAATTCTGAAACCTGCACTAGCCATCGCTAATGCTCTTATAATATAAAAAAATAATTGTGTCCATAATATGGAAAAAAATATAAAAAAATATAAAGAAAGAAAATAATAAATAAAAAAACAAAAGCTTATGTATTTATAAAAAAATTTAGGTTACAAAAAAACACGGATTTTAGACAAAAAAATTTCTGTTTATTATTCAGAAAAAAATGGAATAGGGGCCATAACAAATATGCATACCGGAGTTTTAGAAAGGTCTTAGAAATGAATTAGACATATATTGATATATAGATTATGATAGGAAAGTATTAGTGGTATTTAAGCCTTTGTGCCATTGACATAATATCTACAAATGATTATAATATTAACCGGTTATAAAATAAAAAACGAAGACGGAGAGAGTAATCCTTGGCAGAAGTTTCAGCGAGTCGGTGACGGTGTAAGACCGATACGGAGCGATGGATGAAAATCACTCCCGAGTTGCAATCTGAATTAAGAGTAGGATATGCCGGTTTCCCCGTTATAGGAACACATATGATAGTATGTTGTAAAGGTGGTATATAAGTTTTGGCTTGTCCTGTTACAGGGCAGGCTTTTTTTATAATCATCTTACAAGGAAAGGATTTTTATGTATAAGAAAGTGCCTACAGACCTTAAATTTGTAGAGAGAGAAAGAGAAGTTGAAAAGTTTTGGCGTGAAAACCATATTTTTGAGAAGAGTATTGAAGACAGAAAAGATGCTCCTACATATATGTTCTATGACGGACCGCCGACAGCAAACGGAAAGCCGCATATCGGTCATGCCTTAACCAGAGTTATCAAGGATATGATTCCAAGATACAGAACTATGAAGGGCTATAAGGTTCCAAGAAAAGCAGGTTGGGATACCCACGGACTTCCTGTAGAGATAGAAGTTGAAAAAGAGCTTGGAATTAACGGAAAAGAGCAGATAGAGAACTACGGCGTTGCACCTTTTATCGAGAAGTGTAAAGAGTCGGTTTGGAAATATAAGGGCATGTGGGAGGAATTCTCAGATGTTATAGGTTTCTGGGCGGATATGAACGATCCGTATGTTACATATCATGACTCATATATAGAGTCTGAGTGGTGGGCGCTAAAGCAGATTTGGGATAAGGGACTCCTTTATAAGGGATTTAAAGTAGTGCCGTACTGTCCTAGATGTGGAACACCGCTTTCAAGTCATGAGGTAGCTCAGGGGTATAAGGATGTAAAAGAAAGATCCGCTATTGTAAGATTCAAGAAAAAGGATGAGGATGTTTACTTCCTGGCTTGGACTACAACACCTTGGACTTTACCAAGTAATGTGGCTCTTTGTGTAAATCCGGACGAAGATTATGTTAAGGTAAAGCAGGGAGATTATACATATATTCTTGCAAGTGCATTGGTTGAAACTGTTTTAAAAGAGGACTATACTGTACTTGAAACTTATAAGGGTAAGGATCTTGAAGGCATTGAGTACGAGCCGCTTTGGGGCGGACTTAATGTAAAGGGTAAAGCATGGTTTGTAGTATGTGACAGTTATGTAACTCTGACAGACGGTACAGGTATAGTACATATCGCACCTGCATTCGGTGAGGACGACTCAAGAATTGGTAGAAACTATGATCTTCCATTTGTTCAGCTTGTAGATTCTCAAGGTAATCTTACAAAGGAAACAAAGTGGGAAGGCGTTTTCGTAAAGGATGCCGATAAGCTTGTATTAAAAGATCTTGAAGAGAACGGAAAGCTCTTTGATGCACCTGTATTTGAGCACAGCTATCCACATTGCTGGAGATGTAATACACCGCTTATTTACTATGCAAGAGAATCTTGGTACATCAAGATGACAGCGGTTAAAGAAGATATAATAAGAAATAACAATACAATAAACTGGATTCCTGAAAGTATCGGAAAGGGAAGATTCGGTGACTGGCTTGAGAATATTCAAGACTGGGCGGTATCAAGAAACAGATATTGGGGAACACCTCTTAATGTATGGATTTGCGAGTGCGGACATATGCACAGTATCGGAAGTATTGAAGAGTTAAAGTCAATGTCAAAAAATTGTCCTGAGAATATAGAACTTCACAGACCTTATATTGACGCTGTGACAATCACCTGTCCTGAGTGCGGTAAGGAAATGAAAAGAACTCCTGAGGTACTTGATGCATGGTTTGATTCGGGTTCTATGCCTTTTGCACAGCATCATTATCCTTTTGAAAATCATGAGAAGTTTGAGGCGCAGTTCCCTGCCGACTTTATTTCAGAGGCTGTAGACCAGACAAGAGGTTGGTTCTATTCACTTCTTGCCATATCTACACTTATATTTAATAAGGCTCCGTACAAGAATGTTATTGTAATGGGACATGTACAGGATGAAGACGGTCAAAAGATGAGTAAGTCAAAGGGAAATGCCGTAGATCCTATGGATGCACTTAACAAGTTCGGTGCAGATGCTATCAGATGGTATTTCTATGTGAATTCGGCACCATGGCTTCCAAACAGATTCCATGACAAGGCTGTTGAGGAAGGACAGAGAAAGTTCCTGGGTACTCTTTGGAATACTTATGCATTCTATGTACTTTATGCGGATATCGACAGCTTTGATCCTACAAAGTACAGCTTGGAGTATGACAAGCTTAGTGTAATGGATAAGTGGCTTTTATCAAAGCTCAATACATTGGTAAAGACAGTTGACGACTATTTAAATAACTATAAGATAACAGAGACTGCAAGAGCACTACAGAGCTTTACAGATGATATGAGTAACTGGTATGTTAGAAGATGTAGAGAGAGATTCTGGGCAAAGGGAATGGAGCAGGATAAGGTAAATGCCTATATGACACTTTACACAGCTCTTATAACTCTTTCAAAGATAGCCGCACCTATGATACCTTTTATGACAGAAGAAATATATCAAAATCTTGTAAGAAGCGTAGATAAGAATGCTCCGGAAAGTATACACTTAACAGACTTCCCTGCTGTCAATGAAGATTTTATCGACAAGGACCTTGAGGTAAGCATGGACGAGGTACTTGATATAGTAGTACTTGGTAGAGCTGCAAGAAACTCGGCTAATATAAAGAACCGTCAGCCTATCGGAAATATGTATGTTAAGGCTGAGACTGTACTTGATCCGTTCTATGTAGAGATTATAGAGGATGAGCTAAATGTCAAGGCTGTAGAGTTTAAGGATGATGTAGAAGAATTTGTAAGCTACTCATTTAAGCCACAGTTAAAGACAGTAGGTCCTAAGTACGGTAAGCTCTTAGGAAAGATAAAAGAGGCACTTGCTTCACTTGACGGACATGCAGCTATGAAGTCTTTGAATGAAAACGGAAGTGTAGACTTTGACTTTGACGGTGAAAAGGTAAGCCTTGGAAGAGAAGATTTGCTTATCGAAACTGCAAAGAATGATGACTTTGTAACAGAAGCCGACAATAAGACTACAGTTGTACTTGATATAAGACTTGATGAAGCACTTATTGAAGAAGGTTTTGTAAGAGAGCTTATTTCAAAAATTCAGACCATGAGAAAGGAAGCGGGATTTGAGGTGGTTGATCATATCGTGCTTTCACAGACAGGAAATGAGAGAATTGCTGAAATAATAAAGAAAAATGAAGCAGTAATCAAGAACGACACATTGGCAGATGAGATAGTATATAACAATGTAGAGGGATACACTAAGGATTGGAACTTGAACGGAGAAAATACATCCCTTGGAGTGAGTAAGAAAGGTTAGATATACTTACGATGATGAATGCTAAGGAATTAAAAAAAGCTATAGAGGATAATGTAAAGGTATTATACAGAAAAACTATAGATGAGGCGAGTAAAGAGCAGGTTTTCTATGCTCTTTCCTACGCCATAAAAGATACTATCATAGATGAGTGGATAGCTACACATAAGGCTTATGACGCTCAGGATGCAAAAATTCTATACTATTTGTCAATGGAGTTTTTGATAGGTAGGGCACTCGGCAATAATATAATAAATCTCGGTGCAAGAAAAGAAGTTGCACAAGTTTTAAATGAGCTTGGTTTTGACCTGACAGATATAGAGGATCAGGAAAGTGATCCGGCTCTTGGAAACGGAGGTCTTGGAAGACTTGCCGCATGCTTCCTTGATTCTCTTGCAACTCTTAATTATCCTGCATACGGTTGCGGCATTAGATACCGCTACGGTATGTTTAAGCAAAAAATAGAAAACGGATATCAAAAGGAAGTTCCGGATAATTGGATCAAAAACGGATATCCTTTTGAAATAAAGAGAAGCGAATATTCTTATATTGTAAAATTCGGTGGAAATGTAAGAGTTGAGAATGTAGACGGTAAGGAGAAGTTTATACAGGAGAACTACGGTTCCGTAAGAGCTATTCCTTATGACATGCCTGTACTCGGATATGAGAACGGAATGGTAAACACACTTCGTATCTGGGATGCCGAGGCTATTACAAATTTCAGCCTTGAGCAGTTTGATAAGGGAGATTATCAAAAGGCGCTTGAGCAGGAAAATCTTGCAAAGACATTGGTAGAGGTACTTTATCCGAATGATAACCACTATGCAGGTAAGGAGCTTAGATTAAAGCAACAGTATTTCTTTATCTCAGCCAGCCTTCAAAGAGCGCTTGACAAGTTTAAAAGAAAAATCACAGCGATATACATGATTTGCCGAAGAAGGTGGTATTCCAGTTAAATGATACTCATCCTACAGTAGCAATACCTGAGCTTATGAGACTTCTTTTGGATGAGGAAGGATTAAGCTGGGATGATGCATGGAAGATTACTACAGAGTGTATGGCATATACAAACCATACAATAATGGCGGAGGCGCTTGAAAAGTGGCCTATAGACTTGTTTAAATCACTGCTTCCAAGAGTTTATCAAATAGTAGATGAGATAAACAGAAGATTTGTTGAGCAGATAAGAGCAAGATACCCACATAATTTTGCAGAAAAAGAAAAGAACATGGTAATACTTTACAACGGCCAGGTAAGAATGGCTTATATGGCCATTGTAGCAGGATTTTCCGTAAACGGTGTTGCAAGACTTCATACCGAGATTTTAAAAAATCAGGAGTTGAAAGATTTCTATGAGATGATGCCTGATAAGTTCAACAACAAGACAAACGGTATTACTCAAAGAAGATTCCTTGTTCATGCAAATCCTCTCTTAACAGATTGGATTACAAAGAAGCTTGGAACAGATATGTTTATTACTGATTTACCGCTTTTGGCAGGCCTTAAGGATTATCTGGATGATGAGACAGCTCTGGCTGAGTTCATGGAGATAAAGTATCAAAATAAATTAAGGCTTGTGAAGTATATCAAGGAACATAATGGGGTAGATATAAATCCGGATTCTATCTTTGATGTACAGGTAAAGAGATTGCATGAGTATAAGCGTCAGCTTTTAAATATTTTACATGTAATGTATCTTTATAATAAGCTTAAAAAAATGATGATAACTTCGATATGTATCCGAGAACATTTATATTCGGTGCCAAGGCAGCGGCAGGATATAAAAGAGCAAAGCAGACAATTAAGCTTATAAACTCTGTTGCTGATGTTATCAATAACGATAAGAGTATAAATAATAAGATAAAGGTTGTATTCATAGAGGATTACAAAGTATCAAATGCCGAGATAATCTTTGCCGCAGCTGATGTCAGTGAACAGATTTCTACTGCAAGTAAAGAGGCTTCAGGTACCGGAAATATGAAGTTTATGCTCAACGGTGCACCTACTATAGGAACTATGGACGGTGCAAATGTCGAGATAGTTGAAGAAGTTGGTCAGGAGAATGCATTTATCTTCGGACTTTCTTCGGATGAAGTTATTGCATATGAGAAGAATCATGAGTATGATCCGATGGTTATTTTTAACAGTGACAGTGAGATTAGAACTGTACTTATGCAGCTTGTAAACGGATTCTATTCTCCAAACAATACTGAGGAGTTTAGAGAGATTTATGATTCACTCTTAAAGAATAGCGGTCATGACAGAGCCGATACATATTTTATATTGAAGGATTTCAGAAGTTATGCCAAGGCTCATGAAGAAGTTGATAAGGCTTACAGAGATAGGAAGAGATGGGCAAAGATGGCACTTACACAGACTGCAAATGTAGGTAAGTTCTCATCCGACAGAACCATTGAAGAATATGTAAGAGATATTTGGCATTTGAGTAAATTAAGGTTGGATAATGCAAAATAAAAAGATTTTCAGTTTTGATATTGATATGACATTGCTTAATCATGAAGATTATAAGATAACCCCTTCAGCTCTTTTGGCTATAGAAAAGCTAAGAGAGCAGGGGCATATCATAGTCCTTGCTACAGGTAGAAATCCTGAAAACAGCGACAGTAAGCAATTCGTTGATATAGTAAAGCCTGATGCTGTAATAGGTCTTAACGGTACATTGGTAAAGGTGGGAGAAGAAAAAATCTTTGAACACTTCTTTGATAAGGATGTTTTAAGAGGTTTGGCAAAGTATGTAGAGGGCAAGGAATGCTCTATTGGCCTTACCCTTGAAGATAAGGATTATTTTTTCAATCCGCATATAATTGATGCATATGATTTTAAAAGGTGGGGACAACATTTTAGAAAGTTTTATCCGGCTGAAGAATTATTTGACCTGCCCATAAGAATATTGACTTATATAGGACCGGTTGAAGGTGCAAAGGATATAGAAAAGAAATTTCCAACTTTGAAACTGCCGCTATTTGCCGGAATGTTCGGAGCCGATGTTGTAGAAAAGGTTGCAAGCAAGGCGGAAGGACTAAAAACGCCTATGTAATTACTTTGATATCGATTTAAAAGATACGGTTTCATTTGGAGATTCTATGAATGATAAGGAAATCTTGGAGGAATCGGGACTGGGTATAGCCATGGGCAATTCAATAGAGGAACTAAAACAATATGCGGACTATGTCACCGACAATATAGCCGATGACGGAGTTTTTAATGCATTGGTAAAATTTGGCTTTATAAATATTTAATATAAAGGAGCATTATGAAACAGACAATTGTTGATTTAAGAAAAGTAATGCAAAGAGAGGGGATAGACGCATGGATATCCCCTTCTTCTGATGCACATCAAAGTGAATATCCTACAGAATATGACAAATGCAGGAGATTTTTAAGCGGTTTTACAGGAAGTGCGGGTACACTCCTTGTAATGAAGGAAGAAGCATATCTTTGGACAGACGGAAGATACTTTTTACAGGCGGAAAGTGAGCTCAAAGACAGCGGAATAACTCTTATGAAAATGGGAGAGTCCGGAGTACCTAATCTTGATGAACTCCTGGAAGAAAAGATGAAAAAAGATGAAGTACTCGGATTTAACGGTTCACTTCTAAGCTTCTCGGAAGGAAAAGTAATTGCAGGCAAAGTTGTAAAAAAAGGTGTAAAAGCTTGCAATCGGCAAAGAAATTACTGATGAGGTTTGGACTGACAGACCGGAGAGACCACATACAAAAGTGTTTATACTGGAAGAAAAGTATGCCGGAAAATCAGCGGCAAAAAAGATAAGTGAAGTAAGAGAAAGGATGAAGGGAAGAGATCTTTTGATAGTATCTTCATTATCCGATATTGCATGGCTGACTAATCTTAGAGCCTTTGATATAAAGTGTAATCCGCTTTTCCTATCTTATTTTATACTTGAGAGCAACAAGGCTACATTATTTATTCAAGATGAGGCGCTCAGTGATGAGGTAAGAACATATCTGGCCAAGAACGGAATAGATATAAAGCCATATGACAGTTTTGATGAAACTGTGGCGGATATCAAAAAAATAAGCAGATAATGTTTGATGAGGCGGATGTCAGCTATAAGACATTTATTTCAATAAGTAAAAAAGAAAATGCAAATAAACTTTACAGTGTACTAAGTCCCGTAGCCTATCTGAAAAATATCAAAAATGATGTTGAGGTTTCAAATATGAAGAAATCTCATATCAGAGACGGTGTATATATGGCTAAGTATATGTATTGGATAAAGCAGCAAATGAAAAACGGGGTAAATCTTACAGAAAAGACGGCATCAGATTATCTTGACAATTTAAGAAGAGAAGATGAACTTTTTCTTGATTTAAGCTTTCCTACTATCTCAGGTTATGCAGAGAATGGTGCAATAGTTCACTATGAGGCTGAGTATGAGACAGCAAAGAAGCTTGAATCAAAGGGACTATATCTGTTTGACTCGGGTGCTACATATAAGGACGGTACTACTGATGTAACCAGAACAATATCTCTTGGAGAAAATACCTATGAAGAGAAGCTTCATTATACCTTGGTAACCATCGGTATGCTCAGACTTTTAAATACTACATTTAAGAGAGGAGCAATAGGTGTTTGCCTTGATATAAAGGCAAGGGAGGCCCTTTGGGAGCATGGACTTGATTATAATCACGGTACCGGACATGGTGTTGGATTTGTAAACACGGTACATGAGGCACCTACATCTATCAGAAACAAGATAAACAAAGATGTATTCAGAAATCTTGAGTTTGAGCCGGGTATGATAATGAGTGATGAGCCTGGAGTATATATAAGCGGTAAGCATGGTATCAGAATGGAAATTTTGATGAATGTTATAGAAAAGCAGGAAGGTTTCCTTGGATTTGAAAGCCTTACAATGGCGCCTATAGACAGTGAACCGCTATTGGTAGATGTAATGACAAAGAAAGATATAGAGTTTTATAATAAATATCAAAAGCAGGTCTATGATTCCATATCCTATGGACTTAGCGAAGAAGAGAAAGCATGGCTGAAGGAATTAACAAAAGAGATATAAAAGCTTCAAAGGAGCTAAAATGTGCAGTCGCCAAAAAATGTGGCGGCTGCGATTATATAAACAGTTCATACAATAAGCATGTCAAGGAGAAACTTGACATAGCAAATTCATTGATAAAAAAATACGGCAAATTTGACGGGATTGTCTCCATGAGCAATCCCTATCATTATAGGAACAAAGTAAGTGCGGTTTTCGGCTTTGAAAACAAAAAAATCATTGCAGGAACTTATGAAAAGAACTCACATAGAGTGGTGGATACAAAAAACTGCCTTATTGAAGATGAGAAGGCAAGCAGTATTATACAGACCATCAAGAAAATGTGTGTTTCATTTAAAATAAAGGCATATGACGAAGACCGCGGCTACGGATTTTTGCGCCATGTACTGATACGTGTAGGAAAGAAAAGCGGCCAGATCATGGTGGTTTTGGTGACCTCAAATGTAATATTCCCAAATAAGAACGCCTTTATAAAGGTACTAAGAGGAGAGCACCCAGAGATAACCACAATAGTTCAAAATATAAACAACAAAAACACAAGCATGGTACTTGGTGACAGGGAAATAGTGATGTACGGCAAGGGCTATATCACAGATGAACTATGTGGGCTTACATTTAAAATTTCACCGAAGTCATTTTATCAGGTAAATCGAGAGCAGACTGAAAAGCTTTATTCTCAGGCAATAGAGTATGCCGGTTTGCAGGGCGATGAAGTATTACTTGATGCCTATTCAGGAATAGGAACTATCGGGCTTATAGCTTCAAAATCTGTAAAGGAAGTTATATCTGTGGAGCTAAATAAGGATGCCCACAAAGATGCCATCACAAATGCCAAGATAAACAATATAAAGAATGTGAAATTTTATAATGCCGATGCAACCGCATTTATAAACGATTTGGCAGCAGCTAATGAAAAGATAGATGTGGTAATCCTTGATCCCCCAAGAACAGGCTCTACGGAGGAGTTTATAGTCGCGATAGGCAGGCTGAAACCGAAGAAAGTGGTATATGTGTCCTGCAACCCCGAGACGCTGGCAAGGGATTTGGAGGTTTTCAAGAAGCAAAGGTACAGATTTGAGAACGGGATGGTATTTGATTGCTTTTGTCATACGAAGCATGCGGAAGGGGTGTGCTTGTTGACAAGAAATTGAGTAGAGGTATGTGAAAATGTGTAATATTATTTTAGAAAAATACTTTGACAGGATTAAGGCAGCTTACGAAGCAAATGCGTTCACCAAAGGCATCAGGCCGGAGCAAGAAGATAATATAAAAAAGTTTGAATCAAATTATGTTTCCATACCGTCAGAGTACCGTTGGCTACTTCTTAATCTGGGAGGTTGCTATTTGGCGGAACCGTGGATTTTTGACTTAAAGGAGCTGGAGGAAAACTATACATTCTTTGAAGAAGCATACGAGGAGTATATGAGCGGATGTGAACACGGGAAGGTATTTCCTATCGGAGGTTTAGGTGACGGAAGCATCGTATTTATAGACTTGGAAAGCGGTAAGATACGCGGATATAATAATGACTATACTGACCTTGAGGAAATTGCAGATAGCTTTTCTGAGCTTATATTAGATTTGGTAGAACAGGTGGAAAGTTATTCTTGATATAAGAGCTACTATAATTGGTATATATTATTACTATGTTTTTTTACTAAATATTACAATTCACTTATTAAGTGAATGATAAAGAGCGTCCATTTGTGGTAAAAATTAAGGTGACAAAAACTCAATAAAATCACACAAAGGAGCCATATATGATAAAGTAAGAGACAATTAATTTCATAGTAAAAAAACACTCTAAAAAGTGCTATAATATATTGAAATATTTTTTTTGAAAAGGAGGTATTATGCGACTTTTAGATATAAAGAGAATGGCTCATAACATTCTTGAAAACCAAAACATAGAAAGCAGTTTTATCGAATATAAAAAGTCGGCAAATTTTAAAGATAAAATTCTAAAAACTGCTTGTGCCTTTGCCAATAACTATATGAACAATGAGATAGGCTTGTTGTTTGTTGGAATTGAAGAAGTTGATAATAAAGAAACGGGAGAAAAAGGCAATTCCTAAAAAGGCCGATAGAAGGTATAAAAGAATCTAAAATTGAAGGTATTGAAAATGAATTAAAATCTCTGCTTTCAAATATCCACCCTAAAAATAAACTATCACATTATTACGGACAAAATTGATGATGAATATTATATTGTCGTTGCAGTAGAGAGTGGTAGTAACGGACCGTTTCAAACGAGTGAAAGGGCGGAAAAGGATAAAGAAATTAGGCTAAAGGCAGGAAGATATATCAGAGTCGGCAGAGATTCAAGACTACCAAACCCAACCGAAGAATTTGAACTTTTGAAGAAATTTTGCAAACTTTTCTTTTAGTTCCAATTTGAACGATACAGCTACCATAGATGATTTAAGCTATGAATATATGAAAGAATATCTGCTTCAGACGGGAGCGAAGAAAGATATTAGAGAAATGTCTAAGCTGGATATGGCAAAGAGTATGGGACTTGTCAGTGAAAGTGAGTATGGTGGTTATAGAGCTAAAAATTTTGCTGTGCTGATGTTTGCGGAAACACCAAATAAATTTATTCCAAACGCCCATGTTGAAATCATAAGAGAAATTGACGGAACGGATAAAATGGAATCAAAAAGATTTGATGGGCCGGTTTGGATACAGGCAAAACAAGTCAGCAAGTATTTTGAAGATAATATTATGGCTTCATACACTATAAGGGAAGCTGATAAAATTGAGCATAAGATTATCTATAACTATCCGCTCACAGCATTTGAGGAACTTGCTACTAATGCTATTTTGCATAAAGAATATGATACGCCTGAATATGTAGGAATATATATTTACAAGGATAGAATTTCTTTTGTAAACCATAACAGACCACTTCCTCCTGTAACTATCGAAGCTCTTAATAGGGATAGAAGTTTTGATAGACGGCAGTATCTTAATAAAGAACTTAAAGATATGTTCTTTTCATTAAATTTGATAGAGTCTTACGGATCGGGCATAAGGCGAGCAAAAGATGCACTATTAGAAAATGGTTCTCCTGAACTTAAGTTTTATCCGGACAATGAAGAGGATAACTATACTAACGCAGTTATGGGTATAAATGCAGAGTTTTTAAAGGTGTTTAATGGTAGTACTACCCAAGAAATTACCCAAGAAACTACCCAAGAAATAAAAATTGAGAAATCCGTATCGAATAGAATTATTGAATTGATGATGATGGAGCCAAATATTACAGCAAAAACAAATTGCGGAACATTTAAATGTTTCTTTTTGACGGAGTTCGTTATCACATAAAAAAATTAAGAGCAGACGGTAAGATTAAAAAGAGAAGGCTCTACCAAATCAGGTAAATGGGTTGTAATGAAATAGAATAAACAAGGTTATAGAATCAAAAAGGTGATTAGAGTAAAATCTAACCACCTTTTTTGTTTGGAGAAAAGAAGAAGATAAAAATGCAAATAAATGATTTTCATAACATTTTGTAGCTTGTAAAACAAGATAGTTTGCGTAGTGAAGCAGAATATCCAAAAGCTCTTAAAGGTTGTCGGAAACAATCAGAGATATGACTTTAGAAGTCAATTAATGTTTATTATAAAAATAAAAAAATGTAGAAAGTTGCAGACCTAAAATGTAGGTAATTACAACCACATTTTGCAGGTTATTGCAGTTTGCGATTGTATTCTAGGAAAGGTAGTTACCGAGAAATATGAAACCACTTAGTCGAATATGAAAAAAAGATCCATTGCAGACATACAGACCCGTCTTCCGTCGAAGTACTATGAAAGTTCCGACGTTTTAAATTTCTAATAAGCTATTTAGTTTTATGCAATTCTTTTAAATCCCTTTATTTTAAAGGCTTTTTCTTACATAAAAAAATATTTCAAAAAAATTTGAAATATTTTTTTAAGTATGTTATAATCATAGTACTTCATAGTACTTTACTTTTTAGAGGTGTTTATGGCTTATTTTTTGAGAAAAGAAAAGAAGAAAAAAGGTACTTATCTTCAGATGTATGAATCATTTTGGGATAAGGATAAAAAGCAACCAAGAACAAAAAATGTAAAAATCTTTTTGGTTATGTTGAGGATTTGATTTCAGGTGAGATTCCGGATCCTGTTAAATTTTACAGCGACTATGTAAAAGAGCAAAATGAGAATAGAACAAAAGTTCTTTCTGAAGAATCCCGTCCTCGTGCATTTTCCACTCCTGTTGAACTTAATATAGGACACTTCTTGCTCTACTCATTGATTGATGAGCTTGATGTTAAGGAAACTATTGATATACTTGCTTCTCAAATGCGTTTTCAGTTCTCTGTATTTGACTTAATTACACAACTTATTTATGCAAGGGTTATATCACCATGCTCTAAGTCAAAGACAGCCTCTCATGTCTTTCCATACATTTACGGCAGCTCTACAATCTCTGAAGACCAAGTATATGACGGGTGTTCTTTCATAGGAGAGTCTTATAAGAAGTACATTGATTTGTTTAATCACTCTTATGAAAAGTATTTTAAAAGAGATTTAAGCAATGTATTTTTCGATTGTACTAATTATTACTTTGAAATTGATCTTCCTAGCGATGACAAGCAAAAGGGACCTTCAAAAGAGAATAGGCACTCTCCGATAATAGGACAGGCTTTACTTTTAGATGCTGATCTAGTACCTGTCTCCATGCAAATGTATCCCGGAAATGAATCGGAAAAGCCATATATTAGAAAAGTTATTGAAGAAATGAAGCAACGACACAACGTATCAGGTAAGACTATTCAGGTAGCTGATAAAGGACTTAATTGTGCAAGAAATATTTATGCTGCAGTTAAAGAAGCTAGTGACGGCTATATATTTTCAAAAATCAATACATGGTAAGAATCTAAGTGAAAAAGGAAAAAGAAATGGGTTCTACTTGAGAATGATACAAATATCTTTTCTAATTACACTGATGAAAGAGGTAATATATCTTTTCGTCTTAAATCCTGTATTGACAGCTTTGATTACAGTTTTAAAGAGATTGATCCGGAAACAAGAAAAGAGAGTGTTACAAGGTTTTCTGTAAAAGAAAAGCGTATCGTCTCTTATAATCCTAACCTTGCAAAGAAACAAAGGCTTGAAATAATGAAAATGGTCGATAAAGCTTCAAAGTTTTCTACATACAAAAATATCGCTAAAGATGAACTTGGAGATTGTGCTAAATATGTAGACATTATAACTAAAGATAGTACAGGCAAGACAATAAAGCCTATAATAGATTTAAATAAATCTAAGATTGATGAAGATCTTAAATATGCAGGATATAATCTTTTAGTGACATCCGAGATAGATATGGAGCCATTACAGGTATATAAAAACATACCATAGCCTATGGAAAAATCGAGGAATCTTTTTAGACTTACAAAAATCATACCTGGATGCTAGGCCTGTTTATTTACAGAAAAAAAGAAACAATCTATGGGCATTTTTTTGATATGCTACCTTAGCTTGTTTCTTTTAAAGAGTATTAGAAATCAAGTGCTTCAAAAAAATAAAAATAAACTCTTATGACTTGATTAACTTTATGCGTGATTTTAGGGTGGTAAATAAAGGTGATAATACATATATAAATATATCAAGAGACCAGGCCGTTAACGAAAAGGTTAAAAAACTGGTTGGTTTTAGTAACCTTGATGCCCTCTATTTAACCAAAGCTGAAGTCGACAATTTCTTTCAAAACTGCATGCTCTTGGATACCTAGAGTACTAGGTTTTGAGAGAAACGACGGAAGTCAGGTATTATAAAAATAAAAAAATGTAGAAAGTTGCAGACCTAAAATGTAGGTAATTACAACCACATTTTGCAGGTTATTGCAGTTTGCGATTGTATTCTAGGAAAGGTAGTTACCGAGAAATATGAAACCACTTAGTCGAATATGAAAAAGATCCATTGCAGACATACAGACAATTATATATTCTTGAAGTGTTATTCTAAAAAATACTACAATAGGTAATTGCGAAACTCGTTGAATTCGTTCGTAATCCTTAGTGCATACAAGGATAAATTTGTACAAAGCACAAATTTCAAGCTGAAAAGTTGATAACTGGAAGATTTAGGCGCACTTTAATAAGCATAGTGCTTATATAAAGTTGATAAGGCCTAAGCAATTAAAGATTTTAAACTTCTGGAGTGAACTCTATGATGCTTATATGTACAATGACAGCCTTAATTTACTGCATGAGGAATTTGATTAATACACCGGCTATTTTTTTCTGCATTTTTTTCCTTTATGCATGTTTGAGTTCGATTAAAAAGAATATATTTATGAAAAAGTATATTTTTATGGTATAATACAATAAATAAAGTTTTCTTAAACAGAGGATAAGAATGAGGATTTTTAGTTATAAAAGATTGTTCAAAAAAACTCATTGATTTAGATATGACAAATAATGAATTGATGGAAAAGGCAAAAGTGAGTAAAAAGTACATTTTACAAAAATGAAGAATGGACAAAAATGTAACTACGGATGTTTTTGCTTAGAATTTGCAATGCTTTGGATTGTGATATTGAAGAAATAGTGGAATGTATAAAAAAATTTAATATGAGGAGATTATATTTTTGAATAAAAATTACAGGTATTACAAGACGAGATATTCTTGATTTATTCAAAAAAAGGAATAACAGAAGATAATTGGTTAACAACAGAGACTATATATTATCCTTATTATGGTCGTTTTGAAATTGTAGATTTTTTAAAAAGACTGTATAACTTAGCAGATTGGGAAAGCAAAGATCCACGAGTTGATAATGCAGAAGAAGAAATTACAATGCATATACATAATGGCGATTATCCAGATAACTGGATATTTGAAGACGAAAGATTTCAACTGTTTGATGGTGAAGATTATATTTTACTTAATTTTATTTGCGAAGTAGTTCATCCGGAAGTAAGAGATGAAAATGGGATTTGGGAAAGATATTTAGAAAGAATAAATGCTTTACTCAAAGAAGATGGATATGAGATAGCTGCCACAAGCAAATTATCAGGAAGAGATGTGTTTAGCTGGAGAACATATATTAAGAAACCAAGTATGTATATTCCTTTTTCAGAAAGAAACAAGGCATTAATAACTGGCAAAAAAACAGTATTAAGCTTCCTAATGCAGCGAGATATCAACTTTTTAAGGTAATGAATGAATATAACGAAACATTTATGTTTACATCTGAAATTAATTTTTAATTATTACAAATCAATAAATGACTTAGTTTTTAGAGGATATTACTAAGTTTTATATTCCAAAACATTATGTGGGAAGTGAACTTGTAGAAATAAATGAATTTAGTGATTTTAAAGAAGGTACTTCACCATTCACTGTGTTTGATGTTATTGAAAGTTTTAATAGGCACACTACAAAATCTTCACAATTTAGAAATGAGATAAATGCCATTTTTAAATTAAATAATATCAATGTAGAGCTCAGAAATGGAGAAGTACATTCTACAAGCAATAAAAGCAATCGGACTCGATGATTCAACAAATATTAATGAAGCTGGTATTGAAGAGTTAATAAGGATAGCCGAAGATTTATACAATAAAGGCGAGTACTCCTATGCTGTTGAAAAAAATCTGGGATGCGTTTGAGAGAATTAAGACTTATTATTCTACTTTGGATAAGAAAAAAATCAGCAGAAAAAAATCATTAATGATATAAGTTACGGGAATGAACATATCAAAAAAATGTTTGATAATGAATTTAAAAGTATTGACGGATACAGGGAACTCATATCGAATAAGGCATCATGAAATTAATAAAAATAGATATCATCAAGGAATTGCATTATAAGTATTTCTATAAGAGATGTTTGGCATTAATTTCTGTAATAGTAGAAAATTTACAGTAAGGGGGATAAATTTGTTTTTTTGATATAGGTAAGAAAAATAGGAACATCACGGGTCACTATAAATAAAATAGAAACTGAAAAAAACAATTCTTTCATTAAAGATTGCAAACGATATAGCAAATGCTTTAGGAGTTTGTATGTATCAAGTTTTTTTGATTTGGACGGAAAAAGAAACTTATAGGTGTTCAGCTTGCAATAGTGGAAGACCATTATAAAGAAAGTAAGGAGGTGGAATTTATGAACTATAACAATCCTAGAGGTATAAAAAAACCGAGATAATTTTCAGAGTTATTAGGACATGAAATGTTTTTAAATTTGAATTATAAAAAGTATATTAGAGGAGGAATAATATTAAGAAATTGTCCAAAATTTTTACAAGTGTTTTGATGGTTCTAGTTATGCTATTTAGTTTTAGCTTTTCAGCTTTTGCGATGGAGAATAAAGCTGATACTAATGACCAATTAATGGTGGTGAGTGACGATAATTACAATCTTGCCCCGGAAAATTATGAGATGGTGACTTCCGGGTACTTGGAATTAAATTCAGATGGAAGCATTAGGGTTACTGATAAGTATGTAGATTATGTACAAAAAAAAGATGGAAGAGAGAGGCGTTTATGCTAGCGTTTTAGCTGATGGTGACACTATAACGATTGTTGAAAATACTCCTGCAATGTTTATGATGAGTTCAAATAGTGGTGTAACCAAAGTAAAGTGGCTTTCATTTAACCTTTTTGAGATATATTTAGATAATAATTTAAGTAATAAAGTAGTGGCAGGAACAGGTGTTGGAGTTGCATTGTCTACTTGGATACCTGAACCGCTTGTTTCTAAAATTGTAGCAACAGCTTCAGGTGTATCTGCAGGGTTGATTGCTTTCAATAATGAGGGGAGCGGTGTAATTATAAGTGGAATATACACATTAGTACCACAACCATTAGAGACTTTTTATTGGATAAAAACCACAGTAAGGTTAGGGGATATTATGTTGAGAATAATAGTAAGTGTATCATGGCTTATAACGGTAGTATTTATGTGGTTACCTAATGTGTGCAAAAAAATCAGTTTATGAAAGATAATGAACGACAAATAATCAAGATACTAGCTATAATTTCTGCTGTTTTGTCAGTATGCTACGTTTTTTTCTTGGATGAATGAGAAAAATATAAATAACAAAGAAAAAGGCCATTTATCTATCAATATATTTTGGCCTTTTTGAATATAAATATTATCTGTATGGAAAGAACAGAATGAAGGAATAATTAGTAAGAAAAAAACAACAGTGAAAAAGTAGAACGGATCATGAGAAGGAAAGCCCCTTTTATATTTGCAATATTTTGTCAAAAAAATATCAGAAATAAATATCAATTTGGATTCTTTTCAGGATAAACATAAATCATTCTACCGCAGGAAGAAGTTGTACAAGGATTGTCACATTGACAGACACGACGTTTGGACTTGTCTTGTCGGTTGTATTCCCATTTCTTTTTTTGGAGAAACAAACTTTATTGTAGACAGCTTGCTCCTTAAATGGGATTTACTTCCTTCACGTTTCATGGAAGTGAAGAATCACGAGGGCAACAAGGAATACCATTTTCATTGAATGTATATTTAATATTATCCATTGAGAGCTTAACTTTTAAAGGAATAAATACTTTTTGGAAATTTAAATCTTAAAAAAGTGATTTGTAAATCTTAATGGTATCAAAAGCTGCATCACCAAGGAATATAGATGGTTTAATACCTGGATGCCTTGTTTTAAAGTCCTTTAAGGTAGGAAGTAAAGCTTTGGAATCAGCAAGCGATTTGTCTTTATCCGGGGACTTTGCTTTCTTTTCAACTACAATGTCAGGATGGAAAGCAAGATAATCCTTATTATAGAAATAAATGGAACGAACAATTCCAAGTCCATTGGTAATAATACCGAACTTGTAAGCGTAGCAGAAATGTCTGTTAATGTACTGCTGTTTAACCTCATGGTTTGATGAAGCTGATGTGGGCATAGAAGCAGATGTCTGGAATAATGACGGAATACCGGTAAAAGAGAATCTGTAGGAATAGAAAACAGGCGTTGAATAATCAAAGTCCAAAGCATAGCAGTCAAAGGATATTTTCGATTTCTGCCTTTGGCCGCATAATAATGATTGTAAAAAGAAAACGGAATAATTTCATCAAGATCAATGTGAGTTTCGAGCAGGGTAAGAAAACGAGGTTTATCAGATTCAAAAATATCTTTACAATCTTCAAAAATATCTGCCAAAGAGAGTTGTTTTTGTGATATCATAGTAATGTCTTCTTTAGGGATGTGATTTATGTTTGTTGCAACTCCATTATATCACAAGTCTAGAGGAGATTTTTATATTCAGTAACAAAAAAAGTGTCGTATTTATAAGGCTTTTGGCGTTTCGCAAACGCCTAATAAAATTATCAAATAGACAGGAGGTTCTATTAATGAACGTGAATACTGAGAATTCGGTTTCCATCACGGAAGCAAACCGGAACTTTTCTCGTGTAGCTCGAATTGTCGATGAGAAAGGCTCAATTGTGATTCTAAAAACAATTCTCCGAGGTACCTTTTGATTGAGTATAATCAGGTACTGAGAGAACAGACTGCATCTGATGAAGATATTCCTGTGCTGTCAAAGAGTCTCATTGAAAAGAACCGCGAGGTGTATGAGGCGCTTGTCAAATGATTACTCTCTCCAAAAAACAGATTATTCTTTTTTACGCGCATTTATTCTGCTCCTTACTTTTCCAAAGACCTTGGAAGCGGAATAACGGAAGTCGGATTTCTCTGCGACCTCATCTGCTTCATCAAGTTTATGCTCGATGTCGTTTATGATTGCAGAGTATTGTTCGATATTATTTCTGAGATCGGACACGGGGCGAATATTAATCATAATGCCACCTCCTTTATATCGTTGTTTTTTTCATAATTTTATCATAAAAAAACAATGTAGAGTGGTAGAAATTGATATAACTTATTCGGGAGGTATCATGAAAGTAATTATTATGCGACATTCAAAAAGTAGAATATATATGGAAAAAAATGTTATACCTCAGACGAATTTGATAAAGCCTGCAAAAGAATACGATAGCTCTTTTGTCGAACACACTGAGCAAAAACTTACCGGATTATAATTATAAAAAAATATTTATATAAGTACATTGTCAAGAAGTAGAGAGACTGCTATAAGTATATTCGGACAAACCCACCTTAGACAAACTGAGCTGATAGATGAAGTACCTTTAAGGTCCGCTTTTGATTCAAAGATTAGATTACCATTGTGGTTTTGGAATTTTACAGGACGGCTTCAGTGGTTTTTTAATATTGAAAGACAGATTGAAGGCAGATTTAATACTAAAAAAACGTGCAAAAAAGTTTTTGTAAATATGCTTTGTAAAGATAGAGAAGACACTGTAGTCATAACACATGGATTTTTTTATGCATACTCTATTGAATGTCTTTAAGGATGAGGGTTTTAGGTATGATAAGTCAAAGGTACATTATAAAACCGGAAGTTATGTTGTGGTAGAAAAATAATTATTACAATAGTATTATGAGAAAATGGAGGTGCTACTATGACAGATAAATCTATACTGTTATCTGTTGCTACAATGACTAGAGAGCAACTCGATACGGAACTGAAGAAAGGATATGCTTCTATAAAAGCAGGAAGAGTGTATTCTGCAGATAAAGTTGATGAATTACTTGCAAAAAGAGTTTGACCTAAAATTTACACCAACAAAAAGGAGACCACATGCCCCCAATAACTGTTTTAATTAAGCCTGCATCAGGTCTATGCAATATGTCCTGTGAATATTGTTTTTACTGTGATGAGGCAAGTAAGCGTTTGCAAAATTCCTATGGATTTATGTCTGAAAAGACTTTGAAAAACACAATCAGAAAAACCATGCTTAGGGCGGAGGGGAGCATACATTATGCTTTCCAGGGAGGTGAGCCGACTTTATGTGGTATTGATTTTTTCAAAAAGGCATTGGCTTATCAAAAAAACAGTACAATAAAAAAATAATATAGAAGTAACTAATGCCCTTCAGACAAACGGTTTTGCCCTTACAGATGAATGGTGTTCTTTTTTTAAGGAAAACAATTTTTTAATAGGATTGTCGGTAGACGGTACAAAAGAAATACACGATTCTTATAGACATTCAAAAAAACGGAGACAATACTTTTGACAGAATATTAAATTCTGCAAAACTGCTTGATAAGCATAAGGTGGATTATAATATTCTTACCGTTGTTACATCTAAGGTGGCAAAGAATATTTCAGATATATACAGATTTTATAATAAGCAGGGATGGAAGTACCAACAGTACATAGCATGTCTTGATCCGATAAATGAAGTACGTGGAGATAAGCTTTTATTCCTTAACACCAAAAAGTTTATGGAAAGTTTTTAATTGATTTATTTGATCTGTGGTACAAAGATTATAAAAAAATGGAAAAAGATCCATACAACAGGCAGTTTATAAATTATATAAATCTCGCAGGAGGATATATGGCGGAATCCTGTGAGCAACGTGGAGTATGTGGTATTCAGACGGTAGTGGAAGCTGACGGAAGTGTTTATCCATGTGATTTTTATGCTATGGATGAATATTGTCTTGGAAATTTCAATGAAAACAATATGGATGATATCAATAAAAAAAGAGGTCGGAAATCGGCTTTATAGAAAAAGTCATTTAAGTTGGATAATACTTGCAAAGTTTGTAAATATTACAAGGTATGCAGAGGCGGATGTCAGCGCAATAGAGATTTAAATCCTGATACAGGATTATACAGTAATTATTTCTGTGAAGCATATAAGATATTTTTTTGATGCCCATTATGATAAAAATATTTGAAATAGCTGACAGTTTAAGATAAATATGATTATATTCCGGATGCAAATAAGGCATATTTTTAAAGCAAAAATATATTTTATACAATATAAATAAAAAAATATTGACAATAAAAGCGATTTGGGTATATACTTACCACATAAGTAAACGATTACGCAAACGATAATTTAACTTAATATCCGGTTTTGATTTTAAAAGATTGGAGAAAGATTATTTATGAAAAAAAGCTTCAGAAAAAGGTAACCATAAAGGATATATCAAAAGAATTGGGTATATCGGCTGTTTCAGTTCACAGAGCACTTAGAGGAAAAGAAGGGATAAGCAATGAACTTCGTTCTAAGATTTTGGAAACAGCAAAAGAAATGGGGTATGTGGAAAATTATGCTGCAGCCTCAATAAAAAGAAAAACAAGTAAAGTTGCTGTAGTGCTTCCAAAGGACAAATGGGAGAAAAAGATTTATTTTGATTATTTATGGCTTGGCATTAACAAAGGTGCACAGGAGCTTAAAGGACTGAATATAGAAATAAGTCCTTTTTGTATGTGATAACGAAGAAGAGCAACTTACGCAGTTAAAAGAGATTGCCGATAAGGGACCAAATGAATATGGCGGCGTTATTACAATTTCTTTTACAAGAGCATCTGAGGTACTCATGCAGTTTCAAAGGATGTTGGCAAAGGATATGAGAGTGCTTGTTATAGACGATCACATCGAAATTCCTGAAGGTCTTATCAGCATTCCGCCAAGAGAAATACAGGTGGGTAAAGTGGCGACTGAGCTTGCAGGGCTTATTACTCAAGGTAATGGAAGAATACTTGTTTCCTGTGGACGTAAAGATTCAAAAGATTCATGAGGGGCGTTTGGATAGCTTTTTGTAATTATATAAAAGAAAACAAACCCGAGTTGATAATAGAACTTGTAACAGGATATACAAGGAATATGGATCATAGAGGAGAACTCTATAAAAATGCATGTGAGGCACTTTGTAAGTATAGTGATATATGTCTTATATATGCTCTTACCTCCCATGATAACAGGGCGTTTGTTGAAGCACTTGAAAAACATGGTAATAATAAAAAAGTTGCCATAATAGGAACAGATTTGAATGAAGAAACCTTGGAATTTTTAAAAAAGAAGAGAATGTCGGCGGTTATAGACCAAAAATCCTTATGATAAAGGATATATGGCTTTTTAAGATTATGGTGGATTGCTTAATAAAAAAACATGTCTGTACCTGATGTTATACCATGCAGAATTGATATCGCTCTTGAAAATAATGCGGATCTCTGTGCGGATTGAATTTTTTAGAACTATATTTGCTGTTTTCCGAAGGGGAATGCAGTTTAATAAAATATGTAAAAATTTATATGTGAATATTCATATTCAAGGAGGATTATATGAAGAGAAAGTTTTTACAAAAAAAGTTGGAGTTGCAGTGATTTCCGGCGCAATGATTATGTCGGTACTGGCAGGTTGTGGTAACAATTCAGCCAAGGAAAGTACTACAGCAGCTCAAGCATCAAGCGAGGGCACAAGCGGTGAATCAAAGGATGGTGAAGCTAAAGGACCTGATTACAGCGGAGTTAAGCTCGTATACTGGTCAAACTGGGAAGCTACAGAGCCGCAGGGAATTGTTATCGCCGAGGCTATAAAAGCTTATGAAAAAGAAACCGGTGTGGAAATTGAGGTAGAGTTTAAAGGACGTAAGGGAATTAAAGAAGGTTTGATTCCGGCACTTGATGCAAAACAGCAGGTTGACTTCTTTGACGGACAGGGAAATAAGAGCAATTACGGTGATCGTATTATAAGTCTTGAGGATTTGGTTAAAGAAAGTGATTATGAGTCACGTTCAAATCCTACAATGATGAAGCTTTTCAGAAGCTATAATGAAGGTGTGCTTAAAGAGATTCCATATCAGTTCAAGGCAAACGCTTATTTTTACAATAAAAAGCTGTTCAAAGAGGCAGGTATTGAGAAGGTACCTACAAACTGGGATGAGTTCCTTGCAGTATGTCAAAAGCTTAAAGATGCCGGAATAACTCCGATTACAACTGATGATGCATATGTACCACAGGCTTTCGGTATGCATCTTGGAAGACTTGTAGGAAGTGAAGGCTTAAAGGAAACTATTAACAACAATGAGTGGGACAGACCTGAAGTTTTACAAACAGCTAATGACTTGGCAGAGCTTGCCTCAAAGGGTTATTTCTCAGAACTTGTGGCTTCAAATGTATTCCCTACAGGACAGAATACAGAATTTGCTACAGGTAAGGTTGCAATGTATGCTGTAGGAACATATGTTGTTAACGAAGTTAAAAAAATATTACAGGACCTGATTTTGAATGGGGATTTTTCGGATATCCTGAAGTTAATAACGGAATTAACGGCACAGAGGCTATGATGATCGGTGGACAGAGCTTTGCTATTACTTCAGTATGTAAGAATAAAGAAGCTGCATTCGGATTTATTGAGAAGATGACAAGAGGTGAATATGACGAGAAGCTTGCTAAAGAGAGTATAAGTCTTCCGGCAGATTCACAGAATCCTTCATGGCCTGAGCAGTTGGCTGATGTAAAGCCATACTTTGAGAACTGCACAGAGATCATGGGTGGTGCGGAAAGCAATCCGGAGATCACACCGGCATTAAAGGAGAACTTAATTAAGCTTTACTCAGGTAAGATTACAGGTGCTGAATTTGTTGAAAATATGAAAAAGGCAGCAGGAAAATAAATTCTAAATGAATGAAAGAGGGCAGGTGGGTAACGAGGTCGTTATTTGACCTGCCTTTTTAAATAATTACTGAATTTAAGATAATAAGCTAAAAGCCGGGCTCTTGCCTGTTTCAGAAGGGAAAAATATTTATGAAACGTAATAAAAAGTATGATTTGGGCATTTACTATTCCCGGAACAATATTGTTTCTTGGAGTATTTATTTACCCGATAATAAGAACCGTAATTATGAGCTTTTTTACGATAGTGGAAATTACGGATCCGATAAACAAATGGGAATTTAGAGGCTTAGGAAATTACGTAGATTTGTTTAATGCCCCGTTGTTTATACAGTCGCTTATCAATATAGCGAAGATATGGACGATCGGAGGTATAGTTACACTTTCAATCTCTTTATTGATAGCTATCATTTTGACAAGCGGAATAAGGGGAAAGGGATTTTTTCAGGCGGCAATATATTTGCCGAATGTAATCAGTGCGGTAGCTATGGCTACAATGTGGATTCAATATGCCTTTAACTCATCCTACGGATTTTTTACAACATTTTTTAAAATGATCGGTTTGGAGAGTTTGGCAAAAATACAGTGGCTGGATGCGGAACATAAATTCTATGCACTTTTATTTTCTTACTGCTTCGGAATGATAGGACATCATATGCTCATATGGATCAGCGGAATTGAAAGAATAAGCAAGGAATACTATGAAGCATCAGGCATAGACGGTGCAAATAAGGTCCAACAGTTTTTTTCATATAACACTTCCTCTTTTTAAGAGGAATTTTTAAGAACAAATATTATTATGTGGTCAATAAGTATTGCAGGATTCTTTATATGGTCACAGCTTTTTCTCACCTTTAACTGCAGATACATCTACGGTAGTACCTATGGTATATATGTATACCAAAGTATTCGGAGCTGAAACCGCCGATATGATTTCTCGCGATGCAGGTGCAGGTGCGGCAATAGGTATAATTCTTTGCGCTTTGGTAATAATTATATTTAGAGTTGCCAATAGTGTTCTTAAAGATGATGATTTGGAATTTTAATTAACATTTTATGAAAGGTTAGATTATGAAAATACTGAAAAACAAAGAAAAATCCGCACCTTTTAACTTGTCAAAAGAGATTAAACTGTTACCCGGATATATAATACTGATACTTTGGGTTGCTTTTACTGCGGTGCTTTTAGGCTGGGTAGTGGCTGCAAGTTTGTCTACTACTGCAGATATATTTTCAGGAGATATTTTAGGATTTAAAACAGGACTTCATTTTGAGAATTATGTTAAAGCATGGGTATCATCAAATGTTTCTGTGTTTTTTGTAAATTCACTTATTTATGCAGTTTTATCCTGTGTATTTATTATTCTGGTATGTGCTCCATATGCTTATGTTTTACAAAGATTTGAATTCAAAGGAAGAAAATTTCTTACCTCTGCACTGGCAGGAACTATGGGTGTTCCTCTTATAATGGTAATAATACCTTTGTATACATTGGTGGCGGGAGCCGGGTTACTTGGCAATGCTTTTTCAAACAGAATTGTACTTATAGTTTTGTTTGTAGCTATAAAAGTACCTTATACAACAACCTTCCTTATGGCATATTTTGCTAATATTTCTAGTGCCTATGAAGAGGCGTCGGCTATAGACGGATGTCATCCGATAAAAGCTTTTTGGATGATTGTATTTCCTCTGGCTCAAGGCGGAGTTGTAACGGTAACAATTTTTAATTTCATAGCGATATGGAATGAATATTTCCTTTCACTTTTTATTTGTAAATTCAGAGAAACTAAGACCTGTAGCGCTTGGATTATTCTCGATGATAAACGGAATGAAATACAGTGGTGACTGGTCAGGTTTATTTGCTTCAGTAATAATTGTATTTA
The DNA here is from genome assembly GCA_916439285.1 of uncultured Lachnoanaerobaculum sp. The sequence continues at coordinate 29,217 of CAKAIM010000008.1, read as the reverse complement.
TTCCGACATTTATACTCTACATCGGACTTTCAAAGAAGATTATCGGTGGAATAACCGGAGGAGTAAAGGGATAGGAAGGAATAGCAATATGAATTTATTGTTTGTTTTTGCAGATCAATGGAGAGCCGGAGCTATAGGATATGCAAAGGAAGATCCGGTTAAAACTCCGAATATGGATAATTTTTGCAAAGAGTCAACCTATTGCGACCATACTTTCAGTACCTTTCCGGTTTGCTCTCCTCATAGAGCCAGTCTTATGACCGGAAAATATCCGCTGTCATCGGGATTTTTTACAAACTGTAAGAAGGGATTGTCTTTAAGATTAAAAGATGAAGAGATTTGTGTAGGTCAGGTACTGAAAAAATCGGGTTATGAAACCGCATATATAGGGAAATGGCATTTAGATGAACCTGAGCAAAATATCTGTGAATTTCCAAAGTCAGGTGCAAGAGATTGGGATGCATATACTCCTCCGGGAGTAAGAAGGCATGGGTTTGACTATTGGTACTCATATGGTACTTATGATATGCATTTATCTCCACATTATTGGCATGACAGTGATGAGATGATTAAGGTAAACAAATGGTCACCTGAGCATGAAACAGATAAGGCAATAGAATATCTGTCTAAAATACGGGACAAATCAAAGCCTTTTGGAATGTATATATCTTGGAATCCGCCACATAGTGTATACAGTGAAGTGCCGGATGAATATTTAAAACTGTATGATGATGTGGAGTTAAAGGAAAATGTTATCTTTGAAAATATTCATCATCACACCGGTGAAAATGCCGCAATGAGTGAAGAAGCATTAAGGCTCACAACAAAGCAGTATTATGCTGCTATAAGCGGTCTTGACAAGCAGTTTGGAAGGTTGATTGACTATCTGAAAGAAAATAATCTGTACGAAGATACTCTTGTAATCTTGTCGGCGGATCATGGGGATATGATGGGCTCACATGGACTGATGGGCAAGCATGTTTGGTATGAGGAGTCAATAAAAATTCCTTTTTGTAGTACATGTACCGGGAAACAAGAATAAAAGATGTTCCACCTGTATGGGAAGTCAGGATATGATGCCTACGGTTTTGGGACTTTTAGGTTGCGATATACCGGAAACAGTTGAAGGCGAGGACTGTGCCAAATTTATTAAAGGTGATGAAAATGAGGATAGGGTAAGCTTTATTATGGCATGCCCCGGCAGAGCAGATTTTGTGGAAAAATTTAAAAAAGAGGGTAAGAATCCTGCCGAGTATGGATGGCGTGGTATCAGAACAAGAAAATATACCTACGTTATGGAGCTGGGTTATGATGTTATCTCTAATCCTAGAAGATATCTTTATGATATACAAAATGATCCGTCGCAGAAAAGAACTCTTGATTTAGAATTGGAAGAAAATAAACAGCTGGCAGGAAACCTGGAAGAAGAAGTTATTAAATGGCTGAAGCGTCAAAATGACAGTTTTTTTATAAAAAAACTGGAACAGTGAACTATGAATAATATAGATTTGTTGTGGGATGATTTTAAAGAACATTTTGCATTCAAAAAAGATGAGTATAAAAAAATTGCGGATTTTTGTAACAGCAACTGCAAAGATATGAGAGATATTGTTCTTCAAACCGCAGATGAACTGACAGAGAATACATTTCTTTTCAGATTACCCTGGGATATGGAAGCCACAAATGAACCGGTAAATTTTGCTGAGAAAATAAAGTGGAATTACTCCTTTAATGAAGACGAAGAATTTATTTTTCAATTAAACAGGCACAGATATTGGATATGTCTGGGGCAGGCGTTTTGGATTAAACAAAATGATATATATGTAAAAACTTTTCTAAATCAGCTGCTTGATTGGATAAATGAAAATATCGATATTGAAAATGCTGACTTAAAAGTTTGGAGAACACTTGAGACAGGTCTTCGTGCAGACTACTGGGTAAGAGCAATGTCTTTTTTCACATCTCATCCTCTTATTACGGATGAAATAAAAGAAAAGTTTTTCATGGCATTATCCGTACATGCAAATCATTTGGTAACAAATCCTAAAGAGGGCTTTTCCATAAAAAGCAACTGGGGAGTAATGGAATATGCAGGTTTATATGTACTTTCACAGGTGCTGAAAAACTATGATTATAAAAAGAAAGCAATTTATTTTCTGAAAATGGCACTTCATACACAGATACATGATGACGGAATGCAATGGGAAGAATCTCCAATGTATCATAATGAAGTATTGGATGCATATTTTGAAGTTTTAAGAGTGGCTAAGCTTTATAATGATGAATTTTTTTCAGAAGATGAAAAAAAAATCATAAAAAACATGGCCTATGCTACTTTACAACATACTTATCCAAATCATCATCAAATCTTGACCGGAGATTCAGATGATACCGATGTAAGAGATCTATTAAGTCGGGCGGCATTATTATTTAAAGACAGTTCACTTAAATTTGCAGGATATAAGGAGCCTGATTTTGAAAGTGTATGGCTTTTTGGTATTGAAGGAACGCTATCCTATGAAAAATTAGAAAGTAAAAGACTCTCAGGAGGGCTTATTACAGCCAAAGAAAGCGGTGAAGCAATATGGAGAGACTCTTACAATGAGAATTCGGACTTTATTTATTTTAGAAATACAAGCCTTGGTGGAGGGCATGGACATCAGGATAAACTTCATGTGGAACTTTGGTTTGAAGGTGAGGCAATACTTAGGGACAGCGGACGTTTTACATACAAAGATGTAGATGAAAGATACAGACTTAAGGGTAGTAAGGTTCACAATGTACCCATTATAAATAACAGTGAATATGCAGAATGCAAGGATTCATGGATCTATAAAAGTTTACCTCCTTCCATGGGAAATACTTTTGTTTTTAAGGAAAACCATCTGTTATTTGAAGGCTTTCACTGCGGATATATGGACTTGAATGTGCTTCTTAGAAGGCGTATTGTAGCACCGACATCAGGTATCATTATTATAAGCGATGAAATTATAGGAAATAAAGAAAAATGACTTATTACAGCATTTTGCATTCGGAAATAATATTAGTTTAAAAGCAGAAAATAATGTGATAATAGGGCAAGGGGAAAAGTGTGAATTCAGTATAATGTGCTTTGATGAAAGAGGTGAAGTATTAGCTGAAATTACTACTTCTCCACTTTCAAGACATTATAATCAAATAGAAGAAACCGCTGCTCTTAAAGTAAATACAAGAGGTTCATACTTTTTAACTACAGTTATTGTAAAAAGCGTGGAAAACCGGAAAATAGAGATTGTAAAAGAAGATGTATATAATTTTGCCTATGAACTTATGCTTTCAAATGATACAGCCCAAGGATATGTAATTACAAGAAATGAAGAAAAATACGGGGTAGTTCTTATTAAAAATGATGTCGGAAATCATAGTGACTTAAACGGTATAAGAGGAGTATATGGACTTGGACAAACTATGGTTGCCGAATTACATAAAAATCCCGGATATATGACAGTACTCAAATGGTAGTATTTAAAGGAGATTAATTAAGTGGATAAATGGATTGATATTAATTTATTGGAAAAAAATACCCGGAAGCCACAGACAGTATGATTAATGAGGCTCTGGATATGTGTATGGAACAGGTGAAGAACAATTTACCTGCATTTGAAGAGCATTTTCCGGCTGCAAACAGTGAGGGAAATTTTTATACACCGGGTATTAATACCGACTGGACAAGCGGATTTTGGACAGGAGAAGTGTGGCTTTCCTATGAAAATGCCAAAACTGAGAAGGATAAAAAAATTTTTGAAACAGCAGGGAAAAAACAGGTAGATTCTTTTTTGGAGAGAATAAATATAAGACATTATATAGACCATCACGATATGGGATTTCTTTATATACCGTCATGTGTGGCAGCTTACAGCCTGATTTCCTATGAAAATGCAAAGGAGGCGGCAATAAAGGCGGCAGATCAGCTTTGCAGCAGATATCGTCCTGAAGGTAAGTATATACAGGCATGGGGAGAAATGTGGGCAAGAGATAATGCCAGACTTATCATAGACTGCATGTTGAATGTGCCGCTACTCTATTGGGCAAGTGAAGTGACAAGTGATGAGCATTATGCGAAGATAGCTAAAAACCATATCCTAACTACGATGAAGCATATAATAAGAGATGATGATTCTACCTGGCATACGATATTCTTTGATCCTGATACCGGAGAATTTTCTCATGGTGCTACCTGTCAGGGGTATAAGGATGCCAGCGCATGGGCCAGAGGACAGGCATGGGGAATTTATGGAACCGCCATTGCCTATAAGAATACCGGAGATAAGGAATATATAAAATATTTTGAAAGAGTATCAAAGTATTTCTTAAAACATCTGCCGAAAGATCTTTGTCCGTATTGGGATTTAAGTTTCGGTGACGGTGATGAAAATGAACAGCCAAGAGACTCTTCTTCAGGAGCGATTGCAGTATGCGGATTTTTGGAAATGAGTAAATATCTGGATGAAGAAAGCAAAGCTTACTATACTTCAGTCGCAAAGAAAATTATGTATTCTCTTATAAAGAACTATCAGGTTAAAGATAAGAGCATATCAAACGGTCAGCTTTTACATGGAACATATGCAAAGAAAACACCTTATAATACCTGCAAAAAAACAGCGGAGTAGACGAGTGTGTAATTTGGGGAGATTATTTCTTTATGGAGGCTCTTACAAGACTTTCAAGACCTGATTGGAAAATGTATTGGTAATAACAGTGACTTTTGTACTTCAATAGGAGCAGATATGATTAAACTTAAAATAGTAGGTAGGGGAGAGATAGAAAAAGCCTGCGGCTTTGAGGGAGATAATAAAGCGGAGCTTGTGTATTGCAGTGAATACATGGATGGAGACAGAATAGTACTTGATACGGATAAAGCCGGAAGATACTGTGTAGTACGTTTTGAGGATAGTATGAGAGAGGCGTTTATCTATATTCCGGGCAGGAGTGTTGAATTTTTTATTCCTCCTGCAAATAACAGACCGAATTATTCACCGAAAAGCTTTACAGGAATGATCCATTATATTGAGGCAAGATATGCTACCGATGAGGAGATAAGTAAAGTAAAAAACCTTGCATTAAATGTTTATGACCAGCATGAGAATAATACATTTTATCCTCATGCCTCTGCCAATGTGGAGACCAGAGGTGAGGCGGTATTTGCGGCAAGAAATGCTATAGACGGAATGTATGCAAACTCCTCTCATGGTAAATATCCTTATCAGAGTTGGGGTATTAACAGAGATCCAAAAGCGGCTCTTACCTTAGATTTTGGAAGAGAAGTACTTGTAAATGAAATAAGGCTTACACTGAGAGCCGATTATCCTCATGATAATTATTGGGTAAGTGCAGATATTAATTTTGATGACGGCAGCAGTGAAACTCTAAATCTTGTGAAAACCGAAAAGCCGCAGTGTTTTTTGATAAAGGAAAGAAAAATAAAAAGCCTTGTACTTGAAAAGCTTATAAAGGCGGAGGGAGAATCTCCGTTCCCGGCACTTACACAAATTGAAGTATGGGGAGTTGAGGGCTTAGATTGAAGAAATTTAATATGGGTTTTAAATGTAAGAGTGGGTTGATTTTAGCCCACTCTTATTTGTAAATAATAACAATAAGTTGTATCATGGTATTATATAAAAATAAAAGTTTAATCATATAATCAAAGAGGAAAAATATAAATATGGAATTATTGGATTATTTAAAAATGGAGAAATGATATAAGTTTATCGGTATCACATTTCAATGATATAGATAATGTAATACTGTCATATATATCTTATATGAATTTTTGATGAGTTGTTTTCGGATAACGAAGGTATATACGGTATTGAAGAAGTACTGAAGACATTTTGTGAGAAATATTCTTTGGATGAAATAAAAGATAAAGGACAATTTACAGAGAGGGCACCTCTTTTACTTGAACAGATGGTAGCGGGGGAGCGATTTAGGGAGACAAGGATTGGATATTATAGAGATATTTTTTTGATAAAGAAAAAAATAAAAACAATTTTTCTGCAGTAACATTTTTTTCTTCCCGATAAAAACTAATTATATAGCTTTTCGTGGCACTGACAGCACTATAACGGGCTGGAAAGAAGATTTTATGATGAGTTGTATGTCGGAAACGGAGGGAACAAAGGAAGCGCTTGATTATTTAAATGATGTATCAAAGCTGATTAAAGGTGATTTTATGCTTGGCGGACATTCAAAAGGTGGAAATTTTTGCAATGTATGCGCAGACTTTTTGTAATGATGAAATAAAGAAGCGTATTACTAAAATATATAATAATGACGGCCCGGGATTTAGGGAGGAGATTATTAATACAGAAGAATATAAACAGATTGTTAATAAAATATACAGTATAGTACCTCAGACATCAATAATAGGTCAATTACTTTCAAATGAGGGTGAGCAAAAGGTAGTAAAGAGCAGTGCAAAAGGTATTTTTCAGCATGATGCTATGACGTGGGAAGTAATGAGAACTGAATTTGTTGAGTCTAAACTGGATGATATGAGCAATTTTATAAATGTTTCATTGGGAACCTGGCTTGAAAAAACTGATGATGAAACGAGGGAGTCTTTGGTCTCTACAGTGTTTGCTCTGATTGAAGAGACAGAAGCAAAAACATTTAAAGAATTTGGAGGGAACTTATTAAAAAATGTCGGGATAATTATAAAGAGCCTGGCTAAACTTCCAAAGGAAAAGAGAGATGAATTGATAAGTGCATTTAGCGGTGTATTGCAGGCAGGTGGGGAAGCGGTTATTGATAATATATCCATAAGTAAAAACAAAGGATAAAACAAGTATTATAATTTTAAGTTCTCTTACTTACATTAAAAATATTAAATATTGTACATGGATAGAAACATTATATTTGATATTATTCCGATAATAAAGTATACTCATTTTCGTATAGAGTAAGGGATGCATACCTGCATAAAATCATTGCGAAATATATGTATAAAAAGGAGAAATACTATGTCAAAATACAATATAAATACAATCTGTGTACAGGGCGGTTATGAGCCTAAAAACGGTGAGCCCAGAGTGCTTCCGATAGTGCAATCTACAACCTTTAAATATGAGTCTTCACAGCAGATGGGAGATTTGTTTGACTTAAAGGAGTCCGGATATTTTTATTCAAGACTTGCAAACCCAACAAATGATGCTGTAGCAAGAAAGATTTGTCAACTTGAGGGCGGTGTAGCGGCTATACTTACATCATCAGGACAAGCGGCAAACTTTTATGCGATACTTAATATAGCAGGTGCAGGGGATCATGTAATTGCTTCTTCAGCTATTTACGGAGGAACATATAACCTTATAGCCAATACAATGAAAAATATGGGTATCGAGTCTACATTTGTGGATCCTGATATTTCAGCGGAGGAACTTGCTACTAAATTTAAGCCGAATACAAAGCTTGTATTTGGCGAGACCATAGCAAATCCTGCACTTAGAATTTTGGATATTGAAAAGTTTGCAAAAGCTGCACATGAGCATGGTGTACCGCTTATAGTTGATAATACATTCCCTACACCGATATTTTGTAGACCTTTTGAATGGGGAGTTGATATTGTAACACATTCAACATCAAAGTATATGAACGGTACTGCTAATGCACTTGGCGGTGTTGTTGTAGATTCCGGAAACTTTGATTGGAGTAAGTATAAAGATAAATATAAAGGGCTCACAACTCCTGATGAAACTTACCATGGAATAGTGTATACAGAAAGTTTCGGTAAAGGGGCATATATTACAAAGATGACAACAAATCTTATGCGTGACCTCGGAGCAATTCCTTCACCTCAAAATTCATTCTATCTTGGAGTTGGACTTGAAACATTGCATTTAAGAATGCCGAGACATTTTGAGAATGCACTTGCTATTGCAAAACATCTTGAAAAACATCCTAAGATATCATGGGTATCATTCTCAGGACTTGAAAATGACAGTCAGCATGAGTTGGCTAGAAAATATCTTCCAAACGGCTCATGTGGTGTTATATCATTTGGAATAGCAGGAGGTAGAGAAGCTGCAGTTAAGTTTATGGACTCTTTGGAGCTTATTGCAATAGTTACTCATGTGGCAGATGCAAGAACCTGTGTACTTCATCCTGCATCTACAACACATAGACAGATGAATGATGATGAACTTAGAGCAGCAGGAGTATCACCTGACCTTATCAGAATGTCTGTCGGAATAGAAGATGTCCGTGACTTAATAGCTGATATAGAGCAGGCGCTGGAAAAGTAAATTCAAGGGAGTAATCTTCCAAATGATGTATAAAAATTTTAGAATAATACTTCATATATGAATACTAGGAAAGGAGGAATGCTGTTTGGTTATTTACATAGATGAATCGGGTTCAATTAATAATCATATATCGGGGAATGAATATTTTATTATTGCATTAGTCAGAGTTCTAGATAAAGATTCTATAAAAAAGTCATATAAGCGTTTTTGTTTCCTCTAATTTTGATAGATTATTAATGCTTGATTGTGATAAAGTAAAGCCAGGTACAGGACAGGTAATCAAAGAGGGAGGAAAGATGTTCTTTAAAAGGTAACTTTAGGGAACTTAAGGGCTCTCAATTTGATAAAGAAATGAAACAAAAAAATTCGTGGAGTTTTTTTGTACAAAAAGCATTCCTTTGAACTGTATTATATTATTATAGAGAATAAGAAGCTTACTGATAAATTTTGTGAAAATACAGCAAGAGTATTTAATTATACACTAAGGCTTGCTTTTAGAATATTTTATCAATACCGGATATTTACCGAATGAAGATTGTATTCTTCAATTAGATGAGAGAAATGAAAAAGACAGAATCTAAGTACTTTTTTTAGAAAATTACTTAAACACAGAATTATCAATGAACGGTACAACAAGTGGAAAGTTTGCTGTCCAATATTTTGACTCGGCAAATAATAACATTATACAAATAGCAGATGTTTTTTTGCCAATTTATATTATTCTCATATGAAAACCGGTGGTTATAAAGAGGATATTCAAAAAAATTAAAAAGATGCAAAAAAATATTAAAGTGTTTATTTAAATTTCCGGTATAAATAAAGGTATTATATTGACATGGTTGATTGGATATGCTAACATGGTTATATCAACAGTAAGTCCTATTTAAGTGCCGTTTTCTAGGTAAGCGTCATGTGTTGGCGTCACTGTTAGGCCATTGATTATTTTTAAGACTTAAGATCAGCTATATAGGCTGGTCTTTTTATTTTATAAATAGTGTAAAATTTGTAAATGTTTTTAAAGAAAGGAAACTATGACTACAAAAGAAAAACTAAAGAAGTATCAGGACTGGTTATTTAAATGTTCTGCATACCAAATGGCATTAAACATTATAGGAATTGATAAGCAGACAGTTGCACCAAGTGCAGGAGCTGCTTATAGAGATGAGAGATCTGCTTATTTGGCAGGAGAGCTTTTCAGCTTGGAAACAGATCCTGAAATCATAGATATATTAAAGGACTTAAAGGATGATCCGGAGGTAAATGACGAGGATAGACGTGCTATAGAGCTCTATTATAAGAAGGCGTTGGATACCGTTTGCATACCTAAGGAAGAATTTGTGGCATTTAAAAAGCTTTGCGATGAGTCATTTGATGCATGGATACTTGCAAAATCTAAGGCTGACTATTCTATATTTGAGCCATACTTGAAGAAAGTAATAGAGAGCCAAAAAAAGTTATACGGTTACAGAAGCAGCGATAAGAGTATTTATAATCAGATGCTTGATGATTATGAGCCGGGTATGGACGAAGAAAAATATGATGCGTTCTTTAATGCTTTAAAAGAGAGATTAGTTCCGCTTATCGGTAAGGTAACAAAGGCAAAGCAGATTAACGAGGATTTTCTACATCAAAGCTTTCCTATTGAAGATCAGAAAAAGTTTATGGATGATTTACTGAAGTATGTACATTTTGATCCTTCATGGGGTTATCAAAATGAATCTGAGCACCCGTTTACCTCTTGGACTTGTGAGAATGATTGTCGTACAACTACAAAATATATAGAAAATAATGTAGCTTCCGCAATACTTTCAACGGTACACGAGGTCGGACATGCATACTACGAGCACAATATAGACCCGAAGTATGACGGAATGATTTTATCAGAGGGTGTATCTTCAGGAATGCATGAGTCACAGTCACGTCTATGCGAGAACTACCTTGGACGTACTATGGCTTTTTGGAAATATAATTATCCTAAGTTACAGGCATATTTCCCTAAGCAACTTGGAGATGTAAGCCTTGAAGATTTTTATAAGGCAATCAATGTTTCAAAGCCGTCATTTGTTCGTACGGAAGCGGATGAACTTACATATCCTTTACATGTTTTGATTCGTTATGAGATAGAAAAGGGATTATTTAACGGTACTATTTCTACAGAAGGACTTGATAAGACATGGAATGCAAAGTATAAAGAGTATCTTGGTGTAGATGTACCAAATGATAAGCTTGGTATTTTACAGGATGTGCACTGGTCAGACGGAAGCTTTGGTTATTTCCCAACCTATGCACTTGGAACAGCATTTGCGGCACAGTATGTACATGCAATGAAAAAAAGATCTGGATGTAGACAATTTACTGGAAAAATAATAAATTTGATGTAGTAATGAATTGGTTAAAGGAAAATATTCATACATACGGTTTCCGTTATGAGGCGCCTGAGCTTATGAAGATGGTAACAGGAGAAGAATTTAATGTAAATTATTTCCTTGATTATATAGAAGAGAAGTATACAAAGTTATATAATTTATAGAAAAGTATTAAAGACATATCAGTTTAAACGGGTATGTCTTTTTAGTGGGCTCATATAAAAATAATCTCACAAAAGATAAAGCTTTTTACAAAAAAATATAAATAAAAAAATGATTTAAATTAATGTTTAAAAAAATGATATTATCGTCTATAATATGATAAAAATTTATAGACAGATAGCTTTTAATAAAGAAAAAAATTTATATAAAGTACAAGGAGAAAGATAATGAGCTATATCGGAATAGAAGAAGATATAAGACTGATCAAGGTAGTTCCAAGTGAGAGACAGCTTACATATGAAAAAAATGGAGTTTTTTTGTTTTATTCATTTTACAGTAAATACTTTTTACAGGAAGTGAATGGGGTGACGGAAAAGAAGATGTATCCATTTTTAATCCTACAGAGCTTGATGCAAGGCAATGGGTAAAGACTGCTAAAGATGCCGGTATGAAGGGATTGATTCTTACCTGCAAACATCACGACGGTTTTTGTCTTTGGCCGTCAAAATATACGGAACATAGTGTAAAGAATTCACCATACAAGAACGGAAACGGTGATATAGTTAGAGAAGTGTCAGAAGCATGTAAAGAATTCGGACTAAAATTCGGTGTTTATCTTTCACCGTGGGATAGAAATAACAGTAGCTATGGAAAAGGTAAGAAGTATGATGATTACTATGTAAATCAGCTTACAGAACTGTTGACAGAGTATGGAGAACTCTACACTATCTGGCTTGACGGTGCCTGTGGTGAAGGGGCTAACGGTAAGGTTCAAAAGTATGATTGGAACAGATACTATAAAGTAATGCGTGAACTACAGCCTAATGCAGTTATTTCTATTTCCGGACCTGATGTAAGATGGTGTGGAAATGAGGCAGGTGAAGTCAGAGAAAGTGAATGGAGTGTTGTTGCAAAAGATATGACAGATCCGTCAATTACAGCCGAATTAAGCCAGCATGAAGACAATGAAGAGTTTAGAGACAGACCTTTGGATGAGACTCAGTCAGATCTTGGAAGCAGAGAGCGTCTCAAAAATGAAAAAGAACTGGTGTGGTATCCGGCAGAAACAGATGTATCCATTCGTCCGGGCTGGTTTTATCATGAAGAAGAGGATGATAAAGTTCGTTCATTTGAGAATCTGAAAGACATATATTTAAAATCAGTTGGTGGAAATACAACTCTTTTATTGAATATTCCCCCTATGAAGAACGGAATAATTCATGAAAAAGATATAGCCATCTTAAAGAGATTGGGTGAGTTTATAAATGATACATTTAAAGATAACCTTTTAAAAAATGCATTGATTACGACTGTTCCGGAGCATGATTGCAGAGGTAATTCGCCTGACATGATGCGAACAGATGATTATAATACATATTTTATGAATAAAGAAGGTGAAAATAAATTACTGATTGAAATAAAAATTTGATGAGTGTAAGAAACTGAATTATTTAGTTTTTAAAAGAAGCAATAACCTTCAGTCAAAGAGTTGAAAAAAATTCAATGTGTATTTTAACGATGAGTCAGGAAATAAAAATAAAAATTTTCGAAGGAACCACTATAGGATATAAGAGAATTATTGATTTAAAAGGTACTAAGACTGATAATCTTACTATAGAAATTGAAGATTCCAGGGTGGCACCGGTAATGTCTTTTGTTGGAGTATACTGATAAAATATATGAGGAGTATGAGTAATGAAAATTTTATGTAAAAATACCGGACTTTCAGAAGATAAATTAAAGACCGGTACAAGAATACTTATAGATGAATATAAACAAAGTACCGAGCAGTTGGATATTAATGTAGAATTTTGTGAAAGCGATGAACTTTCGGTAAAAAAAGAAGGAAATGCTATAAGCATTATCTGTAAAGAACTGTCTCATTATTACAGAGGGCTGACAAAGATACTTTGTAATTTATATAAAAACACATATGAAAATACGGAGAAGGCATATTTTGAAAAAAACGGTGTTATGCTTGACTGTTCAAGAAATGCTATATTTAGAGTAGAAAAAGTGAAAAGCATTATTCGAGTTCTGGCAAAACTTGGAATAAATGTGCTTATGCTCTATACGGAGGACACTTATGAGGTAGCTGATGAGCCTTATTTTGGAATATATCGAGGAAGATACACAAAAGAGGAAATCAAAGAGATAGATTCATATGCTTCTGTATTCGGGATTGAACTTGTGCCATGTATTCAGACATTGGCACATTTACATAATGCCCTAAAATGGCCGGGGAAAGAGAACATCAAGGATTCAGTGGATATACTGGAGGTAGGAAAAGAAGAAACATATTTTTTTATTGAAAAATTGCTTCGTTCTGTAAAGGAGAGTTTTTTTCTACAAAGCGTGTACATCTTGGAATGGATGAGGCTGTTTCTCTGGGTCTTGGAAATTATCTTAAAAATAACGGATATGAAAAGAGTTCCATATTAATAAAGAGACATTGTAAAAAGGTCCTTGATATATGCAAAAAGTTGGATTTAAGCCCTATGATGTGGAGCGATATGTATATAACAGCAAACACAGGTAAGGGATACTATGACATTGAGGACAATGTTGATTGTAGCCTTTGGGAAAAGCCTGAAAAAGAAGTTGGACTTGTATATTGGGATTATTATCACAATGACGAAAAAGATATATGAAAAAGATGTTGAAAGTTCATATGCAAATCTCAAATAATGTGATTTTTGCGGGAGGATCATGGGTATGGAACGGAATAGCTCCAAACTACTCAAAAACTTTTGAATGTACAATATCGGCACTCCAAACATGTAAGGAGTTTAAACTGGATGAAGTACTATGTACTGCCTGGCTTGATAACGGTGCAGAGACACCTATAGATGCGGTTTTGCCGGGAGTTACTTTATTCGGTTATTTAGGCTTTCATAAAAACTATGACAGCGAAGAATTTAAAGAAGAATTCCAAAATTGTACAGGCGGATATTTAGATGACTTTATGGTGCTTGACAGATTTGATTCGCTTTTTCCAAAAAGAAGAGTCAAATCAAGTCGCAGAAAAATCCTTCTAAGTATCTACTTTATCAAGATCCTCTGACAGGGATATTTGATTATCATGTAAAGGAATCCGCTGTAGATACCAAGGTTTATTATGACAGCTTAAGATTAAATGTTATGGAAAGTGAAAAGCACTCTAAAAAATACTTGGAACTGTTTTCATATTATGAAAAACTGGCAGAGGTTTTGAGCATAAAAGCGGATTTAGGAGTACGCATAAAAAAACTTCATATGAAGCAAGTGATTTGTATACATTAAAAAAACTATCTGTGAAAAAAAGAAATTCCGGATACAATAGAAAATCTTAAAGTTATGAAAAACACTCAGAGAAGACTTATGGATGAGCGATGCAAAGCCATGGGGATATGAGCTAATGGATGTAAAGCTTGGCGGAGTCATCACAAGATTAGAAAGTACAAAAAGAAGAGTTTTAAATTATTTGGATGGGAAAATACCTTGCCTTGAAGAACTTGAAGAGAAAAGATTACCGTATTTTGGGGATAAAGCAGATAAACGAGAAAAATCGCTGGAGCCAAATAATCAGCGGATCGGATTTAGTGGATACAATATAAAAATACGATAACAAGTTAGAGAGCAAATAAAGGGGGTAGAAATGTATAAGGTTTTATTTGCTGAGGATGAATTATTAGTAAGATTGGGTTTGCAAAATTCAATTCCATGGAGTAAATATGAAATGGAAGTTGCAGCATTGGCAGACAACGGTGTGGAAGCATACAGGCTCTTTGAAGAGATACATCCTGACATATTGATAACGGACCTTAGAATGGAAGGAATGGACGGTCTTGAACTTGTTAAAAGAGTCAGAGAAATAGATAAGGAATGTGCGATCGTAGTAATTTCCTGCCTGAATGATTTTGAAACCCTAAGGAAATTGATACCATATAATATCAATGCGTATGTACTGAAGGCAAGTATAAGTATAGATGAAGTATGTAATGTACTGGAACAGACAAAAAGAATATCTTATAAGTATCGGAAGGACAGCTAAAAAGGTGATACCTGATTTAGAAAAACCTGAGGATATAATATCAAAATATCTTTTGGGAGATACCGTAATCAGTTTGGAGGATGATTTTGAAATATTCGAACATTTATTGCTGTTTAGTCTGGAGGAGGAAAAATAAAAGATAAGATAAATAAGCTTGCAATGGATTTTATATATGAACTGGTTAACCGTCAGATACCGGGAGAAATGTTGGTTCCTCTAAAGGACAAGGAATTCTGTGTTTTTTTATAGAAGTACAGAAAAAGATGGATGAGAGAATAAAGAGAATCAATAATTCCATAGGTGATTTTTTTGGGAGTTCGTTTTTAAAAATCACGCACAGCAGTCGTAGAAAAAGCTGAGAATTTAAAAAGACTGGTTTGATAGAGCCTATGTACAGCAGTATGAGATAAATATTGATGAAAAACAGCGGTAAGGCATTGATTCAAAAAGTCAATCGAGTATATGCAGGAACATTTCAGAGAAAGTTTGACCTTAACAGATATTTCACGTACTATAGGACTTTCTGTAAGCTATTTTTTTCGTATCTGTTTAAACAGGAAACCGGAAAAAAATTATATTGAGTATCTAAATGAAATAAAGGTCGCTTGCAACCATGAAAGACTTGATGAATACTGATGAGAAGGTAGTTGTGGTTGCACAAAAGAACGGATTTCAGAACTTGGAGTATTTCTCAAGATACTTTAAAAAACAGACAGGAGAGTCACCGGCAAGATGGAGAAAAATTAAACCGTTAAATCGTATGAATTGGAGACAAAAGGTTTTATTGTCTATTCTCGGAAGCTTTATAATTATAATCAGCTTTATGTTCTACATCACATACCACTACTTTGTGGAAAAGGTGGAAGCCGGAAATGAAAGGCTTGTTTTATTAAACTTTGAACAGGCTGAAAAGGATCTGGAAAATATTTTAAAAAATGCGGAACTGTGTTTGAATAAATATGTAATATCGGATCTTGTCTGGGAGTTCGGATATGAATATCCAAACAGCAATATAGACGAAAGCAGATTGAAAATGAAGATTTCCGAGAGTTTTCATTCGGAAATGCTTGTAAACAGAGAAATTTCAGCTTTGGGAATATTAAAAGGAGACGGAGTTGGAATTGTTTCTTCCGCACTTGGTAAAAACCGTACCGGTGATACTGAAATATCCGGAGAAATTTTAAATGTTTTGCAAAAGGTAAAAGAAAATTATCCCTATACTACTTGGGTACCAAGCTGGGAGCTGGACATAAATGACAGAAGCCCTTTTAAAATAATGTCACAGACACCTTCTTTGGTAGGTATAAAGGCGGTAGGTGTAAATATAAACCTTGAAGAAGAGAGCTTTATTTTTGTTGCAATAAATGAAATAGATATTCAAAGTACTTATAGGGCGGTTGCCTTTAATGACAGCAGGGCTATATTGGTGGATAAAAAAGGTCAAATAATTTCAGATGTCGATAAGAGTATGCTGGGCAAGGAATATTATACAAGTACGGATACACAAAATATTGAATATCCGCTTGATTTTTACGGATGGAAATTATGTGATATGATTCCCAAAGAAGAATATTTAAAAGATGCCAATGAAATCAGAGATTTCGGTATTATTGTAATTATGCTTGCTATAGTAGCGACAGTCACTGTTGCTGTCATTTGGAGTAGAAAATATACTCAGCCGATAGAACTGCTTATGAAAAATATGCATCATATTAAAAATCAGGAGTTTAATATTGATAAACCGAAAAAACTTGGCTGGGAAGAGCTGGATAGGTTAAATGAGGAATTATATTCCACAGCACAAAGTATAAAAAGCGTATATAGAAAGATTAAAACAGGTAGAAGATGAAAAAGAAGAGAAGAGCTTATGGCTCTTCAATATCAGATGAACCCTCACTTTCTATTAAATTCACTTAACTCTATACGTTGGATGGCAATGATGACCAATAACACAATAGTTGCGGATACTTTGGTAAGGCTTGGAAAAATAATTACACCTGTACTGAGGAATCCAAGCCTAACTTGGAAAGTAAAAAACGAAGTCGAATTCTTGGAAAATTATGTACTATGATGCAACTTAGATATGGACATGATATGGAATATAAAAATGAGTTGTAAAAAAAGAATTATATGAGTTGGAATTCCCAAGATTCATATTACAACCCTTGATCGAAAAATTGCTTTGTACACGGAAGCAGTCAGGAAGAGATACGTACAATAGAAGTTGTGATAGAATGTAATGATTATATGGATGTAAAGGTGATAAACAGCGGGATATTCTTAAATGAAGAAGAGCTTAGTCAAATAAGAAACAAGATAAAATCACCTCTAAAAACATCAGATCATATAGGACTTGCAAATGTATCAAAAACGCTTAGGGTTGCTGTATGGGGATAAGGGCGACATGTCTGTTGAAACAGATCCTAAATTAGGCTTGATCGTACATATACGATTTAATCAATATGTAGAAATGACAAATAAAGAAAGAGTTTAGTCATATAAAAATTATTAAAAAAATAATAATGAAGTCTAAGACTTGACATATTTTATGGTATAAAGTGCAATAATCATAAAATATGTCAAGTTTTGTTTTTTTAGAATAAAAAAACGATAAAATAGTCAATCGACAAATAATATAAAACATTTTAAGAAACTGTCTAAAATGATAATATAATTCTATCTTAGATAGAGAAAATATTTTGCTCAATAAGAAATATTTTTTTAACGGCCGGTACAAAAATAATAATCGAAATCAAAAACGAACAAATTGAACGTGAATTGATGTAGATTCAACATTGAATGCTTCATAGAAGCTACAAGGAGGGAAAAGTACATGAAAACAAGGAAATTGACGGCAATTTTAGGTGCTGTTGCATTAACAGCGTCATGTTTGGCAGGATGTGGCGGAGGAAAAGCCGATTCCGCATCGGGAAGTAAAACTGCGGCAAGCAGTCCTGAGGAAGTAAGCACAGCAGATCATGTGGATATTACTATAGGTGGATTATCTTTATCGGATTCTTCTACAGGAGCTTGGCCTACAGAAGTAATCAAGGCGGTTGAGGAAAAGTTTAACTGTACAATTACAACAAAGGCCTATGATCAGGAAAAGCTTAAACCTTGATTTATCAGGTGGAAATACTTGTGATATAGTGCAGATATCGGATGGAAATATCGAAGGTGTGTTAAAAGGAAAACATGCGGTAAACCTTGTGGATTATAAGAATATCGCACCAAATATATTCTCCGACGGAATGGATTACAGAAATAAAATCATGCAGAAATTTAAAGGTGACAATGGTGAGGCACAGTACTTTGTTACACCTAGAGTTGTTTCTAAAGATTATGCAAAAAGCTACGGTTCTGTAGTTCAGTACGGTTATGTTGTACGATGGGATTTATACAAGCAGATTGGAGCACCGACAATCACTAATGATGATGAATATATCGAAGCATTGAAAAAAATGAAGGAGATTTATCCTAAGACAGAAGACGGTGCAGAAACATATGCAATGAGTGCATATAACGATGCGGACCTTCATACTTATTTCTTTAAAGGATGTCTTGGAGAGGGATATTTAAACCTTGAAGACGGACTTTATGTTCAGGATGCACAGACAAATGCACTTGTAGTTGATGTGTATGATAAGGATGAAAACGTTAAAACACCTTTCTGGTCAGGTGTAGAATTCTATAACAAACTTTATAAAGCCGGATTATTAGATCCTGATAACTTTATTACAAAGGGTGAGGATCTTACAGAAAAGTATACTAAGGGTCAGTATATCGGCGGTACTGTAAACTGGTACTTCGGAACATATAACAGCAACAATAAGGGAACTGATAAAGAGTATGTTGTTTTACCTTCAAAATTAGGATGGGTAAATGAGCAAAACAAAGCAGGATGGACAGGAAAAATACTTATTTGTATCTTCTCATTCACCAAATGTTGAACGTGCTGTTATGGTGCTTGATTATTTACAGAGTGGTGAATTTGCAAGAAGCTCAGATTCAGGTGTTGAAGGACGTTGGGAGAAGGGTTCAGACGGAAAGCCACATTTAACGGAAGATACTATAAATATGAAGGTTGACGGAAGTCGTGCCGAAGAGTGGAAGATGAGTGGAATCAGCGACTCAAGAGTAGATAATCTTATCGGATGGGATTACAACAATGTTTTAGCGGACGGTGGAAGAGTTAGTCTTTGGAACGATGAAGATGTAATGAAAGACAGCCTTACAACAGCTGAGCTGGAACTTTGTGAACATTTCGGTATCTCATTACCAAGCGATCTTTTAAAGAACGGAGTTGAAAAGGGTGACAACATGGATCTTAGCAAATCGGATTCAACAATTCGTATGTGCCTTGAAACAATTCCAAAGAATATAGTACGTATTGACAGCAACTGTATTGAAATCACAAAGAATGCACTTCCAGGACTTATACAGGCAGATTCAGATGAGGCATTTGCCGCAGCTAAGGAAGCATTATTACAGCAGCTTTCCGATGCAAGCGTAAAAGAGTCTATTGATTGGTGGCAGAAGGCATGGGAGGATTCCAAGAGCGCAATAGAGAGTTTAGAGAGCAAATAAACACGAAAGGAGCATGTGTATGAACAGAAAAAGGGGATTTGTGAAAAGCGGATCAAAAGATTATAAATTGCTTTGGATGGCAATACCTTTTATCACAATAGTCTTTTTGTTTAGTTATGTTCCGATATTTGGCTGGATATATTCATTCTTTGATTATGTACCGGGAGTCAGTATTTTTTTGATTGTGACTTTGTAGGACTTGAGTACTTCAAACTGATTTTTAAAAAGATGACAATGTTTTAAGAGCTTTAAAGAACACATTTGTTTTTGCAATTATAAATATATGTTTGACACCGCTACCTATGCTCCTGGCGATTTTATTAAATGAGCTCAGAAACGGTCCTGTAAAGAAATTTGTACAGACATTTACAACACTTCCAAACTTTATAAGCTGGGTAATTATTTTCTCTCTTGCAACGGCACTTTTTGCATCAGACGGAATTATAACTATGCTTGCAGTAAAACTTGGACTTGGAGATGCTTCAAATTCATTACTGGGATCAAACGAAGCAGTATATTGGTTTCAGTCATTCCTTGTACAGTGGAAGACTTTGGGATGGAATTCAATCATTTATATGGCGGCTATTGCAGGAATTGACCAGGAGCAATATGAAGCGTCGAGAGTTGACGGTGCAGGACATTTTAAATGTGCAATTCATGTTACTTTGCCTGCGATGATGGAGACTTTTGTAGTGTTGTTTATATTAAATATCGGTAATTTTCTAAATACCGGTTATGAGCAATACCTTCTATTTAAGAACTCATTAACAGCACCTAATATTGAAGTACTTGATTTATATACATATAGAATCGGTCTTCAAAATATGGACTACTCCTATGGTGTTGCAATCAGTGTTGTGAAATCAATTGTAAGTATAACATTGGTTTTAGCGGCAAATATGGTTGCAAAGAAAATAAGAGGCAAGGCAGTTATCTAAGGGGGCATTATGAATAAGAATAAAATGAAAGTTTCAACATCAAGAAAAGTATTTTTAGTGTTTGACTATTGTCTGATGATACTGCTTGCACTTATATGTATTTATCCGTTCTGGTATGTACTTTGCTACTCATTAAGCGATACAACTGCAGCATCGGTGAATACACCGGTTTTATTACCAAGCGGTTTTACACTTAGTAACTACAAAGAAATTCTAACCTTAAAAGGATTCTTTCCGGCACTTTTAATGTCTTTGTTAAGAACTGTGGTTGGAACTATAACATCCGTATTTTGTTGCTCTTTTCTGGCATACCTTTTTACTAAGGACAAGATGCCGGGGAGAAAGATACTGTATCGCTTTGTAGTATTTACCATGTATATCAGTGGCGGTATGATTGCCACATATATTGTAATGAAGTCATATGGATTATTGAACTCATTTTGGGTATATATATTACCTTCAATGATTTCCGCCTATAATATGATTTTGATAAAAACATATATAGAGCAGCTGCCGCCTGAACTTGAAGAATCTGCAAGTTTGGACGGAGCAGGGTATATTACATGTTTTTTTAAGATTATATTTCCGCTTTGCAAACCTATAATAGCGACTGTTGTAGTGTTTGTAGCAGTTGGACAGTGGAATTCATGGTTTGATAATCATATCTATACAAGAGCAAATGAATCCCTGACAACATTACAGTATTTATTATATAATTATCTGAACGAGGCACAGAGACTTGCAGAGCAATTAAAAACAGCTTCAAGCGGAGCTGATATGACAAAGGCAATGGCAAGTATCTCACCAAAGGGAATCAGAATGACAATTACAGTATTGGCATCACTACCGATTTTTGCACTATATCCGTTTATGCAAAAATACTTCTCAAAAGGAATAATGGTAGGTGCGGTTAAAGGATAAAGAAAGGCGGGTTGAGTTTTCAACCCGTTTTTTATACCTTTTTTACCTGTCTGTTATCAATCTTATATATAGTAAGTAAATCAAAGAGCAGATTGCTGTCTTTCGGGTAGGATAAATATCTTGCCTCCCAAGCAGGAGCGAACTTTTCCTTATACTTTCTCAGACCGCCGAAGGAATAGAAACGACTTGTGAAGCTGTAAACTAAAAATGCAAGCTTCTCATTTAAAAAGCTGTGGTCATACTGACCTACATTTGAAAGAGGAGCCATTCCAAGGTCAAAGTATCTTACATTATTTTCCTTCATATGAAGAAAAATTCGTACAAAGAGATAGTCCATAATACCGTTTCTTTCCGTTTTAGGATCGTAGCGCATAAGGTCTATACTTGACTCATTATCGTTATTACATACCAAAAAAAGTTTGCAAATGCCTGAATCTTTCCGGAACCGTCAAGCACACAGGCAATGGGGGCAAGTGAAAGATAATCTCTGTCAAAATACCCTAAAGAAAAGCCCTTTTCCTGCCTGCCCGAAAGCCAGTCATCAGAAATATTTTTTAATTCATCCAAAAAATCATTTGAAAAAAAGGCGGAACCTCTACTTTAAAGGAATATCCACTGTTTTCTCCACGATTTGTGATAGCACGAAACTTTCTTCCGGCTTTTTCCGGTCAGATCGAATTCATCCAGATTAACTTTTGCAGTTTCACCAAATTTCATAAAATCATAGCCGAAATTGTGAAGGAGTAAAGTGATATCCTGACTTATTTCATAAAAAAAGAGGTATAAGATTTTTTTGTCTTCAGCGTCTTTTTATAAATGAAGATACAGCTTTATTAAAAATATTCACTTCTACCTATAGGATCTCCCATAACAACAGCCTTACCGTCTTCTAAGGCAAATTGAATAGCTACGAGATCTTTTTCATCTTCAGTGTAATAATAGATAAGCTTATCTCCCAAAAATGCAAGAGAAGCATTTAAGTCGGTATTATCAAAACTTTCTAAAAACACTTTATAACGAGATTTTTCAAATTTTTCTCCAAATGAAAAATGTTTATCCTTTGCCATAGATTCTACGGCAATATAAAAAGAATGCAATAATCAGTAAGTATGCAAAAAGATGTAAAAAGTGAATGAAAAATCCGTTAAAAAAATGTGTTCCCATAGAAGTCTTTGAGAGAAAACCGTTATGGTGGAAGAGAAGAAAGCCCAAACTGTTTCCTCCTGTATTTCCCCTTGATACATACAAAAGAAATACAGTGATTACAAAGCTGGAAACTATATATCCTATATCTTTTATTCTGTCCTCTAAAGGATAGAAAAAAATGACTTTCTGTTTAAGCCGTTTCTCTCAGTATATAAAAGCATTAAAAAAATACAAGTATATAAAGACTGCCAAAAACAGAGTAACCGCCCAGATTGATATAAATAAGGCTAATGAGGCATAGTACAACACAAAAAGGTTTTGCAAATGCAGAATGTCTTTTTATCAATCTTCCAAGCAGGAAGAAAAGGCTTCCAAGAAGAAAACTTGGAAATTGAAAGAGCAGTTGACCTCGGATTGGATCCATTTTCCCTATAAAAGGTATGTTATGAATTTCATCAGGAAGTATTGCACTTGCCATTAGGAAAAAGCCGAAGAAATTTGCCATGAAATGAAGTATTCCACGGCGTACTATGTTTGAGAGTTTCCCGGGTAAACCAAGAAACTTGTCATTTATTTGGCCTGCCATACTTTTTATAAATAAAATCAGTCCTATAAAGAACGGAATAAAATAATAAAAAATACGGAAAAGCAAAAGCCAACTTGCAGCTTCATTATGGTTTAATGAAAGATGGAGCAGGCCTCCTATCATTATCAGATCAAAACTTCCAAGACTTCCCGGTATCATTGAAACAATACCTATACAAATGGAAATACAATATAAAGGAAGTATATTTACAAATGAAATATTGTAACCAAGTACTCTTCCTACATAGAAGAAAAAAATCCGGATACAAACAGCCAATCCAAAAAGTGAGGTGCATATGAGAGCAAGTATTTTCTTTTTTTGCTCAAATTTCCGAAGTAGTCAAGCCTTTTTTTCTTGTAGATAGGAAAAAGTAGTGCCGGAAGTATAAGCGAGGCAAGTACAAGCACAAAACTATATGTCTTTAAAGTACTATTCTTATCATGAGAAAACAGCAATAACAATGATACAAACGACAATAAAGAAAGCCCCGACATAAAGTACGGCATTACCTTTGATATGCCTTTCATTGTTTTGCCTTCCTGTTCTTCGTCGGAAAAATAGCTGTATCTAAGTCCGACATCCACAAGTCCCGCAAAGCCTATAAGATTATTTAAACTGTTTATAGTCCAACTGTTTTCAATAAGCTTAAATACAGAAATTTTCTTTCCAAGTTCTTTTGTCAGTATATAGTCATACAGCATCATAGGAGAGACTGCAAGAATACCGAAAATAAAAAGGCTAAAAATCTGTAAAACAGACAAATGACGAAGTATATCCTTTACGGCACTGAAAGAAACAGTCTTTCTCATATGGGAAAATTCTATCAGAACCAAGATAAGTATACTGACAAACAAAATGCCTTTTATAACATTTTTGTATTTTTTAAAAAAAGAGATTATCTTTTGCATTTTTTACCTCCTTGAAGAATGCAGATTACATAGTGCAACTTTGTATATAGCTTACCATTTTTGAAATAGTCTTGTTAAAGTATTTACTGTCCTTTTTTGGAATATTGTGTCCTTGGTTTTTTCTCTCTATAAACTTACTCTTAGGAAAAAGTCCGGCAATAGCCTTGCTGTGCTCCCTTTTGATCATATCATGGTCTCCGACCAATACTATGACAGGATAGTTTGACTTAGAAAAAACTTCCTTAGGAATATTCAAATCTTCACGCAAGAGTGGAGAGACTTTTGCTCTCCTTTTAAAAAAGGGGAAGATTATACCCAGAGTATTATATAAGACTTCTTCAAAATAACAAGCGTATCCCGGGAGAAATTTCAGACCTTTAAAAGTAATATTACCGCTGTTTGCCAAGATACCGGCAACTCTTTCTTTATGAAGCGCCGCATACTTTATAGCAAGGTTTGCACCGTCACTATGTCCTACCAGCAGACATTTTTTTATATCAAGATATGAAAGTAGCTCATCAAGACTGTCTGCCAGATAAGAAAAGCTTATTTTTCCCAAAATATCTCCTGATTTACCATGTCCTAAGCTGTCTACAAAAATAAGCTTATAGTACTTGCTCAAAACCCTTTGCTTTTTAAAATAACCGCTTTCCAGATTGTTTCCATGTAAGAAGACAACCGGAAAGCCTTTTCCTATGATTTCATAATGGATTCTTTTCTCCGTTATTACGATAAAAATTCCATATCATCACACTTTCAATATTTTATTTGTATCAAGTTCTAGCACAATGAAAATGAATTGTCAAATTAAATTTGGATAAAAGAAAATTTTCATATGTAGGGAATAGAAAATCAGATTTAAAACCGGGGGTAAAAATGGTATTATTGTATATAGTGTGTTAAATTATGTAAAGAGAAATAAAAAAATATTTTGTCCGAATATGATACCACGGACTAAGTCCGTACAATGGGACAGGATAAGTATTATAATCAAATGGAGAGTGGAATATATGAGGATAAATATATATGGATATTAAGATGCATCCAGGATATGTCGCATAATTTGAAAAAAATAGTAATAAAAATAGACTTTGTATGAAGGATGACATTTTTTTAAAAATGTTAATATAACGGATTTTCGTATTTTTATAAAACTGGAGAAAAAAATCAGAAATTTGCATGGCGTTTCATCAATATTACAATATTGATGCTGATCATGAAAAAAATTAGATTTAGAATATTCAGCTTATTTTTTTTATAATAAAGTAGATATAAATATTCGATAAGGAGGACACTAATTATGTTTAATTATAGTGATAGAAAGAAAAATCGTATTATTTTTTTCCTTCCGTTTATAGTTTTGATTTATCTATATCAAGATTTTTCCAATTTATTTTTGTACAATTAGTAATAAATTAATTGTTATTAATTATTTTATTACTAATTGTACGTTGGTAATATTTTTTTCCAATATAGAATAAAAAAAGTATATCTGATAAGAATCATAAAGAAAAAAATTACGTAAAATTGGCTGGAGAGTATTAAATCTCACAAGTATCTTGCTATGCATGTTAATAGTTAATTCATCAAAAATTAATCTTAATTGGAACTTTGCTCAAATGATATCTGTCATATGTGGTTTAGTGTTTTTGGGTTTTTCTTTCACTTTTGAAAAATTTAAAAACGCAATGATGTAATAGGAATAAAAAAATTAAATGGACATTAGAAAGTGACGAGGTATGGGACAAAAACACATAGAGCAGGAGCTGTTTTGTGGATATTGGGTGGAATTGTTTTGATTTGCAACATATTTGTAAGATCTCAAACTGGTTTTTTTGATTAATATAATTATAGGCCTTTTTTTAACGATTGTTGCACCAATCTTATATTCTTATAATTTGTCTAAAAAAATAAAAAAATAATTAAAGAATACCTTATAATTTAAAGAATAGAATAAAAATCAATTTTATACAAAGTGGATATTCCGATACACAAGAAAAGCTATAATACAAATTTTGCAGGGTATTAGATCTCACAACTTTTGAGCAGTTTAAAAAAATAATCCTGAGGAATTTATAATTAAAGGCGAGACTCTTATTAATGATGAGAAGGCAACTGCTATAATACAGCATATTACATATAATATTATAGAAGAATATAGTACAGATATTTTCACAGATCCTACAATAAAGGAACGTTTAGGTATTAATGCTATGAAGGTAAATAGACATCTGTATGACCATATTGTGTTTGATTCTACAAATGAAAAAAAATTTTTAACAGAAACGTATATAAGTAAAGATGTTAAAGTATATGTAAAGCTTCCGGATGGTTTTTATATTTCAACTCCGGTTGGACGATATAATCCTGATTGGGATATTGCTTTCTGTGAAGTTAGTGTAAAGCATATATATTTTGTTGCAGAAACAAAGGGAACAATGAGCTCAATGCAACTTCGTTTGATAGAGGAATCAAAGATACATTGTGCCAGGGAGCATTTTAAAGCAATTAGCAATGGCGAAGTTGTTTATGATGTAATAGATGGCTATGATTCGTTATTGAATTTGGTTAGAAAGTGATAAACGGAATAACAGATGTTTTGTATACATATTCTTGGAATTAATATTAGGAAGAAGAATGCTTTTATGGACTATTCAACATAAGGCTGCTTATGATATTTTACTTTAGACAGGTAGACTTATAGCAAATGAAAAATATTTATCGTTTGATGGTGGATTACGTTATTATTATGAATGGATTGCCGAACAGATGAAAAAACGTATCGGAATGCCGCCAAATGATGTAATATATCCTGTATGGGCATGGTACCAATGGGAAGGTGTAAGGAAATGTCCTGATATGAGGATTCATAGATATGGAGGTAAGAAGGGAACACCTGTAGTTTTGATAACTATAGATATACCTGACAATATGGTTTTACTGTCAGACTTTGATATGTGGCATGTTATATTGAATGACGGATATTTACCGTTATATGAAAAAGATGATATTGAAGATCCAAGTGAAGATGAAATATTGAAAAGCTGGGAAAATGTTTTTTGTATAGATGAAGTAACCGACTGTTGGTATGTACCGAAATCTACTCAAGCAACATTTTTGGAGTTAAAAAAAGAATGGGTTTTGAAGGTAGAGCATTTTGTTTTAGCAGGATAAATATAATTTAATGCCTGTAGTAGGAGGTATAGGTGATAACAGATAATAATAAAGTAAAATTCAATATAAAAGATAAAGAAGTCACCCTATACAAGTCACCTGATACAAATGCTCCTTTGATTGTTTTTAATACTTTTGAGGGTGACGGTGAAGGTGTATATAAAGAATTACAGAATATGGGTTGCACTTTTTTAAATCTACTTGTAGTAGGAAATATTGATTGGAACCATGATATGTCACCATGGTATATGCCTTCAATCTATTCTAAAGAAAAATCTTTTAGCGTCGGTGCAGATGAGTATCTGAGATTGCTTATAGATGATATTTTGCCAAAGGCAAAGGAGATGATAGAGGGAGAACCGGGATTTACAGGAATAACAGGATATTCGCTTGCAGGTCTTTTTGCTGTTTATGCTATGTATAAAACTGATGTATTTGACAGAGTGGCAAGTATGTCAGGCTCTCTTTGGTTTTATGACTTTATGGAATATTGTAAAAGGAATGATTGTAGGAAGTTACCTGATAAAATCTATTTTTCTCTGGGGGATAAAGAGGCAGATACACGCAATCCTATATTAAAAACTGTAGAGTATAATACAAGAGAGCTTTCAGAATATTTTAAGAACCTTGGGAGTGAGGTAATATTTGAATTAAACAAGGGTAATCATTTCACAGATACAATTCTTCGCAGTGCAAAGGGAATAAAAGGCAATTTTATAGTTTTTTTAAAAAAATAAAGAGATTTTTAATTATTCAAAAAAATGAAAGAGAAAAAATGGGATTCGGAAGTCTAAACAAAACAGATGGATTTTCCAAACGAATGTAACGGATAATGTTTGAGTAGGAGATAGGAAGTTTAATCAGTCATGGGAAAAGTCCGGTATAATACGGTATGTTCTCTGACTGATATGATTAATAAGAAAGGAATTTGAACTATGAATGATCTTAGAGAAGATATTAATGATTTAATAAAGAAAATACCGGTGCTTATCCTTCAGTTTGGTTCGGATACATGTGGACCCTGCCATGCCATTCGGTATAAGCTGGAACAGTGGATGAGTGAGCATAAAGAGGTAGAAGCCCGATATGTAGATATAGAAAAAAACATGGAAATCAGTTCACAGATGGGCATTTTCTCCGCACCGACTGTACTGGTATATATGGACGGTCAACTTGTTGCACGAGAGAGCGGTTATTTCAGTCTGGATGCACTACTTGGAGATATTGAGCGTTATCTCGAATTGAGGAAATAAGGATGCAGAAGTTGAAGGCGTAGCATTTTGTTTTAGCAGGATAAATTTAGAAATATTATTGATATTTTGAGAATAAAAGGAAACACAAAATGGGAGAATATAAACCACTGTTTCATATGACGGACAGAATTACAAATCTTGTAGCTGCAATTAGTGAGCAGGTTGGAAGAATTACAGTACTTTCACATGGAAAGCTGAATCCACATTTAAGAAAAGAAAATAGAATAAGAACAATTCATTCTTCACTTGCTATAGAGCAAAATTCACTTTCTTTAGAACAGGTGACTGCTATACTTGATGGAAAGAGAATTCTGGGAAATCCTAATGAAATACGTGAAGTTAAGAATGCTTATGAAACATATGAGTTAATGCTTTCACTGGATCCTAATTCAGTAAAAGATTTACTCAAAGCACATCGGGTTATGATGGAAGGGTTGATTCCTGAGAATGGAACATTTAGAAGTGGTGGAGTAGGAATTTTTGATGGTGATGTTGTTGTACATATGGCGCCACCTGCTAAATTTGTACCTATGCAAATTCAAGAACTGTTCGACTGGTATAAAAATTCAGAAATGCACCCACTGATTAAAAGTGCTGTTTCATTATGAATTTGAGTTTATTCATCCTTTTGCGGATGGAAATGGGCGTATTGGAAGGATGTGGCACAGTTTATTACTTGGTAAATGGAATGAACTGTTTTATTGGCTGCCAATTGAAGAGTTGATACGAAGCAGACAACAAGATTATTATGATTCCCTTGGAAAGTCGGACAAAGAAGCTGACAGTTATGCTTTTGTAGAATTAATACTTGAGATTATACGTACAACTCTTGAAGAGACAGTTGTGGTTGGAGAAATGTAAGGT
>CAKAIM010000007.1 GCA_916439285.1 uncultured Lachnoanaerobaculum sp. | reverse complement strand
TATTTGTTGTTCCTGCATCCTTGCCTGCATTGAACTGATCCCAAAGAAGATCCATTGAAAGCTGAACGCCCTTGCCCTGGCTTAACTTATCATCTTTATCTGTTCTGTTCTCTGTTGTACCTGTTGTGTAAACACCCTTTGCATCAGGATCCATAGCTACACCAACGAAGATATCAAGTCTTTGATCTGTAGCAGGTGCACACTTAATAATGTTGTTCTGTAAAGCCTTCTTTAAATCTACATCATCAAGAGCTGACAATCTAACAAAGTCAACACCGCCAACTGTGAAGAATCTGTCATCATTAGGTACTTCGCTTGCTACGGCCTTAGCAAGTTTGAATGTATCTTCATTTCCTGTATTCTTAGGATTATACTGCTCTCTGTGAATATATACGGCAACACCGATCATATCCTCAAGATTTCCCATATCCTTCTTATCAAGTGTCTTTGCTTCAAACTTAATATTGCTAAGCTTTGCTGCGATATCACCGACATTTACGATATCTGAACGGAATACCTGTGCATATCCCGGATACATATTGTCAACTGTTATCTGAATCTTACCGCTTGCATCTGTAACTGCCTTATTGTATGGTCCAACTTTCTTTGATAATCCCTCTTTGTCTACAAGTTCTGCATTGAATTCAACACTGTTGTATCCCTTTGATCTCTCTTTGTAAGCGTCGATTGTTCCCGGTGCCGCAATACTGTTGTAGTCCTTAGGACCTCTTAAGAAGAACTGATCACCAACAAATCCCGACTCATCTATACCGTCTACGATTGACCAGCCTGCGCCCTTCATTGTCTCATCTGAGTACTGTCCGTATAATCCAAGGTCAACGAACCTTACACCGAAATCTCCTGTTGTTGCCTTAGTTGTTACGTTTAATGAATCTGTCCAATAAGCATAACCTGTTCCTGCCAATACTAACCCCAATGCTACTATTCCACCAACTAATGTGTTTCTTCTTGATTTTCTCATCTTTCCCTCCTAAAAATCGGATATTAAATTGTGAATCATGATTTCAATTTTTGAAAAACGGGTATTTTCTCGTTTTTCACTTATGTCCCAATTGTATAGCATTTGTTACATTTATAAAATGTACTCAAGTCATAATTTGGACTACCACTAAAGTAGTATATGAATATCAAATCTAAACATTACTCTCAAAGAAGTATATATATTCCTTTGAAAGTATGTATATCTTACCGTCCTTAGGCAGCTTGTTTTCACCTTCAATATAAAGTACGGACTCTCTGATTTCATCTGCCAATTCTATCAGATCTGTAATACTTTTTACTCTTATTTCAGACTTTTGCGAAATATCCGGTATATTCTCGATGCAAACCATTCTGCTGCCGTACTTTCTCATCAACTCTGAAAGTTTCTTTTGTTCAAGTTCCTTTCCCTCCATATTTGAAGTAAAGAATCTTACAAATACAATAATACCTGCAGCTACAAAAAGTAATAATATAAATATCGCATAAGAACTGAAAGCAGGCATAACATTAACAAGATTTGACTCTTTAATATCACCACTGTCCTCCCCTGGCTCGGACTTTCTTATTTCATAGAATTTATCATTGTTTATAGGTATATCAATTCTGTATGAAAAAGGCTTTTCCTCTCCGTCCACAGTATATTTTCCGATAAGCTCAACATAGAAATCCTTTCCTGTTTCTCCTCCAAGTGCATCTTCTATCTCCTGTGCATAATTTCTGTATGTCGCTCTGTCTATACTTATACTTTCATTTATTGATGCACTGCTTGTAACACTCTCAATCACCCTGCCCTCAACAACAGGATATATTTTTTCATATACAGGAACTTTATCTTCATCTTTTCCGGTCTGATATCCTTCCAACACAGCCTGTATAATGTAGTCTCCGGATATACTGACAGCATTTGTCATAGCTATTTCAGAATTAAAATCAATATTTATAAAATCCGTAATCGCACTTGGATATACTCTTCCTTCTTCCAAAAACTCTTCTTCAAAAACATTGTTTTCTTTCAGATGTACCCTATAAGAAGCACCTGTTGTTATATTATAGGAATTTACCACCACTTCCTCTGTCCGGGTATGCGGTCTTATATTTATAAATAAAAGTATCAAACTTATCAGACACAATATACCGCCTACAGTATAAAGAAAAATTCTTGTATTTTTTGTCAATTTAATATCTTCTTTTTTATCCTGTTCCAAGGTATGTACATCTTTTGTCTTTTTCTTGTTCTCTTTTATGATTTTCTTCATCAGTTGTCTATAACTCCCTCCGGAATTTTATCCTGTCCTTTCAGTATCAATGTCGGCAAACCAATCTTAGGTACAACTTTTATCACTGTACCCTTTATATCATTCGGCTGTACTTTCTCTTCATCAACCGCATTATTGTTATCTCCCTTAGTCTCAAAGCTTACATTACCCGCTTCGTCTTTAAATACTTCTTTAATTCTATGGGTTATTATGATATTCCCCCGCTTAAAGTTTATAATATCACCCTCTGAAAGCTCATATATTTCATCTTCATTTGATATTTTATGCACAAGTACCACATCTCCCGGCATTATTAAAGGTTCCATACTCCCTGTAAGTATTACAGAAGGATATACCGGAAATACCCCCACGCAAAACCAGGCAAAAGCTGTTGCAACTAAAAGTGAAATCAGATACATCACATCACTTTTTTTATTTTCTATACTTTTTCTTCCGGTTGCAAAAACATGATCCGATATAAACATGGCATAGACAATCGGGAAAGCAATTCCTATAGCTCCGTCAAGAAGCCACGACAATTCCGGCAATACCGGAAAGCATTTTTCAAAAAGCTGTATTATCCCGATATACACTACACTTGGCAGCACACCTCCGTAGAATACAAATACAGACATGAGAATATTCTTTGCCGCTATCGGCAATAAAATCTGTGTACTGTATATAAACAATTCTTTAAACTCTTTTATGGCCAAAAGATTTCCAAAATTGATTTCAACCAGACACATTATTATTGTTATTAAAAATACAGCCGTTCTCTTATATTTTAAAGTTTTACATGCCGATGCAAAAGAGTAATACCTTATCATCTCCTTTGCCGTAATTGCCGGTATTATCGTCAATGCATTTACAAATATTCCCGGAAGCGATGTATCATAGGGGCTGGCTCCCAGCTTTTTCATAAATACCGCCGGCACAAATTTCAGTGCTATAAATATTATTCCCCCTGATAAACCGTATCCTACAAGATATCTGCTTGCAGGATTTTTTACCGGTATATAAAGCCATGGTAAAATAAAAAGCATAATGCCTATCAGTATGCACCAATATAAAGACACAATAAAAGGCATCTCTAAGGTCTTTACTTTAATATATGGTAAGTCCGGAATTATTACACATAGTAAAAAGTATACTTGCATAAATAATATATCTTTTTTTCAAGGCTTATCTTTTTCATATCATTTGGATTCAGTAATGTTCTCAGACTTATCTTCACCTAAAAGATTTCTCAGGGTTCCTGTGTAATTTCTTTAGACTTTTTAGGTCTTATAACAAGGTCCCTTTGATCAGGGTTTGATATTATCTCTTTGTTCGGATTTTTGAACCGTTTCTTCTTTTTACTTCTATTTGTGCTTCATAAACAAAGGCAACATTGGCCTTTACCTTTAGCTCATCCTTCCAGTATGCCCATGAAGTCAGGCAGAATATTAAAGCCATTGCCGATGCGGCTATACATAAACAAATTCTTTTTTTCATATTCCTCTCCTATTTACCGCCGTCCTGCACCTTAGATCCTCCCTGAAATACATCAAAAGGTATATCACAGGAATATGTCACCACTACGCCGTTTCCTACTGAAGCTACAAGGTTTCCTTCATTAAAATCAAGATCAAGGCTTTCCTGCACTTTCTCACTGTTTATAATGAAGCTTACAGGCAGTTCAAGTATTTTTTCCACACTTTCCGCCTTGAGTTTCAGATAAATCTGTCCGCTAAACTCATCTTTTCCTTCTTCACTCAAAGTCTTGTATACTTCAAACTGTAGAGGTTGCATAAAAAGCGACCTCATCTTCTCCAAGAGAATATGCCGCTCCTTCATATGCAAGCACAGCCTTATCCGCTCTCAACTCCAAGTCCTCTCCTGTCTTTGTAATATCAAGCTTTGTATAATTTAATTTATTTACGGTGCTTCCTTGTGAGGTTGTAAGAGGAAAATCCAATTTCAAGAGCTTTCCCTCAAGTAATGAATTCACAGGCAAACCCTCAGTAAATGTAATCTCAACTTCCTTATCTGTTGTACTGAACTCGGCATCTATCAAAGTTTCATTATTTCCGCTTTCATCAGTCAGATACACCGAATACTTCTCATCGGAATTTCCGGCAAATAATATATCCATAACTCCGCTCGTCATCTTCATTTCTGCCGATAAAGCGGAATGCCAGCTTGAATAAGCTCTGCCTATTGCCGCCAATCCGAAAAATAAAATCAAAAAAACAAACGGTTTCTTTAAAAACTTTCTATTACTGTGCATAACTCTCCTATCCTATATATGATTTTTATAAATTACGGCTTGTGTCGGCCGAATTAAATGCCAATTCAAATTTTTCAATATTTCGTTCAACAAATACCAATACTTCCGTTCTGCTGTACATATCAAGCTTACCGAATATATTTGAAATATGTTTCTTTACTGTACCTTCAGATACAAACAAGTCCTCTGCAATTTTGACATTTGTATACCCCTCTCTTAAAAGCAGTGCGACTTCCAGTTCTCTTTTTGTCAGAGCTTCTATCTTTTTTTCTTCTTCCGTAAAGCTTCCCATATTGTCAACCAGGTCTGAAGAGTAGAACTTTCCTCCCCTGTCAACAACTTTAAGGCTATACATAATATCGTCTATAAACGCATCTTTTAATACATATGCATCTATCCCGAGATTTTTTGCCTTTACAAAATCACTTTCACTTGAAGATGAAGTTATTACAAATGTCTTTATAGCTTTATCATGTCTTTGTACCCACTCCAAAAATTCAAATCCGCTCTCATTATGTAAATGCAAATCCACAAATGCCATATCTACCGGTTTATGCTCTACCAAATCGATGGCTTCACCGACAGTGCCCGCCTGCAAGGTTTCCTCCTCCGGCTTATGAAGTTTTATAATTGATTCCAGTCCCTGTCTTGCAATAGGGTGATCGTCTAAAACAAGTACCATATTCCGTCCTCCTGTTATCTCGGCAAACTAAGTTTAACTCTAACACCTTTTTTATCGTCATATACCACACTCAAATATCCTTTTAATAAAACAGCTATATTTCGCATATTTCTTAAGCCGTTACCTTCTGAGAAGTTTTTATCCTCTCTTGAAAAACCTGTTCCGTCATCTTCTATCAAAAGCTCTACAGTATCTGATTGCATTTTTAATTCGATATTTATATTTTTTGACTTGCCGTGTTTTATAGCATTATTCACGGCCTCACATGCAACTCTGTATAGAGCTATCTTTTGCGCTATCTTTATATAATCCGCTTCTTCATCCAAATTTAAATTTATCTTTACATCATTAAGCCTTTCAAGTTCCTCCATATATGCATATAGTGCATGAATAAATGTATTTATATTATCCTTGAATCTTTTTCCGTAGATACTTTCTCTAAGTTCCGCCATCGTGCTCTCTACAGATTTTTTCAGTATATGTATGGACTCTATAATATCTTCTTTTTCTAACTCCCCCTCTTCCGCCTTTACCTTACTTTCCAATACCGCAAGATTACAGGTAATGCCGAAAAGTTTCTGTATTACAGTATCATGTATTTCATTTGCAATACGATTTTGTTCCTCTACAGCTACATATCTTTCTATTTGGGCATATGTATCCAGATTATTGAATACCGTCTTTATCAACTGTAAGTAGAAATCCTTTCCGTCATCATGCAACTCCGATGCGCGCCTTATCAAAATACCGCTTAGATAATCGGTCTCTCCTATTTTTATTAATTCATAAGTATTACCGTATGACTCTATTTTTAATATTTCTACATTCTCACCATTACCGGAGTATTCATCTTGAAACTTTACCTTTTCCGATATGTCATCATATACATCTTTTTCAATACCGCAGCTCTCTATAATCTCAGGAAAATCATCACGTTCAAATTTTACAAGCACAAATTCCCGATACAAATTGTTATTTCTAAGAAGCATTGACAACTTTTCCATGATTTTTTTCGGATCCGTCATTGCAAAAAGTCCAAAGCTTTCACTCAGCTCCGTCAACATTACAAAGGCATAATTGCTAAGTTCTTTTTCTTTATTCAGCTCCGTATTCAAGCTTTCAAGTTCTTCATTTTGCTTTCCTATATATGCTACATAATAACGGATTATATAAAACTCACACATAAGCATACCCATGCCCAGAATAATATTGATATCCTGATAAGACGAATTTTCTATACTCTTTCCGGCTATTGCACAAAATAAACACCAGATACAGGCAATGAATGTCACCGTGATATTTTTGTCTAAAGCAACCATCAATAAAATACAGTTGACTTCATACCACAAATACGGACTGTTGCATCCTCCGCTAAGAAATATAAATATCCCATAAGCAAATACTTCCAAAACGAACATAATCCTAAAGTGCATTCTGTTCTCACAGACCTTTTTATACAACCAGCAACTTAATGCACATGAGACTGACATCCCCAAAAAAATAATCAGATTAATATTCTCTTTGTTATATACCGAAACCGAAATATAAAATACTGTTGATATTATAAAAGCTGCTATTCTCCACAATACGTTTATATTTATATATGTGGAGCATTCTTTTCCACCCATCTAAACCGTTCCCCTGCACAGCCCCTAGAGCCGTCTATTAAAATTTATTTAATTTATGATTTAAACTTTCTATTACTTTCTTATTATATATCACTATAAGATATATATCTAGTAAAAACTTTTTTTAGTAATAGTCACATATCGAAAAGTTTGTATTGCAATAAAAAAGATGGTTGACAACAACCATCCATTTTTATCGCTGCCATTATCCGGCAACCTTCATTTATATTTACCTCACTTCATATACTTTTCAAAACATTCAACACTCATATCTACTCTGGCTGCAGCCTCCTCAATGCTTAAAATACCGTCATTAACCAATGATATAAGAGTATTTAAAGTACCTCTTTTTATACCTTGCTCAATCCCTTTTTCTATTCCTCTAGCTTCAATTCTATCCAGTACCTCACACATATTAACCTTATCCTTTCCTTTCAAATCATTTATAGTGTACTCAAATCTGTTATCTCCTGTCATTGCAGACATAAGCATTAGTAGATCTTCTACATGTTCAATAACCGTACTGTCTGCAATATAATCTCTATTTACCCTCATCTGATACAGATAATCTGCCAATATCCTAAAATCGCTTCTGAATAAATCTATCTTTTCTCTATCCAAATATGCTATCTCAAACAGATTTATTCTAAAATCATTTACAAACGGTTTTATATCTTCGTCTATATCAAGAACTTCAAAAAGTGTCTTTGGACAATTCCAATTTTTATCATAACCAAGGTATATTACCAAAGTAATTACCGGATGTGTCATCCTGTGTCTGTTTTCTTTCCTACTCTGCTTTACATATTCTGCACCATCATATCCAAACACCCTAAGAGGCATCAACTTATCAGGTTTTGTCTGATTTTCCAATCCAAATAATGCTATATTAATTTTACTTTTACGCCAATACTTTGCAATATCTCTTTCCTGTGTTCTTATCCTACCATCTATCTTGAGTGCACTCATCGGCAATGCATCGACAAGCGTAGATTCGTCAACAACATTTCTTCCGTCAAACAAAAGTACATTTAAAATATCAGCAAATACATCATTGTACTTTTCGAGCATCTTTTGAGTTATGTCTTTTTCCTTCATATCTCCTCCCTATTATATCAAAATTTACTATACTATTGGATTTTTTTTGAAATTTAGAATTTTAGAATTTTTAGAATCTCAAAACACTTATAATATATAGATATTTTACTTTAAATATCTATAAAATACAATAATCAATTTCTCTAAGATACCTTAAAAGGGACCATCTTATGGTGACAGTCCCTATATCTCGGATTCGTACTTCTATGTTTAAGCTTTACATTTTTATTCAGCGAATTTCTCCACGCTCAACCTTTCAATATCCACAGCATTCAGATACCTCTGTGTAAAGGTCTTAAATCCTTCCACATCCTTTTCATCAGCCATAATTTCGCTTCCGGCGTTTTTGTCAAAAATCTTCTTAGACAGGAACTCATCTAAGCTGTACTTATCCGCCTGACTGACATATAATGCCAGCAATGCTATTCCCCATGCACCGCCTTCACTTGCGGTTTCAAGCACTTCTACAGGAGCATTGATAGCTGCAGAAAGATATCTTTGTCCGACCCCTTTGGTTTTAAACAGTCCTCCATGCCCCATCATTTTATTTATCTTTACATTCTCTTTCTCTGTTAAGATATCAAGTCCCACCTTAACCGCTGTAAGTGAACTGTATAAATGTGCTCTCATAAAGTTTGCCAGATTGAACTCACTCTTAGGGCTTCGTAAAAATAAAGGTCTTCCTTCATTTAGCTTCGTAATACCCTCTCCCGAAAAATATCCGAATGACATCAGATTACCGCAGTCGGGGCTACCGTTTAATGAATTTGTATAGAGTTTTTCAAACAGTTCTCCATCTGAAATATTTATACCGAAGAGCTTTGAAAATTCTCTAAATAAGCCAACCCAGGCATTCAAATCACTTGTACCGTTATTTGCGTGTGACATAGCCACCGGATCTCCGGCCGGTGTAGTCACCATATCTATTTCCTCATAGTAATCATTAAGTTTCTTATCAAGTACAAGCATTGCAAACATACTTGTACCTGCAGACATATTTCCTGTACCTTTTTTAATAGAGTTGGTCGCTACCATTCCTGTACCTGCATCACCCTCCGGTGGGCAAAGTATACTTCCCTCTTGTAAGTCACCGTCTTTATCTAAAAGACTTGCACCCAACTTTGTGAGTACTCCGGCTCTTTGCCCTGCCGGCATTACCTTTGGCAATATCTCTCTTATCTTCCATGGAAATTTGTACTCTACAATCTTTTCTTCGAAAATATCAAGCATTAATGCATCATAATCCATAGCCGTTGAATCTATGGGGAATATTCCGGAAGCATCGCCTATACCTATGTTCTTTTCACCTGTAAGCCTGTAGTGAATATATGATGACAATGTTGTAACAAAATTAAGCTTCTCTACATGCTCTTCTTTATCAAGTATTCTCTGATACAGATGTGCTATTGTCCATCTGAGCGGAATATTGAACTTAAAGCTTTCACTTAAATCCTTTGCCGCTTCCCAGGTATTTGAATTTCTCCAAGTTTGAAAAGGAGCAAGCAGATTCATATCCTTATCAAATGCCATATATCCATGCATCATAGCACTTATACCCATGTATTTTATCTGCTTTATAGTCACTCCATACTTCTCTTTTATATCTGACTTTATACTTGTATAACAGCTTGAAAGTCCTGAGAGTATCTCATCAAGAGGATATGTCCAAATGCCTTCTATAAAGCCGTTTTCCCAATCATGTATACCTGTTCCCAGTACTTCTCCGTTTTCATCAGTCAATACGGCTTTTATTCTTGTAGATCCAAACTCAATTCCTAAGAATATATCTCCGGCTTCTATTATCTTTTTTACTTCCATATTTCCCCTAATTGCCATAGTAGGCATTCTTACCATGCTTTCTCAAAAAATGCTTATCCTGTAAATATTTCGGTGCTTTCTTCGCATCCGGATTTATACTTAGTGCAAACAAATTCATTTTCGCAACTTCTTCCATTACCACTGCATTATGTACTGCCGTATATGCATCCTTGCCCCATGCAAAAGGTCCATGGCTATGGCATATACATCCGGGTATATATAAAGGATCAATATTTCTATCCTTAAAGGTTTCAACTATAACTTTTCCGGTATTCAGTTCATAGTCCTCATCAAGTTCTTCCTTTGTAAGATGCCTTACACATGGAATATCGCCATAGAAATAGTCACATTGTGTGGTTCCCATACAGGCAATATCCACTCCTGCCTGTGCAAATCCCGTTGCATAGGGAGAATGTGTGTGTACAACTCCACCTATATCCTTAAAGTTTTGATACAATATAAGATGTGTCTTTGTATCGGATGACGGATTATATCTTCCTTCCACACGGTTGCCGGCAAGGTCCATTACCACCATATCCTCCGGTGTAAGTTTGTCATACTCTATTCCGCTTGGCTTTATTACAAAGTATTTTCCGCTTTCATCAATGCCCGATACATTTCCCCATGTAAATGTCACCAGACCATATTTCGGCAAAAGCATATTTGCCTCATATACCTCTTTTTTAAGTTTCTCCAGCATATTCCTCCTGATATAAATACATAGATTTTACGAATTATTATATTAAATATTTTTAGCTTTTAATGTGTTTATTAGCAATATATTAATACTTTAATTTTTTTACTGTATTTACCACATTTTTCTTTATTCTTTATCTATTATCCCCAATTTTACAAATATAATTCCTACATTTTTGCCGATTGATTTATCTTAAGAATTCTGTCATAATATTTACATAATTTCTAATATTTTAGGATTGTTACTGAGACGCAGGCAAGACCGAATTTACCATAGTACTATGGTTTATTTGGTTTTTTTTATTGCTTTATGGTGGTGCGATGATCATTGAAAAAATTATAAATAATAATATTGTCTTGACCCATGACCATAAAAACAAGGAAATTATTGCCATGGGTAAGGGTATAGGCTTCGGCAGAAAAAAAGGAGATGCTCTATCTGAGTCTGAAATAGAAAAGGTATTTCGTATCAAGGAAAATGAAATGCTTCTTAAGTTTCAGGATATGATTGCGGATATCCCTATTGAAAGGATAACTCTTACAGATGATGTCATTTCATATGCAATCAATGTGGAAAAGCTGAAGCTCAGCCAAAGCATTTATCTTACTCTGGTTGACCATGTGAATTTTGCCATTGAACGATTTAAAGAAGGCATGACTCCAGAGAATGCTCTGATGTGGGAAATCAAAAGATTTTATCCTCAGGAATATGCCCTTGGACTCTATACACTCAGACTCATAGATGATAGAATAGGACTTTCCCTTCCGGATTCGGAGGCAGGCTTTATTGCACTTCATTTTGTCAATGCGCAGTACAGCACTCATATGAAGGAGACTTTAAGTCTTCCACATCTTATGAGGGATATAATGGACATTGTAAAGAGTGAATTGAACGTGGAGCTGAATGAAAACTCTATCCACTATGAAAGATTTGTTACTCATGTAAAATTTCTTATTCAAAGACTTTACAGAAATGAGATGCTACATGACGACGATACAATTTTTGAGGATATGATGAAAGAAAAGTATCCCGAAGAATTCGAATGCGGAAAAAGGATTGCAGAATATATTGAGGTTGAAACCCGTTCAAAGATAACAAGAATGGAAATGACCTACTTGGCAATTCATATAAAAAGAGTAACTATGGCAGAGGAGTAAAATATGTTCGGTTTATTTAAGAAAAAGAAAAATACATTTTTCAGTCCTATGAGCGGAAAAAGTGTTTCTATAAAAGAGGTTCCTGATGAGACATTTTCATCAGAGATGCTTGGAAAGGGAGTTGCAATCGTTCCAAATGACGGTCTTGTAACCTCTCCTGCTGACGGTAAGGTAACTATGGTTTTTGAAACCTTACACGCTGTCAGCATATTAGCCGATACAGGTGAGGAAATTCTCATCCACATCGGGCTTGATACCGTAAAGATGAACGGTGAAGGATTCTCTTCCTTTGTAAAAGCGGGGGATATAGTTAAAGCAAAAGATCCGCTTATACAGGCAGATCTTGATAAAATAAAGTCAGCAGGATTTAAAACCATAACCATAATGCTTGTTTGCAATACTCCGGATTTTAAATCGGTTGAAAGTATCACAGATATAGCTGTGACTAAGGATAGTGAAATATTGGTAGTAATACCAAAAATAATAAATTTTCTCTTTGACCGGCCGGCAAAGGGATGAACTTAAACATTAAGGAGAAATTTTTATGAAGTATTTACAACGTCTTGGGAAGTCTTTGATGCTTCCTGTAGCCTGCCTTCCTGTGGCGGCGATTTTGATGGGTATCGGTTATTGGATTGATCCTACCGGTTGGGGTGGAAATAACATAATAGCAGCTTTCCTTTTAAAGGCGGGCGGTGCTATCATTGACAATATGGCTATCTTGTTTGCCATAGGTGTTGCTGTCGGTATGAGTGATGACGGTGACGGTGCCGCAGCACTTGCAGGTCTTGTTTCATGGCTTGTTGTTACAACTCTTTTATCAAAGGGTTCAGTAGCTATGTTTACAGGTGTTGAGGCTGATGCTGTTCCTGCAGCTTTCGGTAAGACACAGACTCAGTTTATAGGAATTGTTTGTGGTCTTATAGGTGCAGCTTGCTATAATAAGTTTAAAACAACAAAGCTTCCTGACGCACTCTCTTTCTTTAGCGGTAAGAGAAGCGTGGCTATTGTTACTGCAGGATTTTCACTTATTGCAGCTATTGTTTTATTCTTTATTTGGCCTCTTATTTATGGAGCATTGGTAAGCTTTGGTGAGGCGATTCTGAGCACAGGTGCTGTAGGTGCAGGTATCTACGGTTTCCTCAACAGACTTTTAATTCCATTCGGTCTTCACCATGCACTTAACTCTGTATTCTGGTTTGATGTTGCAGGTATCAATGATATCGGTAAATTCTGGGGAAGCGCAGAAGGCGGTGTTCTTGGACAGACAGGTATGTATATGTCAGGATTCTTCCCTGTAATGATGTTCGGTCTTCCGGGCGCTGCTCTTGCTATGTATCACACAGCTAAGGATGCGAGAAAGAAAGCCGCTTACGGTCTTTTACTTGCCGCAGCTCTTTCATCATTCTTTACAGGTGTTACAGAGCCGCTTGAGTTTGCATTTATGTTCCTTGCACCGGTGCTTTATTTTATCCATGCTGTTTTAACAGGTATTTCACTTGCTGTAGTTGCACTCCTTCCTATAAGAGCAGGATTTAACTTCAGTGCAGGTCTTGTTGACTGGGTACTCAGCTTTAAAGCTCCGTTTGCACAAAATCCACTTCTTTTGGTTCCGATCGGCGTGGTTTACGGTGCAATATACTATGCAATCTTCCGCTTTGTTATCACAAAGTTTGATTTAAAGACTCCGGGTAGAGAGGATGATGAGGAAGAAGAAAAGAAGGCTGTTTTAGCTAATGATGACTTTACCTCGGTTGCAGCTATTATCTTAGAAGGTGTAGGAGGTCCTGAAAACCTTACATCTATTGATAACTGTATCACAAGACTTCGCCTTGAAATCAAAGACTATACAAAGGTTGATGAAAAGAAGATTAAATCTGCAGGTGTTGCAGGAGTTATCAGACCTTCAAAGACTGCCGTACAGGTTATTATCGGTACAAAAGTTCAGTTCGTAGCAGACGAGTTCAAAAAACTTGCTAAAAATAAATAATAATTAACACACTTCATAAAAAGGGAGCATATCAAATATGCCCCCTTTTAATTTACTATGATTTTATTTTGCGGATAATGCAGCCATTGTAATGTAGTTATATGGCTGGTTGAAATGTGGAAGGAAGAATATATCAAGCAGTTTAAGCTTGTCTATAGTTACCTTCTCCTGTATTGCAAGTGAGAACATATGGATACCCATTGACATATCATATGTAGATGCCATCTGTGCACCAAGTATCACTCTTGTCTTTGCATCATATACTATCTTTATATTTACCTTAGGATTTGTTGTTTCAATGAATGTTGCCTTTTGTAAGTCTTCAAATGAAGTGGAAAGCACATCCATACCGAGCTGCTTTGCCTTCTGCTCGCTAAGTCCTGTCGATACAAGTTTTAAATCATAA
This sequence comes from uncultured Lachnoanaerobaculum sp., assembly GCA_916439285.1. The sequence continues at coordinate 75,403 of CAKAIM010000007.1, read as the reverse complement.
ATTGAAATAGCATTTGATCCCTGAACACCGATAGTTTCAAGTTTCTTACCGCATGCATTATATGCGGCTATAATTCCCGAACGTACGGCATTTGTTGCAAGTGCGATATATGACTTCTCTCCTGTAGAGTTAAAAAGCACTGTTGCACAGTCGCCTATTGCATATACATCCTTCTTGCTTGTCTGCTGAGTCTCATCAACTATATATGCACCGTTTGACATTGTTTCAAGATAATCTTTTCCAAGCTCAGTATTAGGTCTGAATCCTATAGCAAGAATAACCATATCACACTGATATTCATTCTTATCGGTTACTATAGCTTCTACCTTACCGTTACCCTTAATCTCCTTTACGGTCTCACCGAAAGCAAGTTTGATACCGTGATCTGAGAGGTTCTTGTCCATAAGAGCGCTGAACTCCGGATCATAGTAACTTGAAAGCGAAGTCTTTGCTATATCAACAACTATTACCTTCTTATTATGTCTCTCAAATGCCTCTGCAAGCTCTACTCCGATATATCCCGCACCGACTACCGCAATTGTCTTGATATCAGGATTTTCAAGCTTCTTGATTACTTCTTCGGCATTTTGGAAAAGCTTTACAAGCTGAACATTCTCCAAATCCTTGCCCGGTATCTGTGGTACGATAGGAAGTGAACCTGTAGCCAGTATCAATTTGTCATAGCTTTCTTCTACCTTCTCACCGTTCTCCAAAGTTGCATATACAAACTTTTTATCAAAGTCTATTCTCTCAACCTTGCTGTTCATATTTACCTTTGCACCCTGTGACTCAAGCTTTTCCTTGTTTGAATAGAAAAGTCCGTCAGGCTTTGATATCTGACCACCTATCCAAAGTGCCATACCACATCCCAGGAAGCTGATATTTGAGTTCTGATCGAATACTACTACCTCATCTCCCTCATTGAATCCTGTGATTGTATTGATTGCACAAGTACCTGCATGATTTGCTCCAACAACTACTACCTTGCTCATATTTTCCTCCAAAATATATTTTAATATTTATTGTCATCTCTTTAACAAATTGTACTATGTTTTATAACTTTTAACAAGCATTTTCGGGCTTGTACAGTTAAATTTTTTAAAATATATTTTGTTATTTATAAACTTCCCAAAAGCATTGGAAGTCCAAGGCTTATAACAGGTATAAATGTTATAAGTAAAAGTGTAATTATCATACACAGATAGAATGGCAATGTTGCCTTTACTACCTTTTCCATAGGCAGTTTTGCTACGGCCGAACCGATAAAGAGTACTCCTCCAACCGGTGGTGTAAGAAGACCTATACCGCAGTTTAAGATAACCATTACACCGAACTGTATCGGTCCGATTCCTATAGAGTTTGCTATAGGAAGAAGTATAGGTGTGGCAATAAGTATGATAGGTGCCATATCCATGATACATCCGAGTATAAGCAAAATAAGGTTAAGAAGTAATGCAAGTATTATAGGGTTGTTTGTAAATCCTGTGATTGCACTTGCAGCCATATCCGGAACATGAAGTGTTGTAAGGCAATATCCGAAGATACTTGATGTTGAAATAAGGATAAGTACAATTGACAATGTATTTACACATTCATCAAGAGTCTTCCATACACCCTTCCAGTCAAGACCTTTATATATGAATACGCTGACAATAAGGCTGTAGATAACCGCAATAGCTGCCGACTCTGTAGCTGTGAACACACCGCCTACTACACCTACAACTACTATAAGAACTGCCGCCAATGCCCAGAATGATACGCTAAGCTGCTTTAAAAGCACCTTCATAGAGAACTTCTCACCCTTCGGATAATTCTTTCTCACAGAAATTATGTATGAACCGATCATAAGTGATACCGCAAGCAATGCTCCCGGAATATATCCTGCAAGGAATAAGCTTCCTACCGATACACCGCCCGCTGTGGTAGCATATATAACCATGTTATGTGAAGGAGGTACCAAAAGTCCCTCGCATGATGATGTAATTGTAACCGCTGTAGAAAAATCCGCATCATATCCCTGATCCACCATCATAGGTATAAGGATTGAACCGAGTGATGCCGTATCTGCTGCGGCAGAACCTGAAATTCCTCCAAAGAAGTATGAGGCCACGATATTAACCATCGCCATACCTCCACGCATCCAGCCTACACAGGCATTTGCCAGTGCAATAAGTTTCTCCGATATACCGCCGCTTCCCATAAGGCAACCCATTGTTATAAAGAACGGTACCGCCATAAGTGAGAATGATGAAATACCCTTAACCATCTGCTGACATATTGTTGAAAGCGGTTGTCCCTGTGCCAAAAGGCAGAGCAAAGATGAAAGTGCTACCGCATATGCAATCGGGAAACGCAAAAATATCATTACAAAAAAGCTTATAAGTAATATAGCAATTGCTACTCCTGTACTCATGCCTGCACCTCCTTAGGATCTTCTTTTAAGCAAATAGCCTTTATATGATTATAAAGTGCCTCAAGCTCAAATATTAACATTGCAACACCTGCTAAAGGTATCGGGAAGTACTGCCAGAATTTTGAAAGTCCCGGCATACTTACATAAGTACCCTTTGCACCAATCTTCATAGCATATTTCCAGCCTACCACTATCATTACCACTGCAAGTATCAAAACCGCAACATCTGAAAGCACATCCAAAAATCTTACAACACTCTTAGGCAGATACGGATCAAAGGCCGTCATTCTGATATGTGCGCCTCTTCTTATTGCAAGTGCGGCTGAAAGTACTGCCATATATGCCATAAATGTAAGAACTATCTCCTCACTCCATGCAGGATCCGGTATAAATGATATATATCTTCCGGCAACCGCCATTGTTGTGATTGCAATATCTCCTATCAATAAAAGTTTACATAGAAGCAGAACAAATTTGTATGTAGCATCATATGCCGGCTTTATTTTATCTACCGCCTTAAAAAAATCTGACATAATTACCTCTTATTCTATCAACAAACCTCTTGGAGAAGTCTCCAAGAGGCAATAATATTATTTATCCAAGTCAACTATCTGCTGATATAATTCTTTCTGATCAGTTGTATTCTTTTCGATAACATTCTTTGTAGCTTCTTTCCAAGGTGTTTTATCTGTAACTTCAACAACATTTACACCTGATGACTTAAGTTCCTCTAAAACCTTGTCCTCCGCCTTTTGAGCGATTTCTCTGTTTACCTCACCTACATACTTTCCTGCCTCAACAAGGACATCCTGCTGCTCAGGTGTAAGCTTATTCCAAGCGTCATCAGTGATTACTACCTGGAATGCTCCCAGTGTATGACCGTCAAGTATGATGTTTGGTGCCACCTCAGGGAAAGCGTTTGACTTATAGTTTGTTATAGGCTGCTCCGCACCGTCTACAACACCTGTCTGAAGTGCTGAGTAAAGTTCGTTAAATGCAACTACTGTAGGAGATGCACCAAGACCCTCAACCATTCCGTTCATTACAGGGTCGTTTGAAACTCTTATCTTCATTCCCTTTAAATCCTCAACAGCATTCACAGGATTCTTTGTAAAGAAATGTCTGAAACCTTCCTCACCATAGTACAAGCTCTTGATACCGAGGTTAAGATCTGATGTTTCCTCTAAGAACTCCTTTGACAAATCACTGTCAACGAACTTCCAGAAATGCTCTCTTGAATTGAATGTGTATGGTAATGAAAGAAGTGAAGCCTTCTTTGCGCCATAACTTGTAAGAGCGAAAGCTGAGATTCTTGACATATCTACTGTACCTGTTCCTCCAAGCATTCCGTCAAGTACATCGTTCTCTGAACCGAGTACACCGCTTGCCTGAACATCGATATGAATCTTTCCGCCTGAAAGCTCTTCTACCTTCTCCTTGAATGCTGTACCGCTCTGTCCTACGATTGTATCAAGTGGGTTTACCTCCGCATAAACCAAGGTCACCTCTGCACCCTCACTACCGCTGTCTGCCTTTGCAGCAGTTGTCTCACTGCTGTTTGCAGCAGTTGTTGTTGTCTCAGGACTCTTAAGTCCGCAAGCTGATAATGCTAATGTAGCGATTGCTAATGCAAAAAATCTCTTTTTTTCATTGTTCCTCCAAAAAAATAAATACTTAAGACTAAAAAGTCTTACATCTCTTTTATATATTCTATATTTAAGAAAAAAACTTATGTGAATGGTAATATTTTAATATAATGAGTAAATTTTTTTAATCTATCAATTAAACGCTTCCTCTGTACTCTGAAGGACTCATTCCCACCGCTCTTTTAAATACCTTTGTAAAGTAGTTTGAATCCGTATATCCCACACTTGCACCTACTTCTTTTTATATTAAAACCGACATCTTTTTAAAAAGTACCTTTTGCCTTTTCTATTCTAAGATTGGTCAGATAATTTATAAAATGTATCGTCAAAAAAGTCGCTTAAATATCTTTGAAAAAAATAAACATCCGAATAACCAAGTATACCTGCCACATCCCCGGCACTTATATCTCTTTTATAATTTTTCCTTTATATATTTTTTTATAATGCTTTTTTTTGTGAATCTTGAAGATTTTCACTTTTACCGTCATCAGAACTTATTTCTTTTTATACTTGATATAGCTTCACTTATAAGTTCTGTAAGTTTTTTTCCTCCTTCCACGGCTTTAAAAAGATAGTCAAATGCTTTTTATATGCATCGCTTCTATGGCATATTCAAATCTGTCATATGCTGTTATAAAAATAATAATACAATCGTGATTTTTCTCTCTTATAAGCTTTGCCAGCTCTATTCCGTTCATTCCCGGCATTTCAATATCCAAAAGTGCAATATTTATATCTGTATTTTCAACTATACCTGCCGCCTGCTTTCCGTTACTTGCCATGAAAATGTCAAGCTCATTTAAAAAAAACTTTTTAATTGTCTTTTCAAGTACCTTCAGCTCAAGATTTTCATCATCCGCTATCAGTAAATTCACATTCTCTCCTTCCTAAACGGTTTGCGGTATCAGAAAATATACCACTGTCATCTTTCCTTCTTTGGAGTATATTCTCAAATCACCTGTTTTATATATGTTCTTTATACGCTTATAAATATTTCCAAAACCTATTCCGAGTTTTGCCGTAGGCCTCTCTCTCATAAAGTCTTTCAGCTGTTTAAGCCTTTCAACATTCATTCCGACACCTGTATCCGCAACAATAATGTGAAGCATATTTTCTTTTTCCCATACTCTTATTACTACCTTACCCCCCTCTTCCTTTTTGGAAATCCCATGGACTATGGCATTTTCCACTATAGGCTGAAGTGAAAATGACGGAATATAAACATTGCCGTTGTCAACTTTTGAAACTATATCGTATGAAACACGATCACCGAAACGCATCTTTTGTATATACATATAGTCATTTACGATGCTCAGTTCCCTCTCAAGACTTACCTGCTTTTCATCGGTCTTTAAGCTGTATCTGAATATATTTCCAAGTGCTCTTATCATATCCTCGGTATCCTTGGCATCTTCCAAATTGGCGGATGCGGCTATGATATTTAAGGTATTGAACAGAAAATGAGGATTTATCTGATTTTTAAGAAGGTCAAATCTCGCCTCATTAAGCCTTTTTTCCATGTTCATCTTTTCCATTGCCTCTTTGTGCAAAAGTTCCGAAAGCTCATATCTTTCCTCTAAGCTTGAAATATATACAGAGGTAGCATGCTTCATCTTGTTAAAGGCGTTTGTCAAATCTCCCATCTCATCCTTATTGCGTATTATTATATCCTTATCTGAAAAATCATTTTTTGCGATATTTTTTGATATCTCCACCATCCTGTTTATCGGTGAGATTATCAGAGCCTGTAGCTTGAATGCCATATAAATTATCAATACTATGATAGGTATCAGTATTATCCCAAGTACAAGAGGCATTTTCTTAAAGAATTCAGCCCTCTTTTGATATATTACATTGTTCTCACTGAGAGTGACATCCATCAGTCTTTCCCCATAGCTTATCAGATAATCCTGCATTTCATACACATTATATACTTTTTCTATAAAGTCCTTAGCTTCATATTTATCATCCAGAATTTCCTGTCTTTTGGCCGCATATACCGGATAACTGTTTTTTATACTCCATATTTTTGCATATCTTTCATTATCCATATGCATTATATCAAGTTCCAACTTATCAACTATTTCATCCGTTCTTTTACAACTTGCCAACAATTCATCTATATTGTCCCTGTTTCTTATAAAAGTGCTGAAGTCCGCCTTTTCCTTTGTCATCGCATCCTGCAACTCATAACAAAGTGATATCTCATTTATTATCTCCCCGAAACCCGAAGATGTATATTCCACAACAAAAAAATCAAAACATAAATTCACTATCAATGCCGAAACTACGGCAATAATGAAAATACCGATTTTTACTTTTATCGATTGATTTAAAACTTTTTTTCTCATAAATGCCATCCTAAAAACATATAATAAAAAGGATACTACAAAAAAGTTTTTTTCTTCCATAGTATCCCTCATTTATATATTATGTATTTCCAGTATATTTGATAATAAAAAAATCCCAAAAAAATGTGTTCTTTTGATATCTTATAAAATCACTGTAAGAAAGCTTATAGCCTCTCCCCCATGATGATATATAAAAAAAGCTTTCTCCGTTTTCTTTTTTACAGTCATAAATCAGCACATAATGTGCATATATCTTTGCTGTATTACCGGTTTGAATATCTGTAACCTCTATACCCTTTTTCCTTTTTTTAAAAAAATCGACAAAAGATCCGGTCCGACACCCAAAAATTACAGGCATACCTTCCTGTAAACTATTATTAACCTTTAAGAATATATTGTATCCAACACCCCATCTTGCTTTCATTGGGAGTCTGTTATCTTTGAAATAAGCATTAACAGCTCTTGCAAGGGCAAATCCTGTCAGTCCCTTTATAATCGGTGTATCAAGGATATTTAAATACTTTTTGTAGACCATAAGTACAAAGGCTGTAAATGTATCTTTACCGACTGTATTTTTGCTCTTGTATACAGACTTCCAAAAGCACATCAAAAAATTGCATATGGCAATTATTCCGCAACCGTATTCCGCTATATCTTTATACCCAAGGCTTAGAAACCAACCTTGATTTCCGCCTGTATAAGATTTTTTATCATCTTTTATAAGAAGATCGTTTTCAATTGATCTACATGCTGTGGTCGGCAAATGTGGCATCTCCCTCCCAAAGTACTGTCTTCCCTTCTTTAACACTTTGTTTCACATCTATGATTCTCTGATTTGAACTTCCCCTAAACCTTAATGTAATATCATAGAGCTCCTGTACAAACTCACCGTCCACCATCACATCACAAAGCGATAAGATTTTTGATGTTTCATCAAAATAGGCTCTTCCGCCGGGAACAAGGTCCACATCATAAGTGTATCCCGAGTATATCCAAAGGCTTTTATTAGGATATCTCTTTTTAAACTCCTCTATAAGCGGCAGTATCCCCTTCTGATTTACCTTTTCCATAGGTTCTCCGCCAAGTATAGTAATTCCCGATATATACTCGGGCTCTACAGATTTTAATATATCTTCTATAGTTTCATCTGTAAATTCTTCACCGTATTTAAAATCCCATGCCGTCTCGTTAAAACAACCTTTACATGCATGTGTACAACCTGATACAAATAAAGAAGTCCTTACTCCCGGACCGTTTGCTATATCATCATATTTTATATTTGCATAATTCATTATAACATTTCAGCCATTTCCAAAAGAAGCCTCTTTGAATCTTCAAATCCAAGACATGGATCTGTAATAGATTTTCCGTATATATGCTCCTCAATTTTCTGGTTTCCCTCTTCTATATAGCTCTCAATCATTACACCCTTTACAAAATTTCCTATCTCCTGTGAATATCTCATAGAGTGTAACACCTCTTTTACTATACGAACCTGCTCTTTATATTTCTTATTTGAATTTGAATGATTTGCATCCACAATAACGGCAGGATTTTTAATATCTCTTTCCATATAAAGATCTAAAAGAAGCTTAAGGTCCTCATAATGGTAGTTTGGCAAACACTGACCGTGCTTATTTACCGCACCTCTGAGTATCGCATGTGCTAAAGGATTTCCGTCAGTCTTTATCTCATAGTTTCTATAGATAAACTCATGTGACTGTTGTGCGGCATATATCGCATTCAGCATTACAGACATATCACCGCTGGTAGGATTTTTCATACCTACAGGTACATCAACTCCTGATGATGTAAGTCTGTGCTGCTGATTTTCAACAGATCTTGCACCAACCGCAATATAGCTCATTAAATCATCCAAGTATCCGAGGTTATCCGGGTAGAGCATCTCGTCTGCCGTAAATAATCCTGTTTCTTCTATAACTCTAAGATGCATCTTTCTGATTGCAATAATTCCCTCATGTACATTGGGATTTTTTTCAGGATTCGGCTGATGCAAAAGTCCCTTATATCCGTCTCCGTTTGTCCTCGGTTTATTTGTATAGACTCTTGGAATAACTATTATTTTATCCTTGACTTCCTCCGCCACTTTTGTAAGTCTACTTGCATAATCAAGTACGGAATCCTCATTGTCTGCAGAACAAGGACCTATTACAGCCAAAAATTCTTTTTGCTTTTTTTCCTGTGATTACATCCGCTATTTCTTTATCAAATTCTTTTTTCTTTGCCTCAAGTTCTTTACTTAAAGGATACTTATCTATGATTTCTTCCGGAGTCGGTAGATTACTGATATATTTTTATTCCCATAATTGCCTCTTTCATTATATATATATTTTTGGACTTCAGCGACTCCAAACTTTATTATGTATTCTTTACAGTTACACGGTACCTCCACATAACATTTTAACAGTATAAATTAATCGTAAAAAATTATCAAGTCTTTATTGCTTTAAAGTTCTGAACTTTAAATATTCAAAGTGCAAGCTTGATTCTTTTTAATTACTTTGTTATACTTCTTTTTATGAATTTTTATCAGCCTAAGCTGCAATAAATAAAGGATGGATATGTATGAATTGTTATGATGAATTAAAGGCAAGAGGACTTATTGCCCAGGTTACAAATGAAGAAGAAATCAGCAAAATGATAAATAACGGAGAAGCCACATTCTACATCGGTTTCGACCCTACTGCAGACAGTCTCCATGTAGGACATTTTATGGCACTTTGTCTTATGAAGAGACTTCAAATGGCAGGCAACAAACCTATCGCTTTGGTAGGTGGAGGTACCGGTATGATCGGTGATCCTTCAGGAAGAAGTGACCTTAGAAAGGTACTTACTATAGAAGATATCGATCACAACTGTGAATGTTTCAAAAAGCAGATGAGTCGCTTTATTGAATTCGGCGAGGATAAAGCCAGAATGGTAAACAATGCCGATTGGCTCAGGGATTTAAACTACATGGAGTTTATCCGTGATATAGGTCCGCATTTTTCAGTCAACAATATGCTTAGAGCAAAATGCTATGAAAACCGTATGGCAAACGGACTCTCATTCCTTGAGTTTAACTATATGATACTTCAAAGTTTTGACTTCTATAAGCTTTTCCTTGACTACGGTTGCAATATGCAGTTCGGCGGTGACGATCAGTGGTCAAATATGCTTGGAGGTACCGAGCTTATCAGAAGAAAGCTTGGAAAAGATGCACATGCCATGACTATTACCCTTTTACTAAACTCAGAGGGTAAGAAAATGGGCAAACCGTCGGCGGTGCTGTTTGGCTTGATCCAAATAAAACAACTCCTTTTGAGTTCTACCAGTACTGGAGAAATCTTCCTGATGCTGATGTTCTTACCTGCCTTAGGATGCTTACCTTCCTTCCTCTTGAGCAGATAGAGGAAATGTCCAAATGGGAAGGTGCCAAACTTAATGAAGCCAAGGAAATCCTTGCAATGCATCTTACAGAGCTTGTACATGGCAAGGAAGAGGCCGATAAGGCAAATGCAGCAAGCAAGTCTCTATTTGTAGGCGGTGGCGATATGAGCAATGTTCCTACTTATGTTTTGCAGGATGAGGATTACAGAGACGGTACTATAGATCTTTCAGGTGTGCTTGTAGTAAGCGGACTTTCAAAGACCAGATCCGAAGCCAGAAGAAATATCGAACAGGGCGGAGTTTCCATAGAAGGTGAAGTTATAAATGATGTAAAGAAAACTTTTACAAAAGAAGATTTTGCAGGCGAAGGACTTCTTGTTAAGAGAGGAAAGAAAAACTTCTGCAAGGTTAAATCAGAATAAATTTATTTTAAGGGGCTGTCGGGAAATGGCAGTCATAAAAAGGGAGGAGTAACTCGAAATGAGTCACTCCTCCCTAAGTTTTTACATAAAAAAAGATGGCTAACGACAACCATCTTTCTCCGTTACATGTTATAATGTAACTATGCTCACATTTAATTATTATAACAACTTTTTGAAATAGGTCAACAGAAAATCAACTTTAGTTTCTATGATAGTTTCTATGATAGCCACACACATAATAATATGACCAATGCCGTAATCAATAAAACTAAATTCATGCATCCTCTGTAAAAGAACTATGTTTTTGCAGATTTATCAAGCAGCCTGCTCTCCTCACTTGAAAATTCTCTGTCTGTAATAACTGCGGTGTAGTCGGAAAGCTCATTTATAATATGAAGTCCGTCTCTGTCAAACTTTGAATTGTCCACAGCCAGTATCGAAACCTTACACTGCTCTATCACAATTTTTTTTAAAAAAGCTTTTTCAATGGTAGGCGTCATTACCTGAAGCTTGTCATTAATACTTGCGGCTCCGAAAAAACCTATATCAAAAGAGAATTTTTTAATCATATCCATAGCATAGTAGCCGTATACGCTTTTTGTACTCTTTTTGCACCGTGCCCCCGCATATTATGAGGTCACAGTCGGAATTTACAAGCAGGGAAGCTATTTCTATGTCATTTGTAACTATGGTAAGATTGTTTATATTCATTATATTTTTTTGGCAATCTCAAATGTTGTTGTGCCTGCGTCAAGGAATACCGCCATTCCGTCATGTACATACTTAGCCGCATTTGCGGCGATTTTTATCTTGCTTTCATGGTTTTTTATCCTTTTAGCTTCGTATGTGACTTCGGTTTTTCTCACCGCTCCGCCGTAGCATCTCTCAATAAGTCCGGACTCATCAAGCTTTTTCAAATCTCGGCGGATAGTCATTGTACTTACCCCCAATGTTTTAGCAAGATATTCCACCTCTGCCACACCGCTTTCTCTGATAATATTTATAATTTCCAGCTGCCTTTCGCCACTTAGCATATATCCTTCCTCAATCCGGCAGGGGAGGTGAAACCAACCCTACTCGTCTTCGCCGGGGGCGTGCGCCTTTTGGCGCTAATGTCCTTTCGCCCCCGTGTGCATAAAAAACTCCACAGCATAGCAGTATCAAAAGCTCATACGGGCAGTGATTGCATATGTGTGGAGTTACCGCAAATTATTTTGTTGTTCACCATAACTGCCTGCTTATAGGGGCGAAAAGCCACCGCTCCCGCCTGTATTGTAGTGACAGTATATCACAGGCTTTTAATGGAAGAAAAATACTTAATATCATTATTTCCACAAAAACCGACAGCCCAAGCTATCGTGGATGTTATAGAGTAAGTCCTTATCTGATCTTTTGTGTCGCTGACACCCAAAGTCCTGTTGACCACCCAAAAGTATGAATCATTAAAATAGCTGAAAAAAAGCGAGCCTACACAGCAGGCCAATGCCGCCATATACGGGTTTCCTCCCGACTCGGCAACTATGGCTGCCGTAATACTGGTCACGGTAGTCATTGCCACGGTTCCCGAGCCTTGAATAAATCTTATCAAAGTAGCTATGACAAACGGAAGAATTACAATAGGAAGTCCTGAGCCTGCAAGGCCTTGCGCAATGTAGCTTCCGAGTCCGCTGTCCTTTATTATCTGTCCAAGTGCACCTCCGCCTCCGGTTACCAGCATAATAATACCTGCCGAAGCCATACCTTTTTCCATTTCCTTAAGTATCTGTTCTCTGGTAAGGTTCCTTCCCAATGTAAGTATTGCCAGCACAAGTCCTATACCGACGGCAAATATAGGCGAACCTATAAACTGGAATATCTGCATATAGCCCTCTGTCAGCTTCATAGCAGATATAACGGTCGCGATCAGTATCAATACTATCGGGACTAGTATAGGAAAAAACGATTCCAAGGTGCCGGGGATATTTTCAGCTTCAAGCTTAGCCTCTTGTGAGTAATCAGGCTTTTGATAAGGCATTCTCTTGTATCCGCTCTCTTCAGTTTCGTCAGGCAGCTGATAAATTTTTTTTCCGATATATCTCGCATATGCCGTACAGGCGAGCGTCATGGGAATTGCGAGGACAAAGCCTATAAGAATGAATTTGCCCACATCTATTCCGTAAATACCCGCAACCCCGAGAGGCCCCGGTGTAGGCGGCACTAAGGAATGTGTTATAACCAGACCTGCCGCCAGTGCCGCTCCCAAGGAAATAACCGACTTTTTGGTAGCCTTTGATATAGCCTTGGCGATTGGCGCCAGAATAATAAATCCCGAATCACAGAATATAGGAATGGACACCATAAAGCCTGTTACAGCCAATGCCTCCTCTTCCCTGTTCTTACCGAACACCTTAAGGAAAGTAAGAGCCATTCTCTTAGCCGCTCCCGTCACTTCAAAAATCTGCCCCATAATAACACCGAAGCCTATAATTATACCTATAGAGCCCAGCGTATTACCGAAGCCTGTAGTAACGGAATTGATAATACCAAATGTTGCCCCGCTCTCCAGCTTCGTATTTACCAAAGGCATGCCTCCTATGACACCGATAACGATTGCCGAGAGAATCAGAGCTATGAATGCATGTATCTTTGTTTTCAGTACAAGCACAATAAGAAGTATAATGCCTATAATAAGACCTATCAGCATTCTCTCACCGCTTAAACCACCAACCATAAAAAAACCTCCTTCTAATTATTGGAAACGAATTTATTCATTTCCTGATTTATGCACACGGGGGCGTAAGGACATCAGCGCCAAAAGGCGCCCGATCACCCGCAGCCGTCCTTTTACACAAAGGAAAGCCAATATTGCTTTCCTATATTTTCTTGAAATTCGGGGCATATTTTGCAGCCAATCTTATAGCCTCCACCATACTTACCGCATCCGCAATGCCTTTTCCTGCTATATCAAAAGCGGTGCCGTGGTCTACTGAGGTTCTAAGTATCGGCATACCGTTAGTAATAGCTATCGTTTTATTAAAATCAAGTGTTTTTGTTGCAATATGTCCCTGGTCATGATAAAGCGACAGCACACTGTTATATCTTCCCTGAGCAGCCTGATGAAATACCGAGTCTGCACCTATAGGACCCGTAACCGGATAACCTTTAGCCTGCATTTCTTCTACGGCAGGTGTTATTTCTTTCATTTCCTCATCGCCGAAAAGCCCGTGTTCACCACAGTGAGGATTCAGTCCCGCCACAGCCATTTGCCTGTCATTTACTCCAAGGCGCTTTAGTGCCTCCAAACAGCGGACTATATAATCCTCTATTCTTTCCTTCTTTATCATATCCAACATTTTTCTGAGTGAAACATGTCTGGTAAGAAAGAAAACCCTTAATCCGTTTGTTTCAAACATTGTCAGAGGATCTTTTGTATTTGTCAGAGCGGCAAATATTTCCGTGTGACCGATGAAAGGAACATTTCCGGCATGCAAAGACTCCTTGTTTATAGGGGTCGTAGCTACGGCGTCGGTCTCACCTGTGTTTGTAAGCTCTATAGCCCTTTGCAATATATTCAAATGCGCCTTGCCGCATCATTCCGCTTACTTTTCCGAATTCAAACCCGCTCATATCAACATTATTCAAATCTATGAGATTAAGAACCCCGAATTCATACTTTCCTTCAGCAGGCTTGGAAACGGTATTTATTTTCAACGGTACCTTTGTAATCTGTATAGCCTGCTCCATTATTTTTTTATCCCCGATAACTATGCAGTCGGCATAATCAAACGTCGCCTCATCCGCCAGTGCCTTGGCTGTAATCTCCGGTCCGATACCGGCAGGGTCTCCCATAGTAACTGCAATCAGTGCCTTTTTCATCTTTCCTCCTTTATTACATATATAGTTTTTCTTTCAGGTAGGTAATACAGCGGTTTGCCGCATCATCATCTCCTACCATTCCGCCCTTGGTGATTATCTTGATATCCGGAAAATCTCCCGACATCATCTCGGCATAAGCGGCAAGAGGCAGAACCTCATCTAACAGCCTTAGTCCGGTTGTATTAAATTTTTTGCACAGTGCCTGGGTGATATCGCCTCCGCTGCTGTATATACCCTTAAACGCGGGATTTTGCGACAATACATTATAACCTATCTGTGCGAATGCATCATTTATTCTTTCCGTCATTTTATCTGTATTATCATATCTGTCGGTATATTTACTGAAGTCAATTCTGTTTTCGGAATATATACCGTCTCCCACAGCAGTCAATATCTCATACTTTGAGGACTTTTCAAGCAGCTCATCACTTACTCTCTTTATTTCGGCATCTCGTATACCGTCGTTTTCCAGCATCAGTGATGATTTTATAAAAAAACATTGTATGCTGTTCTCTGATTCAGCCACAGCTCTTCCACCTGTGCCTTTGTAACCGGATTTACAGAACCTATAAGCGCAAGAATTTTGTGCTTTGTATCCTTTTTTACCGGCGTAATAAGCTTTCTTGCAATAGTAGCGGTAAAGACCCCGGGATCTACCGCCGCAAATTTCAGTCCTGAGGTTATGAGAGCATCGGCAATCAAATCCAAATCTCCCTGAGTAACACAGTCAAATACAAGTATACGATTTCCCTCATTAACAAGTTTTTTCATATGCTCCGCCAGTACATGCTTTCCGCTCATCATATCGTCAAGCTTTATCGAGCCAACCTTAAATTTGCTTTGCTGTCTGAAAATATCGGCTACATTGGAAGTTTTTACCGGACACTTGGGGTCAAGGGCAACAGATGTCTTATGCAGCGACAAACCGTTTACCATGAGATATCCGCCCACAACCGTTCTGCCTGACTCCGGAAAAACAGGGGGCGCTTATGGCTATGACATCATCTCCAAGCACATTAAGTATTGCATCGGTTTCGGCTCCGATATTTCCCCTCATAGTAGAATCAATTCTCTTTGCCCATACTTTAACTTCACTGTCAAAAAGAAGCTTTGCCGCATTATACACTCTGTTATATGCAAGCTCCTTATCAATGCCCCTGCTGTCTGTTGGGTACATCAGACAGTCGCAGCTGTCCGAGAGCGAAAGCTCCAGCCGTTCGGCATTCATCATTGTATAGGTATTGTAGTCCATTTTTTTCAACAATACGCCTGTAGCATTCGCACCGGTCAGATCGTCCGCTATAACAATACACTTTGCCATTTCACCTCCAAAAAAATGTTTGCTTATGAAAAATATTTCTGTTTGACTTTGTTTTTTTATTTGCGAAAAATTATGTTTTGACTTTGTTATTATTATATATTATTACGGTGGAATGTCAAGAATAAGATACTATTACCGAATTTTTCGGCAAATCGGAGTTGTCCGGGTCTTTGACAGTTTGTTTGCCTAAATAGGCATAAAAAAAGTCCTGTAACCCGCATATAACCTACACTTCTCACTTGAAATTTTTGTCAAAATATTCGTTTTAATATATTGTACTAACTATTATTTTGAGATTGAGGATGAAGATGGCATTAAGAGATATGGCAAAAGCAAGGAACATAGACCAAACCCTATAATACAAATGAACAAACCTCTATTAAACCACTTGAAGAAAAAATTTTAAAAGAGTTTGATTGTCAAAAGTTTATTTACTGTAGTGATACCGGACTTGGTTTGGAAAAAATAAGAAAGCACAATCATATGGGTGAAAGAGGCAGTACCAAAAAAGAAAGAAGAAATCCTAATGATCCGGCCAGGTTTCTTGGTAGTATTGCGGTAACTGATGATGGTGAAACAGCAAATGTATATAACTGTCTTAATACAGAAAAAATAGATGAGGAAGCCAAGTATGATGGTATGTATGACGTCTCAACAGACCTACTTGACGATAATGTAAGTGAAATACTAAGTATAAGTGAAAAGCGTTGGCAAATAGAAGAATGCTTTAGAATTATGAAAACCGAGTTTGAAGCAAGACCTGGTTGGAAACATTTTTATTTGAATAAGTTTCAATATCCGCTTAAAATCAATGTTTTCCCACGTTTTCAGAAAGAAATATTTCATCTAATTTGAGTAACTTTCAATTGAATGGTGTGAATTTTACTCTAAAAATACACGAATTGAGCTAGAATTTACTAAAAAGTTCACACCATTTAAATTGTTACTGTTTTGTACATGATAAATTGCAAGAATAAGTGCAACACCGTTTTTTTCTCTGATTAAGTGAGTATCTATCAAGCTGTTTGATTTAACTCAAACAGCTTTTTTTACTGGACTGATAGCCATGAATTTGTCTGAGCCTTTCATTGATATCCTTTTTTTATAGTCTTCTAAAAGTGTCGGATTTAGTTCTTACAAACTAAAAACAATGTCTCTGGTATTCATACTGTCTAATGCCCCTACTATCTTTGTTCATCTTGATAGAAAAAAACAAAGTAATGGTCACGACCGTCTAAAGATTTGCTTTTTGTTTAGTTTAAAATAGTTTTTCAAACTTTAAAAACATACTTATCTTCTTCAGTAAACAAAAAACACCCCTATACCAAGCTTGTAGCTAGTGCAATTCAAGCCAATAAGCATAGAGATGTAAAACTATTACGCATTAAAAACATGATTAGTTATTAAAGAATAACAATTGTGTACGAAATGTCTCAATTAGTTTTTCGCTAGTAAATATCATTTCCAACAAACACCCTCTCAATTCCTCATCCTGATGATGCAAGATATTCATTAACTCATGAGAATTTTTTTCGCATTGATGAATTGATTTAACAATCTATCTTTTAATTCATTCGGTACTTCGACATCGTGTACACCCTTTACCTTCGGAAGTTCCCGACTAACTAATGAGGGATTTGTTTAAGCTTCGTTGGAGTTTCTCCTTCGCCAAATATTGGTCAAAGTTGCTGGATTCTCTCGCAAGCCTGCTTTCTTCTATATTCTTTAGAATCTGCTCTCGGTTATACTTCGGTACTCCGACATCTACTTTCACCTTATTGAGACTAAACTTGCTAGTTGATGAAGAAGCTGTATACCCTCCTATCAGGTTCCCTAAAAAGTTTGCGGTTTGAGCGTCTTCTTCGCTTCCACCTAGAAACTTGGTCCCATGATAGACAAACTGACCAGCTGTATAGAGATTCATTTCTCCTAGAATACAACATAATTATACAAAGTCTAGTTGAATAGTTTGATTGCTCTCCATTTTTTTAGCTGTATTAATAATATTTTCTATTTCTCTTTGAGTTATCGGAAGGTCCTCATGAGGTGGCTCCCATTGTGTCATACTATCTTTATAAACAACAAATTTTTTTATTGATCAGCAATTCTCCTTGTGCTTTTTAAGAGGAAACCATTCTCTAAATCAAAAGTAATTGTTGATCTTGTTCCTGTAATTTTTCATTTCTACCTCTCGAATATAATTTTTTTCTACCCCTGTTTTTAGGATCTATTGTTGTAGTCTTAGTAACATTTGGATTGGCCTTCAATCTTGGTAGTTCGATGTTTTCCCAAATATTTCCTGGTCGTAGTTCGCTACCAACTACAGCTCTTATTTCACCAGATACTTGCTCTGCGTATACATTCGAAGCTTCCTCCCAAGCTGTTACACTTGAAGGAGTATTAAAAATCCCATTCAGGCATTACAATATTCGTATCATCAATCGTAGATCTAATGTAACTCCTCCTTTATTTTTTGCTATCTTTTTCGCAACATCCATGCCTCCAATGCCATCTGTTCGTCCTGACCAGAAAAAAAGCCGTATCTGGATCAGTTTTCAATCTACCTCTTATTAACTCAACATCAAAGTCAGTTTGAGTAAAATCTATTTTTGAATATCGATTTGAAAAAACAGAATTATAACTATAAAAATATACTTACTTTATTTTATCATAATTCTTAGCTAATTAAAATCAATCGAGTAGGAGGCGGTGACTAACCGCCGTCCTCTCACAGCACTGTACGTACGGTTCTCGTATACAGCGCTTTCAATAGTTGACGTGCACAGACTGGTATGCTGTGGCTAAATCATAGAAGCCACTGTTTATCAGTCTTTCTTTTGTCATTGCCATGTTAATGGCAACTGTATGTGTTGTAAACCAATAGCCACGTCTGCTATTTGCCGCTTTCCATGCCAGGTCTTTTGGAACTCCCATTACCTTAAGATTTCGGTACCTAGTTCTCACACGCTTCCATTGCTTCCATATACACATACGTATTCTGTGATAGAGCCATCCGTTAACATCATTCATGTTGTTTTTCATGCTTGCAATTCCATAGTAGTTAAGCCACCCTCTTGCGTATACCTTGATTCTTTCTAAGCTCGGCTTGATTGACTGACAGCACTTACGGGAAGAAAGCTCTTTCAGTTTCAACTTAAACTTCTCCCATGACTTTGAATGAACTCGGACATACATGCCACTTCTGTTCCTTCCCAATGCAAAGCCAAGGAATTTAAAATTTCGGATTGCAAATACGCTTACAGTACGGCTTTTCTCTTTGTTCACTTTGAGTTTCAGCTTATCCTCAAGATACCTCGTACTGCTCTCTAAGAGTCTCTCCGATGCCCTTTTGCTTTTCGCAAGAAGTACTATATCATCTGCATATCTTATGCATGGGACACCTCGTTTCAAGAACTCCCAGTCGAACTCATTGAGGTAGATATTCGCAAGCAAAGGGGATATATTCCCTCCTTGTGGCGACCCTTCCTCTGTTTCGATAACCACTCCATTTTCCATTACACCACTTTTCAGATACCTCTTTATAAGTTGCACTACACGTTCATCTTTTACGTTTTTTTCCTCAGAAGGTTGATGAGAATCTCGTGGTTGATTGTATCGAAATATTTCGATAAGTCTAGAACTACTGCATGCTTATAGCTCTGCTCAGCGTACTCCTTGACTTTTAGTATCGCTCCTTTTGCATCTCTGTTTGGGCGGTAGCCGTAACTGCCGTCTGCAAAAAGTGGTTCATAGATTGGCACTAAATGCTGTGTTATCGCCTGTTGAAGTGTGCGGTCTATCACTGTTGGTATGCCAAGCTTTCGCACACCACCATCCGGTTTAGGAATCTCAACTCGCCTTACTGGAGACGGAGTATACTTTCCACGATAGATACGGTTAGTTAACTCCTGTTGATGTTCCTGAAGGTAAGGAAAGTGCCTCTTTGATGGTCATTCCATCGATTCCAGGTGCTCCCTTGTTTGCCTTCACTCTCTTATACGCTCTGTTAAAGTTATCTTTATGCAGTATCGCCTCTAAGAGCTTCGGCTGTGCACTGTCTCTTTCTTTCCATATCAGATTGAATGACCTACGCGCTTTTGCATACCCTTCATGTTCTGCACTATCTCTTTGCAAAGCAGCCACTGCTTTTCAGTGTTTTCTGCCATGACTAGTCATTCCTCCTTTCTCAGTCATACTTGAGACTCCTACTGATTCGGTCCTTTGTCTCTCGACTACTATGACCTCTGCTGACTTCTGTGTGTTCAGCATTGCTTTGTGCAATGGTTACCTCTTTCAAGGCATATCACACAGACCTCCCTAGGTACCACACGTTTCTTCCTCTCCATATATCTGCCTCATTTATCATGCATGATTCCGTGTAGTTATTGGACTTTGACTTGTATTGCAGTCTTATCCTCATACATAACCTCATATGAGATTTCTGTTCATCAGACCGGAGATTTGTCCCATGAGTTAGTATCTTCCTCATATCCAGCTTCCTTCAGATTCGAGGGTCACCCTCGACACCCTTGCCTTCGACTATATCCTTCCCACTACCGGGCGGATTCGGGACTTTAACCCGTTAGAAACGTGCGCCGCTAGGCTCACAACAAAAACCGCGTGCGTGCGTACCGCACACACCTTACATCAGGAGTGGAGGTTTCATACGGGCTACTGCTTGCTTTGAAATCTATTTTTGAACGTAAGAAATTTATCATATGAATTTAGTTGTTCAGCAGAATAATTTTCCATAATTTCAGTATTATCACTATCTACAATAGAAACAAAAAAATATGACATTATTTGTTTTTCTTATCTATATTTTCTATCGCTTTTTTTAAATCCTTCTATAATTGAATCATATACTTCCGCCTGATATTGCTCAAAATTATCTTCTGATATTAATGTATTTGCATCATTAAGAATATTTTGAATCTCATTATTGAATATACTATCTATTTTCTCAGGAACCTCTCCAAGTCCTATTGCAAATTGAGGGGAATACCATTTAATAAAAGGATGTTCTTCTTTTTGGGTAGTTTACTTTTTCTATTTCGTAGTGAGAAATAGTGTTAGCAGACCAACCCAGATATGAACAATAGTCATCAATATATAATGTATAGGCAAAAACCCTCATTAGAATTATATCTTTCTAATACAAATTTAAATGTCTCTGTAACTCCTTTAGATACATTCTGAATTAAATCTTGAATTATATAATTACTTAAAAATACTCATTTTAATTTTCCTTTTTATAAATTTTTGTTATCAATCAGTTTCTATGCACATTTACTACGTAATCCGTATTTTCCAAAAACCTTACCACCAATTCTAGTTAATTGCTTACTCATGTATCTATCTGTTTGAGATTTGTTATACTTAATTTCCTATTTTTAATTAACATGGAATTCCTTTGGTTATGCTGTTTACAGCATATTCTTGAGTTATATTTTGTTCATATAAAGTTAAATTCTTTTTCTGTGCTTTTATATAGATCTGTATAGAAATAAATTCTATTATCTTTTATCTCTTTCAGATAAACCAAGTCTTCGATACCACCAATATACTCAATAGATAAATCATCTAAATTTAATATTGCAAGCCTAAATCCAACAACGCAAAAATCGTCTAATGAAGACTGGAACATATATTTTTCTATTGAAATACAACAACGGACCTCCAAACCCCTGTTCTTTAATAATAACTTGACCGTTAATAGATAGACTTCCAACTAAGGGAGAACCTTGATTTACTTCCATCAAATCAAGGTAACTGACTTCCATTCGTCAAAAGAAATTTTTTCTTGAAAGTCTAAAGGAGTTTCATTCAAAATTTTTAACTTAGACATTTTTATATTATTTCTTGTCAAAGAATTGAAATCTTCTTCTATTTCTACAAGGAGTTTACCAACCTCATTATTAAATGGCCAAGAATCAATTACTATCTGAGACAATAAAAATTCTTTTCCTTTTTGGTTGAAAAATACTTTCTAAATTTAGATAGTTAATCATGTCATATAGTTCATTTTTATAGAAATCAACTGCTGTTTATTTGTATAACTATATTCATCACAATTATTAATCATTTTATCAATTTCGACTAAAACTATATTAATCTTTTTATAAATTGCTCCTGTTCCATTGTCTTATTAACCTTTCTAAGTCATTCATATTTTTTTGTGTTTGTCCACCAGGCAACCCCAAACCTTGAGGTGCGGCTTTACCTTCAATATGAGCATTTACTTAAACCAAGAGGAGCAACCCAGTCTTGAGCATTCGGTGCAAACTGATAAACATTAAAAGCCTTCTTCCAGCCCAATCTGATCCTGATTCACAAACCGACCCGCATCAGGCTCGTAATACCTAAAGAAGTTGTAATGCACCCTCGTTTCATGGTCGGCATACTGGTTCTGTAACGAGCTACGGCTTGCTATCTAAGTTCATTGAGTATTAATCATAGTCATAAAGGATAGCGGAACAATCATCTAAATTAATTACATTCTTTGTACTTAATATTAAATTATTGTTTCTAATAACCCCATATTGATATCCTTTTTCTCAAAATGTTTTTAATCTTTTGAAGAATTAATTCTTTATTTGAGTTACTTTTGAAAGATATTCCACAAAAATTTTTCTCCATTAGGTAAAGTGATTTCACAGTTGGATGAAATCAAACAAAAATCTTCCGATTCCAATTCAGGAATATTAAAAATTTCATCAAATGAATCTTCAAAACTTTGTATATCATAATTAATATAAAAAAACACTCTATAAGGATTTTTGGTTAGGATGATTACCAACTATATCAACAGTGTTTTCTATTTGCTTTATTATGTTAATTTTTATGGCTCACTTTTTCATTTAACAATTCCTATGCTTTCGTAATTATAAAAATAATATTTGTTAAACCTTCTTTTTGCAAAAAAACTTTTGAGTAATGATCAACAAATCCCTTACTATTTGTATGATATGTAACTTAGTCAAAGCATTTTGTATATTTTTGCTTGATCTATAAGTCTTTCTTCTTCTGTTCCATCTTTTTAATACATTTTAGAAAAAGAAACTTTCCGGATTGTATGCAGAATTTTTTTCCATTTATTTATATATTTAGATTCAATAGCTGTTTCTTTTACCATTAACATTAGCATTAGCAATCCCATCTGCTACACCTTCACAATCACTCCCTTTATATTTTCTTTTTACTATGGCCTCTAGAGAAATTACTGCTGTTTCCACCTAAAAAGGCGGCCCGGATGCCTTATTCAACATTGTCATAAATTATGTTTTTATTTGTAGAAAAATATATTATCTTCTATATGACAGTTTTGAAAAGAGCAGTTAGATATTAAATTATCTTGTATATGCATTGATCTGAATACAATTAATAAATGTACAATTAGTAAATTTTTGTATTACAAATTATTGCCGTAATAAAAGAACAATTAATAAAAATTACAATTAGTAAAGGAACTATAGCTATGAAAGCACCACGAAAATGAACAGAAAAGAAAAATTTGAGACTTTCAATTTTCCTATGGGATATTTCGTATCTGTGAAAATCAATATTATCTATATGGGTTAACTGTCTAGAAATTAAGACATCTAATTCTTTTTGTTTCGATTTTAATTAGAGACTTTGTAATATTTTTAAGTAATTCTTGAATGTCATTTGATATCATTTTTATTACCACCAATCTATAGGGTCTGGTTGTATCTCGCAACAGCAGGGATGGAAACACCTTTTTGTAATGTTAGATAAGATGTTTTTGCTGTAACCATTTTAATGTTGTCTACTGTAGCATCTAAACATTTCTTACGTTTTTTTTCTTCCTGGCATTTTCCTGTACATGTATCGCTTTCCGATAATGCAACGACACCCGTTACGTTGGTTTCGCTCTTCAGTTTGTCCCAACCATAATAATCCCCAAACCAGATTGCCGTCCTTATTGGCAATCTCGCGTGGGATGCCGATTTGGTAGCAGTGGAAGTAGTGGGGTTTTGCTAGTGGCTTTCGCCTTCGGCATTGGTGTGGTTGTGTACTTGTGCCAAGGGTTCGTAGCTGTCGAGATTGGTGTAGAGATAGGTATACCTGCCGTCGAGCTGGGCGACCAGTTGGTAAATCTGCATGACCGGAATCAACTTCGGCGAACAGCAACCGTGCACCGAAGTCGGGAGAGGTGATTTGGTAGAGGTCGTCTGAAAAGTGGAAACCGCGTGCGTGCATACCGCACACACCCTACGTCAGGACTGAAGGTTTTGTGCAGGCTACGGCTTGCTATAAATTTTTGTTAATTAGCCCACGTTTTTATATCATCTCTATAAGAATCTATTTTTCTAGCTCCTGAAAATACTCATCAGAACCATTGCTTCTATGTACATAATAATCTAATTAATGAAGATGTTAAATCAATCATATCCATATTTTTGATATTCTTTATCCAATAAGAAATTAGATATCTTTCTAAAATCTTCTTTCCCCAAATCAAAAAAACGTTAACATCTGTCTTTTGCAGTAGATAAGGTCATCTCTTCATTATCTATGTATTTTTTTCTACTATTAGTTTTACTATTTTATCTTTTGTTTCTCTATTATCATGCCGAAATCTAGATAAAAATTTTTAATATTTCAACTTTTACAAATTCATCTACATTTATAGAAAAATAGCTCTTCTTCCAAATAATTCAAAAATTCTATAGACGGATTACCATCAAAATTATCGAGAAAAATCCATTTTGCCATCATCATCCAATTTTTATAATGTTCTATACTTTTCATACTTAAATTCCTTTTAAATATAATGTTAAAAATATTAAATCAATCTACCTCTTCAATTTTTAATTTATACGTAATTTTTAGTTGTTTCGTCAAGCATTCTTAATATATCCTAGCTATTCTATCTGCTTGTCCTCTAATTTGCCTACGCAGATCCGATATATTAGTTTTCTTATCTAGTTTTTATTGTATGACGATAAGTCAAACGAGCAAGCCCCCAATAATCAATCCAAATCTGAACATTCGGTGCAAACCGATAAAGGTTATCCCCCACAGCCCAATCGGGTCCTGGTTCACAAACCGCCCGGCCTCAGGCTCGTAGTATCTGAAGAAGTTGTAGTGCGGCCCTCTCACGGTCTCAATACTGGTTTTGCAGGCGGAAGGGCCGGTAGGCGCTATCCGTTACCTTGGTTTCTTCTTTCAGACGACTTGATAAGTCATTGGAACAAGAGGCCGTGTGTGCCTTGAGATATGCACCCTATATGTATGCAGACTACGGCTTGCTGTATAATTTTTCATTTGAGGATCAAATTTGTTGTGAACCATCAAAAAATTTGTATCTAACCCATCTATATATTTCTCAAAATCAAGGTGATATAGTTTTTAAATTTCTAATCCAGATAACAAATTCAAAGAAAATCTTAATATTTTCATCTGTTATTTCAAATATCCTGTTGTCTTGGTGAGATTCTTGGATAGCTGAGATAATTCTCTTAAATATTTCTTTATTTTCCCTAATTTCATCAATAGGTAATGTTTTGCAATCTATCAATAAAAAAATAATTCATCCTCAATACTTAAAATAGAGGGCGAGTTTTCCAATTTTTCATTTAGTTTAAAAATAGTATTCATATAAAATTTTTATAATTCTTGGTAGTCCTTTACATCGAATTCAAGATCCATTCTGACCTTATCAATAAAACTATTATTTTCAGGTTTTTCTAATAATTCTTTTCATGCTAAATACCTTTCAGTTATACAAAGCCTGCTTCTTCTGAAATAGTTTATTTATTTTTAAAAGTTAAGCGTTCAGCCCAATAGAAATAGATAACACATCTTCCTCATTGTCGAGTAGAGATATATCGATAACTTTATCTATTTTATGACTAAAGAATTTTTAAACAATAAAAAAATTAGGTTTGTTTATTAATTCTAGCCAATTGCTAATATTTTTATTTTGATAATAAACAAGGGGAATAATTCTATTGGTATTTCAGCCGAATCATTTATTCCTCCATAAAAGTATACATAAGCAATATCATTTTCCTCTGGTGCAAAAAATTTAATAGTTCATTTTTATCGATAAACTAAAATTTTTCTTTTTAATAATTCTATATTTCTATAGGGGGTAAAACTACGATTTATTATTTCACATGAGAGTGGATATGGAATAATTTTTCAGAATCTGAAATTAAATTATTTAAAAATTGAATTTCTTTCATTTCATTAAATGATTCTGTTTTAAAGTAAAGATTTTATCTTCTAATGTTGTCATGATACTATTTCCTATGTTGTACGGTTACATTATCTTTGTAGGACTTCCAAGAAAATGCACCATTCCCAGTATTTCTTTTTGAATAAGATTGTCTTCCATTTTGGTAGTATCTACATGCCAGTATGGACAAGGATGTTCTGCAGGCGGAAGGGGGTGAGCCTTTCCCGTTATGTTCGTTTCGCTATTCAGTTTGCCTCAACCGTAATAATCCCCGAACCAAACCAGGTTGCCGTCCTTATATGGCGTCTATCTTGTGATGCCGATTTGGTCGCAGTGGAGTAGTGGGTTTGCTGGCGTTTTTCGCCGTCTTCGTTGATCCAGTTATGTACCTATGCCAAGGGTTCTTGCGTACCGCACATTGCCTACGTCAGGATTGGAGGATTCATGCTAGCTACAGTTTGCTAATTATTTTAATTTAGATATGTATAGAATGCCATTTCCCATCATAACTATCAAATTCTTTTACATTATCTAATTTCCAGAGACCTGCCTGTTTTTGAAATTTATAAAGTCTTTGTGTTTCCATTCCAGCGTAAAGCACATCACTTTTTACAGTTATAGAGCTACCTTTTTCTTCTATTTCAATGATTTTCTCGTTGTTCAGATTGAATGTTGGAGGGTAGTTAACAGTCATACATTCTAACTTTCCCATTTTTCTTGGTTTATCTGTTAGGTATTTATCGTATATTTCCTTTAGTGTTTGTTTCAATATCTCATCAGGAATATCTGTGCCTGCATCAATATGCTTATTAGCATTGTCTTCCCATTTATACATTTCCATCAGAAAACTATTTAATACTGTTTCAATACTTTCATTCATAATTTTCAATCCTTTTTAGTTTTGTTTAAGTCGTCTGTACGAAGAAAAATCCACCAGATAGATCTCGCTCTATAAAAAAATATCCTATGTTCTCAGTTAGATAAAAAAATTTCATTTTACTTTTTTCAGGTAGATCCATTCCTAAGATTTGACCTATGAAAATATATTTTTCTAGAAAATCATCACTCTCTTGTTGTAAATATTCAGGTTGTCCTCCTAAAAAACTCATTTCATCTAAATTCTCAATAGGATTAATTGGATAAAATTTATCTAGGTTAAACTTGAACTGATTTTTATCTCCGATGATAACTTTCGTGTATCCTTGAATAGCATCGTCAATTTCAGTAATGTAGTCAAGAAAATAATCTTCTTTATCATAATAAGAAAAAACGTAAATTGCTTTATCTTTATATTCCATATCCTGAAAATCTGTTTTAAATTGAGGTGCAATAGTTAATAGATTTTCAATTGGTATAAAAGCAACCAATGCTAACTCATGACCATCTGGCGCTATCACTTTATTTGAATAGTCTAAATCTAGCCCAACTAATATATTATTTATATTGGGTTTTACTATCTAAAAAGTTAAAATTAACGTATCCATTTTTCATTTAAATTCTCCTATAAATTTAAGGGCGTTTCTTACCAGCTTTTTTTCAATTTTCTAAGAAATTTCTTGGCTTCTTTTTCTTAATCGTTTTTCTTAGAGCTTTAGTTTCTTAATCCTCTTTGAGTAATATCAATCTCTCGATGTATATCAGTGAGTAGGTTAGTAATAGACATCCCATTTTTGAGCAAGTAGAGCCCATTTTTTTCTGCTTCGTCTAATTTGTTTTTGTCTTTACTGTCTTGGTAATAATCAAAGAATATATAGGCCAAATCATATTGTGCTTGAGTATTACCTAATTCGGCTGATCGAATTAACCAAAATATAAATTTATCATTGTTAAATTCATAAAAAGCAAAAATAATTAGCTAATTTTGATGTCGCTTGACTATTGCCAGAGGAAGCATCAATTTTTAACTTTTCCAGATCAGTTTTAGAAATATACATACTGTCATTTTATTGAAATGTTGGTATTAGATTTCATGTTCTCTATCCTTACTGTATGAGTTATTATAAGACGTTAGAAAAAAATACTTAAAAAAATAAATTTAAGGATTTTATGGCTTAAATGTAACATATTTACCTCCATTTAATACTTCTCCTGTAACTGTACTAACATTTTCTGTTGCACCACGTACAGGTGCTTTTTAATTCATTAGCAAATTTTTGAGCAAATGAATTGTCCCCTTTTCCTGTTTGACAAGCAACTAATGTTACTGGTTTCCCTTTGCACAAGGTTTATGTCTACTCCAGTTTTTTTGAACAATTATTACATTTGTTCATTAGTCCTAATGGATCATTCCATTTCGTTGTATTAGGTGCAAACGAATACAGATTCTCTCCACCCAAAAACCCGATCGGATCCTGATTCACAAACCGACCCGCATCAGGATCTTAATACCTGAAGAAGTTGTAATGCGACCCTGTCTCACGGTCAGCGTACTGGTTTTGCAGTCGGAATGGTTGGTAAGCGCTATCCGTTACCTTGGTTTTCTCTTTCATAGAACCTTACGGTTTGGTTGGATTTTGAGCTGACCATTCGTTTAAAGATAAGGCAAATCTAAGGCCTCATTATAACTTTCATCTAAGATTTTATTGACTGAGGCAGCAAACTGAATAGCCTCCATATCAATAGTTTCAGGATTATTAGGAATTGGAAAGACAGCTATACCTATATTATTTTCTATTAACCATGGTATCCCATCCTCTAAAAATTCTTCTGTCTCAATTTCATAAATATCAGAATTCTTATCCTCAGAATTTGCCATAATTCTCGCGAATTCTAATTCAGGCCATATGGCTAAAGATGAATTTTTCTCATCTCCCCATAATATCCAATCTCCGTCTTTGTCTGCTAAAACATATAAAAACTCCAGAGTCAGTTATCCTTTTTAAAGTATGCTCATAACGTTCTTGATTGGACAAATTAAGAATTGCGTTTATTGCTTTTTTATGTAAACCCATTGTTAACCTCCTAATAAATAAGGTAAATCAAATTCTTCCCCATACCACTCATAAAAATAATCATTGATCATCTTAGCAAATTCAATTGGATCAAAAATAATAGTTTCTGTTTTTTCATCTATAGGAAAAATAGCTAATCTAATATTATTTTCAGACATTAAAGGAACGGTATCTTCTAAGAAGTTCTTTAGTTCCATTTCATCTATTCTCAATGCTTGAGGGTTCCATTGGAGAGCTAACTCCGCAAACTCAGATTCTGGAAAGATCATTAGATATTCTTTTCCTTCATCATCTTGCAAACATATCCAGTCATCCTTTCCATCTAGTAGGTATAAAGTTTCAGTACCGGATATAGTTTTTAATAGAATAATCCAATCTTTCTCTAGCTGATAATTTAATAATTGAATCAATTGCTTGTTTTGGCAGGTCCATTATTTAAATCCTTTCTATTTTCCGTGAATCTTTTGATTTCTTGCTCAGATTTTCCACCACATTTTTACCCAATACAATCCCATTTAACGAATTATTTGATATTTTCAACATAATATATATTCTTTCCTGTATTTGTCTATGTCAATTAGTTTTCTCAGTTATCAGGGGAAACGACTTCTAGATAGAATGTCATTGCTAATGGTAATGAGATTGTTAAAGAACAAATAGTTCAGGCGACCTCAAAAAGATATTAAGATGGTCTGAAAAGCAAAAACCGCGTGAGTTCGACCCGCAGGCACACTACTTCAAGATTGAAAGTTTCATACGGGCTAGGGGCTTGCTTAATAAATTTATTAAATCTTCTAATTAAAAATACTTAAATGGATAAATATTAAACAAATTATTACTTATACTATTTACTGAATTTATAAACTCAGCTTTTACATTATCCGTAAGTGTTTCTCCTTCATCTAATAGGTGTTCTAAATCTCGGTATAAGAAAGCCAACTGGATAAATTGTGAGAAATCTATCCCTAAATTTGTAAATCCAGATCTGGTATATTCTCCAGTATCATGATTATAATGAAAAATGGTATTATCTATTTTATTTAAAAACCATCCATCTCCCTGTCCTGCTTGTCCAATACTCCAAAAACACCTTGATATTTCGGGATAATGACTCTCTAAGTATCTATTTTCATTTAAAGCCTCTTCATAATTAAAAAGACAAATATCAGGTATTATCTCTACCTCCTGATATTTAGTAATAAATAACAAATAGTTATTATCTAACTTGGGAAGTTTATCTAACTTTTTAATTTCCACTTTACGCTTAATACATATATTAAAAATCCTCGGGAAATAATTTTGATTTTAACATAAAAGTATACTCCATAAATATTTTTGATAGAAAGATATTTCTTTCAATACCATATCGTTAAGATTAGGGGTTTCATGCATGCTATAGCCGACCAAGATTGATTTATATTTTATTTTTTTATTTACGTTTTCTAGAATTATTTAATAGTTTTACTATCTTCTCTTTATTTTTCGCTGGATGAGTTAATTGCAATTCTAATGGCATTTTTCCCCAAATTCATTTTGTATATTTTTTTATCAGATCCATTGTCAAGGAGTAATTTCACCATTTCTATATTTTCCAAACATGCATGCATAATGTAGGGGTATATCCTAAGTCTCCTTTAAGATTAATCAATGCCCCATTTTGAAGAAATACAAGAGCATCATTTAAAGAATTATTTCTGGTGCAATATGTAAAACTGTATCATCCATACCTCCTACTTGATTTACATCTTCAATAGTGTCACCCAAAAATCAGGATGCGTTTCATATTTTTAAAAATACATAATAATTCTTTTTCCATTAACAATACCTATAGTTCTAAGTTGATAAATTTAATATCTGGATTTTATTTAATACTCGTGACGCAATTTTTCTTTATGCTCTTTTTAGATTGTTTAATCTGTTTTTACGTTCTTGTATTTTTTTGAGTATGACCGTCCTGACCGTATTCGTAGGCAGTTTTGGCCTAGATTGTTATTGAAGAAATATTTTCATACGACCCCAGCCGGTGTAGTTTTCCGAACCACAAGAGGTTGCCGTCCTTATCGGTTATCTCTCTTAGGATGCCGATTTGGTCGCAGTGGAAGTAGTGGGCTTGTTGGCCGATTTCTTCGTCTTCGTTGGTCCAGTTGCGTACCTGCGCCGGCGGTCCGTAGCTGTCTTAGTCGGTGTTGATATAGATATATCTGCCGTCCGGTTGGACTTCCTGCAAAAGGTGGTACGCCATCCCAAACGAAGCGGGTTTTGGTTTTCGAGGCCGTCTGAAAAACAGAAATCGCGTGCGTACCGCACACAGTCCACGTCGGGACTTAAGGTTTTTCTAGGGTACTGCTTTCTCTACATATTTCATTAGGTAATTTGAACAAAAACATTACCTTCTGAACAATTTTCATTACAGAAAAATAATAAAACTCATCTCCAAAAATCTTGCTGGAACATATTATCTATCTCTCCTGCATATATTTGAAATTGAAATGACATATTTGATTTCTGAATAGGATCTTGTAGCCAGTATGGTACCCTCATCATCAGACTCATTGATTAAAAATCTTTTGCTAGGTTCGATACAGCTTATACTTTTTGAAGAACGAATATCACTTAAAATTACACAAGAACTTTTTATTTGGCTCTGGATTTTTATCGCTCAAATCATATATATGTTGGTCATCTTCATGATCGTAAGTGATAAAAAAATATTACAATACAAGTTAATATCTAGTTTTTATTTAATAAATTTGCAGGAAGACCTATAAAGAACAGCATAGGGTTTTCCATTATAATCTACAGGCCAACTAACTTCTTTCTCTAAAAAGAGCTGGGCCAAAACATTCGAAAAATCAAATTTATCCGCAAATTCATCTATGATTTTTTTAATTCACCTAACATTTTTAGTACCTCCTAAAATTTTATATCCTAAAAGATCTCAAATATTGCTGAGCCTGTTTTCATCATTTGATTAACAAAAATCTTTATCATTCTGAGTTAATTCAGACTTATTACCACAGTATGCACAAACTATAAACATTATTTCCTCCTAATTTAAACCATCGTACCACACATTCTCTGCGTCAGGATTGAAGGTTGTGTAGGCTGCACTTACTCTACATCGGAATTGGAAGTTTCATTGGCTACAGTTCGATTAGACCTCGATAAAACATTCAAAAAATCAAGGTGATTTTTATCAAATGCAATTAATAATTTACCTTCAGGAATTTTTTCCCTGTCATACCTCCTATACAAATTCCGAGATTCTTAAAAAGAATATATTTTTCCTTCGATAAATTCTGAATCGATGACTTTAAGATCTTCGATTGAATTTTTTTAAATATATCAATATCTCCTAATATGGGATTAGAATCTTTTAAGCAATACCCATAAACCAATTTATTGTTTTCATAAACTAACTCACAAGCATTCCTATATTCCACCTTATTATTCATAATATTATCTTCAACCATTCTTACTGGTTTTCCATATTTTTCTTGTATTTCCTCAAGAGAAGTACCAAATATAAAAATCACCAATTGATTCAAATGGCTTAATCAAGTAGTTCATATTAACCCTTTCCAATATATTTACATTAATAAAACTAGGAACATTTACCAATAATTCTAAGCAATCTTGTCGCCTGTTTCCTAGAAATTAATCCCAAAAACTGTCTAAATTGTTCAATTCCTTCCACTCTTCCAAAGAATAAAGAAAAAGGCAAAGAAAAAGTTTTCCAATATTTTGTCTTTTTAAATTTTCTGACACCATAAATGCTCTTTGAA
This sequence comes from uncultured Lachnoanaerobaculum sp., assembly GCA_916439285.1. The sequence continues at coordinate 43,062 of CAKAIM010000007.1, read as the reverse complement.
TAATTATAATTGGAAGACAATAAAATATCCTTGTCTGAATTAGTATATGCCTCTAGCGAAAAACCTTCTTCATCCATTCCTAGATCAGGATAAATAATTTCATCCTCAATTTCCCAATCAACTATTCTTACCAAATAATAGATTTCATCTCGTCAATAGCTCGCCTTTTTGTATTGACAATAATTGCTTTACTCATTCCAAAATTATGATCAAACCCATATTTTTTATAAATTCCAAAAACGCGCTGACATGATAAAGAAATCATTATATGGAAGAAAAATCAAAAAGTAACACCTCTTGCTTTCTTTTAAGCAGACATAAACCTCTTCAGGCATTGGAGGAATTTCTTGGCCCTTTACGAACCAACTCCAGGGAAAGTCAAAAATCAGGATGCGTTTTAGGGTTAAACTTCTCTGATATACCTAGAACACTCACTACTTTGCACACGTGGTAACTCCCATTTTTCTGCTTTATCCATGCTTTGTAGGGCATATCCCCATACTAGTAATTTTTTCATAATATACTCCTAATCTAATCGTTTTTGGTGAGTTGGTAGATGAACATCCTCCAACAGATATGGACTTACTCAAACGTTTTTTTAACCTTTCTTGTAAATCTCGTACACGCCATCTCACTTGTGCCTGTAATCGACCATGATATGGTTGCGGTAGGCGAAACCGCTAGTTTTTGTCGTCACGTCCATAAACGGCGGTCAAATCGCCGTTTGCCAGAATCGACTTTGGCAAACAGCGCCCTGTGCACCGCTGTCGGGTGCAAGAATTTTGGTAGAGGTCGTCTGAAATATCGAATCTTACTTTTTGGTTTTCTTAGGATTTAATTCTTCTTTACGTTGCTTATAAAATTGCCAATATTTTTGTCTTCTATGCTAAAATGGATAATACCCGGCATCATTATAAGCAATATCGAAATATTTATAAGCATCATCATATTTTTCAATATCATAATAAAAAGACCGCCTAATAGATATGTTCCTGCATTAGTTGTTCCTAAATCAGCAACACTTAAAGCAATAGTCAGCCATTCTTCAGCCTGTTCATATTTCTGATTTTTATAATATAAGTCGAATAAGGCCATCGCAACCATTGTAGTTGGATGCGCCCATTGAGTTACTGGCTTGGGTATTAGCTCAAATGCTTCTTTTAGTAATTTTTTCTTGTTCCAAAAAGATTTATTATAAGCTTCATGAAAACTAAATCATTAATTTTTGATTCTAATTCTGGGTTAACTGCATCTAAATTACAGCATACAACTCCTCAATAAAGTTAAACGATATTAAATGTAAATTTTCTATGTCAATCATGACCATAATCAGATTTCGGTTTGCCAGAATCGACTTTGGCAAACAGCGTACCGTGCACCGCTGTCAGGGGGCAAGCAATTTGGTAGAGGTCGTCTGAAAAACAGAAACTGCGTGTGAATGTGCGTTCTGTATATGCTCTATTTAATTCAAGCATAATCGATATCTATATAAGGAATATTCTGATTTTTTTAAGTAAGTCTATTGTAGCATTATCAAATGGACGCTCACAATCTAACACGATTAAATATTCTAGGCTTTTTAATATTAGCCAGTTCATTCACATTTTTAAGGTTAAAACATGAAACTAAGTCTAAATAGCTAAAGAGGGCAAATGAGTAAATAACTCACAATCTACTTCAGCCTTTTTGATTCCATTCAAAGCAATGTATCTCAAATTTTTTTAAATTCTTTCAATTTCGAAATTGAAAAATTCTGCCCTGAAAAAATCCAACAAGACTAATTGATTCCAATAAATCAGAGCTTATATTTTCTAATATATTCAATGATTTACCATGATGAAAAGCTGGCATGAATTAGTTTATTAAAATTTTTAATTTCACTGGTTGCTTTAATATTTTTTTATACTTTGAGATATTGCACTCTAAGTAACTGATATTAGGAAAATTATTTCGCCTTTAAGCCCGAATAAACCATTGATTTCACATCTTGATATAAATGCTGAAAGATTGGGCATTTCCAGACTCGCTGGTATTTCAAATTTTTCATCATCCCATTCTCTTGGAATGAAAAATATAATGTTTCTAATGTAAGCGCAGAATTTTTATGGTATTTTTCTAATTTAGAAAAACAAACATATGGAAATGCCAATACCTTTAAATTACTCGAGCGTATTTATCCAATCTGGTAAGTCGGATATATCATACTCACCAGATTCTGGCTCCTCAATAATCAATGCTTGAATTTTTGACAACTCTTCTGAAGAAGGGGTTTTTATCCATGTCAGAAATTTAATATTTTCAAACCTGCTCATAGTCATCCTGTAAAGTCTCAAGCTCATCATCATCTGTCAGCTACAATAAGTGGTCAGATGTGGCTTTATCCACTGACTTAATTCAATATTTTTAAAATAAATTTTTTTCCATTTTGTATCCTTATACTATAAATAATTACTTATCAACCCTGATGAACTGTCCTTTTGGTTTTTCTTGAGATTTAATTCTTCTTTACGTTGCTTATAAAATTGCCAATATTTTTGTCTTCCATAGAGAAAGGTGTGTAACGTAGCTCATTATAAGTTAGGTCAAAATATTTATAGGCATTTTCCATATCACCCAATTCGTAATAAACGATTCCTGTCCATATAAATACACCTCGTCGCAGGTTCATCTTTTCGTGCCTCAAGTGCAATTAACATCCACTCAAGGGCTTTTTGATAATCACCTAATTTTTTATAGCTTCCTGAAATACCACAAGCAATTGCAGAAGTAGGTTCAACAAATTGAGTTGCTGGTTTAGGTAAAAGTTCCCATGCCTGCTTTAGAATATCAATTCTTTCCTCCGGTGTGGGCGCGTCATTTGAGTTACATACAAAATCATTGATTTTCTTATTTAATTCATAATTTACTTGATCTAAATACATCATTTCTCCTTCTTAGATTAACAACTTTTGGGTAACTTTTCCATTTTTAAGCTTACGGGGTTTCTTATAACGTTCTTTACTTTTCGCTCCACGAGAACAATTGCCTGGCCCATATTCCAATCGATAATTATTAGAATCAAGCGCCCATTTCCGTACTTCCTGAGATTTTAGCTCCATGATAACGACCGCAATGATTCCAATAGGAAACAGCATCCTCAGGAATCTGTATGGTCGTCTGAAAGTTGTATTTCAGACAATCTTGATGTTGAGCTGTAATCGGATTATTAAAGAACCAATACTTGACAACCTCAAAGAACGGATTGAGGCCGTCTGAAAAACAGAAACCGCATGCGTGCAGTACTGCAAAACCTACGCCAGGACTGAAGGTTTTGTGCAGGCTACAGCTTTGTTACAAGGACTAATTATTGCATAATTTGTTGTTTTAATTTTTGGTCAAAAGAATTTTCCAGGAAGATCAAATCATGCTTGCTAAACAAGCCGTTATCATTTTCTAATACTTTTTTTATCAAACAATAAAATATTCTGTATTAAAGGATCATTTAGTGGTAATTCATTCTTATTTATAATAAAAAATAGCGGTTAATGCTTTAAAAACGAAAAGCCTCTGGATAAAGTTCTAAATATTTTAAAAACTTCTTTGCTACCGGAATGGAAGGCCATAATGATTGGAACATGATTTTGTCATGCAAATGCTTTAATACATCTGGATAGATGCATCATTCTCAGATTCAGGTAATTTAATGGTATCTCCATAAGGAAACGAGGTAATAGGGGAGCTTTTAAAAAATGCGCCTGCGAGATAGATAGTTGTACAAATACTAAATCATATGGATTTGACGATTTATCATAAGGAGGAACATTTTTGGGAAAAATTCCATTTCAGAATTATATGCATATAGGTGAAGTATGACCCCTCGAAAGTACGAGAATTGCTAAAGGATATTTCACCATAAAACATATTTTTCCTTTTTAAATTTAATCCTATCTTTTTAGAAAAATTAGCATCAGGAATATTTAAATTATTTTTAAATATTCAATAAGACCTTGAATAAATTCTTTACTTTTCATAATTATCGTCCTTATAATCAATCTTTGAATACTAAAGTCATAAAAGCGAGCAACGCCTTTGGATGAAACCACATCCGTTTGCTTATCCTTATTTTTTGTTGAAACCATATATGCACTCTTCGGACATTTTCCTCCAGCATTGTGCAGTTTTTAAAATTAAATAACCCTGATCTCTTTTAATCCTTTTCGTTAATCGTCCTGTGTTATATTTTACCTCAATAAAATAGATTTTACCATCTTTCATTGCGACTATATCAGGACGAATTCGGACCTTTTTCAATTTTTCCCTGTTCTATCGAGAACTTTGAATGTTACTTCATCTGATAAAATTTTAAAACCTCTACTTTTTAAATACTTAGTTGCTTTTATCAATTCCACGTTGAGCACTCTCTGATTGTACGTATAATCCTAATGGACCAACCCAGACATTTGTATAAGGCGCAAAAGCATACAAATTCTTTCCAGCCAACAACCCAATCGGATCTTGGTTAATAAACCGACCCGCATCAGGCTCGTAATACCTGAAGAAGTTGTAGTGCAGCCCTCCCGTTTCAAGGTAGCAATACTGGTTTTGCAGGCGGAAGGGCTGGTGAGCGCTATCCGTAACCTTGGGTTCCTCTTTTTGACGACCTTGCAAGATTGTTAGACCTTTAACCAATCTACGGCTACTTTTTCTAGAAACCTTGGCTTATGTATTCGATTAACAAAATAATAAGTAGATTTAGGAATTATTTATTAATTTTTTTCGAGATATTCAATACTTCTGAATAAATAATGTTCACCTATTTGCTGTATCAAATTTGATGAGTCCCTCAAATAATATTTTTCCAAATACTTTTTAGAATTATAAGCTCATCTTTTTAAGAGATTTAAAAGCATGAGTGATGTTTTCTGCAGGTAGGTATATTTATAATAAATTCTTCTATATTTACTGGAATATCATCATTTCTAATGCCATTACTGATGCTATCAAAAATTTTTAGGCATTAAATAATTTATTCCTTCTGGTGAAAAAGATGAATGGTACTAAATTATGTTCATCAATAATAATTTTCTCTATTGGGGTATATTCGTAATACTTAAATTCATCTTTAAATTCCTCTATTTTATAGATGTTTTCTCGATAAAGTTTTTTGAACAATCCTTTTTAGGGTAATCTCTGTAGGGGATTTTCAGGAAGGGCATATTTATCTCCATTATGTTAGATAACTTTTACATTTATAATGATTTTCCCATGCGGTGTATTCGACGAACCACAAGAGGTTGCCGTCCTTATAGGGTTATCTCTCTAGGATGCCGATTTGGTCGCAGTGGAAGTAGTGGGTTTGTTGGCAGCTTTCACCGTTTTTCGCTAGTCCGGTTATGTACCTGTGCTAAGGGTTCAGTGTACCGCACACACTTTACGTCGGGATTGGAAGTTTCATGTGGTCTACGGCTTTCTTGAGCTACTTTTACAGTTGATAATTAAATTTAGAAAATTATGTCTAATACTCTATTTTTAAAAATAAATTCTAAATGTTCTAAAATATTATCTAACTCTTCCTTGCTTAAAATTTGGTTGGTCTTAGTAAATTTTGCTGTTTTCGCATATAGGAAAAAGTGAAACTCATTATTTGGAAAGAACATTTCTCCTTCAAAATGAAATTTCATGTCCATTTAAAGAAAACAATTAACATACCTCTTGAAATTTTTCAATTACGAAATCATCCATAGTAATTACCTTTGAAATATAACAGTTGAAATCTTGTTTTAGGATCTATTATTACTATTTTTGTTATATTAGGATTGTTCTTCAAAGCAGGGTAATTCTCTATTTTCCCATATTTCAAAAATCTTCTTCAAATTTTTACTTGCAAAAATAGCAGGAATAATGATTTTTGAAAGGTTCATATATCTTATTGACAAATAAACTACTAATTAAGTCGGTAGCGCTTCTCTACTCTTGGAATTATTAAAAGAAAAATTTCTTTTGAAGAATAGCAATTTTTCTTTTTCTGATTTTTGTAACACAAAATTCAGCAATTTTATTAAAAATCTATATTCATAGTTTTAAGGTCTCCTTATATTGATTAGATTATCTTGACTTTTTACTCGAACACCATCAGATAAATGCGATAATGTCGCTTTTTATAGATGAACCCGCTCCCTCGATTATCACTTGGGCTAATGTAGAGAACATCTGCAATTTTATTTGGGCAGTTAATATTTTTTTCCACCCTCTTTAGACATTTCCATTAGCCATTCATCCCTATCTTTTACCTTTTTGACACTTATGGCTTTTTGAACTTTCTCTTCTCCGATTTTTGACTTTTTCTTATTCGAGGCCGTCTGAAAAAGCGGAAATCGCGTTCGTGCGTACCGCACACGCCCCACGTCAGGACTGAAGGTTTCATACTGGCTACGGCTTACTTCAGATTATTACAAATTCTATATTTGTACAGAATTTAATTGTCTTTTGCCGTTTTATTTCTTAAGATACTTTTTCTATATATCTGTATTGCTCTTTGCGTACATTTAACTGAAAAAAATTATTTTTCCACTTATAATACTTTGAGCAGAAAAATATCTTTCTCATATTTGAATTTTATTTTACTTAACGGGATCATTCCTTTTCTATTTTCTTTCCCACAAAACAGCTTATATTGTAACTCATTATTACTTATCCCTATATCTCCGCAAGTTTTTGACTATTATATTCTGATACAACTATATTTAACCAGCCATGTTGAAAAATCATAAGAGTAATGTGAAACATAAGGTAATTTAGAAGAAGAGGATACTATTAGATATAAATTTAAAATTGATTTCATAATTTATTTACCATTTAATTTTATTAATTTTCTTAGCTAACGAAGCAGGAGTAACCCAACCAGACATTTTCATTTTTCCCAGCAACTCATACACTCATCGCAACAGAAAAAAATAACTTATTAAAGTTAATGTAATAATTAATCTTCCTTGTCCATCACATATAGGACATTCTTTAAACCAAAAATAATCAGTTTTCATATTGGGTCTCCTTTTAATAGATGTCTGCCTTCACATAGTCTTAAAATTCCTACTACGTAAACAATGCTAGAATTTTACATATTGCGATATTACGTAAGTTATAGCTTGCACAAATTATTGTGCTAAATACCCTGTGTCATAATCTAAATCGTCAGTTTCCACAAACGCATCTAAGAAAATATATATTTCTTCTATATCTACTTGAATTGGGATGTTTATCGCATAGAAATTTACATTAAATGCTTCATACTCACATCCAAGATCGATTAGTTTCGTTAGTATTTTATCTTTAAATTTCTGATTTTCATTAAAGAAAAACAATCCGCAATGTACTATTTTTGACTATGAATTATCGTTTTTATCATAGAATAAGTAATTTTTCTTCCTTTTGTATTCCACTAACAATATCACCTAAAGAGATTTCTTTGCTATAAAAAGGAATATTATTTATTTTAAGATAGCCTTCTTCAGTCACTTCTGCCCAAATGCTTTCCATAGATACTGGAGGATAACCATCAATTACTTCTAGATTTAAAAAAAGCTTTTTTTCATTTTAATTACCTTAAAATAACCTTGCTACCTACTATAGGATTTTTGATGTAACAATTCGCACTTTCTTAAGTTAAACTTTAGTAATATTCTTTATAGAATCAACCATTCATTCTTCCAAATAACGAGTATTTTCATGGCAAATATTTATTTCTTTGTCTTTGAAAAAAAGAATATCCTTTTGAGTCAGATATGTCAACCATTCCTTTTTAAACTCTCTCGAGTTATAAATAACTCTAAAACTATTTCATCATTATCGTCGTATATAAGAGTATTTTTCCTTTAAGAGTAGACTGAATACAATTCTTAAACTAGATTGTTTTTAAGTAAATGTCTAAATCTGCTTTTAAGAATTTTTATCATTTGAAGCTTGTGTTTCTCTTATTTTTGTAAAATGTTCAATGCGTATTCGATTTAAGTTGATAAAGGTTAAAAGCCCCTTAACAACCTAATCGGGTCTTGGTCGGAATAATAGTTACGGCTCTATACCCCTTTGCGACTGGGAAGTTATAAATAAAGTTGAATAGTACTTGTTATTCTTTTTTGTGTTTCAACACTAATTTCCTGGTTAAAAATTTTTGGATTAATTTTAAAAAATCAATAATTAAGTTGATTTGACTAGTGTTAAATATCGTACTTTGGTTTCTTAGGGCAATACATAAAAAATTCAACAACGTAACCATATAAATGAAAATTTAGATAAATTAGAAAAAATATATTTTTAAACAGCAAGGAGTAAAATATAATATAGCCTTATTAGTGAAGGCTTGCCACTCTAGTGATTCAAGTATTGAGAAAAATCATCGTATGTTATTTCAATCCAAGTTTTAGTAGATAGTTGTATTATAGAAAATATATAAAAAGTTATCACTATCATCAAAAACTTATGATGTTATTTTTATCAACTTTGAAAACTGGAAAAGTCGACCTAATTTTTTTCCTCTAGATAATTTCGTTCTTGTATATATTTTACCTCCATAAGAAATTTTTCAAAATTCACAACATAATCCTAAGTCTTTGATAAACTTGGAAATATATTCTAAAAAAATCTTGAATTATATTGATTTCATTTTTGGTTAAAGATTGTAGCAAATTAAATAGTTCACTTACTTCTCCTTGGGATAGGTTAGAATAATAGCTAAATAATTCTATGAAACAATCATTATCTATACTAGGATTTTCTATCGAGCTTAGTAAAAGTGTATTTAAATGTAAAGTATTTTTCATTTTTGGGGTTATCTGATATTTGATTTTTAATTAATAAAAATTAGATTGTTTTTCATATCTTACTTTCTACCTTTTTAAGGTATGGCAATATTTGCAGGAATACTTTTTCTTAATTAACTCTTCTGAATCTGCTGCAGTAGCACTTTCGTGCAAATGAGTTCTCAAAGAAGCTGTTTTTACAACGTCTTATTTAATCAGATTGATTTTCAAATCTCATAAAAACATCCTTTGTACATATTTAATGAAAGAATATTATCATTATTTTCAATAACATATATTTTCTCATATAGAAAATTTGGAAAATCAGCCAATACATCTGTAACTGCAATATCTATTGCTTCATACTCATCATCTGTCAGTGGTGAATCAATATATACATAAAAGAGTAAAATAATTCTTCAGTCATATCAAATGCAATAAGTCTGACTTTTGTTACAAATTGCCCCAAGAAAAAGCCGTTTGCATACTTAAAAATAATTTCTTGTTTTTCATAATTAATTTCTCCAATAAAATATAGAATTTATGTTATATCAGGCAATGTAGGAACAATAAGGGCTTCTTTTGGAATGAATGAATTATTCCCCATTCTGTCGGAGTCTCGTCTCCTGTATCCTTGCCAAGTTGTAGAGGTTAAATACAATATATAATAAATTTTCTAAATTAAATTTATTATACCTGTTGCATTTTAATGTAGTTTTCGAATGTTTCTATATTTGTTAGTTTTTATTTCGATTAAAAAATAGGTATCTAATAAATCAAGAAAATCGAAATAATTTTGTTTATCTTTATTTTCATCAAAATTTATCCCTTTAATTAAAAATGAGTACTTAGGAAATAGATTCTCTAATCTTAAAATAAGATCCGCTCCCAAGAAATTTCTTTTTAGCGAAATATTAGGAGAAGTTTTTGCATAAAGATTAAAGTAATATTGCTTAGAGTATTTACTTTTTGGATATTAAAACATGCATTGAATATGACTATTATTACTATTATAGAAATAATTGAGGTATTCAATTTTAAAAATCATAAAAATAGCTCTTAACTCTTTAAAATTTTTTCTCAAAATCAGCATTCATGTTGAATTTCTCCTTATTACACTTTTAAATTTTTAGGAAAAATATAGGTTTATGGTTTATAAAGATCAAGTATACCTTTCCATTTCCCTTTGCAAGAATTAGGGCCTTCACTATTAAGGACCCTCACATAGTTATTTAATTGTTTATTTCCCTGACTTTGTTCTAAAAACTACTTTCAAAGTCATATCCACCACCTAATGTAAGAGAGTAATTTTTATGAGCTCTTTTCCCAACTTAAATTGTTGCTTTTAACAACGGGATTCGCAACTCCTTTTGCTAATCCTAGAAAGTCTCACCCAAATTTGTACATTAGGTACAAACTGATAAAAATTAAATCTACCTTCTAACCCAATCGGGTCCTGATTCACAAACCGCCCAGCCTCGGGTTCTGTAATAACGCATCAGGTTGTAGTGCACTTTCGTTTCACGGTCGGCATACTAGTTTTGCAGGCAGAAAGGTTAGTATGCGCTATCCGTTACCTTGGTTTCACCCCAACCGTAATAATCCCCAAACCAAACAAGATTGCCTTCTCCATCGGTCATTCTCTTGGGATGCCGATTTGGTCGAAGTGGAAGTAGTGGGTTTTCGGCAGTTTTCGCCGTCTTCGTTGATGTGGTTTAGACAGGCGAAACCTCTTGCGTGCGTACCGCACACACATTACGTTGAGATTAGAGGCTTCATGCGGGCTGCGGCTTGCTAACACTCGTCGCGTAAGAATTTGAAGTCTCATACAGGCTACAGTTTGCTACTGAAGTCATCTATTAAATATATCAATTTTTTGTATATCAGATTTATTCAAAAATTAGAATTTTAGATGATAAGTCAAGCATTAACTGTGCTATCCAAAAATCTTCTTCATTTCTAATTCTGTTTTTCTTGATGATACGTAAAAATTTTTATAAAAATTTTCAACTATTTCTTTTTGTTTCATTATTACTTATTTCTTCATTATATGTAGCCAAAGCCACCTCAAATTCCTTTTTCGTCAATAAGTTCTTAAGTATCAATGGTATTTCACACAGCCCTTGCAGTAATCCATTTTTGTAACTTATACAATGGAGTATTTCCATCTTCAATAATTTGTTCATATTTAGAAACACTAAAGTCGAAGCTATATTTTAATGGTTTAAGTTCAACAGAATAAATATCATACAATCTATTGATTATAAGGCTGTAAGTTTTAATTAGATTATAGATGCTTTGTTTTAGTAATCTTTACTACCATAGTCTCATTCTCGCAGGGGAATTATCAGGCAAGGCTCCGAATTCTGCTGTAGAAGCCCAGTTATAATATGGTCCATTCGGGTTCCAATCAGAAACCCCATTAATTTTATTTCTAGCAGTACCTCCAACACTTTGCGCACCTCCAACAACAATGCCAATAGTTGCAAGACCAGAAGTAATACCAACAGCTGATAACCCTACAGTACCTAAACCATAAAGAGTCGTCAAATGAACCTATGCCACCAATACCTGCTCCCAATGCTCCAGCTAACACTTCTGGGATTGGACTCTCTCTTATTGTACGTGTTTTATCATTAAGAGTCATCGCAGACCTCATTAATTACGCTTTTACAACTTGTTGTAGTGATTCTACACTTTGAAATACTAGTTCTTTACTCATAAAAATCCTCTTTTATTTTATTATTTTAATTATACCCTATCTCTTTTATCATTCACGAGAAATACTCACACATCAACGTGTGCTTACATCTAGCTTTTTCCTTCTATAAATTTACTAAAGTTAAATTTGGGGTATTAGAAAAAGTTTTCCAAGCTGTCACTAGTTCTTCTACAAATTGAATATTATGAGGTTCAAAAAGTCATTAAATTTCGATAGTTCTTTACTATAAATTGTCACAACATTATAGCTATCAAGCATGATTTCATCGTGACTTTTTATGTCCACCAAATCCAAACTTACTTAATCCATCATTTACAAGTAAATCACCGTATCTAATCAACAGTGCTAGGCATTCCTCTCTTGAACAACCATCAATATAATAAACATCCTTATGGGATTCCTTGATAATATTCTTTGCTATCACTTTTTCTCTATCAATACTGACAGGCAATTCCAAAATAAAAAACAAGGGCTCGTCATGAATCACAATAAAGTGTTGAAAAATCTCTAATATTTTTTCTGCGTGTACATTCGCCATCAAATGATGTTCAGTTAACTTTGTAAATGATTCAAACAGGTTTTCTACCAAGCTAACTTGGTGACCTTTTACTAAATTCAACATTACACTTCCTCCAGAAAATTAAAACAATATCCACGTTTATAATCTCATTATATCATTAAAACCCAAAAAAGACTGGAACTTCCTGGTCACAGTCTCTTATAAATCCACTTCAGTTCCTTCAAGGAAAGTTATTACAATTTGCCCAGCTTCTGAAATAGATTGATAGCATGTCAAACTATAGTATCCAGAAGCCATACTTGAACTATTACTCTGATTCTTACCCTCTATTCGATTAGAGAAGCTACCTTCACGCTTTTCATTCTCCCTTTTTCGTTCAAAAGGTTTCTAATCTTTTTACAAGCAGTGATACCGCCCTCAACGTGGGTTTTAGAGAACTAAATGAAGTCTGAATTGCCTGATAGAGATGTAGTATTGATTAAGCAATCAACAAATAATGTACTAAATAAAAATAAAGTACACTGCTTAATGAGTGTACTTTTATCCTTCTAATTCAGTTTTATCAATGGTTTAGCTCTAGTTAAGTCAATTGTACATAAATTTTTAGTTTTTTTAAAAATACTATTTTTAAGTTTTTGAAACTGTCAAAAAATAGGAACAAAATATCCTGACAAAGTAACAAAGACAAAACGCCTTGTATTTGTCAGGATATTTCTATTTCGCTCTGCGAGAAGTAAAATTACTTATTTCCCGACAGTCCCTTTTTTGATCAAAAAGCTCGCATTTTTGTGCAACAGCTTTTCAGGCTTTATATTCAATTTTATAAGTGCAGTACTCTGTCCGCAATCTCCTGAGTTCTTCCCCTGGTTCCAGAACTGTGTTCCTATATAACCTGCAAGTTCTTCTTGCTACATTGAGCTTATTCTGATCCGTATTTCCACATTTCGGACATTTCCATACAAGCTTACCCGCATCTTTAACGATCTTTATCTCTCCGTCAAATCCGCATTCCTGACAGTAGTCTGACTTCGTATTAAGCTCGGCATACATTATATTGTCATAGATAAATCCAAGCAAACTCATTACTGCCTCAAGGTTATCCTGCATATTCGGAACCTCAACATAGCTTATTGCACCACCCGGTGAAAGTTTTTGGAATTCACTCTCAAACTTAAGCTTTGTAAATGCGTCAATATCCTCAGATACATGTACATGATAGCTGTTTGTAATATAGTTTTTATCTGTGATACCTTCTATAATACCGAATCTCTTTTGAAGTGCCTTGGCAAATTTATATGTTGTGGACTCAAGCGGTGTACCGTATAATGAATAATCAATATTCTCCGCCTGCTTCCATTCATTACATTTATCATTCATCTTCTGCATTACACTGAGTGCAAAAGGTTTTGCCACATCATCTGTATGGCTCTTTCCGGTCATATACTTTACACATTCATAAAGCCCGGCATATCCAAGACTTATAGTTGAATATCCCCCATACAAAAGCTTATCTATCGTCTCACCCTTCTTTAATCTCGAAAGGGCTCCATGCTGCCAAAGTATAGGTGCAACATCTGAAGGTGTTCCCTTTAATCTCTCATGTCTTGCTTTTGAGTGCACGATGAGCAAAGTTCAAGTCTTTCCTCAAAGATATTCCAAAACTTTGTAGTATCTCCACCTGATGAAAGCGCAACATCCACAAGATTTATAGTTACAACACCCTGATTGAATCTGCCGTAGTATTTAGGCTTACCGTTCTCATCCACATAAGGTGTTAAGAAGCTTCTGCATCCCATAGGTGTGTAGCAATTTCCGTTGCCGTTTTTATCCACCTTATACTCAAACATCTTTTTCTCTGAAACATAGTCAGGTACAAGTCTCTTTGCGGTACATTTTGCCGCAAGCTTTGTAAGATGATAATACCTGGTTCCCGGTCGAATATTGTCCTCTTCTAAAACATAGATAAGCTTAGGGAATGCAGGTGTTACCCAGACACCGTCCTCATTCTTCACACCCTGATATCTCTGTCTTATCATTTCTTCAATAATAAGTGCCAGATCTTCTTTTTCTCTTTCATTCTTTGCTTCATTTAAGTACATAAATACTGTAATAAACGGAGCCTGCCCGTTTGTAGTCATCAAAGTAACTACTTGATACTGTATGGTCTGTACACCCTTTGTAATTTCTCTGCGAAGTCTTTTTTCAATAATCTCTTCTTTTCTTTCAGTAGACACATTTAATCCGTACATCTCGGCCTCCACTTCATCACGGATCTTTTGTCTGCTTATATCCACAAAAGGAGCAAGATGTGTAAGCGAAATACTCTGTCCGCCATACTGGCTTGAAGCCACCTGTGCAATTATCTGTGTAGCAATATTGCAGGCTGTTGAAAAACTATGCGGCTTCTCAATAAATGTGCCTGATATCACAGTTCCATTTTGAAGCATATCCTCAAGATTTACGAGATCACAGTTGTGCATATGCTGTGCAAAATAATCCGCATCGTGGAAGTGAAGAATACCTGTCTTATGAGCTTCCACTATCTCAGGATCAAGAAGTATTCTCTCTGTAAGATCACTTTTGAAACCTCTCCCGCCATATAATCTCTTTGCACTGAGGCAACAGTAGGATTCTTATTTGAGTTCTCCTGCTTTACTTCCTCATTGTCACATTCTATAAGCGCCAATATCTTATCATCTGTTGTATTTTGTTTTCTCTTTATACTCTGAACATATCTGTATGTAATATATCTTCTGGCTACCTCATAAGCATTCTCTCTCATGATGCCGTCCTCTACCATATCCTGTATTTCTTCCACGCTCATCGCACGGTTCATACTCATGCACTGATTCTCTACAGTATTGGCAATACGGTCAACTTGAGCCTTTTTTAATTTATCATCTTCACCTACTACAGCATTTGCTTTATAGATTGCTGAAATGATCTTTGAAATATCAAAAATCTACTTCTGCACCGCTTCTTTTAATGATTCTCATGTCGATAACCTTCCTCACATAATATATTATCTGCTGTTTTTGCAGCCTATTATATAAACTCGCTTTAAGAGTACATAACTCTCTTGAATCCTTAGTATACACAATATATTGTGCTTGGTCAATGGCTTTTATTACTATATAGTGTAAGCGTATATATGTGCATATCAGAGAAAATTTTGTAAAATTTGCATTTTCATCTGTGTTATTATTAACCCTAAAATCAATATATAGATAATATATTTTTAGAAAGGGTAATTATGTCAGAAAATGTAAAATGGCCCGGACCTGCAGGACTTATTCCTGTAACCAGCGGTAAGGCGGAAGATGCAAATGTGCACAACAGAAACTATTTAAATAATATTCTTGTGGAGATGAGAATTATAGATGCAATACTTCCCGATAAGCATATATTTGGGACAGAATTTGATTCTCCTATAATGATGCCGGCGTTTTCTCATTTGAATAAGGTCGGCAAGGACGGCAAAAAGCCTATGCTTGAATATGCAAAGGCTGCAAAGGCATTAAATATACTCAATTGGGTGGGTATGGAGCCTGATGATGAATTCAAAGAAATAGCTGATATAGGAGCTAAGACAGTAAGAATAATAAAACCTTTTGCCGACCATGATAAAATCTTTTGAGCAGATAGAGTTTGAAAAATGCGGTGCTGTTGCGGTAGGTGTGGATATTGACCATGTTCCGGGAACGGACGGAAAATATGATATAGTTGACGGAATAGCCATGGGCCCGGTTACTCAAAGCGATTTGGAAGAATATGCAAAATTTGCAAAAATACCTTTTGTGGCAAAAGGGTTTTTATCGGTTCAAGATGCCGTAAAAGGCAAAGCTGGCAGGTTGCGACGCTATAGTAGTATCTCACCACCACGGTCGTATTCCTTTCGGTATACCTCCGGTTATGATACTTCCGGATATAAAAACGGAAGTAAGCGGTATGGAGATATTTGTAGACTGTTCAATAGATACAGGCTATGATGCCTAAGGCTTTGGCTCTTGGTGCAGATGCCGTATCTGTCTAGCAGAGGAATACTTTCTCCGCTTTTAAAGGAAGGTGAAAGCGGTGTTATTGAAAAATAAAAAAGAATGAATGAAGAGCTTTCTGAGCTTATGATGTATACAGGTGTAAAAAGATACAAACTCATTTGATCCTTCTGTTTTATACATAAGATAAATATACAGGCTTTATTTTTCAATATTTTTATATTGAGAAATAAAAGCTTTTTAATTTGAAAACTCATTTTCATTTTCTCTTGACATATCCCTCTCTTTTTATATTCTATTATCATGTTTACAGCTTTTGCTTTAAACAAATAAATTTTACCTTTTTATTGGTGGAAAAATTGTTTAAATATATTTTTAAAAAGATTATTATCATTAATTCCTATACTTATAGGCATAAGCTTTTATATCCTTTGAGCTTATATACTTTACAGGCGGCGATGCGGTAGCGGTAAGATATGAAGCGATAGGAGGAGTACTTTCTCCGGAACTTATAAATCAAAAGAGGGAAGAACTTGGTTTAAACCGTCCCTTTATAGTTCAATATATCAGCTGGCTTTTAGGTGTGATTCAAGGTGATATGGGTATCAGCTATGTGTCGGGAAAGCCGGTATTTGGCTATATTTTCTCTAAATTACCGAATACTCT
Source organism: uncultured Lachnoanaerobaculum sp. (assembly GCA_916439285.1). Next base: position 26,385 of record CAKAIM010000007.1, on the reverse strand, counting down.
CTTACTCAGTATAAGCTCTTTACTCACCACCCTAATTATCTCCCTGCCGCTTGGTATACTTTCAGCGGTAAAGAAAAACTCTGTATTTGACAATATTATAAAAGCCCTGTCATTTGTAGGAAATTCTTTGCCGAACTTTTTTGTGGCGCTTGTACTTTCATATATTTTTGCATTACAGCTGAAACTTCTGCCGGTAATCTCACAGGGAACAAGTATAAAAAGTCTGATACTTCCGACTCTTACACTTGCACTGGCGATGAGCGCAAAGTATATCAGACAGATCCGCGCACTCATTGTGTCGGAGCTGTCAAAGCCTTATGTTACAGGAGCAAGAGCCAGAGGTATAAAAGAAAACACAATCATATTCTTTAATGTACTAAGGCTTACATCTCTCACTCTCATAACATTGATGGCACTCAGTTTTGGAAGTCTTCTTGGTGGAAGCTCCATAGTTGAGAGTATTTTCATGTGGGACGGAATAGGAAAGCTGGCTATTGAATCCATAAACTTACGTGACTATCCCTGTGATTTTGGCATATGTGTTGTGGATGGCATTTATATATGTATTTATTAATTTAATGGCGGATATCTCCTATTATTTCTTAGATCCGAGACTTAGAACGGGAGGTGGAAAAATATGCGAAATAAAAAAATAATCTTCCCTTTTGTTTTGACGATTGCACTGCTGATATTTGCATTCTTTTCTCCGATGCTTACACCATTTGATATTACACAACAAAACTTGATGATGGCGAAATCTCCTCCGTCCTTTCCTCATATAATGGGAACGGATATATATGGAAGAGATATGTTTTCAAGAGTTATTGCAGCCTCAAGAGTCAGTATATTCTCAGCTTTGGTAGTAGTACTTTTAATGGCTTTTATCGGCGTTGTAATAGGAATATTTTGCGGATACCTGGGAGGAATTGCCGACACTTTGCTTATGCGTGTTTCCGATATATTTTTGGCATTTCCCGGACTTGTGCTTGCAATTGCCACTGCCGGACTTTTTAAAAACGGCATATTCGGCGCAATAATAGCTCTCGCCTCCGTAGGATGGCCAAGATATGCAAGGCTATCAAGAGGTCTGGTGCTTTCCGTCAAAACCTCTACATATATAAATGCCGCTAAAATAAGCGGTAGCAATACAATACGTATAGTATTTACAGAAATTCTTCCGAATATTATAGGGCCTATAGTAGTGACCGCAAGCCTTGATATAGGTACAAGCCTTATGGAAATGGCTGCACTTTCATTTTTGGGACTTGGTGCCACTCCTCCCACTCCTGAGTGGGGAAGCATGATAAGTGAAAGCAGGAGTTTGCTTCAACTAACTCCATGGATCACTCTTTCACCCGGAATTGCTATCTTTATCACAGTCTCTATATTCAATATATTCGGTGAATCGCTTAGAGATTACTTCAATGTATAAATCAATATACTTTTGAACTTATTAAACAATACATAAACGGTTAAACATATGTTTATCCGTAAATATATAAAGGAGTTTTTACATACATGAGAAAACAAATAAAATCACTTTCTGTTGCCTTTGGGACAACACTACTTTTTGGGAGCATGCGCCTCTCCTTCAAAGACCAGCAAATGAGAACTCTGCAAATACTGAAACCTCGTCAGTTTTCAGCCGATACTTCAGACACTGCAAAGACTCTTGTATACGGTACAAGCAGTTATGGTGTAGGTATGTCCGATGCAGGTCTTAATCCACATGAGGATTACTCAGGCTGGAGCTGTGTAAGATACGGTGTCGGTGAGACTTTGTTCAGATTAAATGAAAATATAGAACTTGTACCTTGGCTTGCCGATTCTTATAAGTTTGTAGATGACAATACTCTTGAAGTTGTGATTAAGGACGGCATAAATTTTTCATCAGGCAGAAAGCTCGATGCGGCAGCTGCAAAAGAATGCTTTGAAGATTTGATAGCGGTACATGACAGAGCACCTAAGGATATGAAGATACAGGAAATAAAGGCAGACGGTCAAACAATTACATTTGTGACTACAGAGCCTAATCCTGCTCTTTTAAATTTTCCTTGCGGAGCCTTACTACAGCAATTATAGATATGCAGGTAGGTGTGGATGCAAACAAAAATGTTTCAGGTACCGGTCCTTACAAGGCAACTACAGTGTCTGACAGTGAAATAAGTCTTGAATCAAGAAATGACTACTGGGGAGGGAGGTTTCGAAGAAAAAAATATCACAGTAAAGTCTATCACAGACGGTGATACATTGACCATGGGACTTCAATCCGGTGAGCTTGATGCAACCTACGGACTTCCTTATGCGAGCTATCCGCTGTTTGAAAATGACAATTACAATATAAACTCAGCCGCTACCAGCAGAGCATTCTTTTGCAGTTGAATTTTGACAATGAACTTCTTAAAGATAAAAAATATCAGATCTGCTATAGCTATGGCTATCAATAAGGACGGATTTGTCAACGTTTTACTTGGAGGGCATGGAAAAGTTGCAAACGGCCCGTTCCCTATGAAAGACGGCGAAGTCTCAAACTATGGTTTTACACCTGATAAGTCAAAAGAGCTACTTGCAAATGCCGGCTGGAGTGACAGTGATAATGACGGCTATGTAGATAAGGACGGAAAAAATTTTGAACTTAATTATATAACATATCCGGGAAGAAGTGAGCTTCCTATACTTGCACAAAGCATACAGGCAAACTTAAAGGATATCGGTATCAAGCTTAATATAAACAGTACTGAGAACTATCTTGAGGTAATGAAGGACAGCGCCACCTGGGATATCTTTGGAAGTGCAATGGTTACAAATCCTACCGGAAACAAAGGGTATTTCTTTGATATGACTTCTCTTACAGAGTCACCAAAGAACAGAGGCCATTACTCTAATACCGAACTTGATGAACTTGCAAAAACTCTTTCAACAACATTTGAAAGTGAGAAGCGTGAAGAGATAGCAAAAAATATGAGCGATATTTTAGTGGATGATTGCGGTTTTATATTTGTTTCACATTTACAAATGAGTCTTGTAAGCAAGAAAAATATTAAAGGACTTTCTCCTATGCCAAGTGATTATTATGAATTCAGTAAGGATCTGGTAATCGAATAATGAATGAACTTTTGAAATTTGAGAAAATAAATATTTCATATGAAAAAAGACAGGTTTTATATGATCTTTCATTTTCTCTAAATTCAGGTGAAATTCTGGGTGTAGTCGGAAACAGCGGTTGTGGAAAATCCACATTGCTAAAAAGTATTATGGGGCTTTCAGGCCCCAAGGTACTTACCGGAAATATATTTTTTGAAAACCTGGATCTTTTATCACTTAATGCTTCTGAAATGAGGAGAATTCGAGGTAATCGTATAAGTATGGTTTTTCAGGAATCCGGTATTCACACCAATCCTTTAAAAACTATAGGTGACACTGTTTTTGAAAGTATTAAGGCGCATAGACAGATTTCAAAGGAAGAAGCTCTTGATACTGCAACAGGCATTTTTGAAAACCTCTCATTACCCGACCCGAAAAGGATTTTAAGAGCTTACCCATTTGAGCTTTCAGGAGGTATGAATCAAAGAGTGGGTATAGCACTTGCCATGTTAAACAATCCTTCTTTAATTTTAGCCGATGAGCCTACAAGTGCACTTGATCCTATAGTGGCAGTGCAGATTGTAAACGAGCTGAAATCACTGCGTGAAAAATACAATACAGCTGTTATACTTGTAACCCATAATATAAAAATAGCAAGAAGTATCACGGACAGGATATTGGTATTAAATAACGGTAAAACGGTTGATTACGGAAAAACATGTGAAGTACTCTCCTCTCCTAAAAGTGATTTTACAAAGGAGCTGATATTTTCCGCATTCGGTTAGGATATCTCTTCATTTCGGAGTATATATGAATGATATTTTAATTATAAATAAACTTACAAAAGCAATTTGATGGCGAGAAAAAAAGCCAAGTATTGAAAATATTGATCTTACATTAAAAATCAGGACGCTGTCTTGGTGTTGTAGGTGAGAGCGGATCCGGAAAAAGTACTCTTGCAAGAGCAATCACCGGTCTGATTCCGGTAACGTCCGGCGAAGTGATATTTGACGGTAAATGTATCAGCAAATTTTCTCCATCACAATACAGGAGGATATATAGGATCTTCAAATGATTTTTCAGCTTCCGAGAGAAAGCTTCAATCCGATACGAAGCCTTGGCGAGAGCATAGTTTTAAATTTAAAAAACTTCGGTTTTAGAGGCAATTATAAAAATAAAGCAGTTTCACTTTTGAACCGCTGCGGTCTTGATTCTTCTTTCTATAATAAATATCCCGGTGAGGTAAGCGGAGGTGAATGTCAAAGGGCTGCCATTGCCCGAGCCGTCGCCTGTTCTCCGAAACTTCTTATATGTGATGAGGCAACCTCGGCACTTGACATGATAGTTCAAAGAAAAATAATATCTCTACTGGGTGAACTGAAGGATGAATTGGGAATGGCAATACTTTTTTTATCTGCCATGATATATCTTTGGTTCATTATATGTGTGATGATGTAGCCGTAATGAAAGATGGGCATATCGTGGAAAAAGATGTAACAAGCAGAATAATTCACCACCCGGAAAACGAATATACAAAAGCACTTATAGAAGCATCCGATATATACTGATATATTGGATGCTGTTTTATTAATATTTAAATATTTCATATAATAAAAACAGATTGAATACAAATATAATTTATGCTATAAATTACGAAGATAATTAAAAGGAAGGCAAGTATCATATGAATTTTTACACTTTAGACTATATTATAGAGCACCAGTCTACCAATATGATCATCAGATCCACATTTATCATTCTACTCTTAGCTGTTGTTATAATAACCGGTTTTCGCTTTATGAGAGACAGAATGAAGACAAGGCTCAGAGACATTTCTATAGGTATTGCAGTTTTTACATTTATACTTTTGGGCATCCATGTGGAAATTTATACTAAGAATCACAAAGACTTTTCCCAGTCACATGTTCTTGTAAAATTTATAGAGAGTGTAGCTACGGATACACATGTATCACCTGAAGAAATACTGGTAAATTCCACCACTTTAAAAGACGGCATTATAGTACGATATAATGAAGAGGACTATACGGTGCATCTAAATAATGACAATAACTCCTATACTTTGCGACGTACACATGTGATAGATCATAATGTATATATAAACGGGGAGAGATAATTTATGAATATATATTTATTAGTCGGTATAAAATTTATTCTGGGTATCATGGTACTGATTTTACAGATACATATACTTGGAAAGTATGAATTTTCTATAAATACTCCGCTAAACCAGATACAAAACTATGTACTCGGTGGAATTATAGGTGGCGTTATCTATAACACTTCCATTTCCATTTTAACATTCCTTATTTTTATTTTGGTCTGGTCTTTAGTTGTGATTATCGTAAAATTACTGGTCAATATTAAGGCTGTAAAGTCATTGGTAATCGGAAATCCCGTTATCCTTATAAAAAACGGTAAGGTAAATGTTGAAAACTGCGCCAAAGTAGGAATATCTGCAGACCAGCTTATGCTACATATACGTATGGAAGGACTCTTCTCTACAAAAGAAGTAAAGTCTGCAATAATGGAAACAAATGGTAAGCTTACCATTATAGATATGCAATCCGCCACACCGAAATTTCCTATCATTTCAAATGGTAAAATAAATCAGGGATATCCTTGAAGTTATCGGACATGATGAAAAATGGTTGATTTCTTCAATCAATGAACAGGGCGTTGAAAAACATACAGGATATTTTTCCTAGGTGAATATGTAAACGGTGAATTGAATCTTACTATTTATCCGAAGATTTGTATAATCTGTTATATAAAAAATGCATAACTATAAGTAATAAAATGTATTTCCTAATATTTTTTATCGGTGTTATATTAAAAACAACAAAATCAGTCAATGTTTGGTTGTGACTGAAATAAATATATTAGGAGATGAAAATGGCAAACTATAAGATTACAAAAAGAGACGGTTACTATACATATGAAGCACCGGGACATAAAGAGTGCAAGCTGACAAGACTCCACGATCCTGCCGATGTTGAAGGAGGAAAGCTTATTTGCGGCCTCTCTCACTTTCTTCCTGCAGGAGGCGGTACAGAGTACGGTGCAAATTCTTTAGAGTCACTCTATTACATTATCAAGGGAAAGATGCTCTTTAAAGATGATGACGGAAGTGAGACCGTAATTGAAGAAGGCGACAGTGTGCATATCGCACCGGGAAGCAAAAAGAGTGTTACAAATATAGGTACTGAAACAGCACAGATGCTTGTAGTTTTACTTCCACCTTCACAAAATTAAATACTTAATTAAAATGACCCTCCGAAACTCGGAGGGTTCTTCTTCTATCTGTCTAAAAATAATGCTTTCAGATATCTTATACCGGTTTCCGTTTTGAAAACCTTTTCTCATCATCTCTTCTATTGCTTCTTTTTCAACTTCATCTCATCTGCATTTACCAGAAAAATCGGCTTCCAGTAGAATTTGTAAATCAATACCGTCTATATCTGTATATGTATGATGATGTGCTATCATAAAAATCTATCCTGTCTACCATAGATTTTGATATATCACTACCTTCAAAAAATTTTCTAATCATCGGTGAAGACACCTCTTCCTGCTTTTTACCGTCTGCTTCACCATACTTTTCTCTAAGTGACGGACAGGAAATATCATGCACTATAAGCGGCTATTTCAAGTGTTTTTTTGAGTATCATCATCCAGATTCTCTCCCGTTCCTATATTTCTTGCATATCCCCATACTTTTTAAAAAATGATTGATATCCCTGAAAACTGCCCTTACTTTCCCTTATCATCTTCTCCATTACTTCACTTACGGTCATATTACACCTCTTACAAAAATATTTACTTAATATTATATATTATTTTTTCACACTTATAAATAAAAAACGGGCTTTTTTCCAAAAACCCGCTTTAATCCTTATTGCACTTTTTCCACCTTCTATTACAAGTGTATCTGCATATTCACTGCCATAAGTATCTGTAAGTGTCTCTTCATAATCCTTGTGGAAGAAGTTCTCTTTTCCAAGATTTTCAATCTCTGTATTGATCCATTCAAGTAATGTAGTATTTCCCTTTGTTACAGCCGGTGCGATGGTATCCTTAGCACCAAGATTGTCAATGCCTACAGTATATCCCGGGTTGCTCTTTGCAAATGCGATAACCTCAGTATTGTCATTTACCCATGCCTTACCAGAACCGTTTAAAAAGCGCATTCTTGGCATTTGCATATGTATCATACTTTTGAAGCTTGATATCAGGATAATTCTTAATCATATAAGTCTCGGCCGTTGTTCCTGAAATAACTATCATCTCGTCCTCGGCCTTCCAATTGTCAAGGCTTGTTACAGGGTCTTTATCGGATGATATAACACCAAGTCCTACATTCATATATGGAAGTGCAAAATCTACCGCCTCAGCTCTTTCAGGTGTAACTGTAAAGTTTGCAAGTATGATATCCACCTTACCGGTCTCAAGATATTCCACTCTGTTTGCGGCCTCTGTACTTACATAATTGATTTTAACTCCAAGGTCCTCTGCAAGTTTGTTTCCGAAGTAGATATCATATCCCTGATATTCACCGTTCTCATCAACATATCCGAAAGGATGCTTGTCTGAGAAAAACACCTATATTTATAGTTCCGGCACTCTTTATCTCATCTAAAGTTCTGAATTTATTCTTAGTGCACTCTTTGAAGATGAACCACATGCACTGAGTGCCAAAGCTCCTGCAGCCAAAATACCTAATAATCCTATTAATTTACCTTTTTTCATTTTATATTCCTCCTATATGAAAATCTATATATTATATTCTTCCTTATCATCCTTAATGGATTCAAATTCAAAAATATTCAAAAAAATTGTCTTGCTCTTTCAGTCTTCGGTGAAGTGAAAAAAAGCTCTTAGGTCTACCCTGTCTCCACTATATTTCCCTTATCAAGGAAATACACTCTGTCGGCTACAGCCTCTGCAAATTGCATCTCGTGAGTTACAATAATCATAGTTGAACCCTGTTTAGCCAAATCAAGCATTACATCAAGCACTTCTCTTACCATCTCAGGGTCAAAAGTAGCTGTAACCTCATCAAATAATAAAAATCTCAGGATGCATTGCCAAAGCTCTTACTATTGCCACTCTTTTGCTTTTTGTCCGCCTGAAAGTTCTCTCGGATAAGCATTTGATTTATGTGCAAGACCTACTCTTTTTAGAAGCTCCATCGCTTCCTTCTTTTGCACTCTCTTTATCTACTCCGGCCACCTTTGTCGGGGCCAGTATGATATTTTCAAGTATTGTCATATGTGGAAAAAAAGCTCATAGCTTTGAAAAACCATACCTATTTTTTTGTCTGAGCTTCGTCAAATCATTTTTGCTTATAGTCAATGACTTTTTCCGTCAAGGCTTATACTTCCACCTTGTATTTCTTCCAGACCGTTTATACATCGAAGTAATGTGGACTTACCGCAACCGCTTGGCCCTATAAGCACTATTACCTCTCCCTTGTTCAGTTCAAGGCTCACACCGTCAAGTACAGCATTTTTTTCCGTCATAATTTTTTTACAACATCTGTTTTATTTCCAATAATGCCGGCATATTCTCTCCTTCCTTCATACTAATTTCTTTTTTTCCAGATATCTTGCAAGCATACTTATCAGGGGTACAAGCGATAAAAATACATCATAAAAACCACCAGATATACTCCAAAAAGTCGCATTCGGACTTGAAGTTCTGTTTGCCTCCGTTATCTGCTGTGCCACCTTTATTACCTCAACAACTCCTATCATAAGTACAAGTGATGTAGTCTTTATCATTCTGGTAATCAGGTTAATTGAAAGCGGAATAAGTCGCTTTATCGTCTGAGGTATAATGATATATATAAAAGTCTGTTTCTTACTCAGTCCAAGTGCTTCACTACTCTCATACTGATGCTTTGGAATACTTGTAACAGCTCCCCTTACCAAATCTCCCATCTCTGCAGTTCCCCAAAGGCTGAATACTATGATTGCTGAAAGTTCTGCTGAGACATCTATTCCAAGTGCTCTTGTACTTCCGAAAAATACTATAAACAAAAAGTACAAAGTCTGCGGCATTATTCTTATAATTTCAAGATATACTCTAAGTACCGCTTTTAAAACAGGATTTTTAAAAGTCATCAAAATACCGACCAAGATACCCAAGGGAATACTGATAAGCACAGATATTAAACTGATTCTAAGTGCTATACCAAGTCCACCAAGAAGTCTTATTGCATTCTTTCCTTTAAATATCACATCAAGACCCAAATCCGGCATATCGTACCCTCCTTTCTACATAGGAACCGAGTATTGACACCGGTAATAATATAATTAAATAGAAAAAAACACCAGCAGTACAAGGCTCTCAACAGTTTTTATAATACAAGCCTATCAAATCTTTTGCGGTAAACATAAGATCCATTAAGCTGATAGCTGAGAACACGGATGTTTCTTTCAAAAGAAATATTATATTGGCTACAAATGCGGGTGTACTTATTGAAACAGCCTGTGGAAGCAAAATATAAAAGAGTGTCTGATTGTGGCTAAGTCCAAGACTTAATGCACTCTCCTCCTGTATCTTATCTATAGTTTCTATTCCGCTTCTGAAAGCCTCACACATATAGCTGCCTCCCAGAAATGCGAGTCCGAATACCCCGCATGCAAATGCATCTACCTTTAGCCCAAGCTTCGGCAAACCGTAGTATATAAAAAACAACTGTATGATAAGCGGTGTATTTCTGCTCATTTCAATATATATACTTACCAGTTGACTAAGTACCGGTATCTTCTTATGTAAAACAAGCGTACATAAGAGCCCCACAATTATTGCAATTAAGATTCCCGATATACCTATTTTTAATGTCAGTATGGCTGCATCTACGTATAAAGGAAACACCTGTTTTATAAATTCAAAATCCATAATGTTACTTTCCAAGATACTCTTTGTATCTCTGCATTTATTTTACGGAGATGATAATATCACTATAAACCCTTTTTGTCTATAGGTTTATAGTATTTATTTTTATATCTGCATAATGCAAAAAAATCTTTACAAATATAGTATGGTCTTTAGTAAAAAAACCTATACCTCAAAGCAAAATACTGCTTTAAAGTATAGGTTGATTTTGTTGATTATAAAATAATTATCTTCTTGCACCGAAGTTTTGAACCCAATAAAGTGTACTGCCGTCACTATAGCACCCTACACCTATTAAGCTGAAATCATCACTTAGTATGTTTTCTCTATGACCCTGTGAGTTCATCCATGAGTCCATAACGCTTTCAGGGCTTCTCTGTCCCATTGCAACATTTTCTCCCCAGGTCATAAGTCCTGAAGGCATTAAAGTACGATAGCTTGAACCGTCAGGTCTTGTATGTGAGAACAATGTCACAAGTTCCTTTGCTCTTATATCCGCACTGTTCATAAGTGCACTGTCGGCTGAGATGGGCGAAAGTCCGTACTTTTGCTCTCTCATCGTTTTACAAGTTCAATAACTCTTTGTGCAAAGGCGGATGTTGAAGTCTGATTTGAAGCCGATCCCGATGTTGTATTTGCATTGTTGTTTTGTCTGCCGTTTGTTTCCGTCATTCTTCCGGCAGGCTGATATGCTCCGCTTGCATCAACAAAGTATCCGTCAGGTGTATATGTGTTTTGCATCCATTCTGCCAGCCATTGAAAGGATTCATATAATACCATGTATTATTTGACATTGACCCAGCCTACTTTCATATCTCCGTTGTTTGTATCCAGATAATACCAGTCTCTTCCTTCTTTTTAACCAGCCTGTTTGCATATAGCCCGATCCGTTCATATAGTACCAGACATTGTTTACACTAAGCCATGATGATCTTACATATGACCCGTCGGAAAACTGATACCACCAACCGTTATTATCTCTTTTTCCAACCTCCGGTTGCTCCAAATGTAGGCACAGCCATCAATAATGTACTTGCTACCAATCCAAGAAAAAAACTCTTTTTTTCATACATTACTCCTTTCCGGTAATAAATATTACATATAGTTTAACCTAAATAGAAGTAAAATAAAATAACGATTTCCATACAAAAAGTCGCGATTTCTCTCATGACTTCCAAAAAAACATCTTATAAATTATATAAAAACTTCCTTTACATTATCAAAATGTAGGAATTCACCTTTCTTTGCTATCTCTTTTTATCTCAGGAACACTTGAAATCTTAAAATCTGATACTTCCTCTACCTGTATATTCACATTTCGAATATCTTCTTCGGATATAAGATAACAGTACATATCCACAAAAATAACTGTTGCTTTCAGTATTTATCCTCTTATAGTTATACAGCTTTTCATAGTCTCTGTCATAAAGATTTATATTGGTCTCTTCCAAAAATTTCTCTGCGTACGGCATCCTGTGAACTCTCTCCCGCTCTTACTCCACCGCCCGGTATCTCCCAGAGTCCTCCTGCATATCTCTTACTGGGTGAGCGTTTTGGTAATCAATACTTTTTTTATCCTCTGTAAAGAGTATTCCTATTACAACCAGATGGAATTGTTTCGGGTTTAGAGAAAGATTATATCTGTCTACAGTCTCTCCCTGTAGGCATCTTGTTTTCATCATATATGTCCCAAAGTTCTTTTTTTCTGCACTCATTCTTACTACCGTTCTTTCGCAAATTATCAGCTCTTTCAAGGTCTATGCAACATCTCCCATTTCACTTAAGATTTTTATTCAGCATGCTACGAAGCTGTGCCATCTCTTCATCATTTATATTCAAACAGCCTCTCATACCGACCGGTATGTCAAGCGCACTTTCTCTAAGCTCTTCTCCGCTTTTTTTGTCAGTGTAACTATAAGTGTTCTCTCATCTATCTTTGAACGTTCTCTTGTAACATAACCCTTTGATTCAAGCTTCTTTTAATACAGGTGTAAGTGTGCCGGAGTCAAGGAAGAGCTTTATCTCCCAACTCTTTTACATTCAATTCCTTGTCTTCCCACATTACCATCATTACAATATACTGTGTATATGTAAGATCAAGCTTATCAAGATATACCTTATATCTTCTTACTATTTCCTTTGAGCAAGCATATAGTGGAAAGCAAAGTTGATTTTCCAGTTTAAGTAAGTCGTACTTATCCGCCATTTTAATATTCCCTCTTTCTTTTAAAAAGACTTCAAAGGAGCCTTTATTTTCATAAACACTCCCCTGGCTTTTCTATATTAGATTAATTTTTTTACAGCCTCTTCTACTACTTCAACGCCTTCTGTAGGTTCAAATCTTCTTACAACATTTCCGTTCTTATCGATAAGGAATTTTGTAAAGTTCCACTTGATATCAGGCTTGCTTGCATAGTCGGGATCTGCCTCACTAAGCATCTTTGTAAGAAGCTTTGACATATCATTATCAGCGCCCCAGCCTGCAAAACCTTTCTCGCTCTTAAGATACTTAAATACCTCACAAGCTCCGTCACCGTTTACTTCTAATCTTTTGAGAACAATGGGAAAGTTACACCGAATCTTGAGCTGCAAAACTTAGCAATCTCCTCATCACTTCCGGGTGCCTGATGTCCGAACTGATCACATGGGAAATCAAGTATAACGAAGTCCTTATCCTGATAGTCTGCATAAAGCTTTTGTAACTGCTCATATTGTGGTGTAAATCCACACTCTGTTGCAGAGTTTATTATAAGTACTACTTTATTCTTATAATCGCTAAAGGCTAACTTCCTCACCCTTATTGTTCTTTACTTTAAAATCATATATATTCATATCTTTTCTCCTCTTATTTATCTATGATCAAATCAACGAAAATCTTATCCGCTGATATTTTAATTATAAGGTCTCCACATATTTTGCAGCCGCAATTCCTGATACTGCACCGTCTCCTGCCGCAGTTACAAGCTGACGTACTTCCTTTGTTCTTCCGTCTCCTGCCGCAAAAACACCTTCTGTTTTTGTCTTGCAGTCTTCTCCCGATACGATATAACCTGCCTTATCAAGCTCTACCACATCTGCAAAAAGCCGCATTATCAGGTACCTGACCTATTGCTACAAAGAGTCCGTCTACTGCGATTTCTCTTTTTTCGCCGGTATTTTTATCTTCTACAACTACACCTGTAACTGCAAAAGATTCTTCCTTTATCTCTACAATATTTGAGTTTAAAACAAACTCCACATTGTCCTTCTTCTTTAAAGTCGCCACTACAGCTTCTTCAGCTCTGAACTCGTCTCTACGATGTATCACATATACTTTCTTTGCAACATTGGCTAAAAATGTTGCATCCTCTATAGCTGTGTTACCTCCACCGTTTACTGCAACAACTCTGTCTCTGTAAAACATTCCGTCACAGGTTGCACAGTATGATATACCTGAACCTACCAGCTTTTTCTCATTAGGAAGACCGAGAGGTCTGTTCTTTGCGCCTGTAGCAAGTATTACAGACTTTGCATCATAGGTTTCTTTTTCAGTCTTTACCTTCTTTATATTTCCTTCAAGGCTGATGCCGACTACCTTTTCATATTTTACTTCAGCTCCCAAATCTTTTGCCTGATTGAATAAATCTGTGGCGAATTCAAAACCTGAAGTTTTTTTGATAGCAGGATAATTTTCTATCTCGGGAGTATTTATTATCTGTCCTCCATAAGATGCACCCTCAAGTACAAGTACCGATTTTCCTGCTCTCACTCCGTATATTGCAGCTGACAATCCGGCTGTTCCGGCGCCCACTACTACTATATCGTACATATAATCACTTCTTTCTTTAATGTGAATGTATCTGAATATGCGATACCGCTCTTAATCAGCTACTATTATGCCAACAAAGCCTTTACTTCATCCTTTGTTATAAGACCTACAGACTTGTTTTACAACCTCACCGTTTTTTTGAATACCAAAAGTGTAGGTATTGACATAAACATGGAACTTGTTTCTACCAAAGCAGGATTCTCGTCCGCATTGATCTTAGCTACTGTAAAACCTTGTGCCTCCTCAGCCACTTCATCAACTATAGGTGAAAGCATCTTACATGGACCGCACCATGGTGCCCAGATATCTACCAATACAGGTTCTTTTGCATTTAAAACTTCCGCTTCAAAAATTTTTCACTTGTAATTATCTTTACTGCCATAACTTTTTTTCTCCTCCAAATCTTTTTCTAAATAGCTTATGATTATATTTTTACACAATCTTTATTTTATTGTCAAGTGTTTTTTTATTTTTTTCTTTTCCTTCCGTCTCAAAAATATTCCTTTGTCAGCTTAACCACTACATTTGCAAAGCAGGAATAATGCTATAAGGTTAGGTATTGCCATAAGTCCGTTAAAAGTCTCCGATATATCCCATAAAAAGTCCGAGATCCATCGTTGCACCTACTATTGCAGTCAAAGAATACACCACCATAAAAGGTTTTATAACCTTTTCACTGAGTAAGAACTCTATGCATCTTGCACCGTAAAGTCCCCATCCTATAATTGTTGAGAAAGCAAAAGAACACATGGCTATTGCTGTAAATATTGATACTCCGTTTCCATAGGTCTTTATAAATCCGCCTATAGTAAGTTCAGCACCTGCCGGTGAACCGAAAGGAATGCTGACTCCCGAGCAAAGTATTACCAAAGCTGTAAGTGTACATATAACTATGGTATCGGCAAACACTTCAAATATTCCGAAAAATCCCTGTTTTACCGGCTTGCCTGTATCTGCCGATGCATGTGCAATAGGGCCTGTTCCAAGTCCCGCCTCATTTGAGAATATACCTCTGGACACTCCCTTTTTCATACTTATAAAGAAGCTTCCTATAATACCTCCGGTGACCGCTCTTGGATTGAATGCTCCATATATAATACTTACAAAGACCTCAGGTACTCTGTTTATATTTAAAATAACAACTCCAAGCGCCAATATTACATATATAAGCGCCATAAAAGGTACAAGCTTTTCAGTCACCGATCCTATTCTTTTTATACCTCCGAGCAAAACCATTCCTACAAGTATCGTTACAATAATTCCAATGACCAAGTTTATCATCTCATGTCCACCCGGTTTTACTATTCCATATCCCTCGAGTGCTACATTTATAGCTGCCGTAATAGTATTTACCTGAGTGGCATTTCCTGTTCCGAATACCGTAAGTGTACCGAATGTCGCAAAAAGGTACGCCAAAAACAGCCATCTTTTTGAAAGACCGTTTTGAATATAATACATAGGTCCTCCTACAAGATCTCCATGCTTATTTGTTTTTCTGAAATATACGGCAAGAGTAACCTCTGCAAATTTGGTACACATTCCAAGTATTGCCGATATCCACATCCAGAATACACTTCCCGGACCGCCTATTGATATGGCACCTGCAACACCTGCAATATTTCCTGTTCCCACTGTGGCCGCAAGTGCCGTAGTAGCGGCTTGGAAAGGTGAAAGTGCACCGTCTGCTATATCTCTTTTCCTGAAGATTCTGCCTACAGTGGTCTTCATTATATATCCGAATTTTCTTATCTGTAAAAATCCTGTTCTGATACTCAGGTATATACCTACGCCCATAAGCGCTATCATTGCCGGCACACCCCATATGAACCCGCTTAAAGCCGCGTTCAACTTCGTAATTGTTTCAATCATATTTCCCTCTCAATATATTATTTAATTTATGATATTTATTCTGTAACATCCTTTATCAAAGTCCTTTATTACTTCTCCGGCTATTATCAGTCCCACAACAGAAGGAACAAAAAGCAACGGAACCCGGGAATCGATCTTCTGTCCGTACATTTTCTCTCAGTTCCCGGAGGACATACACAATGAGAACTGCAACTTATACTTTCATCCTCAAAAGGTACTATAGCCGCTTCTTTTGAATATACCACTTTAAGCTTCTTTATGTTTCTTTTCTTAAGTTCACGCCTCATAACCTTTGCAAGAGGGCATACACTGGTCTTATATATATCACTTACCATAAAACCCGTAGGATCGAGCTTATTTCCTGCACCCATACTGCTGATTATATTTACATTACTTTCATTGGCCTGCATTACAAGATTTATTTTTGCAGTCACTGTATCCACAGCATCTATTACATAGTCATACTGTGAAAAGTCAAAGTCCCCGGCATTTTCAGGCAGGTAAAAGCACTGATGTGTAGTTACTTTACATTTAGGGTTTATACTTAGTATCCTCTCTTTTGCAACATCAACTTTGTATTTTCCTATACTTTTTACATCCGCAATTATCTGTCTGTTTATATTTGTAAGACATACCTTGTCGTCATCTATCAAATCGATAGCTCCTACGCCCGATCTGGCAAGTGCCTCGACACTGTAGCCTCCTACACCGCCTACTCCAAATATCGCCACTCTTGAATTTTTTTAATTTTTTTCCATAGCTTTTTTTACCAAGTAAAAAGCTGAGTTCTTGCAAACTGATCCATATATTATTAGATAAATCTATCCTCTCGTTATTTTTTTACTATCAAGCAAGTTTATATTTTAAAGCGGTAAATGTCAATAAATAATGAATATAAAAAAGCCGACATCTCTGTCGGCTTGTATTTTTTGGGAGGAGAGCCGAATGTATCGGCTCGAGTATTATGAAAAAAATCTTTTATTTTTATAGACTCGCTATCTCTCGTCTATGTTTTTGTATTATAGAAAATAAAAGTGGCTAAAGTTTGTTTTTTTATGTAAAAAGGTTTTTGAATTAGATATGAACAATATATGAACTCTGCACCCGAGTCTGTATTCTTATAAAAAGTCGCCGTATATTTCAACTTTTTGAAATATACGACAGCTCTTATTTATTTGGTTTTCTTAGAGAAAAATTATTTCCATGCAGGTAAATAAGCACCCTTATATACATCTTCAATAACTTTCTTCACATCATCACTCTGATATGCCTTTACAATCTTTTTGTAATTCTCATTGTCCTTGTCTTCACTTCTTGCAACAATAATATTTACATATGGATTATCTGTTCCTTCCTGTACCTTCTCAAGGAAGATAGAATCGTTCTCAGGATTTAAACCGTTGTCTACAGCATGTCCGCCGTTGATAACTGCAGCTGACTACATCAGGTAAAAAGGCTTGGTGTATTTGCGACCTCTACTTCTGTGAACTTGATATTCTTAGGATTCTCTGTAATATCACTGAGTGTAGGTGTATATCCCGCATCAGGATTTACTTTGATAACTCCTGCGCTCTCAAGTACCTTTAAGGCTCTACCTCCGTTTGTAGCATCACTTGGGATTGCAATTGTATCGCCGTCCTTTAACTCTGAAAGATCTGCAATCTTCTTTGAATATACTCCAAGAGGTGCAACGATTGTATCACCGATAGCCTCAATCTTATATCCGTTGTCCTTTATATCATTTGCAAGATATGCCTTGTGCTGGAAAGCGTTTAAATCGATTTCTCCGTCATTTAACGCTCTGTTTGGCAATGAATAGTCTGCAAACTTTACAAGCTCTACAGTGATGCCTTCTTTTGCCATAGCATCTATTACAGGAGTCCACTGCTCGTTGTTCTCACCTACAACACCGATTTTGATTGTTGTATCGCCTTCTGTCTTAGCGCTCTCTCCCGCTTTAGTGCTTTCTTCCGCCTTCTGACTTGCATCCGCCTTTGTACTCTCTGCACTTGTATCCGCCTTCTGACTTGAACCGCATGCAGTAAGTCCCAAAGTTAAAATAGCGCCTACTGCCAATAATTTACTTAATTTTCTCATAATTAACCTCCTTATGATTATATATATATTTTATCAGTGCTCCGAATATAATCAAATCACTGCATAAAATCCTGTTAATGTGTGTTTTTCTTTATTGCTCTGTTTCCAATGCCCTGTATCAAGCTTACCATTACAAGTATAATGATTACCGTTACATAGGTTACATCAGTCTGATTTCTTTGATGTCCGTATCTTATGGCAAAGTCTCCAAGACCTCCACCGCCTATCGCTCCGGCCATCGCTGTAAGTCCCAAAAGTGATATAAATGTAATCTGTACACCTCTGATAATTCCCGTCATACTTTCTCTCAAATACACTCTGAAAATAATCTCTATAGGTGATGAACCCATACTCTGTGCTGCTTCTATCAGACCGTTGTCCACTTCATGCAATGCACTTTCAATCTGTCTTGTAAAGAAAGGTACCGTACCGAATACTAACGGAAGTATAGCTCCCTTTGTTCCTATTGCAGTTCCTACCACCATTCTTGTAAAAGGTATAAGAGCCGCAAGAAGTATTACAAAAGGTATGGATCTGAATACATTGATAAGTTTATCTAAAAATATTATAGATAAACGCATTCTTGAGTATCCCCTTCGGCGCGGTCACAACTATCATAACTCCGAATATAAGACCGAAGAAAAGTGAAATTGCACCTGATAATACCATCATATTCAAAGTTTGTAAAGTAGCTTCGACAAGTTCATTCGGTTTAGCCGATATGTTTGGTAAGAGAATGTGTAAAAATTCTTTCATCCTTTATCACCTCCACTCCTACTTCCTTATCATGCAAATGCTTGATGGCGGCATCTATATCAGCCTTTTGACCGCTGACTATCGCCACTGTTCCCACCGATAGGTGCTCCTTTTACTATCTCCACATCCGCATATATTATATTTAGATTTATATTAAACTTTCTGGAAACTTCCGAAATCAGAGCCTCCAAGTATTGGCTTTCTTATAACTGAGTCTAAGTATAACTTCTCCCGGACTTAACTTAACCACATCAGAACCTGATGCTATAAGCCCCTCTATCTTTTGAAGATTTGAGGTGGTCTTTATAAAGTCCTTTTGTAATCTGATGTTTAGGGTTTGCAAATATTGAGAATACATCTCCTTCTTCCACCACATTACCGTTTTCCATTACCGCCACTCTGTCACAGATCTGCTTTACAACAGCCATCTCATGTGTAATGACCACTATTGTGATTCCAAGCTTTTTATTAAGGCTTTGCAAAAGTTCCAAAATTGAAGCCGTGGTCTGAGGATCCAGTGCTGAAGTCGCCTCGTCACATAAAAGCACCTTAGGATCGTTTGCAAGAGCCCTGGCTATCGCCACTCTTTGCTTTTGGCCTCCCGAGAGCTGACTCGGATATGAATTCTCTTTATCCGCTATATCTACAAGTGCCAAGAGTTCTCTAACCTTAGCCTTTTTTTGAGCCTTTGTAAGTCCGCTTCCAAAAAGTGAATATTCTACATTATCAGCCACCGTCCTTGACGGCATCAAATTAAAGTGCTGGAAAATCATTCCGATTTTTTTTCTTGCTTTTCTTAAATCTCTAGCTGAAAGGGCTGTCAGATCCTTGTCGTCTACAAATACTTTACCCGAATTCGGTCTTTCCAAAAGATTAATACATCTTACAAGTGTGGATTTTCCTGCACCGGAAAATCCTATGATTCAGAATATCTCTCCCTTTTCTATCACTAAAGATACATCTTTCACAGCATGAACCGTATTACTTCCTGCACTGAAAGTCTTTGTAACATTTTTCAGTTCAATCATTGTATCTTTATTTCCTCTTTCCTATCATATTAGTAGGAATTATAAAGCACCTGCAAAGATTTTGCAAGTGCTTTAAAAATAAATTTATTTATCTTTTCCTATCCTCCATACTCCCGGGCTGAATAAAAGAAGCATCGGATATAACTCAAGTCTTCCCGCCAACATATCAAATGTTAGCACCAACTTTGAAAAATATGAATATATATTGAAATTTGCCATAGGTCCCACCTTTGCAAGTCCCGGACCTATATTGTTGAATGTAGCCGCCACGGCTGTAAAATTGGTTTCAAAGTCAAAATTATTTAGTGAGAGTAAAAACATTGATATTACATAGATCATGATGTATGTCAGCATAAATACTCTTATACTGGTAAGTACCGGCTTTTCAAGTACCTTACCGTCCATTTTTATAGTTTTTACACCTCTTGGGTGAATATAGTAACCTATCTCCTGGAATACCGATTTTAACATAACTATAATTCTTGAAACCTTAATTCCACCACCTGTACTTCCTGCACAGGCACCGCACATCATAAGGAAAAATTATTACATTTCTTGAAAGTTGCTACCACAAATCAAAAATCTGTGGTTGAATATCCTGTGGTGGTAATAATCGATCCTACCTGGAATGCTCGCATGATTTAGTGCTGTCAAAAATATTTTCAAAAATAGCCTCTGATATTTATTGTAATAATAATAATTGCGGCAAAGATTATTCCGAAATACCATCTGACCTCTTCTATCTTGAAGGCATCTTTTTTATGCTTTCCAAGCAGTAAGAAGTAAGCATTAAAGTTAACACCGAAAAGTATCATAAAGACGGTCACCACCACCTGAATCGCATAGGAATAACTTCCAAGGCTGTCTGCCTTTATACCGAAACCTCCGGTACCTGCAGTACCGAAAGTAATACAGAGGGCATCAAATACCGGCATCTTTACAAACAGTAAAATAACAAACTCTATAACCGTCATTACCAGATATATAAGATAAAGAATCTTTGCGGTATCTCTAAGTCTTGGAACCAGTTTTCCGACTACAGGTCCCGGGGCTTTCCGCCTTCATAAGATGCATATTGTAGCCGCCTGCCATAGGAAGTATGGCAAGAAGAAGTACAATAACTCCCATACCTCCTACCCAGTGTGTAAAGCTTCTCCAGATAAGTGATGTATGACTGAGGCTCTCCACATCTTCAAGTATACTTGCTCCTGTTGTGGTAAATCCTGATACCGTTTCAAATAAAGCATCTACCATATTAGGAATCTCACCGGTAAGTACAAAGGGGATTGCTCCCACCACACTGAGTACTATCCATGAGAGGGCAACCATTACAAAACCTTCTCTTGCAAAGAAAACATTTTCAAATTTTTTCTTACTGGAAATAAGGTGTCCTATAATTGCAGACACAGCACCCACAATCAAGTACGCCATGCCCTCGTGTTCACCGTATATAAGTGATGTTACCGCCGGTATCAAAAAGCAGGCAGACTCCAGCATCATCACCTTTCCCACTATATATAATATAATTGAATAGTTCATTACTTTAATATATCCTCTAAATTTTTGCATACCTGTAATTCTTGTTATTATAATAACAGAATCATTTCTTTGTAATGTTGACTTACCGTTAGGTATCATCACTTTTCCGTCTCTGATAATACCGGCAACAAGTACACCTTCTCTTATCGGTAATGCCTCCAAGGTGGCACCTGTCATACCCGAATCTTCCTTTATATAAAATTCCAAAGCTTCTACCTTGCCATGTATAATCCTATAAAGTGCCTCGACATTATTGCTTCCTACACTGTTTTGTAATCCTCTTACGTATCTTACAATATATTCCGCCGTGATATGCTTAGGATAGATCATACTTCCAAGATCGAAACTTCTCTATAATATCATCAAATGCAATACGATTTATCTTTGTAACTATTTTGGCATGTGAAACACTCTTTGCATAAAGTGAAAGGAATGCATTCTCCTCATCGATTCCGGTAAGCGAAACAAAGGATGAACATTTCTCTATTCCCTCCTCCAATAATACATCTTTGTCGGCCGCATCGCCGTGGATAATGACCGCATTCGGAAGCATTGCGGAAAGTTCCTCGCATCTTTCATATGATTTTTCTATTATCTTTACTTTTATTCCAAGAGGTAAGAGCTGCTTTGCCAGGTAGTAGGCGATTGTTCCTCCACCGACTATCATGGTATCTCTTACACCGCTACTGTTGCATCCGACTTTCTTAAAGAAGTCCTTTGCATTTTCTGTGGAGGCCACAATACTTACAATATCTCCGTTTTGCAGTACAAAGCCACCATTTGGTATAATTACCTCCTCTTCTCTTTCCACCGCACATATAAGTACATCCGACTTTATATTTCTTCCGACATCTATAAGGCTCTTTCCGACAAGTATATTGCCCTCAGATATCTTATATTCCAAAAGCTCCACTCTTCCTCTTCCGAAAGTGTCTATTTCTATAGCTGAAGGGAATCTTAAAAGTCTTGCCATTTCTGTAGAAGCCGCATACTCCGGATTGATGGTCATAGCAAGTCCAAGTTCTTTTTTCATAAACCCTATATCCTGACTGTACTCCGGATTTCTTACTCTGGCTATGGTATGCTCCGCTCCGGCCTTTTTTCCTACCATGCAGCATAGAAGGTTTAACTCATCCGATTCGGTAACTGCAATCAAAAGATCGGAATCTTCTATTCCGGCTTCTTCCAATATAGTATGTGTTGCTCCGTTTCCTGTAACACCCATTATATCGAGTCTGGCCGCCAAAGCCTTTACAACCGCTTCATCTGTATCAACTATTGTTATATCATGTCCTTCTGCACTAAGTTGCTCCGCAATAGTCGAACCAACCTTGCCACAGCCTACAATTATTATCTGCATTTCCATCTCCATTATTGAAATACTCATATTATGTCACCCCGTGACATCTGCCTATTGTAGCACAATAAACTTATATTTGCCATATCTAAGAAATTCACTTCTTTACTCTGCATGTCTATTTTGCTATACTGTAGAAAAATATATTTGTATGGAGGTTTATGTGAAAGTACAAAATATCAAAGATGTTGATGCTTTTTTCAAGGTAATCGATGAATGCAAAGGAACAGTTGAGCTTGTTTCCCCTGAAGGTGACAGAATCAACCTTAAGAGTAAGCTTACACAGTATCTTTCAATGGCAAACATCTTTCAAACGGCTATATCAAGGAACTCGATCTTGTAGCACATGATAAAGAAGACGTTGAAAGAATAATAAAGTTCATGTATCAAGGTGAATAAAATATATTTACCTAAAAAGGTCCGGCAACAAACTGCCGGACCTTTTTTATATCTTATAAGCATTCTCACTCTTATAATTTTCCACTATTCTGTATTTTCTGCTTGGGCTTTCGGTATCATAGCGCTTTTGGTAAACACCGTCATCATCTACCCAGTAATAAGTACCGTTTATGGCTGATTTAATATAGCATTTTACAAACAAATACGAGTCCTTACCGAAGCAGTAATCCTTTCCTTCTATAGTTTTCCACTCCGCTTTGGCATATTTGTAGTCCTTATCCACATACCACCATCTGTTATTATCATTGTAATCCTTTATCCATCCCCTTACAAAGTTTCCGCTTATATAGCCTTCGGATATATGAAACCAAGGATTGTGTCTGCTTGCAATTCTGCCGACAGCCTTTAACATTTCTCCTTCACTTAAGTTTTTTACTATGGAAGAAGAAGTATCTGGTGCTGTTCTGACTCTTACACCATTACCTGTAACAGTTAATCTTGCACTTACCGGGATTTCATTAAACCCTGTATTTTTAGAGTTTTGTTTAGCAACCTTATTTTCATAGCTTGGCCTTGCAAACCCTACTATTGTATAGCCTTTACCTTCAAAGCTTCTCTTTCTTGTCATTACCATACCGCCGTTTGCGATATTTCCGCTGCCGGTATTACCCTCTATGGTTTCATATGTACCGTCTCTGTTTGCCGATACTACAATTCCCGCATGATTTACTCTTCTTGATTTTGATGCCTCTGCAGTCAGAATAAGAATGATATCTCCTCTTTGTCCCTTATCAAAAAGCATATTTTTATTTTTGTAATAACTGTATACGCTTTCTGTGGAAGCGGTCTTCATTCCGTCACAAAAAACATGTTCCGCTCCGGATATCCTGAAAATATCCCAAAGAAAAGTCACACACCATGGATATGTTGCCACACTGCCGTCATACACTTCCTGCCCGTAATAATCTGTATTAAATACCACATTATTGCTTTCCGGCGGTTCTTCAGTAACCCCTATGTATTCCTTTGCTTTATTTATCACATCATCGATTAAAGACATTTGATGTCTCCGTCAACTATTTCTATTTTGCCTTCTTTCAAAAGATGTCCTACCGCTCTTTTAAAAGCATTCTTGCTAAGCTTAAGCTCCACCTTTATTCTATCCGGAGAAACGCTCTCATCAAAACCTAAACTTCCGCCTCTGCTTTCAATTATATTGTAAAGAATATCCGCATCTGTAAGCAGCTGTCTGTAAGCTTTCTTTCTCGGACTCAAGTCAAGCTTTCCGTCTTCTCTTACCCTTATAACTCTCATTTCAAGTCTGTCACCGATTTTGATGTCCTCAAAACTCTCATTTGGCGGAATCATACCGTTGTACTTGTCATCTACAGCTACAAATATACCCATCTTCTTAATTTCAAATACTGTTCCGACTACCTCGTCATCCTTTTTATACGGGCTGTTTGGCGAAAGATGTGAATAGACCTTTGCACTGGCTGCAAGTCTGTTACTCTTATCCACATAAAGATATACAAGTATCTCATCTCCCTCTTTTACCTTATTCACAGTCTCCTTAAAAGGCAAAAGCACATCTCTTTCAAGTCCTATATCAAGAAATGCTCCTATTCCTGTGGTAGATTTTACCAAGAGTCTTCCAACTTCTCCAACTAAAATTTTAGGTCTTCTTGTAGTCGCAATAAGTCTGTCTTTACTGTCACGATATACAAATACTTCTATCTCACTTCCTACTTCACAACCTTCCGGTACTTCCTTCATAGGCAGAAGTACATCTTCGCCGTTTCCGTCCGTAAGATATACACCGAAATCCTTTTTTCTGTCAACTTTAAGGCTCTGTATTTTTCCTAATTCCATAAATCCCCCTTAATATTCAAATCTGACGATAGCATATGTATCTCCCTTTGGATCTGCCAGATTTACAATATATGAATTTTCATTCTTTGTAATTCTAGGTAAAATCACATCATTCAATACGGCCGCCTTCTTGTATTGTACGCTTATTTTTTTCACTTTGAAATCTTCTTCAATAATATTTTTTGCTTTACTTACATATACTGCATTATTCATATGATGATTTGTATCCAAATCATTCTTGCTTACCACGATTTCACTGCCAAGCTCATATTCTGTCGGTATATCAAACTTTCTGACAATATCAGTCATATCGAGGTGTTTCTCGTTTCCTGCCAAATATCTTTTTAAAGCTTCATCTGTAGGTTTAGTAGGTCTTTTATTGTCCAAGTCATAATGAAACCATATGGAGTCCGCTTTTACCAAAAACTCACCGTTTTCATCTTTTAAAAAGAAATTTCTATATCCGTAAAAGCTTTTAAAGTTGTAGGCAAATGTGCCTACTTCCACTTTTTGTGCAAGCCCCGGCAATCTGCTTATATCTATCTGCCAGGAATTAACCCACCATGCTTCCTTTTTTCCTTGTAAATATTTTATTCCAAGTCCAAGGTCCTCGGATTGAAATGTTGAACAGTCCTGAAACAAATTCAAAAGTCCTACCAAAGACAGCTCTCCATTCTCCCCCAACTCACTGTATCTGATTCTTTCATTAAATGAATACATTTGACTACCTACCTCACTGTCTCTTATTTTAAAAGAGATTTGAAATACTTGAAAATTTCCTCACCTACTACCGTATCATCTCTTCTTTGTTTATAAGACATTCTCTCAGGATGAAACTGTGTAGCTATAATCGGTAATTCTTCATGTATAACAGCTTCACATACTCCGTCCTCGGAGCGTAAAACCTCTTTCAGTCCTTTTCCGAGTTTTTTTGTGCCTTGGTGATGTGCGGAGTTTATATTGAAAGTTTTGCCATAAAATTTTTCAAACAAATTTCCTTCTTCTACACTTTTTACACTGTGTATGCTGTCATTATCATTTTTTCTTGTATGGATATTTCTTGTTACAAGATCCTGATGTAAACTTCCACCAAAGTATATATTTATAAGCTGCATACCTCTGCAAATGCCTAAGATAGGCTTTTTTGCCTTTACAAAATGCATCCAAAATATCTCTTTGTGCTTTGTCAAGCTCTCTGTCAGGCTCGTCTGATCCGTTCATTTCTTCACCATAGTAAACAGGATCTATATCTCCACCACCGGGAAGAAGCAAACCGTCACATTTTATGGCCTCATCCACATCAAGAGTTGCGATAACTTCTATATCGTTTTCTTTTAATGCATCTATATAATTTGTCAAGCTTTCAGTCCCTGCAAGTGCTACCTTCTTCATAAAAAATCCTCATCTGTATATACTAAAAAACTCCCACAAACATCTTTGTTTGAATGGGAGTTGTAAAAGCTGGGCTACTAGGATTCGAACCTAGAAATGCTGGAGTCAGAGTCCAGTGCCTTACCATTTGGCGATAACCCAAAACTGACTTTAATAGGATACTGCACTTATATACTTTTTGTCAATAGCAAAAATGAACTTTTTTTATTTAAAATTTTTCAAATAAATAGAGCCTATTAAACAGGCCCTATCTTCTAAAAAAA